>NZ_LZJC01000121.1 GCF_001666755.1 Mycobacterium sp. E1214 | reverse complement strand
CGAGATCGTCGAGATCTGCACGCCCTCGGACTTCGCGGCGCGGGCCGCGGTGAAGGCGCCCTGCGGGGCGTTGGGGTCCAGCGGCACGTTCTCGGCGCCGTCGGATTCCAGCACGATCCGCGCCGGCGGCGGACCGTCCCCGCCCCCCATCACCGAGCCGACGGTCGCGATGGCCTGCAGCGCGGTGAACAGGCCCTCGCCCGTCGCGGTCTTGGGCGCCGCCTGCAGGCTGTCGATGCCCGCCTTGACGGCCTCCCGATTGGTGGTCGGGGGCACCAACAGCGTGGCGTTGGCCGCGAACTCGACCAGGCCGAGGTTGATCGCGGGCGTCAGCTGCTCGGCGAACTGCTTGCCGGCCTCCTTCGCCGCGGCCAGCCGCGACGGCGGCACGTCGTTGGAGGCCATCGACTCCGACACGTCGATCACCAGCATCACGACCGCCCGGTTCAGCGGGATCCGAATGTCGGACGTCGGCCCGGCCATGGCCGTGGTCAGCAGCACCAGCGACGTGGCCAGCGCGATCGTCAGTAGGACCAGGCTCAGCAGCGAGACGGCGATCGGGAGGTGCCGCCACGGCGATTGCG
>NZ_LZJC01000120.1 GCF_001666755.1 Mycobacterium sp. E1214 | reverse complement strand
TTCGGCACCAAGGGCGGCGAAATCGAGATGGACGGGCAGCGCGTCGCCGTGCCCGTCTCGACCGACCAGATGAAGACCGTCGCCAAGCTCTCCGGCGGGCAGGCCTACACCGCGACCAACGCCGCCGAGCTCAACAAGAGCTACAACGCCATCGAGAACGAGATCGGCTACCGCACGGTGCCCGGCCCCGGCAGCGCCGGCTGGTTGCGGCTGGGGGTCGTCGCGGCGCTGATCGCGACGGTGTTGGCGTTGGTCCTCAACCGGCGCCTGCCCACCTGAGACTCAGGCGGGCAGCCGGCGGTTGAGCAGCAGCCCGGCCAGCACGGCACCGGCCATGGCGACGGTGCCCAGCAGCATCCAGGCCAGGCTGGCGTCGCCCTTCACGGACTCGTAGCCGATCTGGCGCTGCAGGGTCGTGTAGACGTTCTTCAGCGAGTCCAGGCTGTCGGCGTGAAACGACTGGCCGTCGGTGATCTCGCAGATTTTCTGCAGGGTCTGGTCGTCCACGGGCACCGGGATGGTGGCCCCCTCGTAGTCGACGGTGCCGTAGGGCGTGCCGAACGAGATCGTCGAGATCTGCACGCCCTCGGACTTCGCGGCGCGGGCCGCGGTGAAGGCGCCCTGCGGGGCGTTGGGGTCCAGCGGCACGTTCTCGGCGCCGTCGGAGAGCAGCACGATGCGGGCGGGTGGCGGCTTGTCGCCGCCGACCACCGCGGTGGCGCTGATCGCGTGCAGGGCGGTGAAAATGGCCTCGCCGGTGGCCGTGCTGTCCGCGAAGTCCAGCTTCTTCAGCGCCTCGATGGTCGCCTGGTGTTGGGGCGTCGGCGGGACCAGCAGATACGGCGTCCCGGAGAACGCCACCAGCCCCAGGTTGACGCCGGGCGTCAACTGGCCGGCGAATTGGGTGGCCGCCTCCTCGGCGGCCTTGAGCCGGTTGGGCGGCACGTCGGTCGCCCGCATGGATTGCGACACGTCGATGAGCAGCATGATGACGGCGCGGTTGCGCGGGATGCG
>NZ_LZJC01000119.1 GCF_001666755.1 Mycobacterium sp. E1214 | reverse complement strand
CCGCCGCCCAGCGCCTCTGCGCTCCCCAGCCCGGCGGCCCCCGCACCGGCCGGTCCGACGACCACTTCGCAGACGGTGACCGCGCTTCCCGCGCCCCCGCTTCAACCGGGTACCGACTGCCGGACGGTGGCATGACCACCCAAGTCCAGCCGCCGGTCGCGGTCACGCCTCCCTTGCCCACCCGGCGCAACGCCGAGCTGGCGCTGCTGTTCTTCGCCGCGCTGATCACCGTCGCGGCGTTGCTCATCGTGGAGGCCAACCAGGACCGCGGCCTGAGCTGGAACGTGACCAGCTATGGGTTGGCGTTCTTGCTCGCTTTCGGGTCGGCGCACGTCGCCATCCGGCGTTTCGCGCCCTACACCGACCCGCTGCTGTTGCCAATTGTCGCGCTCCTCAACGGACTTGGGTTGGTGATGATTCACCGGCTGGATCTGGTCAACAACCAGCTCAGCGGCCGGCATCACCCCAGCGCGACCCAACAGATGCTGTGGACCCTGATCGGCGTCGTCACCTTCGCCCTGGTGGTCACCTTCTTGAAAGACCACCGGCAACTGGCCCGCTATGGCTACATCTGCGGGATCACGGGGCTGCTATTCCTGTCGATTCCCGCCCTGCTGCCGGCGGCGCTGTCCGAGCAGAACGGCGCCAAGATCTGGATTCGCTTCCCCGGCTTCTCGATCCAGCCCGCCGAGTTCTCCAAGATCCTGTTGCTGATCTTCTTCTCGGCGGTGCTGATCGCCAAACGGGGACTGTTCACCAGCGCCGGTAAGCATTTCATGGGGCTGACCCTGCCGCGGCCGCGCGACCTCGCGCCGCTGTTGGCGGCCTGGATCATCTCGATCGGTGTGATGACCTTCGAAAAGGATTTGGGCACATCGCTTTTGCTCTACGCGTCGTTTCTGGTGGTGGTCTATCTGGCCACGCAGCGCTTCAGCTGGGTGGTGCTGGGCCTGACGCTGTTCGCCGTCGGGAGCGTGATCGCGTACTTCATCTTCAGCCACGTTCGGGTGCGCGTGCAGATGTGGTGGGATCCGTTCTCCGACCCCGACGGCAGCGGTTACCAGATCGTGCAGTCGTTGTTCAGCTTCGCCACCGGCGGCATCTTCGGCACCGGGCTGGGCAACGGCCAACCCGACACCGTGCCGGCCGCCTCCACCGACTTCATCATCGCGGCGTTCGGTGAGGAGCTCGGCCTGGTCGGGTTGGCCAGCATCCTGATGCTCTACACCATCGTGATCGTGCGGGGCCTGCGCACGGCGATCGCCACCCGGGACAGCTTCGGTAAGCTGCTGGCCGCGGGGCTGGCGTCCACGTTGGCCATTCAGCTGTTCATCGTCGTCGGCGGCGTCACCCAGCTGATCCCGCTGACCGGGCTGACCACGCCGTGGATGTCCTACGGCGGGTCGTCGCTGCTGGCCAATTACGTGCTGTTGGCCATCCTGGCCCGCATCTCGCACAGCGCCCGGCGGCCGTTACGCACCCGCGCGCGCAACACCGAGCCGATCGCCGCGGCCGGCACCGAGGTGATCGAGAAAGTATGAACGCCTCCCTGCGGCGTATCTCGATTACCGTCATGGCGTTGATCGTGCTGCTGCTGCTCAACGCGACCATGACGCAAGTGTTCGCCGCCGACTCCCTGCGCGCCGACCCGCGCAACCAGCGGGTGCTGCTTGACGAGTACTCGCGGCAACGCGGCCAGATCGTGGCGGGCGGCCAACTGTTGGCGTACTCGGTGGCCACCGACAACCGGTTCCGCTTCTTGCGGGTGTATCCCAATCCCTTGGCCTACGCGCCGATCACCGGCTTCTATTCGCTGCGCTACTCGAGCAGCGGCCTGGAACGCGCTGAGGACGCGCTGCTGAACGGCTCCGACGAGCGGCTGTTCGGTCGGCGGCTGGCCGACTTCTTCACCGGTCGCGACCCGCGCGGCGGCAACGTCGACACCACGATCAAGCCCCGCGTCCAGCAGGCCGCGTGGGACGGCCTGCAGCAGGGCTGCGGCGGCCCGGCGTGCAAGGGCGCCGTCGTCGCCCTCGAGCCCTCGACCGGCAAGATCCTGGCGATGGTGTCGTCACCGTCGTATGACCCGAACCTGCTGTCCTCGCACGACCCGGAGGTGCAGGCCCAGGCGTGGCAGCGGCTGCGCGACAACCCCGACAGCCCGCTGACCAACCGCGCCATCGCGGAGACCTACCCACCCGGCTCCACCTTCAAGGTGATCACCACCGCGGCCGCATTGCAGGCCGGCGCCAGCGACACCGAACAGCTCACCGCGGCGTCGTCCATCCCGCTGCCCGGCAGCACCGCCACGCTGGAGAACTACGGCGGGCAAGCCTGCGGTGACCAGCCGACCGTGTCGCTGCAACAGGCCTTCGCGCAGTCGTGCAACACCGCGTTCGTCCAGCTGGGCATCCTCACCGGGTCCGACGCCCTGCGCAACATGGCGCACTCGTTCGGGCTGGACACGACGCCCAGCGTGATCCCGCTGCAGGTGGCCGAATCCACCGTCGGGATCATCCCGGACGCGGCCGCGCTCGGGATGTCGAGCATCGGTCAGAAGGACGTGGCGCTCACCCCGCTGCAAAACGCCGAGATCGCGGCGACCATCGCCAACGACGGCGTCACGATGCAGCCATATCTGATCGACAGCCTCAAGGGGCCGGACCTGGCCACCATCAGCACGACCGCCCCGTATGAGCAGCGGCGCGCGGTGTCGCCGCAGGTCGCCGCTAAGCTAACAGAACTGATGGTCGGCGCCGAGAAGTTCGCACAGCAGAAAGGGGCCATTCCCGGCGTGCAGATCGCATCCAAGACGGGTACCGCGGAGCATGGCACCGACCCGCGTCACACACCGCCGCACGCGTGGTACATCGCGTTCGCGCCCGCCCAGGCCCCGAAGGTCGCCGTGGCGGTGTTGGTGGAGAATGGCGCCGACCGCCTGTCCGCGACGGGGGGTGCACTCGCCGCGCCGATCGGGCGGGCCGTCATCCAGGCTGCGCTACAGGGAGGACCATGAGCCCGCGAGTTGGGGTGACGCTGTCCGGCAGGTACCGGCTGCAGCGCCTGATCGCCACCGGCGGCATGGGACAGGTGTGGGAAGCCGTCGACAGCCGGTTGGGTCGCCGGGTGGCCGTCAAGGTCCTCAAGCAGGAGTTCTCCCAGGACCCGGAGTTCATCGAGCGGTTCCGCGCGGAGGCGCGGACGACGGCGATGCTCAACCACCCGGGCATCGCCCAGGTGCACGACTACGGCGAGAGCCAGCTCGACGGTGAGGGCCGCACCGCCTACCTGGTGATGGAGCTGGTCAACGGCGAACCGCTGAACTCGGTGCTCAAGCGCACCGGCCGGCTCTCGCTGCGGCACGCGCTGGACATGCTGGAGCAGACCGGCCGCGCGCTGCAGGTGGCCCACGCCGCCGGCCTGGTGCACCGCGACGTCAAGCCCGGGAACATCCTGATCACCCCGACCGGCCAGGTGAAGATCACCGACTTCGGTATCGCCAAGGCGGTCGACGCCGCCCCGGTGACCCAGACCGGCATGGTCATGGGCACCGCCCAGTACATCGCGCCCGAACAGGCCCTGGGCCACGACGCGACCCCCTCGAGCGACGTCTATTCGTTGGGCGTCGTCGGCTACGAGGTGGTGTCGGGCAAGCGGCCGTTCACCGGCGACGGGGCGCTGACCGTGGCGATGAAGCACATCAAGGAGCCCCCGCCGCCGCTGCCCGCCGAGCTGCCGCCCAACGTGCGCGAGCTGATCGAGATCACGCTGGTGAAGAACCCGGCGATGCGCTACCGCAGCGGCGGTCCGTTCGCCGACGCGGTGGCCGCCGTGCGGGCCGGGCGTCGGCCGCCGCGGCCGAGCCAGTCGCCGCCCGCCGGCCGCGCCTCCCCGGCGGTGGTTCCGTCCAGCCCCACCACCCGGGCGCCCGCGGTGGCCACCGGCGGTCGCGCCGCCCCGGCCCGCCGCTCCCGGCCGGCCACCGGGAGCCACCGGCCGCCGCCGGCGCGGCGCACCTTCTCCTCGGGGCAGCGCGCGCTGCTGTGGGCCGCGGGCGTGCTGGGCGCGCTCGCGATCATCATCGCGGTGCTCATCGTCATCAACTCCCGCGCCAACCAACAGCAGCAACCGCCCACGGTGACCGACACGGGCACTCCTCCCGCATCGGCGCCGCCGGCGAGCAAGACGCCCAGCGGCGCCGGCGCTGCCTTCCACATCCGCTGGCCGGACCGACCCGAGACACCGCAATGACCACCCCGCAGCACCTGTCCGACCGCTACGAGCTCGGCGAGATCCTCGGCTTCGGAGGCATGTCCGAGGTCCACCTGGCCCGCGACGTCCGCTTGCACCGCGACGTCGCGGTGAAGGTGCTGCGCGCCGACCTGGCCCGCGACCCGAGCTTCTACCTACGCTTCCGGCGGGAGGCCCAGAACGCCGCCGCGCTGAACCACCCGTCGATCGTGGCGGTGTACGACACCGGCGAGGCGGAGACGCCGACCGGCCCGCTGCCCTACATCGTGATGGAGTACGTCGACGGGGTGACCCTGCGCGACATCGTCCACAACGACGGGCCGCTGCCGCCGCGGCGGGCCATCGAGATCATCGCCGACGCCTGCCAGGCGCTGAACTTCAGCCACCAGAACGGCATCATCCACCGCGACGTCAAGCCCGCGAACATCATGATCTCGCACACCAACGCGGTGAAGGTGATGGACTTCGGGATCGCCCGCGCCATCGCCGACAGCGGCAACAGCGTCACCCAAACCGCCGCGGTGATCGGTACCGCGCAGTATCTGTCGCCCGAGCAGGCCCGCGGCGACACCGTCGACGCCCGCTCCGACGTGTACTCGCTAGGCTGCGTGCTCTACGAAATCCTCACGGGCGAGCCACCTTTCACTGGCGATTCGCCCGTGGCGGTCGCCTACCAGCACGTCCGCGAGGATCCGATCCCGCCGTCGCAGCGCCACGAGGGCATCTCCGCCGACCTCGACGCCGTCGTCCTCAAGGCGCTCGCGAAGAACCCGGACAACCGCTACCAGACGGCCGCCGAGATGCGCACGGACCTGGTGCGTGTGCACAACGGGGAGCGGCCCGAGGCGCCCAAGGTCCTGACCGACGCCGAGCGGACTTCGTTGCTGTCGACCGGCGGCGCCTTCCCCGGGCCGCGCACCGATCCGCTGCCCCGCCAGCCCCTGGAGCGTGTCGGCGATGAGGACGGCGGCGGCTCGGTGGGCCGCTGGATCGTGGCGGTCGCCGCGCTGGCGGTGTTGACGATCGTCGTCGTCATCGCGTTCAACACCTTCGGCGGCACCACCCGCGACGTGCAGGTCCCCGACGTGCGTGGCCAGGTGTCGGCCGATGCCATCGCCGCGCTGCAGAACCGTGGCTTCAAGACCCGCACACTGCAAAAGCCGGACTCCGCGATCCCGCCCGACCATGTCATCGGCACCGACCCGGGCGCCAACGCGTCCGTCGGCGCGGGCGACGAGATCACCATCAACGTCTCCACCGGCCCCGAGCAGCGCGAGGTGCCGGACGTGTCGTCGCTGAGCTACGCCGACGCCGTCACCAAGCTCAAGGCCGCCGGGTTCAGCAAGTTCAAGCAGGCGAACTCGCCGTCGACGCCCGAGTTGCTCGGCAAGGTGATCGGGACCAACCCGCCGGCCAACCAGACCTCGGCGATCACCAACGTGATCACGGTGATCGTCGGCTCCGGGCCGGAGACCAAGCAGGTGCCCGACGTCGCGGGCCAGACCGTCGACGTCGCGCAGAAGAACCTGACGGTCTACGGGTTCACCAAGCTGGCGCAGGCGCCCGTGGACAGCCCGCGCCCGGCCGGTGAGGTGATCGGCACCAACCCGCCCAAGGGTCAGACGGTCCCGGTGGACTCGATCATCGAGCTGCAGGTGTCCAAGGGCAACCAGTTCGTGATGCCCGACCTGAGCGGGATGTTCTGGACGGACGCCGAGCCGCGGCTGCGCGCCCTCGGCTGGACGGGGATCCTGGACAAGGGCGCCGACGTGGACGCGGGCGGCTCCCAGTCACACCGGGTGGTGTATCAGAATCCGCCGGCCGGGTCCGGCGTCAACCGCGACGGCATCATCACGCTGAAGTTCGGTCAGTAGCCGCCGGGTCCGGGAAGTAGGGGCGCACGGCGGCGCGGACGTCGTTCTCGAGCCGTCGCACCAGGGTGTCGTCGCGCACCCAGCCGCAGTACGCCAGCCAGTTCGCCAGCATCCGGTGGCCGCCCTCGGTGAGGATCGACTCCGGGTGGAACTGAACGCCGTGAATCGGCAGATCGGTGTGGCGCACGCCCATGATCACGCCGCTCTGGGTCTGCGCGGTCACCTCGAGCACCGGCGGCAGCGACTCGGGCAGGATGGTCAGCGAGTGGTACCGGGTGGCCGTGAACGGCTCCGGAAGTCCTTGCAGCACACCGGCATTGGTGTGGAGCACGCTGCTGGTCTTGCCGTGCAGCAGCTCGGGGGCGCGGTCCACGGTTGCGCCGAAGGCCACCCCGATGGCCTGGTGCCCCAGGCACACCCCGAGCAGGGGAGTGCTCGCGGCGGCGCACGCGCGGACCAGCCCGATCGACGCGCCGGCGCGTTCGGGGGTGCCCGGGCCGGGGCTGAGCAGCACGCCGTCGAATTGCTCGGCGATGGCGGTCTGGTCGGTCAAGCGGTCGTCGTCGTTGCGCCGTACCTCGGCCTCGACGCCCAGCTGCCCCAGGTACTGGACCAGGTTGAACACGAAGCTGTCGTAGTTGTCGACGACCAGAATCCGCATCGTGCCAGGTTACCGTCCGCCGCGGCGGGCACCGGGTTCAGTGGTCGATGGGACCCGCCGCCTGGGCGAAGTGCAGCCGATCGGGTTCGAAGTGGCCGACGAGCTGCACGTCGGGCTTGACCTGTTCGCTGTAGCCGAGCCCGAATCGCACGACGTACTGCTTGTAGAGGACGACCAGCGGGGCGGCGGCGAGCGCGGCCTGCATGGCCGCCGAGTTGCCGATCGCGGTGATCGTGTACGGCGGGCTGTAGGTGCGGCCGTTGAGCAGGAGGGTGTTGCCCACGCAGCGCGGCATGGACGTGGCGATCAGGCGCTGGTCCTGCATCTGGATGGCCTCGGCGCCGGCGCTCCACAACGCGTTGAGCACCGCCTGGATGTCCTGCTGGTGCACCACCAGGTCGTCGGGGGAGGCGTCGCGCGGGAAGCGGCCGTTGGCGTCGCGCTGCGCGTCTTCCAGCGTCACCACCAGGCCCGGCCCGTGCACCGGGGTCATGTCCGCCTCGGCGGCGAGCTCGGCGGAGCGCCGCAGCATGGCCGCCAGCGCGGCGTCCGACGACCGCCCGTGCGCCGCGTCGATCTTGCGGGCCAGCTCGTCGCGCTGGGCGCTGAGCCCGTTGACCGACGACTGCGCTTCCCGAACCAGGTCGACCAGCCGCGGGGCGTCGCTGCGCCTGATCTCCGCGCCACCCGACACCCCGTGCGTGGCGGCGAGCAGCACGCCGGCCAGCAGGCAGACCACCGGGACGCCGAACCGCCACGGGGAACGCCGCGTCTCGCTCATCGGCTCTCCGTTTCCTGGTCGCGCGGCCAGGTGGGTTAGTCTCGTAGCCAAGTTTGGGTGCACGAGCGGTCTTATCGTCGCACCCCGCCCCGTTCCCCGTGTCGTCGAGGTCATCCCCGAGGTAGTCATGCCCAAGTCGAAGGTCCGCAAGAAAAACGACTTCACCGTCCGCGCGGTCAGCCGCACGCCGGTGAAGGTGAAGGTGGGGCCGTCGAGCGTGTGGTTCGTGGCGCTCTTCATCGGCCTCATGCTGATCGGCCTGGTCTGGCTGATGGTGTTTCAGTTGGCCGCCGTGGGCACGCAGGCCCCGACGGCGTTGAACTGGATGGCTCAATTAGGCCCGTGGAACTACGCGATCGCGTTCGCCTTCATGATTACCGGCTTGTTGCTCACCATGCGCTGGCACTGAGCGACGCGGCGGGGCCGATGAATTCATTTCCCGCCCGTCGCGCCGCCGCGCCAGCAACCTGTGGAGGACCCAATCACACGCGTGTGATTTATCCCCACTGTGCATAGCGCTTGTGGATAAGCGCGTTGCCCGTGGTGAGGAGGGTGGAGGGGCACATGCAGCAAACACACTGGGAGCCGCATCCCGCGGGAATCGCTGGTTGCGGCGTTGTGGGTCTGTTGATGGCTACCGCCTGTGTGACGGTGGTCACAGACGGGCCGGGGCGCCTTCTGACCGGGATTGCCGCGGCCGGGCTGCTGGTGTTTGCCGGCGGTTCTTGGCACGCGCGTCCAAAACTGGCAATCACCGAGGCCGGCCTCGCGATCCGCGGCTGGTTCAAGACGCAGGTATTACGACGCGACGACATCAAGATCATCCGCATCACGGAGTTCCGCCGCTATGCGCGCAAGGTACGGCTGCTCGAGGTCGAGACCGCCGGGGGAGACCTCGTCTTGTTCTCCCGCTGGGACCTCGGCACGGACCCGTTGGACGTACTCGACGCGCTCACGGACGCCGGGTACGCGGGCCGTCAGCAGCGCTGAGCGGCCCGCGGCGGCGCAGGGGAGAGCTGGGAGATTTAGGAGATGGTGATCGACTCGATGACGACCGCCTCGGTGGGGCGGTCGTTGCCGTCGGTGGAGGTCGTGGCGATGGTGTCCACCACCTTCTGGGACTCCGGGTCGGTGACCTCGCCGAAGATGGTGTGGCGGCGGTTCAGGTGCGGGGTCTCACCGACGGTGATGAAGAACTGCGAGCCGTTGGTGCCGGGGCCGGCGTTGGCCATGGCCAGCAGGTAGGGCTTGTCGAATTGCAGCTCGGGGTGGAACTCGTCGGCGAACTTGTAGCCCGGGCCGCCGCGACCGGTCCCGGTCGGGTCGCCGCCCTGGATCATGAAGCCCCGGATCACCCGGTGGAAGACCGCGCCGTCGTAGAACGGGCCCGAGGAGCCTCCCGACGCGTTCTGGGTCGAGTACTCCTTGGTGCCCTGGGCCAGGCCGACGAAGTTGGCGACGGTCTTGGGGGCGTGGTTTCCGAACAGGGCAACCTTGATGTCGCCGCGGTTGGTGTGCAGTGTGGCGGTCGCGGTCTGATTGGGGCTGTTGGTCACGGGATGAGAGTCTGCCACTAGGCATGCGGCGGCCCGCACCCGGTGCCGGTCACCCGGCGCGGTTGGCCACGCCGACGGCCCCATGCTGGCGGTTCGTTTCGCCGCTGGGCTAGCGTGACCGCAAACCTCGCAAAGATGTTGTGGCGGCGCAGAAAGGCGGCAGATGCGCGCAAAGACGGAATCCCGGCTGACGCCGCGGCAACGACTCACCCGCGGCCTCACCTATTCGACAGTGGGGCCGGTCGACCTGACCCGCGGCGCCCTCGGTTTGGGTGCACAATCCGCGCAGTCGGCCGCGGCGCAGCTTCGTCGCCGTTACCGGGAAGGCCGGCTGGCCCGTGAGCTGGCCGCGGCGCAGGAGACCCTTTCCCAGGAGCTGGCCGCCGCGCAGCAGGTCGTCACCGGGCTGCCCCAGGCGCTACAGCAGGCCCGCCGTTCTCAGCGCCGTGGCAGGCGCGCGTGGATCGTCGGGGGAGCGGCCGTCGCCGTGCTCGCCGGCGGCGCCGTCGCGTTCAGTGTGGTTCGCCGCTCGACGCGCTCGGGCCCGCAAGAGCTCTCTCCGCGCCCGCCGAGCGTCGACGTGCAGCCGCGTCCTTAGGTCGGGCAGTCGGCCACCCCATTCGCTCAGTCGGGGTGTCCCACGATGTTGATGACGGCGCCATTCGGCGCGCGGACGAAGAAGCGATGCACTCCCCACGGCTCGGTCGTGAGGGGGTGCACGATTTCATAGCCGCGTTCCCGCGCTTCGGCGTAGGCGGCTTCGACGTCGGTTGTGTGCACCGAGATCACCGGATCTTCGGAGGCGGTGGCGTCGCGGGTGACGAGCTGGACGCTCACCCGCGTCTGGGGACAGGTGTAGCGGACCACCCAGCCCAGATTGAATTCCTCCTCGCTGAGCCCCAGATAGTCGCGGTAGAAGGCCTCGGCGCCTTCGATGTCGGCGGTCACGAGGTTTGCGGTGATGTGTGTCGCGCGCATGGCGTCAGGCCGTCGTGGGGCATGGCGCCCCGGGATAGTCGCCGAATGACCATAGGTTGCCCTCCGGGTCGCGCACCATGAATTCCCTTGCGCCGTAACATGTCTCGCTGAGTGGACGCACGATGTCAGCGTTTCGCTCCACGATGCGCGCGTACAGCCCTGCCGGGTCGGCGGTGACGACATAGGCCCCCGCCGTGCCGGGTTCGCGCGAATGGGCCGCGTCGGGGTTGTGGCTGCCGAGCATGATCGCGCCACTGCCCTCAGGCCAATTGAGCTGAGCGTGGTCGACGGTGTCGCCATCGCCGTACCGCGCAGCGAGGACGAATCCCAACGTGGCACGGTAGTAGTCGATCAGTCGCGGCGCGTCATGAGCTTGCAGCGTCAGCCAGACACTTGGATTCGAGGCAGTCATGATCGCAGTCTGAGCTGATGCGGTGGCCGCCGTCTTGAATGTTTCGGAACTCCTCCGCCAGCCAGCGGCGCGGCGGCGTCCCCGCGAACCGGGTGAATTCGCGGGTGAGGTGGGCCTGGTCGCTGTACCCCGCGTCGACGGCGATCGTCGACAGCTCGAGCGGCCCGCGCCGGGCCGCATCGGCGAGCAGCGACCTCGCGCGGTGGAATCGCATCAGGAGGGCGACTGCCTTCGGCGAACGGCCGACCTCCCGCTGGAAGAGAGTGGTCAAATGGCGCGGCGTGAGGCCGACCCGGTCGGCCACCGCGTTTGCCGGCATGCGGCCCCACGTGCGGCCCAGCAGATGCCAGGCGTGCCGGACCTCCGGGCGCACCGACCCACCGCCACGCCTGTCGAGCCCCTCTCGCAGAAACGTCGCGATGGTGGCGAACGACTGGTCCCAGTCCGGCGTGGCGGCCACGCGCTCATGCAATTCGGCGGCCCGGCGGCCCAGCAAGGCGCTGCCGTCGAAGTCGGGGATGTTCAACTCCGCGCTCGGCGCACCGAAGAGCGCCCGCGCGGCGAGGGGATGCACCGCCAGTTGCACACCGGCCTGACCGCGCTGCTGCCGCACGTGCGCCACGCTGTCTTGCAATCCGCTCAACAGCACGGGAACGGGTTGGCCAACACCGAGCGCGTCACGACTGTTGGCCGCCCGTAAGCCCTCGTCGAGGCTGACGATGAAGGTGAGGGTTGGCGACGGTAGGCCGCGATGGATCTCGGGAGGACTGGCCAGGGCGCGATAGCCGACCATTGAGACGACGCCGGGGGCGGTTCCGGCTGGCGCCGCGACGAAGGTCCAGGTGGGAGCGTCGTCGTCGGGCATACCGCCACGGTAGCGGCGCGCGCCGGGCTTGTGGAGCCTAGGGGAATCGAACCCCTGACACCCGCCTTGCAAAGGCGGTGCTCTACCAACTGAGCTAAGGCCCCTCTACCGATCAGCAGGCGGCCGACCCGACGGGTCGTCCACCGCCACGTGCCATACCTCGACCCCGCGCCGTGACCGCATCGCCGCTGCCAGCACCGCTGCCACGGTCAGGGGCAATACGAGTCTTACGCAGCGTCTTGACGGGCACATGGTGGTGGGCCTAGGAGGACTCGAACCTCCGACCTCTTCGTTATCAGCGAAGCGCTCTAACCGCCTGAGCTATAGGCCCGTATCGCATACGGCCGAGCGACGAGATTACCGCAACGGCCGCCGTACTCCCAAAAATCCTAGTCGCGGTCCGCCAGGGTCACTTCGATGCCGCCGATCAGGTCGGTCGCCAGGTTGTAGACAAACGCGGCGATGGTGGCCGCCGCGGTGAGCAGCACGATGTTCACCAGGCCGATGAGGACGGCGCCCCCGAAGATGGTGCCGCTGGACACCAGTTCGCCGCTGCTGCCGCTGGTGTTGTTCAGCAGGTCACCGACGTTGCTGTTCAGCTTCGACCACACGCCCATGCCGCCCAGCACCAGGTACAGGAACGCGACCGCGATCATCCACACGAAGAACAGGGCCACCGAGAGCAGCAGCGACACCTTCAGGGTGCTCCACGGGTCGATGCGGCGGATCTGCATGCTGGCCCGCACCGGCCCGCGAGTGCGCCGCGACACCTGGACCCGGCTGTCGCGGGCCTCCCGGTTCTCCGCGGCCGCCGCGCGGGCTGATCCGCTGGTCGCCTCCGCGCCGCGGTCGGGCGCGGCCTTGCGCTGCGCGCCGCGGGGCACGCCGCCGGACAGGTCGGGCAGCTCGCTCGCGTAGGCCTCGGCGGGTGGCGCGGCGTCGCCGCGGCCGGCGTCGGCGTCGTAGGGTGCGCTCTTCGACCCGCCGGGAGCGCCGGAGCCGGAGATGAAACGGTTCAACCGGGCGTCGGCCCCGCCCGGGCCCGAGGTGGGCGGCTCGCTCTGCCGGTGGGGCGCGGGCCGGGCGCCGCTGCGCTGCCACGGCGGTGCGTCCGCGGCGTCCGGCGTGCGTCCCGTTTGGGTGGGCGGTGCGGCGCGGTGGACGCCGGCCCGCTCGGCCGAACCGTCCCCATTGAGGCCGTCGCCCTTCTTGGGGGCGCCCGGCTCGTTCGGTGAGGTCACCCCGACTCCTTTGATCTCCTACCGGGCCGCACGGCGGCCCGCATGGTCATCGGGCCGAGTGTAGTTCCTTGCCCACGGCTAGCTGTCCGACGGCTCGGCGCCGGCCGCCTCCTCGACCACCTCGTCGGCGTTTTCCTCGGCGTTGCGCGCGATCGCCAGCAGCTCGTCACCGTCGCCCAGGTTCATCAGCCGGACACCCTTGGTCTGGCGTCCCGCCTTGCGGACTTGGCGCGCCGCGGTGCGGATCACGCCGCCGCCCGAGGTGATGGCGTACAGCTCGCTGTCGTCGTCGACGATCAGGGCGCCAACCAGCTTGCCGCGGCGTCGGTCGAACATCACCGTCAGCACGCCCTTCCCGCCGCGACCCTGCACCGGGTACTCCTCGATCGCGGTGCGCTTGGCGTAGCCGCCCGACGTGGCCACCAGCAGGTAAGTACCCTCGCGAATCACGTTGAGCGACAACAGGTAATCGTCGGCGTTGAACCGCATGCCCTGCACGCCGGAGGTGGCGCGGCCCATCGGCCGCAGCGCCTCGTCGGTCGCGGAGAACCTGATCGACTGGCCGTTGGCCGACACCAGCAGCAGGTCTTCCTGCGACGAGCACAGCACCGCGCCCACCAACTCGTCGGTGTCGCGCAGGTTGATAGCCACGATGCCGCCCGAGCGGTTGGAGTCGAAGTCGGTCAGCTTGGTCTTCTTGACCAGCCCGTTGCGGGTGGCCAGCACCAGATAGGGCGCGTCCTCGTAGCCCTTGATCTGGATCACCTGGGCGATGCGCTCCTCGGGCTGGAACGCCAGCAGGTTCGCGACGTGCTGGCCGCGGGCGGTGCGCGACGCCTCCGGCAACTCGTACGCCTTCGCCCGGTAGACCCGGCCCTGGGTGGTGAAGAACAGGATCCAGTCGTGCGTCGAGCAGACGAAGAAGTGCCGCACGATGTCGTCCTGCTTCAATCCCGCGCCCTGCACGCCCTTGCCGCCGCGCTTCTGGCTGCGGTACAGGTCGGTCTTGGTGCGCTTGGCGTAGCCGGTCTCGGTGATGGTGACGACGACGTCCTCGCGGGCGATGAGGTCCTCGTCGTTGACCTCGCCGTCGGCGGCGATGATGCGGGTGCGCCGGTCGTCGCCGTGCTTGTCGGCGATCTCGGCAAGCTCGTCGCGGACGATGGCGCGCTGCCGCTCGGGCTTGGCCAGGATGTCCTCGAGGTCGGCGATCTCGGCCTCGATCTTGGCCAGGTCGTCGATGATGCGCTGCCGCTCCAACGCCGCCAGGCGCCGTAGCTGCATGTCCAGGATGGCCTGCGCCTGGATCTCGTCGATGTCGAGCAACTCGATCAGGCCGGTGCGGGCGATGTCGACGGTCTCCGACGCCCGGATCAACGCGATGACCTCGTCGAGGGCGTCGAGGGCTTTGACCAGACCGCGCAAGATGTGCGCGCGCTCGTTGGCCTTACGCAGCCGGTAGGTGGTGCGCCGGACGATGACGTCAAGCTGATGGGCGACGTAGTAGCGGATCATCTGGTCGAGGCGCAGCGTGCGGGGCACCCCGTCGACGATCGAGAGCATGTTGGCGCCGAAGCTGGTTTGCAGCTGGGTGTGCTTGTAGAGGTTGTTCAGCACGACCTTGGCCACGGCGTCGCGTTTGATCTCCACGACGATGCGCAGCCCGACGCGGTCGCTGGACTGGTCCTCGATGTTGGAGATGCCGGCCAGCCGGCCGTCGCGCACCTGCTCGGCGATCGAGGTGATGAAGTTGTCGTGGTTGACCTGATACGGCAGCTCGGTGATCACCAAAGAGGTGCGGCCTCGCGAATCCTCTTCCACCTCAACGACTCCGCGCATCCGGATGGAGCCGCGGCCGGTGGTGTAGGCGTCGTGGATGCCTTGCGAGCCGACGATCAGACCGTGGGTGGGGAAGTCCGGGCCCTTGACCCGCTCGCACACCGCGGCCAGCGTGGCCTCCTCGTCGGCCTCGTGGTTGTCCAGGCACCAGTAGACGGCCTCGGCCAGCTCACGCAGGTTGTGCGGCGGGATGTTGGTGGCCATGCCGACCGCGATGCCGCCGGACCCGTTGGCCAGCAGGTTCGGGAACCTGCTGGGCAGCACGGTCGGTTCCTGCACCCGGCCGTCGTAGTTCGGGATGAAATCGACCGTCTCCTCGTCGATTTCGCGCAGCATTTCCATCGCCAACGGGGTGAGCCGCGCCTCGGTGTACCGCATGGCCGCCGGCGGGTCGTTGCCCGGCGAGCCGAAGTTGCCCTGCCCGTCGACCAGCGGGTAGCGCAGCGACCACGGCTGCGCCATGCGCACCAAGGTGTCGTAGATCGACGCGTCACCGTGCGGGTGGTAATTACCCATCGTCTCGGCGACCGAGCGGGCCGACTTCGCGTGGCTGCGGTCCGGGCGGAATCCCGAGTCGTACATGGCGTACAGCACGCGGCGGTGCACCGGCTTGAGGCCGTCACGCACTTCCGGTAGCGCGCGGCCGACGATCACGCTCATCGCGTAGTCGATGTAGCTGCGCTGCATCTCCTGCTGGATGTCGACCGGTTCGATGCGGTCGCCGGCTTCGTCGCCCGGAGGCAGCGTGGTGTCAGTCATGTAGTCCTCGTTTGAGTGAGAAGGCTAAACGTCAAGGAAGCGAACGTCTTTGGCGTTGCGGGTGATGAAGCTGCGGCGGGCGTCGACGTCTTCACCCATGAGGATGGA
>NZ_LZJC01000118.1 GCF_001666755.1 Mycobacterium sp. E1214 | reverse complement strand
TTCGGCACCAAGGGCGGCGAAATCGAGATGGACGGGCAGCGCGTCGCCGTGCCCGTCTCGACCGACCAGATGAAGACCGTCGCCAAGCTCTCCGGCGGGCAGGCCTACACCGCGACCAACGCCGCCGAGCTCAACAAGAGCTACAACGCCATCGAGAACGAGATCGGCTACCGCACGGTGCCCGGCCCCGGCAGCGCCGGCTGGTTGCGGCTGGGGGTCGTCGCGGCGCTGATCGCGACGGTGTTGGCGTTGGTCCTCAACCGGCGCCTGCCCACCTGAGACTCAGGCGGGCAGCCGGCGGTTGAGCAGCAGCCCGGCCAGCACGGCACCGGCCATGGCGACGGTGCCCAGCAGCATCCAGGCCAGGCTGGCGTCGCCCTTCACGGACTCGTAGCCGATCTGGCGCTGCAGGGTCGTGTAGACGTTCTTCAGCGAGTCCAGGCTGTCGGCGTGAAACGACTGGCCGTCGGTGATCTCGCAGATTTTCTGCAGGGTCTGGTCGTCCACGGGCACCGGGATGGTGGCCCCCTCGTAGTCGACGGTGCCGTAGGGCGTGCCGAACGAGATCGTCGAGATCTGCACGCCCTCGTCCTTGGCCAGCCGCGCGGCGGTGAACACCCCGTCGTGCGGGTCGCTGGGGTTCGACGGCCGGTTCTCGCCGCCGTCGGAGAGCAGCACGATGCGGGCGGGTGGCGGCTTGTCGCCGCCGACCACCGCGGTGGCGCTGATCGCGTGC
>NZ_LZJC01000117.1 GCF_001666755.1 Mycobacterium sp. E1214 | reverse complement strand
GTCACCGGCGCGGGTCAAACGACGGGCTGCGGCCCTGGAGGCGTCCGGTTCCCTCACCTACGACCTTGAGCTGGTGCCGGAGCGCCTCGGCTTTCGGGTCACCGCCACCGTGTGGATCTGCGCGCAGGCCGGTCGCCTGACCGACGTCGCCGACCGGATCGCCGGGCACCCCGAGGTCGCCTCCGTCATCGCCGTCAGCGGGCGCCACCACCTGGTCGCCGTCGTGATCTGCCGCGACGTCGAGCACCTCTACGGGTACCTCACCGAGCGACTGGGCGTCATCGACCATGTCCACAGCTACGACGTGCGAATCCGCACCAAACGCCTTAAGCAGGCCGCCTCGCTGATCACGCGCGGCCGCTTGATCCGCGCCACCCCTCCCGGGTAGCCGAATCCGCTTCTCGCTCAGTCAGTTTCGGTGGCTGGGCGCGGGCCCGCCGCGACCAGGTTGAGGTGCGCGGCGCGGCGCGGCGTCGCCGGATCCCCGGTGTGGCTGGCCTGCGTGGAATCCTGCTCGTGAATGCGCACGGCGCCTCCGGTGGCGCTGTGCTGCCGCTGCCAGTCGGTGATCGCCTGCCGCGCGGAGTGATCCAGGTAGGTGGCGGAAAGGTGGACGGTGACATCGGTTCCTTCGGGAATGCTTGCCAACACCCCGGTCAGGCGGGGCAGCGCCAGGAAGGTGCAGGCACCTTCGACGACCACGTGCCATTCGGCACCGACCACGGTGGCCTGCACCTTCGCGCGCACCACCCGCCAGCCAGTCACCGCGACGGCGACGGCCAGGCCGATCAGCACCCCGTGGAGTAGGTTCAGGAAGACGACGCTGACCACGGTGATCAGATAGACAGCGAAATCACCGTTGCGCATGGCGGTTTCGATGTGTGCAGGCTTGAGCAGTTCGATCCCGATCACGATCAGCAAGCCGGCCAGTGCGGCCGTCGGAATCTTCTCCACGAGACCCGCGAAGGGCACGGCGAACAACAGAACCCAGAAGCCATGCATGACGGTCGATGCGCGGGAACGGGCGCCGGCGCTGACGTTGGCCGCGCTGCGCACGATGACGCCGGCGATCGGCAGGCCGCCGATCGCGCCCGAGACCATGTTCGCCGCGCCCTGGCCGATGAGCTCGCGGTTGAAGTCGGTACGGGGCCCGCTGTGCATCCGGTCGATCGACACGGCCGTGAGCAGGCTCTGGATGCTGGTGATCAGCGTGACGGTGACGACGGCGAGAGCGACAGCGCCCCAGTTCCGTTCCGGCAGCGACGGCAGTTGCAGCGCGTCGAGCACCGATCCGTTCAGCTCGATGCGCGAGACCCGGAACGGGAAGAGCAACGAGACGGCCGTCACGACGACGATGGCCACCAGCGGGCCCGGGATGCGCGCCAGCCGCGGCGGCGCCCAGCGCCATCCGACGAGGATGGCGATGACCAGCAGACCCAGGACGACACCCGGGCGGTGCGCCCCCACGACCTGCGCGGGCAGGCCCGTGACGTTGTTCCACGCCGAGCTGTCGGACTCGCCGCCCAGCAGCACGTGCACCTGCTGCAAGGCGATCGTGATGCCGATGCCCGCCAGCATTGCGTGCACCACCACCGGCGAGATCGCCAGTGCGGCTCGCGCAACGCGGGTCAGGCCCAACAGGATCTGCAACGCCCCAGCCACCACAGTGATGAAACACGTTATGGCCCAACCGAACTGGGCGACAAGATCCGCGACCACCACCGTAAGCCCCGCCGCTGGGCCGCTGACCTGCAGCGGTGACCCACCGAGCCAACCGGCGACCACTCCCCCGACGATCGCCGCCGTCAGGCCGGCGAGGACCGGGGCGTCCGACGCGATGGCGATCCCCAACGACAGCGGGAGAGCCACCAGAAACACCACCAGCGAGGCCGGCAGGTCGTAGCGGACTACGGCGCGCAGGCGTTCACGGCGCCCCGGTTTGTTTGCGGATTCGGTTGGGGTGCAGCGCTGTTCGGCGTGCGGCATCGGCCTCTCCTTGCTTGGATGGCGGCTGTGCGCATGCGACTACCCGGCAGCACTGCGTATCGGTCTAGGGCACAGCCACATTCGCGTGCCCGCAACGTCGTTGTTCGCACCGGGCGTGCCTGGCTATGGCTCTGAAAATAAGGTCACGCCGATAGCATGGTCAACCGGGCGGGCCGGCCCCATACCGAACGCAAATGTTTCTGCGCGCCGTTATTCCAGGACGAAGACTGGGATCTGCCGCTCGGTCTTCGTCTGGTACTCCGCGTAGGGCGGGAAGGCCTCGACGGCCAGCCGCCACCACTCGTCGCGCTCGGGACCGGCGAGCTCACGCGCGGTCAGCTCGACGACTTTCTCGCCGTCCTGAACCGTCACCGCGGGATTGGCCTTGACGTTGAAGTACCACCACGGATGCTTGGGCGCGCCGCCGTGCGAAGCGACGATGGCGTAGCGCCCGTCCTTCTCGACCCGCATCAGCGGTACGTATCGACGCTTACCCGACTTCGCTCCCCGCGTGACCACCAAGACCACGGGGCGGTCCAGCACGTCGACGCCGTCCGTCGTGCCGCGCTGCAGGATCTTCTCGGTTTGCGCGCGCACCCACTCGGTCGGGCTCAGTTCGATGTCGTCGTCGGCCATGCCGTGCCCAACGCGCCGGTGGGTGCCCATATTCCTGCGGGCCGGCCGCCACCGGGTGGTGAGGGCCGAACCGGCGTACAGTGAAACCATCACTTATATGAGCTAACTAAAGCGCTGCCGCGCGGAGGGGAGTGGGTCGATGGCCCGCACGGACAACGACACGTGGGATCTGGCATCTAGCGTCGGGGCGACCGCCACCGCGGTCGCGGCGCAGCGGGCGATCGCCTCCCAGGGACCGAACCCGCTGCTCGACGACCCTTATGCCGATCCGCTCGTTCGCGCGGTCGGCATCGACGTCTTCGTCAAACTCCTCGACGGCCAAGTCGAGCGCGCCGACGACCCACTGCTGAACCGCCAGGCCGTCAACGAGCAGATCACCGTGCGCACCCGCTTCTTCGATGACTTCTTCGTACGGGCTACCGAGTCGGGCGCGCGCCAGGCCGTGATCTTGGCGTCCGGCTTGGACACCAGGGCCTACCGCCTGCCGTGGCCCACCGGCACCGTCGTGTACGAGATCGACCAACCCGAGGTCATCGAATTCAAGACCCGGGTCCTCGCCGGCCTGGGCGCCCAGCCCACCGCCGAGCGCCGCACGGTGGCCATCGATCTCCGTGAGGATTGGCCGTCGGCCTTGGTGGACGCGGGTTTCGACGCCGGCCGGCCGACCGCGTGGAGCGCAGAAGGGCTCCTCGTGTACCTGCCGCCGGAGGCGCAGGACCGCTTGTTCGACAACATCATCGGGCTCTCGGCGCCCGGCAGCCGCGTCGCGACCGAGCACATGGACATGCGGAACATCCCGGCCGACTGGGCCCAGAAGCTCACCGAACGGGCTCAACGGCTGGGCTCGACGATCAACCTGGCCGAATTGTTCTACACCGGCGAGCGCAACACCGCCGCCGAGTACCTCGCCGCGCGGGGCTGGCGAGTGGACATCACGACGACGGAGCAGGCATACGCCGGCCACGGATTCGAGGTGCCGAAGGACGAGCTCGCCTCGTTCGGAGAGGCCTCGGGATACCTGGCGGCCGTCTCCGGCTGACACCCCTCTTATATCAACCGTCTTGACACATATCAGGGCGGTTGATATCAAAGAAACATGTCTCAATCAACGCGGGAAATGTTCGAGTCGGCCTACCGGGGCGAGGACCCCGAGATGGGCCACGGCAACCGGCCGCCGTGGAGCATCGGTGAGCCGCAACCGGAGATCGCCGCCCTCATCGCGGCCGGGAAGTTCCACGGCGAGGTGCTCGACGCGGGTTGCGGTGAGGCCGCGGTCTCGCTGCACCTGGCCGAACGCGGGTTCACCACGGTGGGGCTGGATCAGTCCCCGACCGCAATCTCGCTGGCACGGGAGAAGGCCGCGCGCAGAGGCCTGACGAGCGCCACGTTCGAGGTCGCCGATATCAGCGACTTCACCGGCTACGACGGCCGATTCGGCACCATCGTCGACAGCACACTGTTCCACTCGATGCCCGTCGAGCTGCGCGACGGCTATCAGCGCTCGATCGTGCGGGCCGCGGCTCCGGGTGCGTCGTATTTCGTGCTCGTCTTCAGCCGCGACAGCGTCCCGGCCAACGGACCCGTGAACGCGGTCACCGAAGACGAACTGCGCGAGGTGGTCTCGCGGTACTGGGTGGTCGACGAGATTCGGCCGGCGCGCATCCATGCCAACGTGCCCGACAGCTTCCTGGCCCGCTTCGAAGGCTTCGCCGACGCCGACGTTCGCGACGAAGGCAACGGCCGCAAGTCCGTCGGGGCCTGGCTGCTGTCGGCCCACCTGGACGACCGGACCGGGCGCTAGCCGAGCGGGGCCGGCGCCGCTGACCGCAAGGCCGATGGCCTGGCGCGGTTTCAGCTGGCCGGAATCGGTCGATCCTCAACCGAGTAACCAGCCACACGTTCGGAGGATCTTTCGGTGGACCAGCAAGTCAACTTCGACCCACCCGCCGCGCCGGAGGACGCCCGCAAGGCGACCGAAGAACAGCGCCAGCTGCAAGAAGAGCTCGAGCACCAGAACGAGGACCCCGAAGGTCCGGGACTGCACCAGTCTCGGCACGACCTTCCCGACGAGGGCGGCCGCTAGGCGCGCCGGATCGCGCGCCTAGCTCAGCCCCGGCGACAGCATCGACGCCACGGCGCTGCGAGGCACCGACACCTGCGTCGCCTCCAGCGCCGGTTGTAGCGAGTTCTGGTCGAAGAAGAACACGATGGCGTCGTCGGTGATCGCGAAGTTCTGGTAGTTCGCGGGCTGCAAGCCCGTGTCCGGCGGGATCGACACGGCGGGCCCGTATCGGTCGGTCAGCGTCTTCTGGACGATCGGCAGGACGGCAGGCAGCGGCTGCGTCCCCGCCTTGAACAGGGAATCGAAGGTGATGACCTGCCGGGTCGCCGCGTTGTAGTTGAAGGACTTGTACCACGTCAGCGGGTGGGCGCCGCCCATGTTCTGGTAGATCTCGGTCACCACCGACTGCGTGCCGGTCTGGGCCGCCCCGGAGCTGTACCGGCTGCCCGTCACTTTCAGCGCGGTCGGCGGTTGACCGGTGCTCACGGCGCCGCGGCCGCCGGTGTAGTCGTTGTCCACCTTGGTCAGGTAGGCGATGAGGGCCGGCTCGTCGGGGTAGTTCGCCGGGAACACCATCGTGACGTCCGAGCCGGGCCCGGACGCCTCGAAGTGGCACATCTGGTCGGCGTCGACACTTGCCGGGCTGCATAAAGGCGCGTCCGCGCCGGCGACGGGCGGACCGGCAAACACCGCCAGCATCCCCAGGGCGGCCGCCGTCGCCGTGGTCCGTCGCGCCCGCCGCCGTGGTGAACTCAGCACGGCTCCGTTGTTACCAGACGCGCGGGCTTTCCCGCGCCGCCGACACGACCCGGCGGACGCGACGCTGCGATGTTCGCCGGCCTCAACTGCCCGCGTGGGCGGCCAAGATCGCCTCGGCGAAGGCGTCCGGGCACTCCTGTGGCACGTTGTGCCCGGCCGGTACGACGCGAACGTCGAGCAGCGCGGGGAAGTGCGGCGCGTGGGCCGCCCGGGTGGGCACGTTCGGAGCCAGGTAGTCGCATTGCGGGTCGACGATCACGGTGGGCACCGGAATCTGCGGTTGGCCCGCGATCTGCCGTTCGAGGTCGTCGTACGACGGGTCACCGGCGGCCAGCCCGTAGCGGTGCCGGTAGGAGTGCACCACGATGTCGACGAAGTCAGGATTGTCGAAAGACGCTGCGCTCGTGGCAAACTCGTCGTCGGTGAAACGCCATTGCGGCGACCACTCCCGCCATAGCGTGCGGGTAAATTCGCGGCGGTACGCGTTCAGGCCGGCTCGCCCACGCTCGCTGTGCAGGTAGTACTGGTACCAGAGCCTGCGCTCGGCGTCCGGCGGCGCGGGCCGCGCCGCGGCGGCGATGTTCTGCACGTTGTATCCGGACACCGTCACCAATGCCCGGACCCGGTGTGGCCACAGCGCCGCGACCAGGCAGGCGGCGCGCCCACCCCAGTCGAAGCCGGCCACGATCGGCGGCGCCAGGTCCAACGCGGCGATCAGGTCCCGTAGGTCCGCCGCCAGCGCGGCCTGCTGGCCCGACCGCGGGGTCGCCGGCGCCAGAAACCGCGTCTGCCCGTAGCCGCGCAGGTACGGCACGATCACGTCCGCGCCGGCAGCCGCGAGCACTGGCGCCACTCGGTCGTAGCAACGCGGGTCGTAGGGGAAGCCGTGCAGCAACACCACCGGCCACCCGTCCGCCGTCCCGTGTCGTTCCACGGCCACCTCGAGCACGCCGGCCCGCACCATCGTCACATCCACCGAAGCTACCTCCCCCGCCGCCGTCACGCCGAAATTGGTTGCGGCCGTGCAGCTTCCGGCGCGTGACGGCCGGTCACGTCGATGTCCGCGCTGACGTCGTCCAACGCACGGCCGCCGGGCTCCCGCACCAGAAGTGTCGCGCCGATCGCCGCCGTGTAACAGCAAAAGCCCAGCAGCGTCACCGCCCGCAGACCGGCGCCGCCGAGGAGCAGCGGCACGACGAGGGCGCCGAGGAAGGCGCCCACCTTGGCGATCGCCGAGCTCAGGCCATGGAAGGTGCTGCGCACCGCCGTCGGGTAGGACTCCGCCGCGAGCAGCATCGTGGTGTAGTTCGGCCCGAACGCCACCCCGAACAGGGATAAGCCGAAGACGACGGCGAAGGGCACCACGGAGGCGCTGATCATCGGCACGACGGTCAGCAGCAACATCGCCAACGCACACAGCGCGAAGCCGGCGGCCTGCAGAACGCGCCGCCGCACCCGGTCGAGGACCAGCAGCCCGACGATCGCGCCGCCGAGGCCGAAGCAGATGACCAGCACGGCGTTGAGCGCGATGTTGGCCACCAGGGTGCCGTGCGGGGCGATGTGCTTGATCAGCAGTGGCTGGCTGACGTAGCTGCCGTAGACGGCCACGTTGAAAAAGAACCAGCTGCCCGCGGTGCCCGCCAGGAGCGTCAGGACCTTCCGGTTGGTGAGGGCGGCGCGCAGCCCGGCCGGGGGTCCGCCCCGCACTTGGGGGGCGGTGAAGGCGCCGGCACGCTCCCCGGCGAAGGCCTCGAAATCCCGCAGGGCCTGCCGCTCGTCGCCGCGCTCGGCGGTCCAGCGTGGGGATTCGGGCATGTGGCGGCGTTGGTAGAGCACCAGCAGGGATGGCAGGACACCGATGCCCAGGATCACCCGCCAGGCGAGGTGATCGGGCACCCCGATGGCGAGCACGAGAACGCTCACCAGGTAGGCGACCACCTGGCCGAGCACATAGAAGATGAAGGTCAGACCCACCAGTTGGCCGCGATTACGCCGGTTGGCGTACTCGGTCATGATGACGCCGCTCGCGGGATAGTCACCGCCGATGCCCACGCCCAGGACCAGCCGGGCGATGAGCAGCACCGTGAAATTGGGGGCGAACGCGCTGCCCAGCGCGCCGATGATCATCAGGACGGCTTCGAAGCCGTACACCCGCCGTCGACCGAGCATGTCTCCGAGCCGGCCGAAGGCGATTGCCCCCACCGCCACCGCCAGCAGTGTCGAACTCGTCAGCATCGAGATCTGGCCGCTCGTCAGATGGAATTGTGGGGTGGCGAGTAAGGTCACCGTGCCAATCACGTTGAGGTCGTAGGCGTCGGTGAAGAAGCCGGCACCGGCGGTTGCAGCCGCTTTGAAGTGGAAGATGTCGAGCTTGGCGTCGTCGATCGACTTGGTCACCCCGACGTGCGCGGCCGTGACCGGTGAAGCGTCCCGTCGCGATAAGGAACTTGTCATGATAAGTACCGTTCATCACGAGCCCGACGCCTGTCAACGGCTGAGGCTTTTACCCGCTGATGTTCAATTCTGCGTTACCTGAGCGTCATTCGGGTCAAACGCTTCTGCACTTAATTCCTGAACATGTATAGTCAGGTTTATGACCTTGGCGTTGCATGAGATCATCGCCGACAACTTACGGGAACAGATCCGCGGCGGGGACCTGCCGGTCGGCGCGGCGCTGCCGTCGGAATCTCAGCTCTGTGCCCAGTGGGGCGCCTCTCGCGGGCCGGTGCGGCAGGCGCTGGCCACGTTGCGCGCCGAGGGCGTGATCGCCGGCGGTCGCGGCAAGCGGCCCGTCGTGTGCACGGCCGCGACCCACCAACCCTTCGACACCCTGTTGTCCTACTCGGCCTGGGCGCATTCCATCGGGCGCTCGCCCGGGCAACGGACCCTCGAACTGGCCCTGCGGCCCGCCGACGAGCACGCCGCAACCGTGTTGGGTGTCGAGGTGGGGGCGCCCGTCGTGCAAGTGTTGCGGCTGCGCTACCTCGACGACGAGCCGGCGATGCTGGAGCGCGCGACGTTCGTCGAGCATGTCGGTCGTCGGTTGTTCGACTTCGACTGCGACTCAGGGTCGTTGTGGGCCTACCTGCTGTCGCAGGGTGTGCGCTTCGCCACCGCCTCACACGTGATCGACGCCGTGGCCGCCGACCGGATCGACGCGACGCACCTCGGGGTGGCGGAGGGCGCGCCGCTGCTGCGTCAGCAGCGCACGACGCGCAGCGTCGACGGCGACGTCATCGAATACCACGACGACCGCTATCTGCCGGCGATCGTCAGCTTCACGCTCGAAAACACCCTCGACGCGCGTTGCGCCTTGAGCCGCAACGCGAAACCCGGAACGGAGGTCCGCCCGTGACCGCAACCCCGCTCGATCTCGCCGTGTTCGACATGGCCGGCACCACCATCGACGAGGGCCTGCAGGTCTATCGCGTGCTCGCGGAGACGGCGGCCGCGCACGGCGCGCCGGCGACAGACGCCGACATCGCCCGCTGGCACGGGGCGGCCAAGCACGAGGCGTTACGGGCGCTGCTGACCATGCGTGACGGCACGCCGCCCGGCACCGACGAGCTGGCTGCCGTGGTGGCCGATTTCCGCAAGCGGCTGACGGCCGCGTACGCCACCACCCCGCCCAGGCCGCTGCCGGGCGTCACGGACGCGCTGGCCACGTTGCGGGCCGCAGGCGTAAAGGTCGCTCTCACAACGGGCTTCGATCGTGACATCGTGGCCTCGTTGTTGCGCGAGCTCGGCTGGGAGGGCGACTCGACGGTCGACGCGGTCGTGTGTGGGAGCGACGTGCCGAGCGGTCGCCCGGCGCCGTTCATGATCTTCCGGGCCATGGAGTCCGTGGGCGTCACCGACGTCGCCCGGGTACTGGTCGCCGGGGACACGCCACGCGACCTACAGGCCGGTACCAACTCGGGTGCCGCCTTCGTCGTCGGCGTGCTGTCCGGTGCCGGCGACGCGGCCGAACTCGGCGCCCACCGCCACACCCACCTGCTGCCAAGCGTCGCCGAGCTGCCGGCATGGTTGGGATTGCGCAGCGTCGTCGGCAGCCGGGCGTGACGCGGACCAAGGCGGCGGTCTGGCGCGGCGGCAGCGACATCGCCGTCGAGTCGATTCCGCTCCCTCGCCTGGGGCCCGGCGATGTCTTGGTGCGAGTGCGCCTTGCCACCGTGTGCGGCAGCGACCGTCACACGGTGAGCGGGCGACGCACGCAGCCCTGCCCGTCGATCCTCGGGCACGAGACGGTCGGCGATGTCGTTGCGCTGTGCGACGATTCGGCTCGTGCGGAGGACGGCCGGCCGCTGCGCGTGGGGCAGCGCGTGATCTGGTCCGTCACCCTGCCGTGCGGGACATGCGACCGCTGCCGCGCCGGCATCACGGCGAAATGCCGGACCGTCCGCAAGGCCGGCCACGAATCGTTGGAATCCGGCTGGGGACTGTCCGGCGGTTACGCCGAACACGCGGTGTTGCCGAGCGGGCTGCCCATCGCCATCGTCGACGACGACCTCCCCGACGCGGTGGCGGCGCCGGCGGCGTGTGCGACGGCCACCGTCATGGGGGTCGTCGAACGCGCGGGACCGCTGTCGGGTCGCCGCGTCGTGGTCATCGGGGCCGGCATGCTGGGGATCACCGCGGCCGCGGCCGCGGCCTGGTCCGGCGCCACGTCGATCGTCACGGTCGACCCGAGCCCCGAGAGGCGGCGACTGGCGCGCCGACTCGGCGCCACCGGGGCGCTCGAAAGCGCGGCGGACGCGGGAACGTGCGACGTGCTGCTCGACCTGTCCGGGTCGTCCGCGGCGATCCAGGACGGGCTGGCCGCGCTCGACGTCCAGGGCGTGGCGGTGCTCGCCGGCTCGGTCGCCCCCGGCCTCCCGGTCGCCCTCGACCCCGAGGCGGTCGTCCGCCGGCAACTGTCCATCCTCGGCGTGCACAACTACGAGCCGCGGCACCTGAGCGCGGCCCTGAACTTTTTGCGCCAGACCCGCGACCGCTTCCCCTGGGCGGAGTTGGTGGCCGCCCCGCGACCGCTGCACGACCTCGCGGCCTTGCTCACCGGGCCGGCGGGGGCGGCGCCGCGGTATTCGATCACTCCCTGATCCTGTTGCGCACAGCGCGCTCGGGCTCACAGCGCCAACGACGCCAAGAACTCCTGCGTGCGGCGCCGTGACGCGCTGCGCGCGGCGGCGTCCTCACCTAACGAAACGATGCGGGCTGCAAGGTCGGTGACGCCCGCGTCGCGGTAGCGACACAGCCGCCGGAAGATCGCCTCTTCACTGCCCGCCGCCATCGTGTCCCCGACGTCCCGGGCGTCCCCATGTTCCAGCAGTCGCACGTAATTCGGCGAGAAGTCCGCGTGTCCGAGCACCTCACTGGCGTAACTGCGGGCGGCGTCGGTCTCCTCGGCGGCACACAGGGCGACCGGCACTCCGGCGACGATCCGCGGCCGTGGCCGCCCGGCTTTGGTCGCCGCGGCCGTCAGCCGCGGCACCACGTGATCGCCGATCGCGCGCTCGTCGGCCATCCACAAGACGGTCCCGTCGGTGCGCTCGCCCGCAAGTCGCAGCATCGTCGGACCGAGCGCGGCCAACAGCACCGGCACCGGGGCGCCCTCGGCGACGTCCACCGGCCCGTGAACGTGGAAGCTCTCATTCTCGACGTCGACGGGCCCCGGGCCCGCGAACGCCGCGACGAGCACCTCGAGATAGTCCGCCATCAATGCGGCGGGGCGCGAATATGCCAGTCCCAGTTGGCCTTCGACGATCCAGTGGTGTGACGGTCCGATGCCGAGTGTGAACCGGCCGCCGCAGGCGATCGCGGTGGTCAATGCCTGCTGCGCCATGATCATCGGGTGTCGGGTTTGAATCGGCACGACCGCTGTCCCGACCTCGATGCGCTCGGTCATCTGTCCGATGAGGGCGACGGCGGTCATGGCATCGAGGTAGCCGGGGACCTGCGGCATCCAGAACGTCGCGAAGCCGGCGGCTTCGGCGGCCGCGGCATCGTCGAGGAGCCCGGCCAGCCGGTCCTTGCGGTGGCGCTCCCGGTCCGATCCGACCATCAGACCCAGGCGCACGCCGGCCCTCGATTACGGCACATACCGATCCCACTCATGGGGGACGACGGCGAATAGTGGTGCGGCGAAGCGGGGCTCGACGTCAGGCCCGGTCCAGCGGGCGGTGAGCGCCGGCGCCAGGCGCCGCGCCACCTCGACCGGCTCGCCATCGAGGAAGACGTAGGTGAGGGTCTGGCCGGCCCCGGCGCTGGCCAGTCGCGCGTCGACCGTAAGCGACGCGACGGACCAGACCCCGGCAACTCCTTCGATGTCGAGCACCGGAGGCGGCGGGGCCGTACCTCGCTCCACCACCAGGAAGACGCCCCGCACCGGAAACCACGGCAGGACATCGCCACCCACCCGGACCCGCGGTGACGCCGCCCTCGCCTGCACCTCGTAGACGCCGCGTTCCACCGGCGGCAGCAATGGCACCTTGCGGCCGGCCGCGCCGAGCGCCGTGGACAAACCGTTGAACCCGTCCAGTCCCTCGCGGTGGGTGAAGAAGTAGGTCATCACGTGATCGACCGCGTCCAACGCGTCACCGGTCCACAACCGCGCCGCGCGACACTCGGGCGTCGACACCAACCGCAACGAGGCGCGCACTGCGGCCAGCCGATGTTGTTCTGGTCGATGGTCCAGCGTGTGCCAGCGCAAGTAGTCGGCGTCGGCGCCGTCGGGGTGGCGGGTCGCCATCGAGACGAACAGCGTGCTGATCTCGCCGCGCCCGGCGGCGAGGATGTCGGCGACGTCGTCGGACGGTGTCCCGGGGAGTTGTCCGGCGCCCGCCGTCACGTCTCCACCGATTCGGTCGAGCGCAAGGCGATCTCGGGGTGACGGGCCTCGATCATCCGGCGAAAACCTTCGCGCCATGGCACTCTCGTCCTGCCGAGCACCTCATGCATGTGGGTGACGTCCGGCCAGAGGGGCGTGTGTGCCGCGGGCGTGTATTCGAATACCGGCTCCACCCCGACCAGTTCGCCCATGAAGCGGCAATATTCCTCGACGCTGACCGTCTCACTGCCGGCCCAGTTCACGACGACCGGCGGGACGGCGGCGACCTCCATGGCGCGGATCCCGAGCTCCACGTAGTCGTCCTCATAGATCGGGTTGTAGTTGTTCGGTTGCTCGGGGTAGAGCCGAATCGGCCTACCCGCCAGCATCGCGTCCAGGCGATCGGCGGGGGCGCCGCCCTCCGGGCCGTAGGTGGAACAGATTCGGATGATGGTCAGCGGGATGCCGTAATGCCGAGCGACCCAGGTGCACACCGATTCCGCGGCGACCTTGGAGATGCTGTAGTTCGCGCGCAGGGGCACCCCGGGCGGATCGCTTTCGGTGAGCGGCCGCCGGCCCTGGTAGGCGTAGATCGACCCGGTCGAGCAGAATACGAATCCCTTGGCCGCGCGGCAATGGTAGAGCAGCTCACCCGACATGTCGGCGTTGGTGCGGACGCAACGCCCCCAGTCCGCGACGCCGGTGTCGACCGCGGCATGAAACACGTAACTGAAATCGGTTGGCAGGCCGGAGAAGTCGCCCACACTGACGTCGAGGCGGACCGGCCTGATACCGGCGGCGGTCAGCCGGTCGCTTGCGGCCGGGTCGTTGAGGCGGGCCGCTCCCCACACCTCGTTGCCGGCGGCGGCCAACGCTCGGGCGATCGGGAAGGCGATCTTGCCCGTCGCTCCGGTGATGAGGATTTTCTCGGCGTTAAGCAATCAATCCTCCGAAAACTCCGGTTCGTCCGCGGCCAGCCCGGCGGGGAGCGCGCCGGCTTCGCGGGTCAGGTGGTTGACGAGGTAATAGATCGCGTACAACACGAAGTACGGCAAGATCAAGTACGGGGCGTTTTCGCCGACGAATTTGAACCACAGGCCGAAGGCGCCCTGCCCGATGTCGTGGAGCCCGGCGCGAAGCTCCGCCACGTAGTAGGCGGTGGTCCCCGTGATGAGCACCGCGATGCCGAAGAAACTGAGCCAGAGGGCTCGTATGCGCGCCTCGTTAGGCAGGTCTCGTCGCAGCATCCGCAACCACATGGCGAACAGCAGCAGCCCGGCCAGCACCGCGCCGAACTCGAGGCCGAAGACGAAGGCGTCGTCGCTGCGGTAGCGCGTGTCGGCCAGGCCGTATTGCCACCACAACCAGCGCCACCCGGGGTCGGTCGTCGGCTGCCAGAGGTTGAGCGGATGACCGATCAGGAACGGCAACTCGTAGGTGAGCTGACTGCCCGCCGTCAGCGGGATGTAGATCATCACCAGTTCGGCGGCCAGCGCGAGCGGGGATCTGTTCTCCCCCGGCGCCTTCCACAACAGCACGAAGGGAATCACGATGACGGGCACGCCGAAGATGAGGTTAGCGACGATGTCGACGGTCATGCTGGGCGCGAGAAAGCCCGTACCGGCCGCGACGGTCATGAAGACGAACACCGCCCCGACGAACGAGAGCAACGCGACGTAGATCCTCAGGCGGTGCGCGGCGAACGGCCGCGCCAATTCGGGATGAATCGGCTCTGTCACGTGCCTTCCCCCTCACTCGTGTTCGTCTTGGATGCCAAGGGTGTTGACGACCATGGCCAGCAGCAGGTAGCCGCCGATGGTGAAGATCAGGTCGAGGCGCTGCTCGTCGCTGAAGATATCCCCCAGTGCCTCCCAGTTCTGCTCGTCGAGAACGTGATTGGCGACCAGGTCGTCCACGGCGCGCAGTACCGTTTGATCGTCGCCCCCTGGGCAGTGGCCCGTGCGGATGCCGTCGACGTCCCGCGGCGACAGGCCGGCCCGAGCGGCGATGGGCAGGTGATGGGACCACAGGTATTCGCATCCGGCGTGGTGCACGGCGCGTAGCAGTGCCACCTCGCGTACCCGCATGCTCAGGGTCGAGCGGGTCAGCAGGTAGGCGTTGAACGGCAGATACGCTTCGGTCAGCCGGTGGTGGCGCACCAGGGTAGACAAGACGTTGCCGGCGCCGGCGGGGTTGGCCCGGTCCGGTGGAATCAGGGCCGACAGCGCCGCGCGGGTGGCGTCGTCCCATTCCTCGGCGGGCAGCGGTGCCATGCGCAGCGGGCGTGGTTCGGTCATCGGCGGCAACCTTCGGCCACGCGGCGCGCGCTACTCAATCGGCTCATCGCCCAACACGGTGGTGCGCAGCATCTCTCGCGGTGATGTCGGATCGTAGGGCGCCGCCCTGTGCAGGACGCCGCGGTTGTCCCAGATCACCGTGTCGCCGACTGTCCAGCGGTGGCTGTAGACCCGGTCCGCGACGGTGGCCCGGTCGAGCAGCTCGGCGAGCAGGGCGCGGCCCTCGTCGACGCCCATGCCGACCACGTAATCGGCGGAGGCTCCCAACACCAACGACTTGCGGCCACTGCGATGCGTCCACACCAGCGGGTGTTCATGGACCCGCCGCGATCGCCAGCGCGCCAACAACTCCGGACTAGGGTCCGGGGTGACCCGTCGTTGGGACGCCTCGAGGGAGTGCACCACACGCAACGAGGCGAAGCGGTGCTTCTCGTCGTCGGTGAGGGCCTCGTAGGCACCGTAGGAGTTGGCGAATTCTGTTTCACCACCCCAGTCGGCGACGTGCAAGGCCGACAGGACGGTGGCCTTTTGCGGGCACTCGTCGCCCAGCGGGGTGCAGCCGTCGATGTGCCAATCGAACGTAGCCCGCAGGTAGGCGGCGGAGGCGTTCTTCGAGGCGTCCAGGGTGATCGGATAGATGCCGGCGACCGGGTGGTGGCCATCGGAGGAGTGGTCGACCTCCCCCAGGCGCCTGCAGAAGGCGACCTGCGCCGCGGGCCCGAGGTTCAATCCGCGGAAGACCAGAACGCCGTTGTCCTCCAAAGCATCCAGGATGGCGGCACTGGCGGAATCGTCGGCGGCCAACTGCCCGGCGTCCAGACCGGTAACCTCCGCCCCCACCGTGTCGGTGAGCTTGGTGATGGTGAGCAGGCTCATGATCGTCTTTCTTCTCGGGGCGTGCAGCCGCAGCGGGTTGTCACGGCGCCGGCTCGCCGGTGCGGATCATCACCGCGTCGGCCGCGTCCACCGGGGCCGGCTGGTGCATGATCTCCACCGCCATGGCGACCATGATCAGCGAATAGATCAGGTGCAAGAGATTCAACGCGTCATCGGGCAGGCCGTCGAGCGCAAACTTGTCGCAATACTCGATTGCCTCCTCGAGGCGCGGGAAGAAGGCGTCGTAGAACTCTTGCAACTCGCGCATCGAAGTGCCCACCCTGGCGTTCCAGCGCTCGGTTTCGGTGGCCAAACACCATGTGCCCGCGAACTTCTCGAGCTCGGCGAAGGCGCTGGGCAACAGCTGCGGTGGCACGGTCACACCCCCGCGGCAACGTGCTCGCGCCGGTAGGTGTCGACCCAGTCGACCACCACCTTGTGCAGGTGCCGCACCAGGATCTCCTGATCGTTGAGCGGGAACTCGTCGACGACGCCGTACTCGAGCGCCGCCTGCGTGCCGCCGAGCATGCCGGCGTCCTGCAACGCGAATTCCTTGAGCACCACGGCCGCGACTTCGTGCTCGACGCGTTCGCGGACGGTGCGCGCCGGATGGAAAAAGGTGTAGGCCTCGAACCGGTGGGTGTTGTACGAGGTCGGCCAGTACCGGTAGAGGAGGTACCAGCCGCCGTAGATCAGGATCTCGATGTTGGGGAAGATCTGGAAGTTGCTGATGCCCCACGGTTCGATGCCGCCCGGGTTCAACCCGGCGGGCAGCTCGCCGATGTCGGGTGTGGTCCACGGCCCGACGAGGCCGCTGCGGGTGGCGCGTTCGATCGGATACATGTACTCCGGGGGCAGCAGCCAGCGCCGACGGCCGGCGGTGGACACCAGGCGGTGCGGGCCGTCGATCTGGAAGTGACCGCAGGTGAATCCGGCGCTGGGGTCGCGCACCGCGGCCGGCACCTGCTGCGAGTGCAGCGAGGGCACGTGGTAGTACTCCTGGAAGGCGTCGGCGAAGATCTTCCAATTGCTGTTGTTGTGCGCGACCCACTCGTAGCGCTCGGTCAGGGCGCCGAACGGGTAATCGTCCAGGGCCGTGATCATCGGGCCGAGGA
>NZ_LZJC01000116.1 GCF_001666755.1 Mycobacterium sp. E1214 | reverse complement strand
GGCGGGGCGGTGTGGCTGGACACCCGCCTGCACCGCGAGCAGGTGTTCGGTGACTACGCCGGGCGACCCGGCCCCGGCCGCGGAACCAACTGGTTGATCGTCGGCTCCGACAGCCGACAGGGCCTGGACGCTCAGCAGCAGCAGGCTCTGGCCACCGGCGGTGACATCGGCACCGGACGCACCGACACGATCCTGCTGGTGCACGTGCCCGCCCTGGGGTCGGCGACGCCGACGACCATGGTGTCGATCCCGCGCGACTCCTACGTGCCGATCCCCGACCACGGCAAGGACAAGGTCAACGCCGCGTTCGCCATGGGCGGAGCGCCGCTGCTGGTGCAGACGGTGGAGCAGGCCACGGGGCTGCGCCTCGACCACTACGTCGAGATCGGCTTCGGGGGGTTCGCCGCCGTCGTGGACGCGCTCGGCGGGGTGACCGTGTGCCCGAGCACCCCGCTCGTCGACCCGCTGGCCGGCATCGACCTGCCGGCGGGTTGCCAGCGGCTCGACGGCGGCAAGGCGCTCGGGTACGTCAGGACGCGCGACACCCCGCGCGCGGACCTGGACCGGATGGTCAACCAACGCCAGTTCGTGTCGGCGCTGTTGCACGACGCGAGCAGGCCGGCGGTATGGCTGAACCCGTGGCGCTGGTACACGGTGCCCCGCGCGGCCGCCGACGCCCTGACCGTCGACCGGGGCGATCACGTCTGGGACCTGGCGCGGCTCGCCTGGGCGCTGCACGGATCGACGAGCACCATGACGGTGCCCATCGGTGAATTCGCCGACGGCGACGCGGGATCGGTGGTGCTGTGGAATCGCGGTGAGGCGGGCCGACTGTTCGACGCGTTGGCCGCCGACGCGCCGCCGCCCACCGGCGCCGACGGGGCGAACTAGCTAGCCGCCGGCCTCCCCGACCCGGCCGCTCTGCAGCCACGCCTTGGTCCGCCCCGGGTGGTGCGTGGCGAGCCAGGCGACCCCGACGTCGCGGCAGAAGTCGATGTCTTCGTATTCGTCGACGTTCCAGCAGTAAACGGCGCGGCCCTGCGCGATCGCCCGATCCGCCAGTTGCGGGGACTCCTTGAGCGTCAGCAGCGACGGCCCGACCGCGGTGGCGCCGACGGCGGTGGCCGCACCGCTGGTCAGGTAGCGCGCCGTGCGGCCGAGCAACACCGTGGGCAGCAGCGGCGCGGCGCGCCGGACCCGCCAGACGGCGGCCGCCGAGAACGACATCACCACCGCCCGGGACCGGTCCGCCGAGGCGGGCGCGGCGATCCCGTACCGCTGCAACAGCGCCAGCAGCTTGGTCTCCACCAGTGAGCCGTACCGGACCGGGTGTTTGGTCTCGATGAACAGTTTGACCGGCCGGTGCCAGTCCAGGACGAGGGAGACCAGGGCGTCCAGGGTGAGCAGGCTGGTGTCCCCGTGGGTGCCGTCTTCGCGCCAGCTGTCGTGCCAGGCGCCGTACTCGAGCTCGCTCAGCTCCGCGAGGGTCATGGTGCTGACCAGGCCGGCTCCGGTCGAGGTCCGGTCCAGCCGGCGGTCGTGCACGCAGACCAGGTGGCCGTCGCGGGTCAGCCGCACGTCGCATTCGACGCCGTCGGCGCCCTCCTTGAGGGCGAGGTCATAGGCCGCCAGCGTGTGTTCGGGCCGCGCGGCGGATGCACCGCGATGGGCGACAACATACGGATGCCCGGCGAGCACCTCGTCGGCCCACGTCATTCCCCTATGCTGCCGGTTCCTGCCCCTGCAACTCAACCGGGGCGGGCGCGGCCGAGGTCGCGGGGCCTTCCTCGCCGACAACGACCCAGCGGTGCGCGGGGCGCTCCACGGGTTTGCGCTGGAATCCCTCGAACACCCGGCCGGCGGCGGCCACCGTCGCGGCCGCGAAGACGTAGGCGAACACCATCGCGACGGTGTTGTTGGCGATGCCCTGCGCGTCGGTGGCGAAGCTGGTCACGATCGCGAACGCGGAGACGACGTAGCTGCAGACCCACGCGAGCCACCACTGATTGATGGTGGCGCGCAGCCGCGGGTAGTGATCCTCCAGGATCGCCAGCTCGATCACGTAGACCGGAGCCCACAACAGATTGATCAGGGGAACGGCGCAACCCGCCCACAGAGCCCGGTCGGAGCGCTGTTCGGACAGGCCCTGGTGGGCGAACACCGCGGCCCGCCGGGCGATCAACCAGCGGATCAGCGTGACACCCGCGACGATCACCGCGGCGGCCGCGGCCACGCTGGCGAGCACGCCCAGCCAGTCCGCGGCGAGGGCCACCCAATTGTTGAGCAACGTGTTGCGGTTGATCACCAGGAGCACGTACCGCACGACGTAGACCAGCGCGGCGACGGCCAGGGTCAGGACGCTGACGAAGACGGTGGTGCGCACGGCGGCCGCCGACGGGCCCCGGCGCGCGGGGGCGTCGGCGACGTCGGGCGCCGGTGCGACATGGTCGGCCAGGGTCCACCGCGGCATGACCGCATAGCGCGGCGTGGGGCCCAGCGGGCGGCGCCGACGCGGCGGGCGCGGCGCGGCGCCCGGCCGCATGGCGATCCAGCGGTAGCCCGGCGGCAGCCGCGGCGGCGTGCGTTGGCCGGCCACCACGGCGGTCGGCCGCGGCGGGGCCGGGGCGACGGGGGCGCCGGGCGCACCCCAGCGCGGGTCGACCGCCGGCGCCTCCGGCGACGGCGCCAGCAGCGCGCCCCGGCAGCGAGGGCACCACTCGCGGCGCCGATCGCGCACGTTCCAACGCGTGCCGCACTGGGAGCACACCTGGATCACCGGACCAGCCTAGCGGGGCGCAGGATCTCATCGACATAGGTCGGCAACCAACTCGCCCGAGGGGGACTATCCACAGTTTCCACAGGTTTATCCACACGTCGGCGCTGGGTATGAATCACATCACTCCAGCCTTTACCGGCTAACCGTGGTGTAACTGTGGATAACACCCCGGTGTCGAACGCGTGCCATAGACAGCCCTGAATCGGTCGTTGAGCGAAATGAATTGCCCGGCTAAGCACTCGCCTGGCGCTGCGGCGCCCGGCACGGCGCCGCGCTCACCGCGGCCCGCACCCAGCCCGAGCCGAGCCTCCGCCCCAGTTCAGCGCAGTATTTTCCAACTCGACGCCGAAGCGTTATGATCGCGTTCGCTAAACTGTTTGTGACTCACCTCACTTGCTGGGGTGACCTGGGGGGTGGAAGGCGATAGATGGCCACGCAGTCGTTCGGTCCGGGGTCACCGGCCCCGTCGAAGTCGTATTGCGGCTCAGCCGCGTGGAACCACAGCTACAGTGTCGCGGCCTTGCGCGCCGGCCTGATCGCGTTGGCGTTACTCGCCGTCCTCGCCCTCATCGTCTTGTCGTAGCCGCGCAGCGCCATCGCCTCGGGCGCCCCACCTCCCCAGCGTGTGCGCCCCACCGCCTTCCTTGCGGTGTGAGCGGCGATGGAGCAGGGTTGGTGAAGGCTGGCCTCCCTGTGGCAGGCCCGCGCGCGCGAGCGCCAAGACACAATCGAAGAAAGGAATGCCGTGGCTGAATACACCCTGCCCGATCTGGACTGGGACTACGCAGCGTTGGAACCGCACATCTCGGGGCAGATCAACGAGATCCACCACACCAAGCACCACGCCACCTACGTCAAAGGTGTGAACGACGCTCTCGCCAAGCTCGAAGAGGCACGCGCCAACGAGGACCACGCTGCGATCTTCTTGAACGAAAAGAACCTGGCTTTCCACCTCGGCGGTCACGTCAACCACTCGATCTGGTGGAAGAACCTGTCGCCGAACGGCGGGGACAAGCCGACCGGTGACCTGGGCGCGGCGATCGACGACGCGTTCGGCTCGTTCGACCGGTTCCGGGCGCAGTTCAGCGCCGCGGCCAACGGCCTGCAGGGGTCGGGTTGGGCGGTCCTGGGTTATGACACCCTCGGCGGCAAACTGCTGACCTTCCAGCTCTACGACCAGCAGGCCAACGTCCCGCTGGGCATCATCCCGCTGCTCCAGGTGGACATGTGGGAGCACGCCTTCTACCTGCAGTACAAGAACGTCAAGGCGGACTACGTCAAGGCCTTCTGGAACGTGGTGAACTGGGCGGACGTCGAGAAGCGGTACACGGCCGCGACGTCGAAGGCTCAAGGACTGATTTTCGGCTGAGACCTCTTTCGATCGGTGGGGGCGTCGCGCACTGCGCGGCGCCCCCGTCGTTTGTCGGCGCACCGTCACATAACTTCCGCCGTGTCGGGTTGCACCCTGCCTAAACCGCAGGCATGCTTAATCATTCGAGCTACAGAGTGGTTATTCGAAGCGGACGCGGCGCGCGGAGGTTCGAAATGGAAACTGGCTCGGAACGACCGATAGGCGTTTCCCCCTTCCATTCTCGTGGTGCCCTGAAAGGGTTCGTAATATCCGGGCGGTGGCCCGATTCGACAAAAGAATGGGCCCAATTGCTCATGGTTGCGGTCCGCGTGGCGTCGCTGCCCGGATTGCTTTCCACGACAACGGTATTCGGCGTCCGGGAAGAGTTGCCCGACGAACCCGAACCCGGAACGGTCGGCCTGGTCCTGGCTGAGGGCACGGTCTTCGGTGAATCAGCAATCCAGCCAGGCTATTTCGCCGACCACCAGCCCCCCGCGTTGCTCATGCTGCACCCGCCCTCGGAAACCACGCCGTCCCTGCCCGAATGCACCGGCGCGGCGTCGGGATGCGTGCTGCTGCCCGGCCTGCCCTACTTGGGTCTCGAGCACCGCGCCGCCTGGGTGGAGGCCGAGGCCGACGGCACCATCACCTCGATGGTGAGCCGGGTCGGCGTCGACCCGATCAGTCACCCCGACACGGCCATTCTTGCAATGCTGCTTGCCGCTTAACGCATTTCCCCCGCGGGCATTTCGGCCCGCGAATCGCACAATTACGGCCGCCCGAACTCCGCCGCCATGCTGGCGCACGCCGAAAAGCCCTATTAGCCTTGAACCGTTAGCGAAGGGGAGTAGCCCCTAATCGTCGAGTCGACACACTGGCGCAACGCCCGGCCGGCGAACCGGATTCGTATTCGGTGGGCGAGACCTTCGACCGGAGTTCGATGACCTCGTCGTCGACGACGCGTCGAAAGGCCTCCCTATGCTCGCCGCCGCGCTGTTGACCCTGGGCGTCGTCTTCGTCGCCGAACTGGGCGACCGGTCGCAATTGATCACCATGACGTACGCCCTGCGCTATCGGTGGTGGGTGGTGCTCGCGGGGGTGGCCGTTGCCGCGTTCGCCGTCCACGGCGCCTCGGTGACGATCGGCCATTTCCTGGGCGCCACTCTGCCGGCGCGGCCGATGGCGTTCGCGTCGGCGATCGCCTTCTTCGCCTTCGCGGTATGGGCGTGGCGGGAGGGCAGCGACGACGAGGACGTCGCGACGTCCGGCGAACCGCGATTCGCGATCCTGACGGTGGTGGGTTCGTTCGTGCTCGCCGAGCTCAGCGACAAGACCGCGTTGGCGACGGTCACGCTGGCCAGCGATCACGACTGGACCGGCGTGTGGATCGGCTCGACCGTGGGCATGGTGTTGGCCGACGGGTTGGCGATCGGGGTCGGATCGCTGCTGCACCGGCGCCTCCCGGAGCGGCTGCTGCACGCCGCGGCCAGTCTGCTCTTTCTCGTCTTCGGAATCTGGATACTTTTCGACACCGCGCTGGGCCGGCCGTGGGCCGCGGTCGTGGCGACCGTCGCGGTCGTGGCAGCTACCGCGGTCGCGGCCGGGGCACCCGCCAGGCGACGCCGCAGGCGTTTAGCTGCGGCCGGGACCGGGCCGTCGGGCGAGGACACCGGTGAGCTCCGCTCGGACCATCCCGGACGTCGGCCGCCGCCGGACTGACCCCGTTCGTTTCCCGCACGATTTCCGGGGCAGCAGCAAAGCGGTTGTCGGCGTAGCCCGGATGCCGTTCTCGTTGCGGTGCGATCGCACAGCGGGGCCCGTCCCGCCGCCTGCCGGTCCGTCGCGGCCCGGGCCCGCCACTTCCCTCCGGTTACCGAATTCTGCGGATAACCTGTGAGTTTCGTGGAGTTGGTGGACACTCCAGCGAATCAGTTAGACGCTCGTCAAGTGCACTGTTGGCGTTCGCCAGCTACGTCGATAGTCAAAGCCTAAGGGTTTGCACCTGGTTACGATCACAAACCCTCGCTACCATGATCAGCAAATACACATAGGTAATAGTTCACTTCTTAAGCTCAGTGGAGGTGCCAATAATGAGCACGACGTTCGCTGCTCGCCTGAACCGCTTGTTCGAGACGGTCTATCCCCCGGGCCGGGGCCCGCATACCTCCGCGGAAGTGATCGCTGCACTCAAGGCCGAGGGCGTCACCATGTCGGCGCCCTACCTGTCTCAGCTACGGTCGGGCAACCGGACCAATCCGTCGTCGACCACCATGGCCGCGCTCGCCAACTTCTTCCGGATCAAGCCGGCGTATTTCACCGACGACGAGTACTACGAAAAGCTCGACAAAGAGCTGTCGTGGCTGGCCACCATGCGCGACGAGGGTGTGCGCCGCATCGCCCTGCGCACCGCCGAGCTGTCCCCGGAGGCACAGCACGAGGTGATGCAGCGGGTGAACGAGTTGCGCCGCGTCGAGCACCTGGACGCCTAGCCCGGCCTCGAATAGCCCACACGTCGTGGCGGCCCGCACCGGCTCGCCGCCCCGCCCTGGCGAACGCGCATCCGCCCATCCCGATTAGGGTTGGCTGACGGATCGCGCACGCGCGAGAGCGACAGTCGACGAGAGACCGGGAGGCGGCCGGCAATGGGCCTGTTCCGCAAGCGAAAGAGCCGCGCGACGCGCCGGGCTGAAGCCCGCGCCATCAAGGCCCGCGCCAAGCTCGAAGCCAAACTGGCCGCCAAGAACGAGATTCGCCGCTTCAAGACCGCGCACCGGGCGGAGGAGAAGGCGCTGCGCGCCCAGATCCGGGCGCAACGGGATAGCGACCGCAACGCGTTGAAGGTCGCGGAGGCGGAACTCAAGGCGGTCCGGGAAGGCAAGCTCTTTTCGCCGACGCGGATTCGCCGAGTCCTGACGGTGTCCCGCCTGCTCGCGCCGGTCCTCACGCCGATCATCTACCGGGCCGCCGTCTCGGCGCGCGCGCTGGTCGACCAGCGACGCGCGGACCAGCTCGGCATCCCGCTGGCCCAGATCGGGCAGTTCTCCGGTCACGGCGCCGAACTGTCCGCCCGGATCGCCGGCGCGGAGAAGTCCCTGCGGTCGGTGCAGGACAGGAAGCCCCGCGACGCCGAGACCAAGCAATTCGTCACCGCCATCACCGATCGCCTCGCCGACCTGTCGGCGGCGGTCACCGCCGCCGAGAACATGCCGGCCGGGCGCCGCCGCGCCGCGCACGCCGCGATCGCGGCGCAGCTCGACGGCATCGAGGCTGACTTGATGGCCCGCCTCGGGCTGGGCTGAGGCCATGCCGTTGCCCCGGCGCACGATCCCGCGACTGCTGATGGCGGTGGCCGCCCTGTCTGCCGGCTCGATGACCCAGCTCGCGGTGGCGTCGGCGCACGTCCACGCCACCAGCGACAACGCGGTGCGCGGCGCGACGGCCATCGTGACCTTCCAGGTGCCCAACGAATCGAACACCGGCGCGACGACGACCGCGCTCACCGTCGCCCTGCCCGACGTCGCGTCGGCGCGCACGGAGACCGTGCCGGGATGGACCGCCAAGCTGGACCGCGACGCGGCCTCCGGCGGCGTGCACTCCGTGACCTGGACGGCGGTGCCCGGCGGCGGGATCGCGGTGGACCAATTCGCGCTGTTCCGGATCTCGATGAAGTTGCCCGACACGGCCACCGTCAGCTTCCCCGCCACCCAGACGTACTCGGACGGCACGGTGGTGAAGTGGGATCAGCAGCCGCCACCCGGCGGTGGGGAGCCCGAGTACCCGGCGCCCGCGCTGAGCCTGGGCGCGAGCCCTGCCGGCGGCCACGACCACCACCAGGCGGGTGGCGGGGGTGATGCGGCGGGGTCGGCGGCGCCGGCGACCGCGCCGGACAACACGGCCCGCGTGCTGGGCGGAGCGGCGCTGGTCCTGGCCGCGGCGGGGATCGCGGTCGCGTTGGTGCGCCGCCGGGCATGAGGCGCCTGGCGGTCGCCGCGGGCGTCGGCGCCCTGCTGGTGCTCGCCGCCGTGACCGCACCGGCGGCCTCCGCGCACGCCGCCCGGGTGGCCACGGACCCGGCGGACCGGGCGTCGCTGGCCAGCGGCCCGCCGCGCGTCAGCGCCACCTTCAACGAACGCCTGCAGACCACCTTTGCCGCCATGACCGTGGTCGGGCCCGACGCCAACCTGTGGTCCAGCGGCGACGCCGCCGTGCAGGGCGCCGTGGTCAGCGTGGCGCTGCGGCCCCTGGGGCCGGCGGGCACCTACACGGTCCACTACCGCGTGACCTCGGCGGACGGCCACGTGGTGTCCGGCTCCTGGTCTTTCGACCTCAGCACGCCCGGCACCGGAACGCCGGGGCCCCCGGCGGCGGGCCCCGCCGGCCCCGCGCGCGGCCTGCCGGTGTGGCCGTTCGTCGCCGCCGCGGTGGCCCTCGTCGGCGGCGGTGCCGTGTGGGCGCGGCGGCGGCGCTGACCGGCCGCCAGCGGTGACCGGGGCGTGCAAACCCCGTCCTGGCATGATGGGACCAATAGCCCGGTGAGCTAGACCAACGACGACAGCAATGCTCGAGGAGCGGCCGCATGGCAGACCCGCAGGACCCCGCCGAGAACGACGCCGACGCGCCACCGGTCCCACCGCAGCAGGCGCCGCCGGAGCAGGCGCCGCCGGCCAAGGCGGCGAAGAAGGCCGCGAAGGCGCCAACAAAGAAGGCGCCAGCCAAGAAAGCGCCGGCCGCCAAGAAAGCGCCGGCCAAGAAGGCGCCGGCCAAGAAGGCGCCGGCCAAGAAGGCCCCGGCGAAAAAGGCCGAGCCCCCGCTCGCCCAACCCGTCGACCAGCCCGTCGGCATCCCACAGCGAATCGAGACTAACGGCGACCTCACCGCCGCGGCCAAAGACGCCGCGGCGCAGGCGAAGTCGACCGTCGAAACCGCCGAGAATCCGGTGTCCCCCGACGTCGCGGCGGCCGCGCTCCAGCAATCGCCGGTGCCGTGGATCGTCGCGCTGGCGGTGAGCCTGCTGGCCGTGCTCTTGATCCGCCAACTGCGGCGCCGCTGAGCGCCGCCCATGCGTCTAACCTGTCAGGCGTGACAGTCACTTTCCAACCGACCGCCGATCTGGTCGACGACATCGGGTCCGACGTCCGCTCGTGTGACGTTCAGTTTCGCCAATTCGGCGGCCGCGCCGAATTCGCCGGCCCGATCAGCACCGTGCGCTGTTTCCAGGACAACGCCCTGCTGAAGTCGGTGCTCTCCGAGCCGGGCAACGGCGGCGTGCTGGTGATCGACGGGGCCGGCTCGCTGCACACGGCGCTGGTCGGCGACGTGATCGCGGAGCTGGCCCGGTCCAACGGCTGGGCCGGGCTGATCGTCAACGGCGCGGTGCGCGACGCCGCCACCCTGCGCGGCCTCCAGATCGGCATCAAGGCGCTCGGCACGAATCCGCGCAAGAGCACCAAGACGGGCGCCGGTGACCGCGACGTCGACATCACCCTCGGCGGAATCACGTTCGCGCCCGGCGAGATCGCCTACAGCGACGACGACGGCATCGTCGTCGTCTAGCCGCTAAGCCGCGACTTTCGCCGGCTTCTTGCTGAATCGCAGGCCCTCGTCGTCGATCTTGCCGCGCCGGATGGTGCGCATGTCGAAGAAGTAATTCTGCTTGAGCCGCCACGGGGCCCGCGACCCCGACTTGGGCAGGATGTGCATCGAGCGCTGGAAATAGCCGGGGTTGAAGTCCATGAACGGCAGCTCGTCGACGTCCTCGCCCGGCCGCTGCGGCTCCACGATGTCGAAGCCCTTCGCGTCCATGTAGTTCAGGAGCCGGCAGACGTACTCCGACACCAGGTCGGCTTTCAACGTCCACGACGCGTTGGTGTAGCCGAAGGTGATGGCGAAGTTCGGCACGTCGGAGAACATGCAGCCCTTGTAGGTCATCAGCGACGGCAGGTCGAAGGGCTCGCCGTTGCGGGTCGGCGTCAGCCCACCCAGCAGCTGCATGTTCAATCCCGTTGCGGTGACGATGATGTCGGCCTGCAGCTCTTCACCGGAGGTCAGCTTGATGCCGGTCTTGGTGAACCGCTCGATGGTGTCGGTGACCACGTCGGCCTTGCCGTGGCGGATGGCGCGGAAGAAGTCGCCGTCCGGGGCCAGGCACAGCCGCTGGTCCCAGACGTTGTAGCTGGGCCCGAAGTGCTTCTCGACGTCGTAGCCCTGCGGCAGGCGCCGCTGCGCCATCGTCATCAACGTCTTGCGCATGTAAGCCGGCGCCTTGCGGGACAGCTGGTACTGGAAGGTGCTGAACGCGATGGCTTTCCACCGATTCGCTACGTGGGCGAGCCGGTCGGGCAACAGGCGGTTGGTCCGTTCCGCGAACGGATCCACGCCCGGCAGCGAGCCGATGTATGTCGGCGACCGCTGCAGCATGGTGACGTGGCCGGATCCCGAATTGACCAGTGCGGGAATCAAAGTGATGGCGGTGGCACCCGATCCGATGACGATGATCTTCTTGCCCGAGTAATCCAGATCTTGCGGCCAGTGTTGCGGGTGCACGATGGTTCCCTCGAAGTCGTCCGATCCGGCGAACGTCGGCGAGAAGCCCTCGTCGTAGTTGTAGTAACCGGTGCAGGCGAACACGAAGGAGGCGGTGATGTCGCGTTGCTGCCCACCGCTTTCCACCGTGACGGTCCACTGATTGTCCGCGTCGGACCAGTCGGCGGCGACCACCCGATGCCCGTAGCGGATGTGCTGCTCGATCCCGTTCTCCACGGCGGCCTCCTTGATGTAGGCCTTGATCGACGCGCCGTCGGCGATGGACTTCGCCGAGCGCCACGGCTTGAACCGGAACCCGAGGGTGAACATGTCCGAGTCGGATCGGATCCCCGGGTATTTGAACAGGTCCCACGTTCCGCCCAGGTCGTCGCGACGCTCCAAGATCGCGTAGCTCTTGGATGGGCAGCGCTGTTGGAGGTGCCAGGCGGCGCTAACGCCCGAGATGCCAGCGCCGACGATGACGACGTCGAGGTGCTCAGTCATGCGGCTACGTTATCAACGCCGTGTCGAGTCGGTCAACACCTTGTTGAACTATTGAACACGCTGTCGAATTTCTCGACGCTGTGTAAACTAGCGGCCGTGACTGCCGTCGGCTCTGCACGCACCCCCCGCGGCCGGCGTTCGGCGCGCCCGTCCGGCGACGACCGGGAACTGGCGATTTTGAGCACCGCCGAGCGGCTGCTGACCGAACGTCCGCTCGCCGACATTTCGGTCGACGACCTGGCCAAGGGTGCCGGGTTGTCCCGCCCTACCTTCTACTTCTACTTCCCGTCCAAAGACGCCGTGCTGCTCACCTTGTTCGAACGCGTGGTCATCGAGGCCGATTCGGCGCTGGAGACCATGGTCGCCAACCCACCCGCCGACCTGAAAGCGTTGTGGCGCACCGGTATCAACGTCTTCGTCGAGACGTTCGGGACCCATCGGGCGGTTTCGCTGGCCGCCGATGCGGCGCGCACCAATTCCGAGGTCGGCGAGTTGTGGTCGCGGTTCATGCAGAAGTGGGTGGACCACAGCACCACGGTCATCGAAGCCGAGCGCGCCCGCGGCGCGGCCCCGGTGACCCTGCCGGCCCATGATCTGTCCGCGGCGCTGAACCTGCTCAATGAAAAGGTGATGCTCGCCGCGTTCGCCGACGCGACGCCATCGGTGCGCGACGAGCAGCTGCTGGACACCCTGGTGCACATCTGGGTGAGCAGCATTTACGGCGAGGGCGCCTGACCACCCGACCGTTGTCGGCCCGCCATGCGAACATACGTTCGTGGACTGCGAGGCGTCCATCCTGCACGCGGACCTGGACTCGTTCTATGCGTCGGTCGAACAGCGCGACGACCCGACGCTGCGCGGCCTGCCCGTGATCGTCGGCGGTGGGGTGGTGCTGGCGGCCAGCTACGAGGCCAAGGCCTACGGCGTGCGCACGGCCATGGGCGGCGCCCAGGCGCGGCGGCTGTGCCCGCACGCCGTCGTGGTGCCGCCCCGCATGCAGGCCTACTCGCGCGCCAGCGGCGCCGTCTTCGAGGTGTTCCGCGACACGACGCCGCTGGTGGAGGCGCTTTCGGTGGACGAGGCGTTCCTCGACGTCGGTGGATTGCGCCGGCTCTCGGGCAGCCCGGTCGCCATCGCGGCCCGCTTGCGGGCCGACGTCCGGGAGCGCGTCGGCTTGCCGATCACGGTCGGCGTCGCGCGCACGAAATTCCTGGCCAAGGTGGCCAGCCAGGAGGCCAAGCCCGACGGGCTGCTGCTGGTTCCGCCGGACCGCGAGCTGGAGTTCCTGCGACCGCTGCCGGTGCGCCGGCTGTGGGGCGTCGGCGCGGTGACGGCCGCCAAGCTGCAGGCGCACGGCATCGTGACCGTCGCCGACGTCGCCGAGCTCAGCGAGTCGGCGCTTGCCTCGCTGGCCGGTGCGGCGATGGGTCGCCAGCTCTACGCGCTGTCGCGCAACATCGACCGCCGCAGGGTGACCACCGGGATCCGCCGCCGGTCCGTGGGCGCCCAGCGAGCGCTGGGCAGGGCGGGCAGCGGGATGTCGGCCGCGGAGGTCGACGCCGTGGTCGTCGGGCTGGTCGACCGCATCACCGGTCGCATGCGCACGGCCGGGCGCACCGGCCGCACGGTGGTGCTGCGCCTGCGGTTCGCCGACTTCAGCCGCGTCACCCGGTCGCGCACGCTGCCGCGGGCGACGTCGTCGACGGCGCCGATCCTGGCCGCTGCCCGGCAACTGGTCGCGGCGGCGGCGCCGCTGATCGCGCAGCGAGGCCTCACCCTGGTCGGCTTCGCGGTGTCCAACATCGACCGGGGCGGCGCCGAGCAGCTGATGCTGCCGCTCGCCTCGGATTCGCCGGTGGTGGATGCGGCCGTCGACCGGGTGCGGCAACGCTTCGGTAAGTCCGCGCTGACGCCGGCGGTGTTGATCGGCCGGGATTCGGGTATAGAGGTGCCATATCTCCCCGACTGATCCGGCGTTCGCTGGGCGTGGTTGGTAACGAATTCGTTTCTCCCACATGACATTTGGAGGATATGAGCTTCATTTGAGGAGCGGCTCTCGACGGGCGCGCGGATGCGTATCGGCTGTAGGCTCGCGGAAACCCCACCTCGAAAGTGAGTAACTGAACGATGCCGTCGTCAGACACAGCGCGCACCAGCGGCCCGCCTCGCGAAGGCCTCCTCCTCGGATACAGCGCGATACTCGCGCTCTCGGCTGGCTTCGTCAACGCGGTGGCGTTGCTGATCCTGGCGTTGCCGGTCGGCAATCTCACCGCGATCACCACTCAGCTGGGCATGAACACGGCCAATCCGTGGCTGTACGAAGGCCACGTGCTGGCCGCCATCCTGTTCGGGTTCCTGGCGGGAGCGACGATGGCCGGGGTGGTGTTGGCGCCCACCGAGGCGCTGGCCGGCCCCCGCCATGCCGTCGTGTTGTTCACCGAGGCGGCGCTTCTCGTGCTGGCCGCGGCCGGTGTCGAGGAGACGTTCGTCAAGGCGCAGATCATCTCGCTTGGGGTCGAGGAGACCGCCGTGCAGGCGATGTTCGCCGCCATGGCCCTCGGCCTGCAAAACGGCATGACGTCCAGCTTCCGCGGGATGGCGATCCGCACCACGCACTTCACCGGGACCGTCACCGACCTCGGTCTGATGCTCGGGCGCAGCTGGCAGGACGGCATCCAGAAGTGGAAGGCGGCGATACTCGTGACCACGCTGCTGCTGTTCCTCGGCGGCGGCATCGCCGGGATCGTGTTCGGCGCCCGCTTCGGCGGCTACTCGCTGCTCATCCCGGCGGCGACGTGCGCGCTGGTGGCCGCGGCCAACGTGCTGCACAGCCGCGCCAACAGCGACGACACCTCCGCCGAGGTCCGGGAACCGGTGAGCGTCTGAGCCGTCAGCTCCCGGCCCATTCCAGCAGCTTGCGCTGCGGCCAGGTGTTGACGATCCGGTCCACCGGAACTCCCGCGTCCAGCGCGCGCTGCGCGCCGTAGCCGAGGAAGTCCAGCTGGCCCGGTGCGTGGGCGTCGGTGTCGATGCTGAACAGGCAGCCCATCTCCAGGGCCAGGTTCAGCAGCCGGGTGGGCGGGTCGCGCCGCTCGGGCCGCGAGTTGATCTCCACCGCGGTGCCATGATCGCGGCACGCCGCGAACACGGCCTCGGCGTCGAAGCTGGATTCGGGCCGGATGCCGCGATTGCCCGAGACCAGCCGCCCGGTGCAGTGCCCGAGCACGTCGGCGTGCGGATCGGAGACGGCCCGTACCATCCGCCGGGTCATCGCCGCGGCGTCCATCGACAGCTTGGAGTGCACGCTGGCCACCACCACGTCGAGGCGTTCCAGAAGCTCGGGCTCCTGGTCCAGGCTGCCGTCATCAAGGATGTCCACCTCGATGCCGGTGAGGATGCGCAGCGGGGCGAACTGCTCGCGCAGTCCGTCGATCACGTCCAGCTGCTGGCGCAGCCGCTCCGGGGACAGGCCGTTGGCGATCGTCAACCGCGGCGAGTGATCGGTCAACGCGCAATACTCGTGGCCCAGCGCGACGGCGGTGGCCATCATCTCCTCGATCGGCGCGGAGCCGTCCGACCAGTTGGAGTGCAGATGCAGGTCACCGCGCAGCGCGGACCGGATCTCACCGCCGCCGAGATCCTCAGCGGCCGAGCGCAATTCGACTAACAGGTCCGGTTCACGGCCCGACCACGCCTGATCGATCACCTTGGCGGTCTTGGGTCCGATGCCCGGCAGCGACTGCCAGCTGTTGGCCTGGCCGTGCCGCTCCCGCGCCGCGTCGTCGAGGGCCGCCACGACGTCCGCGGCCTTGCGGTACGCCATGACGCGCCGAGGGTCCTGGCGGCTCCGATCCTTGAAGTAGGCGATCTGCCGCAGGGCTGCTACCGGATCCATGTCCCCAGTGTGCCCGGCCTGCTACAGCAGCTGCCCGGCGACGAAGCCGCACAACAGCACGCCGAAGCCGCCGACTTCGCCGGCGATCAGCAGCGCCATCGCGACCGCGAGGGACCGATCTGCACCGTCGAATTGGTTGACGGTGTCGCGGCGGGCCCCGTGGGCGACGTAGCTGAGGATCGCCGCGACGAAGAAGAACACCACCACGCCGGCGGCGGCCAGATTGACCCACGCGGCCCACGCGCTGAGCTCTACGAAGACCGCGAGCAACAGGGTCGCGAAGGAGTAGAGCAGCGCCGCGCGGTGCGCGATGTCGACGTAAGGATGCGCGCGGTGATCGTCGGAGACCATCATCTGCCGGTATTTCCAGACCCCCAGCAGCAGGGCCAGCAGGAAGATCAGGCCGGCCGCCAACAGGGTCAGTTTGGTGTCGAGTCCGAGCGAGCCAGTCATCGTGCGGCTGAGTTTAGTTGCGCTTCATAAAGAGCGACTAACGTCGTTTTTATGCGATTCGCGTTCAAAACCTCACCACAGAACACCACCTGGGCCGACATGCTGGCTGTCTGGCAGGCCGCCGACGACATGGACGTCTTCGAATCCGGGTGGACGTTCGACCACTTCTACCCGATCTTCGCCGACAGCAGCGGCCCTTGCCTCGAGGGCTGGACCACCCTGACCGCGCTGGCGCAGGCCACCAAGCGCCTGCGGCTGGGCACCTTGGTGACGGGCATCCACTACCGCCACCCCGCAGTGCTGGCCAACATGGCCGCGGCCCTCGACATCATCTCCAACGGGCGCCTCGAGCTCGGCATCGGCGCGGGCTGGAACGAGGAGGAGTCGGGCGCTTACGGCATCGAACTGGGCAGCATCAAGGAACGCTTCGACCGGTTCGAGGAGGCCTGCGCCGTGCTGACCAGCCTGCTCAGCGAGGAGACCACCGACTTCGACGGCGCCTTCTATCAGCTCAAGGGCGCGCGCAACGAGCCGAAGGGGCCGCAGCGGCCCCACCCACCGATCTGCATCGGTGGCAACGGGGAGAAGCGCACCCTGCGGATCACCGCGCGCTACGCCCAGCACTGGAATTTCGTCGGCGGCACGCCCGACGTCTTCGCCCACAAGCGCGACGTCTTGGCTGCGCACTGCGCGGACATCGGCCGCGATCCCCAAGAGATCACCCTGTCGGCGCACCTGCGGCTGGAGCCGGACCTCGACTACGGCAAGGTGATCGCCGACGCGGCGGGCCTGGCCGCCGAGGGCCTGGACCTGGGCATCGTCTACCTGCCCCCGCCGCACGACCCCGCGGTGCTGGAACCGCTCGCGGAAGCCATCCGCGATTCGGGATTGCTCACCGGCTGACGCTCTCTGGGCCGGCGCTCCCCTCTTCGTCCCGCCGAGCAAACCGTCGGGCCCGCCTGTGTGGCGCGGGCCCGGCGGTTACGCACCGAAGGACAGGAGATCCGCGGCGGTGACCAGGCGTTCGTGTCTGGCGGGGAACTCGCGGCTCTTCACCGGGTGGCGCAGCCAGGACCAGGCAATTCGCCCCATCCGCGATCGAGGTACTGGGTTGATGTGCACAGTGATCACTCCTGCGATCGGTTCGTTCAGCCGGGACTCCCATACGACGCCCGTGTGATGGGGCCCACAGACACCTATTAGACAACAGGTTCTGGCAAACGTTGGGAGACGCGCCGGACGCTTTTCCGCGTGTTTCTGCTGTGACTAATGTGACTACTGAAGCGGCACGGCGGTCGGCTTGACGGGGGCGGGCAACGCCGTCGACCCCATCAGATACCGGTCCACGGCCGCCGCGGCGGCCCTGCCCTCGGCGATCGCCCAGACGATCAGGGACTGCCCGCGGCCCATGTCCCCGGCAACGAACACGCCGGGCACCGAGGTGTCGAAATCGGCCCCTCGGGCGACGTTGCCGCGTTCGGTGAGCTTGACGCCGAGGTCGGTCAGCAGGCCCTCCCGCTCGGGGCCCACGAATCCCATGGCCAGCAGCACCAAATCGGCGTCGAGCTGGAAGTCCGAGCCCTCGACTTTCTCGAACTTGCCGTCGCGCATGGTGACCTCGTGCGCCTTGAGCCCCGTCACGTGCCCGTCCTCGCCGAGGAACTCCTCGGTGTTCACCGAGAACACCCGCTCGCCACCCTCCTCGTGCGCCGACGACACCCGGTACATCAGCGGGTAGGTCGGCCACGGGGTGGATTCGGCGCGGGCCTCCGGCGGGCGCGGCATTATCTCGAACTGGTGCACGCTGGCGGCACCTTGACGGTGCGCGGTGCCCAGGCAGTCGGCCCCGGTGTCACCGCCGCCGATGATGATGACCTTCTTGCCCTTGGCGGTGATCGGCGGCTCGCCGTCCTCGCCCAGGACGTCGTCGCCCTCCTGCACCCGGTTGCCCCACGGCAGGTACTCCATCGCCTGGTGGATGCCGTCGAGGTCGCGCCCGGGGACGGGCAGGTCACGCCCTGCGGTGGCGCCGCCGGCCAGCACCACCGCGTCGAAGTCGCGGCGCAGCTCCTCGGCCGTGATGTCCACGCCGACGTTGACGCCCGCGCGGAATTCCGTTCCCTCGGCGCTCATCTGGTCCAGCCGTCGATTCAAGACGCGCTTTTCCATCTTGAATTCCGGGATGCCGTAGCGCAGCAACCCCCCGATGCGGTCGGCCCGCTCGAGCACGGTGACGGTGTGCCCCGCCCGGGTCAGCTGCTGGGCGGCGGCCAGACCGGCCGGGCCCGAACCCACCACGGCCACCGTCTTCCCGGTCAGCTTGGTCGGCGGCAGCGGCTGCACGAAGCCCTCGTCGAAGGCGTGGTCGATGATCTCCAGCTCGATCTGCTTGATCGTCACCGGGTCCTGATTGATGCCCAGCACGCAGGCCGGTTCGCAGGGCGCCGGGCACAGCCGGCCGGTGAAGTCCGGGAAGTTGTTGGTCGCGTGCAACCGGTCGATCGCCTCGCGCCAACGCCCCCTGCGCACCAGGTCGTTCCACTCCGGAATCAGGTTGCCCAGCGGACACCCGTTGTGGCAGAACGGAATACCACAGTCCATGCAGCGCGTGGCCTGCTCGCGCAGGATCTCGTCGTCGAATTCCTGGTAGACCTCGTTCCAGTCCTTCAACCGCAACGGCACGGGCCGCCGCTTGGGCAGTTCCCGGTGCGTGTACTTCAGGAAACCAGTCGGGTCAGCCATGAGCCGCCGCCATGATCGCCTTGTCCACATCCACGCCGTCGCGCTCGGCCTGCGCGATGGCGGCCAGCACCTTCTTGTAGTCCTTGGGCATCACCTTGGCGAAATGCCGCTGCTCGTTGCGCCAGTCGGCCAGGATGCGTTGCCCCACCGCGGAATCGGTGGCGTCGACGTGCGCCTGGATGATGCCGTGCAGGAAATCTGCGTCGTCGGAGTCGATGGACTCGAGCTCCACCATCTCGGTGTTCAAGTTGTCGGGTAACTCCTCGTCGGGATCGTAGACGTAGGCGACGCCGCCGGACATGCCCGCCGCAAAGTTGCGACCGGTGCTGCCGAGGATGACCACCCGTCCACCGGTCATGTATTCGCACCCGTGGTCCCCGACGCCCTCGACCACTGCGTGGGCGCCCGAGTTGCGAACCGCGAACCGCTCGCCGACCACACCGCGCAGGAAGACCTCGCCGGTGGTGGCGCCGAACAGGATGACGTTGCCGCCGATGATGTTGTCCTCGGCCACGTAGTCGGCCGGTGCGTTGTCGGACGGCCGCACCACGATTCGGCCGCCGGACAGGCCCTTGCCGATGTAGTCGTTGGCGTCTCCGTACACCCGCAAGGTGATGCCCTTGGGCACGAAGGCGCCGAAGCTGTTGCCCGCGGAGCCGTCGAACGTGATGTCGATGGTGCCGTCCGGCAAGCCCTGTCCGCCATAGGCTTTCGTCAGCTCATGGCCGAGCATGGTGCCCACCGTGCGGTTCACGTTGCTGATGGTGGTGGAGAACCGCACCGGCTTGCCGGAGTCCAACGCCTCGCGGCTCATCACGATCAACTGCTGGTCCAGCGCCTTGTCCAGCCCGTGGTCCTGGCGTGAGCTGCAGTACAGGTCCTGGTTCATGAACGCCGATTCCGGCTCGTGCAGCACCGGCGTCAGGTCCAGCTTGTGCGCCTTCCAGTGCGCCCGCGCCAGCGTGGTGTCCAGCGCACCCACCTGGCCGACGGCCTCGTTGAACGTGCGGAAGCCCAACTGCGCCATGTACTCCCGAACTTCCTCGGCGATGAACATGAAGAAGTTCTCGACGAATTCCGGCTTGCCGGAGAACCGCTCGCGCAGCAGCGGGTTTTGCGTCGCCACACCCACCGGGCAGGTGTCCAGGTGGCACACCCGCATCATGATGCAGCCCGCGACCACCAGGGGGGCGGTGGCGAACCCGAACTCCTCGGCGCCCAGCAGCGCCCCGATCATGACGTCCCGCCCGGTCTTGAGCTGACCGTCGACCTGGACCACGATCCGGTCGCGTAACCCGTTGAGCAGCAACGTCTGTTGCGTCTCGGCCAGGCCCAGCTCCCACGGCGCGCCGGCGTGCTTCATCGACGTCAGCGGCGTGGCACCGGTGCCGCCGTCGTGACCGGAGATGAGCACGACGTCGGCGTGCGCCTTGGAGACGCCGGCCGCCACGGTGCCGACACCGTTCTCGGAGACCAGCTTGACGTGGACCCGCGCCGCCGGGTTGGCGTTCTTCAGGTCGTGAATCAGCTGCGCCAGGTCCTCGATGGAGTAGATGTCGTGGTGCGGCGGCGGCGAGATCAGCCCGACACCCGGCGTCGAGTGTCGGACCTCGGCCACCCACGGGTACACCTTGTGGCCCGGAAGTTGGCCGCCCTCACCGGGTTTGGCGCCCTGGGCCATCTTGATCTGGATGTCGGTGCAGTTCGTCAGGTAGTGCGAGGTGACGCCGAACCGCGCCGAGGCGACCTGCTTGATCGCGCTGCGCCGCCAGTCACCGTTGGGGTCGCGGTCGAATCGCTTGACGTCCTCGCCGCCCTCGCCGCTGTTGGAGCGACCGCCCAGGCGGTTCATCGCGATCGCGAGCGTCTCGTGCGCCTCGGCGGAGATCGAGCCGTAGCTCATCGCCCCGGTGGAGAACCGCTTGACGATCTCGCTGGCCGGCTCGACCTCGTCCAGCGGCACCGGGGGCCGCACTCCGGCACGGAATTTCAGCAGTCCGCGCAGCGACGCCATCCGCTCGCTCTGGTCGTCGACCAGGCGGGTGTACTCCTTGAAGATCTTGTACTGGCCGGTGCGGGTGGAGTGCTGCAGCCGGAACACCGTCTCCGGGTTGAACAGGTGGTACTCACCCTCGCGGCGCCACTGGTAGTCCCCGCCCACCTCGAGCTCGCGGTGCGCGCGCTCGTCGGGCCGGTCGAGGTTCGCCAGGTTGTGCCGCGTGGCCACGTCGGCGGCGATGTCTTCCAGCGTGATCCCGCCGGTCGGGCACGCCAGCCCGGTGAAGTACTCGTCGAGCACGTCCTCGGACACGCCGACGGCCTGGAACAGCTGGGCGCCGGTGTAGGACGCCAGCGTCGAGATGCCCATCTTGGACATAACTTTGAGCACGCCCTTGCCGGCGGCCTTGACGTAGTTGGTCAGCGCCTTGTCACGGTCGATGCCGTCGATCACGCCGCGGTCGAGCATGTCCTCGATCGACTCGAAGGCCAGGTACGGGTTCACCGCGGCGGCACCGCAGCCCACCAGCATCGCCATGTGGTGCACCTCGCGGGCGTCGCCGGATTCGACGACCAGGCCCACGTGGGTGCGGGTCCGCTCGCGCACCAGGTGGTGGTGCACCCCGGCGACGGCGAGCAGCGACGGTATCGGCGCCAGCTTCTCGTCGGATTCGCGGTCGGACAAGATGATGACCCGGGCGCCGTCGGCGATCGCGGCCGACGCCTGCGCACGCACATCGTCGAGTGCCACCGCGAGCCCGGCGCCGCCCTCGGCGACCGGGTACAGACAGTGAATCACCTTGGAGCGCATGCCATGTGGCCGCCCGTTGACCTCGTCGTTCGGGTCGAGGTTGATCAGCTTGGCCAGCTCGCGGTTACGCAGGATCGGCTGGCTCAGCGCGATCTGGTGGCACGAGTTCTCGTCCGGGGTGAGCAGGTCGCGCTCGCCACCGGTGGTGCCCTGCAAGCTGGTCACCACCTCCTCCCGGATGGCGTCCAGCGGCGGGTTGGTCACCTGCGCGAAGAGCTGCTGGAAGTAGTCGTAGAGCATCCGCGGGCGTTGGGACAGCACCGCGACCGGGGTGTCGGTGCCCATCGAGCCGATCGGTTCTGCACCGGCGCGCACCATGGGTGCCACCAACAGGTTCAGTTCCTCGTAGGTGTAGCCGAAGGTCAACTGGCGCTGGACAAGCCGGTCGTGCGGCATCCGCTTGTAGTTGCCCTGCGGCAGATCCTCGAGCGCTACCAGCCCCTGGTCGAGCCACTCCTGATACGGGTGCTCGGCGGCCAACTCGGCCTTGATCTCCTCGTCGGAGACGATGCGGCCCTGCTCGGTGTCGACTAAGAACATGCGGCCGGGCTGCAACCGCATCCGGCGCACCACCTTGGCCGGGTCGAGGTCCAGGACGCCGGCCTCGGAGGCCATCACCACCAGACCGTCCTCGGTGACCCAGATCCGGGAGGGGCGCAGGCCGTTACGGTCCAGCACCGCGCCGACGATGGTGCCGTCGGTGAACGTCATCGACGCCGGGCCGTCCCATGGCTCCATCAGGGATGCGTGGTACCGGTAGAACGCCCGCCGCGCCGGGTCCATCGACTCGTTGCGCTCCCAGGCCTCGGGAATCATCATCAGCACGGCGTGCGGCAGGCTGCGCCCACCCAGGTGCAGCAGCTCGAGCACCTCGTCGAAGCGGGCGGTGTCGGAGGCCCCCGGCGTGCAGATCGGGAACAGCTTCTCCACGTCGGACTCCGAGCCGAACACCTCGGTCTTGATCAGCGCCTCGCGGGCGCGCATCCAGTTCTCGTTGCCGGTGACGGTGTTGATCTCCCCGTTGTGCGCGATGCGCCGGAACGGGTGGGCCAGCGGCCACGACGGAAAGGTGTTGGTGGAGAACCGCGAATGCACGATGCCCAGGGCGCTGGTCAGCCGGCTGTCCTGCAGGTCGAGGTAGAACGCCTTGAGCTGCGGGGTGGTCAACATGCCCTTATAGACGAACGTCTGACCGGAAAGGCTTGGGAAATAGACGGTTTCGCGGCCGGGGCCGTCCTGGCCCGGCCCCTTGGTGCCGAGTTCGTGCTCGGCGCGCTTGCGCACCACGTAGGCGCGGCGCTCCAGTGTCATGCCCGAGGCGCCGGCCATGAACACCTGCCGGAACGTGGGCATCGCGTCACGGGACAGCGCGCCCAGCGACGAGTCGTCGGTCGGCACGTTGCGCCAGCCGAGCACCGTGAGGCCCTCGGACTCGGCGATCTTTTCCACCGAGGCACAGGCGGCCGCGGCGTCGCGGGAAGACTGCGGCAGGAACGCGATCCCGGTGGCGTAGCTGCCGGGCGGCGGCAGCTCGAACTCGACGACCTCACGCAGGAAGGCGTCGGGTACCTGGATCAGGATGCCCGCGCCGTCGCCGCTGCGCGGCTCGGCGCCCTGGGCGCCGCGGTGCTCGAGGTTCAGCAGCGCGGTGATGGCCTGGTCCACGATTTCGCGGGTACGACGGCCGTGCATATCGACGACCATGGCGACCCCGCACGCGTCGTGCTCGAACGCGGGGTTGTATAGCCCGACGCGCTTGGGCGTCATATGCACCTGACCCTTCACCTGGAACGTTTCACGCGGCCGTTAGCAGCAGCTCCGACGAGCCAGCACCCCCGAGGTTGCGGGCGTGATCCCTTCGGCCTTGTCTCGAGGGGCTGTGCTCCAGGCGGAATTGATCCCGCTGGGGATGCGTCCGTGCAGCTCTGAACGGTGGCCTGGAACCGGTCTCGACAAGTCGTAAAACGATATGACAATACCCGCCTGACATGCCAACTTCGATAAGTCTAGCCGCCACGCGGCAGGTGCGTAAATTTCGCTGAGGCCGCCGTTCGCCAAACCCGCAGGCGCGGTGTTTCGGTGTCGTTAAATTCCCCACAACAGGGCTGGGCCCCGCGGCGGGCGCGCGCGCCCCGTCCCGGCGCGGGAGTTTGCTGGCGGGGCCGGCGACGTCGGGCACGGTGTTGCTGAACTGATATCCGCGCGTGCTCAGCGCGCAACCGGCGGTACCGCGCTGCCGCCCTGGTCAGCACAGGCTAAGTTTGCAGCGTGGCGCACCGCGCCGCGTGGCCGATACTGGAGGAGTAACGGTCCACCTCCGGCGGCGGACGTCAGACCGTGGCGCTCATCACGTGGCGAGTGTGTCGCGACCGACAGTGAGCGCGAGGATCCATCGACCGGCACTCGAGGAGCCCATGAACGAGCGCGACGAATTCCTGCGGGACCGTCTGCAGCCCGACCGGCCCGCCGCCCCGGCGCCGCGACCGCCCGGCTTGACCCCCCGGGAGCCCGTGGCGCCCCCCTCCGCACAGTGGCCGGCCCCGCCGCGGGCCGGTGGCCGGCTCGCCACCGAGCACGTACAGG
>NZ_LZJC01000115.1 GCF_001666755.1 Mycobacterium sp. E1214 | reverse complement strand
CGATGTCGTGGTAGTTGCGCAGGGTGCAGTAGATCGCCGGGCTGTAGGTGTCGAGCAACTGCGCCGAGGGCACCAGATCCGCAGCACCCCGCGCCAAATACGGCCCACCCTTGTTGAACAAATCGGCCCCGGTATTACCAAACCCCGCCGCCGACAACAACGCCTGATCCAAATCCTTTTGCTGCGCATTCACCGTGCGCGCCGTCACCACCGCATTGTTCAAAAAATCCAGCAAATCCGGCGCCGCATCAGCATAGGTATCCCCCAACGCCGCCAACCCCTGAATATCCCGACGCGCCTGCGGCATCCGCGGATTCACATCATCAAGAATCGCGTTCGCATTCACCACCGACTGCCCGAACCGCTCCCCCAACCCCGCCAACGACTGCGCCGCCGCACTCAAGGTCAGATTCAACTTGATCGGATCCACCTTCTCCGAGATCGACGTAATCGTCTGAAACAACGTATTGATCTCCGTCGTCACCGACCGCGCATCAATCACCGTGCGCCCGCTAATCTTCTGCGGCGACGGATTCGCCGGCGTCGTCAACGACACATACTTGCCACCAAACACCGTCGTCGCCTTGATATCGGCATTCACATTCGACGGAATCAACGACAAATACCGCGGATAGACCTCCAACGTGAACTTCGCCGCCGGCTTCCCATCCCGCACCGTCTCACTGATACTGCCGACCCGACCGATCTCCACCCCGTTATAGGTCACCTTCGACCCCGGATCCATCACCAACCCCGCCCGCGCGGCCAGCATCGTCA
>NZ_LZJC01000114.1 GCF_001666755.1 Mycobacterium sp. E1214 | reverse complement strand
CAGGAGCTCCTCGACCGCGTTGTCCGGGGCGCGGTAGCGGTCGGCGTCGGAGTAGTCCGGCGCCGGCAGCGCGCGGGTGTCGAGTTTGCCGTTCGGGGTGAGCGGCAGGGACTGCAACACCACCACCGCGGTCGGGATCATGTAGCCCGGCAGGCGATCGGCCAGCGCGGAGCGGATGTCGGCGGGGTCGGCCGTCCCGGTCACGTAGCCGACCAGCCGCTTGTCGCCGGGCCGGTCCTCGCGGGCGACGACGACGGCCTGGTCGACGCCGTCGACCCAGGACAGGGCCGCGCTGACGTCGCCGAGCTCGATGCGGTAGCCGCGGATCTTGACCTGCTCGTCGGCGCGGCCCAGATAGTCGAGCTGGCCGTCGGCGCCCCAGCGCACCAGGTCACCGGTGCGGTACATCCGCGCGCCGGGCGCCCCGAACGGGCAGGCCACGAAGCGCGACGAGGTCAAGCCCGCGCGCTGCCAGTAGCCGCTAGCCACCCCGGCGCCGGCGATGTACAGCTCGCCGACCACGCCCGGGGGCACCGGCCGCAGCCACTCGTCCAGCACGAACACCGCCGCGCCCGGCACCGGCGCGCCGATCGGGACCACGCCGGGCCCGCCGGCCTCCAGCGGCGCGCTGATGGCCGCGTACACGGTGGCCTCGGTGGGACCGTAGGCGTTGATCATCGCCCGCCCGGGCGCCCACCGGTCCACCAGCTCCGCGGGGCAGGCCTCGCCGGCCACCACGAGCATCACCGCTTCTAAGCCCTCCGGCGCGAGCACGCCCGCCGCGGACGGGGTCTGGCTCAGCACGCTGACCCGCTCCGCGACCAGCAGGGCGTGGAACTCCTCGGGCGAGCGCGCCACCGACTCGGGGATCACGACCAGCCGGCCGCCGTGCAGCAGCGCACCGAAGATCTCCCACACCGAGACGTCGAAGGCCAGCGAATGCCATTGCGACCACACGCCCTCGCTGGGCAGGCCGTTGTCCCCGGCCGCCAGCAGCGAGACCACGTTGCGGTGCGTCACCGCAACGCCTTTGGGCACACCGGTGGTGCCCGAGGTGTAGATCAGGTACGCGAGGTCCTCCGGTCGCGGCGCCGGCAGCGCGGCGGCGGGCCGCTCGGCGATCGCGGGGTCGCGCGCGTCGATGACCGTCACGCCGTGGCCGCCGAGCCGGGGCGCCAGGTCCGCGGTGGTCAGGGCGGCGACCGGCGCGGCGTCGCCGAGCACGAAGCCGATCCGAGTGTCGGGCAGCGCCGGGTCCATCGGCAGGTAGGCCGCCCCGGTCTTGAGGACCGCCAGGATCGACACGATCGCCTCGGTGGAGCGCGAAAACAGCAGCGCCACAATCCGTCCCGGGCCGGCGCCGCGCTCGGCCAGCAGGTGCGCCAACCGGTTCGACGCCTCGTCGAGCTCGCCATAGGTCATGGACGCGCCGCCGCACACCACCGCGACGGCGTCCGGTGTGCGGGCCGCCTGCGCGGCGAACAGCGCCGGCACCGATTCCGGGGTGGGCACCGGGGCGGTCAGCGCCGCGAGGTTGCCCACCGCCGCGAGGCGGTCACGCTCGGCCCCGTCGAGCAGGTCGACCGCCGACAACGCCTGCTCGGGATCGGCGGTCATCGCCAGCAGCACCCGTTCCAGCCGGCCGATCAGGGCCTCGATGCTGGCCGCGTCGAAGACGTCGGTGCGGAATTCCACGGTGCCGCCGATCCCGGCGGGCTCCCCGGACTCCGTCCAGCGCTCCCCCAGCGAGAACGTCAGATCCATGCGGGCGGTCTGGGTGTCGACCGGCACCGGCGTCACCTCGACGTCGCCCAGGGAAAGTCCGGCGGCGGGGCCGCCGTCGTGCCCGGCGAAGTTCTGCCAGGCCAGCATCACCTGGACCAGGGGGTGATGCGTCAGGCTGCGGGTCGGGTTGAGCCGCTCGACGAGCACCTCGAACGGCACGTCCTGGTGCTCGTAGGCGGCCAGGCTGCGCTGGCGGACCTGCGCGAGCAGTTCGGTGAAGGTCGGGTCCCCGGCGGCGTCGACGCGCAACACCAGGGTGTTGACGAAGAACCCGACCAGGTCGTCGAGGGCGGGGTCGCGCCGCCCGGCGATCGGGAAGCCCACGGCCACATCGGTGCTCGCGCTGATCTTGGACAACAGCACCGCCAGCGCGGTCTGGACGATCATGAAGCTGGTCGCGTTGTGCGCCCGGGCCACCCGGGCCACGCGCTGCTGCAGCGCGGCGGGCCAGTCGATCTCGGCCGTGGCGCCGCGCTGGTCGGCGACCATCGGGTACGGCCGGTCGGTGGGCAGTTGCAGCCGCTCCGGCATGCCCGCCAGCGCGCCCTCCCAGTAGGTCAGCTGCGCGGCGATCCGGCTGTCGGCGTCGGTGAGATCGCCGAATTGCGCGCGCTGCCACAGGGTGTAGTCGACGTACTGCACGGCCAGCGGCGCCCAGTCGGGGGCGCGCCCGGCGCACCGGCTGGCATACGCCGCCCCCAGGTCGCGCACGAGCGGGGTGATCGACATGCCGTCGGCGGCGATGTGGTGGACCACCGCGACCAGCATGTGGTCGTCCCGGCCAACCCGGAAAAGCTGTGCGCGCAGCGGTATCTGGGCGCCCAGGTCGAAGGCGTAGCGGGCGCTGGTGCCGACGGCCTCCGCCAGCTGACCGGCCGTCCAACCCGTGGCGTCCACCACGGCCCAACCGAAGTCGGCGCGGGCGACGGGCAGGACGATCTGCTGCGGGGTGCCCTCGGGCGCCGCGAACAGCGTGCGCAGGCTCTCGTGCCGGGCCACCACGTCGCCCAACGCCGCGCCGAGCGCGTCGGCGTCGAGCGGGCCGCGCAGCCGCAGGGCGGCCGCCATGTTGTACACCGGCGACGGGCCCTGCAACTGGTCGAGGAACCACAACCGGTTCTGCGCGAAGGACAGCGGGACCACGGCGGGCCGCGGGCCAGCGGTCAAGGGCTCCAGCCCGTCGGCGCCCTCGCCGATCCGCGGGGCCAGCTGGGCGACCGTCGGCGACTCGAACACCGTGCGCACCGCCAGGTCGGCATCCAAGGCGGCGTTGATCGCCGCGATGAGGCGCATCGCCGTGATGCTGTCGCCGCCCAGGTCGAAGAACGAGTCGTCGACGCCCACCCGCTCGACGCCGAGCACCTCGGCGTACACCCCGGCCAGGAGCTCCTCGGTGGGGGTCTGCGGGGCGCGGTAGTCGGCGACCGCGTACTCCGGCGCCGGCAGCGCGCGGACGTCGAGCTTGCCGTTGGACGTCAGCGGCAGCGCGTCCAGCGCCACCACCGCGGCGGGCACCATGTAGGCGGGTAGCCGGTCGGCGAGGGCGGTCCGCACCGCGCCTTGATCGGCGGTTCCGGTGATGTAACCGACGAGGCGCTTGACGCCGGACTGGTCCTCGCGCGCGACGACGGCGGCCTGCTGCACGCCGTCCAGCGCGGCGAGCGCGGCCTGCACGTCGCCCAGCTCGATGCGGTAGCCGCGGATCTTGACCTGCTCGTCGGCGCGGCCCAGGTATTCCAGCTCGCCGCCGGAGTTCCAGCGCACCAGGTCCCCGGTGCGGTACATGCGCGTCCCGGCCCCGCCGAAGGGGCAGGAGACAAACCGCGCCGCCGTCAGCGCGGCCCGGCCGAGGTAGCCGACCCCGACGCCGGCGCCGGCCACGTACAGCTCGCCGACCACGCCGGGCGGCACGGGGTTCAGCGCCTCGTCGAGCACGAACAGCGCCGCGCCGGGCACCGGCGCGCCGATCGGCACGGGCCCGATCGTCCCGGCCCGCAGCGGCGCGCTGATCGCCACGCACATCGTCGTCTCGGTGGGGCCGTAGGCGTTGACCATCACCCGCCCGGGCGCCCAGCGCTCGACGACCTCGGCCGAGCACGCCTCCCCGACCGTGACCAGCGCCACCGACTCCAGCCCCTCGGGCTCGAGCATGGCGATGGCGGACGGGGTTTGGGTCAGCACGCTGACGCGCTGGGCGACCAGCAGCGCGTGGAAGTCCTTGGGCGACCGCGTCACCGGCTCGGGCACCACCACCAGGCGGCCGCCGCCCAGCAGCGGCGCGAAGATCTCCCACACCGACACGTCGAAGGCCAACGAGTGGCTGTGCGACCACACCCCCGCGCGAGGCAGGCCCGCGTCCAGCGCCGCCAGCAGCTGCGTGGCGTTGCGATGGGTGATGCCAACGCCTTTCGGGACGCCGGTGGTGCCGGAGGTGTAGATCAGGTATGCCACGCCGTCGGCGCCGGGCACCGGCAGCGCCGTGCCGGGCTGGGTGTGCACGACGGGGTCGTTGACGTCGATCACCGGCAGGCCGTGGCCGGCCAGCCGGCCGGCGAGTTCGGCGGTGCTCAGCGCGACCAGCGGGGCGGCGTCGGCGAGCATGAACGCGATGCGCTCGGCCGGCAGGCCCGGGTCGATCGGCAGGTAGGCCGCGCCGGTCTTGAGCACACCCAGGATGGCCGCGACGGCCTCCGCCGACCGCGTGAACACGACGGCCACCACCCCGCCCGGGGCCGCGCCCGCGGCCGCCAGCAGGTGCGCGAGCCGGTTCGACGCCTCGTCCAGCTCCCGATAGGTCAGCGCCAGGCCGTCGCAGACCACCGCCACCGCCTCCGGCGCGCGGGCCACCTGCTCGGCGAACAACGCCGGGATGGACTGCGGCGCCGGCGCCGGCGCGCCCAGCACGGCCCGGTTGCCCAGGGCGTCGAGGCGCGCGCGCTCGGCGTCGTCGAGCAGGTCCACCGCGGACAGCGGCTGCGCCGGGTCGGCGGTCATGGCCAGCAGCACCCGCTGCAGCCGCCCGATCAGCGCCTCGATACTCGCCGCGTCGAACACGTCGGTGCGGAACTCGACCCGGCCGCCGATCCCGGCGGCCGCACCGGCCGCGGTCCACCGCTCAGCGAGGGAGAACACCAGGTCCATGCGGGCCGACTGGTCGTGCACCGGCACGGAGGTGACCTCCAGGCCCGGCAGCGCCAACGCCGCCGACGGGTCGTCGTGCCCGGTGAAGTTCTGCCAGGCCAGCATCACCTGGACCAGCGGGTGGTGCGTCAGGCTGCGCGTCGGGTTGACCCGCTCGACGAGCACCTCGAACGGCACGTCCTGGTGCTCGAACGCCGCCAGGCTGCGGGCCTGCACCCGCCCGAGCAGTTCGGTGAAGCTGGGGTCACCGGCCAGGTCGACCCGCAGCACCAGGGTGTTGACGAAGAAGCCGACCAGCGCGTCGAGCGCGGGGTCGCGCCGCCCGGCGATCGGGAAGCCCACGGCCACGTCGTTGTTCGCGCTCAACTTGGACAGCAGCACCGCCAGCGCGGCCTGCACCACCATGAAGCTGGTCGCGTTGTGCTCTCGCGCCACGCGGCGGACCTGCTGCTGCAGTTCGGCCGGCCAGTCCACGACCACGCTGTCGCCGCGCTGGTCGGCCACCGGCGGGTAGGGCCGATCGGTGGGCAGTTGCAGCCGCTCGGGCATGCCCGCGAGCGCGTCTTCCCAGTAGGCGAGCTGGGCGCCGATGCGGCTGTCCCGGTCCTCGATGTCGCCGAACTGGGCGCGCTGCCACAGGGTGTAGTCGACGTACTGGACGGGCAGGTCGGCCCAGTCGGGCGCCTGGCCGGCGCAGCGGCTGGCGTAGGCCGCGCTCAGGTCGGCGCCCAGCGGCGCCAGCGACAGGCCGTCCGCGGCGATGTGGTGCACCACGATCACCAGGACGTGCTCGTCCGCGGCGACGGCGAAAAGCCGTGCCTGCATGGGGATTTCGGACGCCAGGTGGAAGGTGTGGCGCGTCGCCGCCGTGATGGCCTCGTCGAGTCGGTCGGCCGGCCAGTCGGTCGCGTCGACGACGTCCCAGCCGAATTCGGCGCGCTCGACCGGCGACACCAGCTGTTGCGGGGTGCCTTCGTGCGACGGGAACAGCGTGCGCAGGCTCTCGTGGCGGGCCACCACGTCGGCCAGGGCCGCGCCCAGGGCGTCGGCGTCGAGCTGGCCGCGCAGCCGCAGCGCGGCCGCCATGTTGTACAGCGGTGAGGGACCCTGGAATTGGTCGATGAACCACAGCCGGTTCTGCGCGAAGGACAGCGGGACCACGTCCGGGCGCTCGCCGGCGACCAGCGGCTCCAGTCGGCCCGCGCTCTCGGTGATCCGCGGCGCCAGCTGGGCGATGGTGGGCGCCTCGAACACGATGCGCACCGGCAGGTCCGATCCCAGCGCGGCGTTGATCGCGGTGATCAGGCGCATCGTGGACAGCGAGTCGCCGCCGAGGTCGAAGAACGAGTCGTCGACGCCCACCCGGTCCACGCCCAGGACCTGGGCGTAGATGCCGGTCAGGATCTCCTCGATCGCGGTGCTCGGGGCGCGGTAGGTGTCGGCGTCGCGGTAGTCGGGCGCCGGCAGCGCGCGGGTGTCGAGCTTGCCGTTGACCGTCACCGGCAGCGCGTCCAGCGCGACCACCGCGGTGGGGACCATGTAGGCGGGCAGCCGCTCGGCCAGCGCGGCGCGGGCCTTGGCGACGTCGGCCGAGCCGGTGACATAGCCGACCAGCCGCTTGTCGCCGTGGCGATCCTCGCGGGCGATGACGACGGCCTGCTCGACGCCGTCGATGGCGGCCAGGGCGGCCTGGATCTCGCCGAGTTCGATGCGGTAGCCGCGGACCTTGACCTGCTCGTCGGCGCGGCCCAGGTAGCGCAGCTGACCGTCGGGGCCCCAGCAGACCAGGTCGCCGGTGCGGTACATCCGCGCTCCCGGTTCGCCGAAGGGGCACGCCAGGAATCGCGACGCCGTCAGCGCGGAGCGGCGCCAGTACCCGACGCCGACCCCGGCGCCGGCGAGGTACAGCTCGCCGACCACGCCGGCGGGCACCGGCCGCAGCCACTCGTCGAGGACGAAGAACGCCGCGCGGGTCACCGGAGCACCGATCGGCGGGAAACCCGAACCGGCCTGCAGCGGCGCGCTCTTGCACGCCCACATGGTGGTCTCGGTGGGGCCGTAGACGTTGACCATCACCCGGTTCGGCGCCCAGCGGTCGACGAGTTCGGGCGGGCAGGGCTCGGCGCCGATCACCAGCGCCGTCCCGTCCAGGCCGTCGGTGGGCAGCACGCCCACCGCCGACGGGGTCTGGGTCAAGACGGTGACGCCTTCGCGAATCAGCAGCGCGTGGAACTCTTCCGGCGATCGGGCCGCCGCGTCGGGCACCACCACCAGGCGACCGCCGTGCAGCAGCGCGCCCCAGATCTCCCACACGGAGAAGTCGAAGGAATACGAGTGGAACTGCGTCCACACCTGTTGCGGCGACAGCTCGATGCCGATCCGCAGCGCGTCGAACAGCTGGGCCACATTGTGTTGGGTGACGGCAACGCCTTTGGGCACGCCGGTGGTCCCGGAGGTGTAGATGATGTGGGCGAGGTCGGTCGGCGCCGGCGCGGGCGGCGCCGCCGCGGGCTGGGCCGCCACCACGGGGTCGGCCACGTCGATGACCGGCAGCTCCAACCCGTCGAACCGGTCGGCCAGCGCGGCCGTGGTGACGACCGCCACCGGCGCGGCGTCGCCGAGCATGAACTCGACGCGGGCGGCCGGGAGCGCGGGGTCGATCGGCAGGTAGGCCGCCCCGGACTTGAGCGCCGCCACGATGGCCACGATCGCCTCGTCGGAGCGGGGGAACATCAGCGCCACCGACGCGCCTGGGCCCGCCCCGCGGTCGATCAGCAGGTGCGCCAACCGGTTGGCCGCCTCGTCGAGCTCCCGGTAGGTCATCGACCGGTCCGCGAACGTCAGCGCGACCGCGTCAGGCGTGCGGGCCGCCTGCGCGGCGAACAGTTCCGCCACCGACACCGGCGTGACCGGCTCGGCGAGGACGCCCTGGTTGCCCCAGGCGGCCAACCGGGCGTGCTCGGCCGGGTCCAGCAGGTCCACCGAGGACAGCCGGCGCTCCGGCTCCGCCGTGACGGCCGTCAGCAGCCGCTGCAGCCGTTCGATCAGCGCCTCGACGGTCTCGGCGTCGTACACGTCGGTGCGGTACTCCGCCGTCACCGCGATGCCGGCCCGCTGGCCGGACTCGGTGAAGCGCTCGGCCAGCGAGAAGGTCAGATCCATGCGGGCGGTGTCGGTGTGCACCGGCAGCGGCGTGACCTGCAGGTCGCCCAGGGCCAGGCCGCCCGCGGGTGCGGTCACCTCGCCGGGGAAGTTCTCCCAGCCCAACAGCACCTGGATCAGCGGGTGATGGGTCGGGCTGCGGGCCGGGTTGAGCCGCTCCACCAGCAGCTCGAACGGCACGTCCTGGTGCTCGAACGCGGCGAGGCTGCGCCGGCGCACCTGGGCCAGCAGTTCGGCGAAGGTGGGGTCCCCGCCCAGCTCCGTCAGGTCGACCCGCAGCACCAGGGTGTTGACGAAGAACCCGATCAGGTCGTCGAGCGCCGCCTCCGAGCGCCCGGCGATCGGGAAGCCGATCGCCACGTCGGGACTCGCGCTGATCTTGGCGAGCAGCGCGGCGAACGCCGCCTGGATCACCATGAAGCTGGTCGCGTTGTGCTCGCGCGCCACTCGGTGCAGTTGCTGTTGCAGCTCGGCGGGCCAGTCGGCGGCCAGTCGCGCGCCGCGGTGGTCGGCGACCGGCGGGTAGGGCCGGTCGGTGGGCAGTTGCAGGCGCTCGGGCAGCCCGGCGAGGGCGTCGGCCCAGAAGTCGAGTTGCGCGGCGATGCGGCTGCCGCTGTCATCGACGTCGCCGAGGTAGGCGCGCTGCCACAGCGTGTAGTCGACGTACTGCACCGCCAGCGGCGCCCAGTCGGGGGCCTGCCCCGCGCACCGGCTGGCGTAGGCCACGCCGAGGTCGCGCGCGAACGGCGTGATCGACCAGCCGTCGGCCGCGATGTGGTGCACCGCCACCACCAGCATGTGTTCGTCGTCGCTGAGCGCGAAAAGCTCGGTGTGCAGCGGGCTTTCGCTGGACAGGTCGAACGCGTACTGGGCCGCCGCTGACATTCGCTCGCGCAGCCGCTCCTCGGGCCAGCCGCGGGCGTCGACGACCTCGCACGCGAAGCCGATCCGCTCTGCGGGAATCACCACCTGCTGCGGGACGCCGTCGGAGGCGGCGAACACGGTGCGCAGGCTCTCGTGGCGGCCCACGACGTCGGCCAGCGCCGCGGCCAGCGCGGCGGCGTCGAGGTGCCCGCGCAGCCGCAACGCGACGGTGACGTTGTAAATCGGTGAGGGGCCTTGGAATTGGTCGATGAACCACAGCCGGGTCTGGGCGAACGACAGCGGGATCACCGCGGGCCGCTCCCCCGCCACCAACGGCTCGGGCCGATCGGCGTCCACGCCGGCCAGCAGCGCCAACTGAGCGGGGGTCGGCGCCTCGAATACGGCCCGCACCCCCAGGTCGGAGCTCAGGCTGGTGTTGACGGCGGCGATCAGGCGCATCGCCGACAGCGAGTCACCGCCGAGATCGAAGAACGAGTCGTCGACGCCGACGCGCTCCAGCCCGAGCACCTGGGCGTAGATGCCCACCAGAATTTCCTCGGCCGCCGTGGACGGGGCGCGGTACCGGTCCACGTCTTGATATTCCGGCTCCGGCAACGCTTTTCGGTCGAGCTTGCCCGACGTGGTCATCGGGAATTCCTCGAGCGCCACGATGTGCGTCGGCACCATGTACTCCGGCAGCCACGCGCTCAGGCGCTCGCGGATCTCACCGATCTTGGTGTTGGTGCGCGGGTCGTTGGCGTGGCTGGTGCGCCGCCGGTGACCGGTGGGCGGCAGGTACAGGTCGGTCAGCGCGGCGGTGTCGTCGGCGCCGACGAAGACCGCGCTCAGCGTGCCCGCATCGGCGCCCCACGTCACCGCGACGCGGTATCCGACGGATTCGCCGATGCGGTGCAATTCCTCGGCCACGGCGGCGTCGGTGACGGCGTCCGCCTCGGCGAGCGCTTCGGCCACGGGTTGCCCTGCGGCGAGCGCCTTTTCGATGCGCACGTCCGCGGCGACCCCGGCCTGCGGGATGTCGGTGACGCGGACGACGGGGGGACGCTGGGACGCCAGCACGTCGCGCAGGCCGTCGCGGCCCCCGCATTCGGTCCACGACCAGGTGGGCGCGTCCGCCACGGACCGCACGGCCGCGGGCGCTTTGCGGATGACGACGTCGTAGCGATACCGGTTCAGCTCGTTGTCGGAGAACCCGCGCTTGACCTGAATGTCGACGCCGCCGGCCACCGGGCAGCTGACCGCCCAGGTGGTAAAAAACTCTGGCGCCAAGAGCAATTCGGTCTCACCGAGCATCGCGTGGCGGACCCGTTGGCGCAGGTCGGCCGCCTCGGTGGCGGCGCTGCCGCCCCGGGCCAGCGCGATGGCCGTCTGGAACGCACCCTGCAGGGTGTGGTTGCGAACGTCACCGATGAACAGCGCTCCGCCCGGCGCGAGCAACTCCATGGCGTTGTCGATGACCTCGGCAAGGTAACCGGCGTTCGGGAAGTACTGGACGACCGAGTTGACGATGATGGTGTCGAAGTGGCCGCGCGGCAGCCCGTCGATGACGTGCGCGGGTTGCGTGTGCAACTGGACCCGGTCACGCCAGGGCAGCTGCAGCCGCTCCATCGAGCGGGCCAGGTTGTCGATCGCCACCGGCGAAAAGTCCGTCGCCACATATTCTTCCGCGAGCGGGGCGACCTGTGACAGCAGCAGGCCCGAGCCGGCGCCGATCTCGAGGACGCGCCGCGGCCGCAGGGCGGTGATCCGCTCCACGGTGGCGGCACGCCACTCGACCATCTCCTCGAGCGGGATCGGGTCACCGCTGTAGCTGCTGTTCCAACCGCGGAAGTCCATCCCGAAACCGGACTCGAGGTCCGCGCCGTAGAGGTCGTCGTAAAGGTGTTGCCACTCCTCGACGTTGCCCTCGTCGTGGTCGGCGCCGAGGGTGTGGTCGAGCGTCACGTAGGCGACCAAGTGGGAGCCGGTGGCGCCGTCGAGCACGGTGACGGCGGCCTGGGTGACCTGCGGGCAGGCCAGCAACGTGTTCTCGATCTCGCCCAACTCGATGCGCTGACCGCGCAGCTTGATCTGGCTGTCGGCGCGGCCAACGAAGTCCAGGTCGCCGTCGCGGGTCCAGCGCACCAAGTCGCCGGTGCGGTACATGCGGGTCCCGGCACCGCTGGAGGGATCGGCGAAGGGGTTGGCCACGAAGCGTTCCGCGGTCAGGTCCACCCGGCCCATGTAGCCGTGCGCCAGCGCCGGGCCGCTCAGGTACAGCTCGCCCACCACGCCCACCGGGACCGGCTTCAACCAGGCGTCCAGCACGACCGCGCACACCCCGGGCAGCGGGGTGCCGATGCGGACCGGGCTGTCGGCCGACAGCGGCGCGCTGGAGGTGACCCATACCGTCGCCTCGCTCGGGCCGTAGACGTTGAACAGCCGCCGACCGGGCGCCCACGCGGCCACCAGCTCCTTGGGGCACGCCTCGCCGCCGACCATCAGCTTGTCGAAGTCGGCGAGCCGGGCGCGGTCCAGCGACGACAGCACCGTGGGGGTCATGAAGGCCGCGTTGACCCGCTGGCTTTGCAGCAGGGCGGTCAGCGGCTCACCGGCGTACACCTGCGGCGGGGCCACGACCAGCGCGGCGCCGGACGCGGCGGCGAGCAACATCTCGCCGACCGAGGCGTCGAAGGTCGGCGAGGCCACCATCAGCACCCGCGTGTCGGAGGTCAACTCGCATGACTTGCATTGCGCCGCAGCCCATCCCCGCAGACCCAGGTGGCTGACCATGACGCCCTTCGGGGTGCCGGTCGAACCCGACGTGAAGATCACATAGGCGGTGTTGCGCGGGGTCAGCGGCGCCAGGCGGTCGGCGTCGGTGAGCTCCCCCGCGGCCCGCGCGGACAGGTCCAGCCCGTCGATCCGCACGACCGGGCGGGTCCCGGCGCCGGCGACCTCGTCGGTGCCGCGCGCCAGCACGCACACCGCGTCGACGGCGTTGAGCACCGCGGCGACCCGCTCCACCGGGTGGTCGAGGTCCACCGGCGCGTGGATGCCGCCGGCCTTGACCACGGCCCACCAGGCGACCACCAGTTCGGCGCTGCGACCCACCGCCACGCCCACGGCGCGTTCGGGGCCCACGCCCGCGTCGATCAGCACCCGCGCCAACCGCGTCGACCACTCGTCGAGGTCGCGGTAGGACAGCTCGCGCCCACCGTCGATGACCGCCGGCGCGTCCGGGGCGATCGTCAGCGCCTCCGCGAGCAGCTCCGGCGCCACCCCGACCGGCCCGGTGGTGCCGGCGCCGGACAGCCGCGAGAGCACCAGCTCCCGCTCGTCGCGGTCGAGCAGCTCGACCGTGGAGAGCCGGCGGCCCGGATCGCTCGTCATCGCCTCCAGGACGCGCTGGAAGCGCGCGAGCAGCGACGCGATACCGGCGGTGTCGAACACGTCGGCGTCGTATTCCACGTGCAGGCCGAGCTCGGCGCCGGGCAGGGCCTCCACGGTCAGCGGGTAGTGGTTGTACTCGCGGTTGGTGATGTCGGCGATGGCCAGCCCGTCGGCGCCCAGCGTCATGCCGTCCTCGACCGGGTAGTTCTCGTAGACGAACAGCGTGTCGAAGAGCTGGTCGTGGCCGGTGACCCGGTGGATCTCGCTGAGGGCCAGGTGTTGGTGCTCGAGCGCGTCGTTGTGGTTGGCCTGCATCTGGGCGAGCAGTTCGACCGTGGTGGTGGTCGCGCGGATGTCGGCGCGCACCGGCACCGTGTTGATCAGCAGCCCCACCATCGATTCGGCGTCGTCGACCTCCTGGCCGACGCGCGACCGCGGGGTCCCGAAGACGACGTCGTGCTGGCCGGTCAGCGAGGTCAACACCACGGCCCAGGCCGCCTGCAGGACGGTGCTGACGGTGGTGTGGCACGAGCGGGCCAGCTCGCCGAGGGCCCGCGTGATGTGCTCGGGCACCCGGGACTTCTCGAAGCCCCGCCGCCCCTGGCCCAACCGGTCCTGCGGCCCGACCAGGGTGGGCGTGTCGAAGCCGGACAGCACCTGTCCCCAGGCGTCGCGGGCGGCGTCGAGGTCCCGGTCGGCCAGCCACGTCAAGAACGTCCGGTAGGAACCGGCGGCCGGCAGCCGCTCCCCGTAGTAGCTGGTGAAGATCTCGCGCAGCAGGATCGGCAGCGACCAGCCGTCGAGCAGGATGTGGTGGTTGGTCAGCAGGAACCGGTGCGCGCGGTCGGCGGTGCGGATCAGGGCGACACGAAACGCCGCCTGGCCCGTCAGGTCGCGCACGGCGGCCCGCTCGGACGCCGAGAGCTCGTCGATCAGCTGGTCGGCCTCGGCCGGCGCGGTGCCGTCGAGGTCGAGGTAGCGCCACCCGACCGCCGGGTCCGCGGGGATGATCTGCACCGGCTCGTCGTAGCGCTCGCAGAACAGCGCGGCCAGGTGCGGGTGGCGGTTGACGACCGTGCGGACGGCGTCGTGCAGCCGGTCGGGGTCCAGCGGTCCGGTGAGCGTGAAGTCCAGCTGCACCGCGTACATGTCGTCGCTGTCCTGGGCGGTGCTGGAGTGGAACAGCAGCCCCTGCTGCAGCGGGGTCAGCGGCAGGATGTCGGCGATGTGGTGCTGGCGTTGCAGCTCGTCGATCTCCTGCTGGCTCAACCGGGCCGGCGCGATGTCCGACGGGGTCAGCCCGCCGCCGCCGGCGCGCACGTGAGCGCACACGCCGGTCAGCGCCTCGAACCACAGCCGGCTCAACACGGTCACTTGCGCGGCATCGAGAACCGAAGGCGCCCAAGTCCATTCGGCGTGCAGGTGTGGTCCGGCGCCGGTGTCGATGGTGCCGGCGTTGAGTTCGACGGTGTGCATCAGCGGCATCGGCACCGCGGCGGCGACGCCGATGTGCGAAAGGCCGTCCTGGCTGATCGTCCAGCCGGCGGCCGGCGCCTCGCCGGCCGCGCCCTGGCGCCCGAGGTAGTTGAAGGCGATGGTCGGGTCCGGCCCGGCGAGGTCGACCTCGCCGTTGAGGTAACGCAGCAGCCCGTAGGTCACCGGCTCCGGCAGCGCCCGCAGCTGCTCCTTGGCGTATTTGACGACGGCGCCGAGCGCGGGGTCGCCGCCGGCGATCTGCGCCCAGTCCAGCCCCGCCAGGGCGCCCGCGACGTTCAGCGACACCGGGTATTTGGTGGTGAACCACCCGACCGTGCGCGACAGGTCGACGTCGGCGGCGAGTTCCTCGTGGCGGCCGTGACCCTCGACGTCGATGCCGATCGGCGCGGCCACGTCACCGAGGAACTCCGCCCACGCCAGCGCGAACGCGATCAACAGGATGTCCTGGATGCCGGCGTGGAACGCCGTCGGCACCTCGCCGAGCAGGATGGCGGTGGTCTCGGCGTCCAGCTCCACCGACAACCGCCCGGCGGTCGCGTAGGTATCGGCCTCGGGCCGCGCGGCGGGCAGGGCGGCGGGGGTCGCCGCCACCTTCTTCCACGCGCCGAGCTGCCGGACGACCTCGGGCCGGCGCGCGTGCTCGTCGAGCAGCGTGGCCCACCGGGCGAACGACGTGCCCGCCGCGGGCAGCTCGACCGGCTGCCCGGCGCGGTGCAGCGCCCACGCGATGTTCAAGTCTTCCAACAGAATCCACCACGACACCGCGTCGACGGCCAGGTGGTGGATGATGACGGCCAGTTGACCGGTGGACTCGACCCACACCGCGGACAGCATCGCCCCGGCGGCCGGGTTCAGCCGCGATCGCGCCTGCAGCAGCGCCGCGTCGGACAACTCCGCGACCGATCGCAGGCAGTCCTGCGCGCGCACCGCGCCGGCCTCGGGCGCCTGCAGCGACCAGCCGCCGGCGTCGTCGGCGTCGACCCGCAGCCGCAGCATGGGGTGCCGGTCGATCAACGCCTGCAGAACGACCGCCACCTCGGCCTCGGTCACGCCGGCGGGCGCCTGCACCATCACCGTCTGGTTGAACTCGTCGATGGGGCCGGGCGTGGTTTGCAGCCACCGCATGATCGGGGTGGCGAGCACCGGCCCGACGCCCTCGTCGACGACGCCGTCGGCGCCGCCGGTGACGGCGGCGACCCGGGCCAGCCGGGCGACCGTCTGCTCGACGAAGACGTCGCGCGGTCGGCACGTCAGCCCGGCGGCGCGCGCCCGGGCGACCACCTGCAACGACAGGATGCTGTCGCCGCCGAGCTCGAAGAACGATTCGTCGACACCGACCCGGTCGACGCCGAGCACCTCGGCGTAGATGCCGGCCAGGATCTCCTCGACCGCGTTGCCGGGCGCCCGGTATTCCCGCGCGGTGTACTCGGGGGCGGGCAGGGCGCGGGTGTCGAGCTTGCCGTTGACGGTGAGGGGGAACGCGTCGAGGCCGACCACCGCGGTCGGCACCATGTAGGCCGGGAGGCGCTCGGCGAGCGCCGCGCGCGCCTGCGCCGGGTCGACGGTGCCGGTGACGTAACCGACCAGCCGCTTATCGCCGGGCCGGTCCTCGCGGGCGATGACGACCGCCTGCTCGACGCCCTCGAGCGCGGCTAGCGCGGCCTGGATCTCGCCCAGTTCGATGCGGTAACCGCGGATCTTGACCTGCTCGTCGGCGCGGCCCAGGTAGCGCAGCTGACCGTCGGCGCCCCAGCTCACCAGGTCACCCGTGCGGTACATCCGCGCCCCGGGTTCACCGAACGGGCACGCCACGAAGCGCGAACCGGTCAGTCCGGCCCGTCCCACGTAGCCGGCCGTCACGCCGTCACCGGCGACGTACAGCTCGCCGGCGACGCCCTGCGGCACCGGCCGCAGCCAGGGGTCGAGCGCGAACAGCGCGGCCTGCGGCACCGGCTGACCGATGGGGGGCGTGCCGGATCCCGGTGCCAGCGGGGCGCTGATCGCCACGCACATCGTCGTCTCGGTCGGGCCGTAGGCGTTCACCATCACGCGGCCGGGCGCCCACTGGTCCACGACCTCCGCCGGGCAGGCCTCACCAACCACGGCCAGGGTCACCGCGTCGAGCCCCAAGGGGGCGAGCATCGCGACGGCCGACGGGGTCTGCGTGAGCATGTCGACCTCTTCGGCGACCAGCACCTCGTGCAGGTCCTCGGGCGAGCGCGCCACGTCTTCGGAGACCACCACGACGCGGCCGCCGCGCAGCAGCGCGCCGAAGATCTCCCACACCGAAACGTCGAACGCATAGGAGTGGCACTGCGACCAGACGCCCGCGGCGGGCAGGCCGGCGCCCAACGACGTCATCAGCTGGGTGACGTTGTGGTTGGTGACGGCCACGCCCTTGGGGGTCCCGGTGGTGCCCGAGGTGTAGATCAGGTAGGCGACGTTCGCCGGGTCGGGCGGGGGCAGCGCCGTGCCGGGCTGGGCGTCGACGCGCGGGTCGGCGACGTCGATGATCGCGATGTCGTGGCCGTCGACCCGGTCGGCCAGGGCGGCCGTACTGACCGCGGCCACGGGCGCGGCGTCGGCGAGCATGAAGGCGATGCGGGAGTCCGGCGAGGCCGGTTCGATCGGCAGATACGCCGCGCCGGTCTTGAGCACCGCGAGGATCGACACGATCGCCTCGGGCGAGCGCGGCAACAGCAGCGCGACGTAGTCCCCCGCCGCCACGCCGCGCTCGATCAGCGTGCGCGCCAGGCGGTTCGACGCTTCGTCGAGCTCCCGGTAGGTCAGGCGTCGGTCCTCGTGCACCAGCGCGACCGCCTCGGGGGTGCGCGCCGCGTGCATGGCGAACAACTCCGCCACCGACACCGGCGCGCCGGATCCGCCGCCCAGGACCGCGCGGTTACCGATGCCGTCCAGCCCGGCGCGCTCGTCGGCGTCGAGGACGTCCAACGACGACAACCGCCGCTGCGGGTCGGCCACCATGGCCGCCAACACCCGTTGCAGCCGCGACCCGAGATCGGCGGCGTCGAAGTTCGCGAACGGTTGCCCGGTGCCGACCGTGCTCAGGTATTGCTGATCGCCGAAGCCCAGGAAGAACAGCCCGAAGTGGCCCACCGGGCCGAAGCTGGTGTACGTCGCGGTCGCCGGCACATCGCCCAGGCTCAGGGTCAGACGGGCGGGCACGAAGTTGACGACGACGCGATTGGGCGCCTGTCGCGGGCCGGCGAATCCACCCTCGCCCTCCAGCGTCCGCGTGGGAAAAAGCTGATGCCGCAACGCTTCTCGCGAGCGCTGGTCGACCTGCCGGCAGAAATCGGCAAAGGTAGTCCGCGGCGCCGCGTCGAGCACCAGGGGCACCACCCCGGCGAGCATGCCGGGGTGGGTCTTGGCGTCGGGGTCCGTCCGCCGGCTGACGGGGAAGTCGAGGACGACCTCGTCACCGCCTCCGGCGCTCCACCCCCGCACCAGCAGCGCGCAGGCCGCCGTGAGCACCGACGACCGCCGGATCCGCAGCGACTTCGACAGCTCCTTGACCTTGCCGATGATCGACTCGTCCAATTGCACTGGTGGAGAAGGCATGTACGGGTCGCGCCCGTCGTCGACCGCGGTCACCGGGTAATCGGGCCCGCTTCCCGAAGGCCGGTGTGCAGACCAATACTGTTGGTCGTCAACGAATTTCGGGGATGCCTCGTAGTCCAGCTCGCTGCCGACCAAGTCGCGCAGCGAACCGAAGAAGGCGGGAGAGGCGGGTTCGCCGGCGACGAGGGCGGAGTAGATGGCGGCGATGCGCCGGCCGATGAGCGCGATGCCCATGCCGTCCATGGCGATGTGGTGACAGACCGTGAACCAGTAGTACTCGTCGGCGCGCGTCCGGAACAGCGAGAACTTGATCATCGGGCCGGTCAGCGGCATCGGCGTGCGCTGGATCGCGGCCGCGGTTTCGCGGACCTCTCGCTCGGGGTCGGCGGACTCGGTGAGGTCGTAGAAGAGCAGGTCGACGTCGTTGGGCTCCGCGGCCTTCTGGAACACCTGGCCGTCGACTTCGAAGAAGGAGGCCCGAAGCGACTCGGCCTCGGCCACCACCTGGCGCATCGCCTGATGCAGCAGCGTGGGTTCGATCGCGCCCTCGATCCGCACCAGCACGCCCAGCTGCCAAGCCACATCGAACTGGCCGGTTTGCTGCGCCAGCCAGATATCCAGCTGGCCCCGCGTCAGCGGAAGTGCCCGGTCATCAAGCGTCACTGCGTCCCCCCACGTTTCACCGGATCCTTCTTACCGACATCGGTCTACTCAGGCAAAACGGTCACGACCAGCGAGTCGGTCACACTTTGCCGCCGGACATCGGGCCAAATCCGTTCCAGCGGGCGATCACCGGGAGTCATCGGATGCGCGTCCGCAACCGCGGCAGGGACGTACCAATCACCGTGCTGTACCTCGTTATTGACCATGACGACAAATTGATCGCTGCCGTCGTCGAACGGATGGACCTGCAACGTACGACCCCTTCATACCGACACAAGATGAGAGTGAGCTGTGCGCGGCACGGGTGGCCTTGCCAGAGCTGTGGATTGAGCCGCTTAGGCTCGGCACGTACGTCGAGACGGCCGCCGGGCCGGTGACGACGAATGCGAGCGCGGTCGTGGGACTGGACCTCGTGAGGTGATCTGCACCGAAGCCGTCCTTGACCTACCTTGGATCGCACAATTAACTACGACGTCAAAAGCGCTACAGGCGTTCCACTTTCGGCCCGTGTTGCCGTTGGCGGACCAGCGCACCCGATTTGGGCTGGCCATGCGGTTGGCCAAGGCGTGATCCACGGCCGACGGTTACCCGCATCTTTGTCATTGAAACATGCGAAATTCGTTCTGGCAAAACGGATTGCAGAGGGTTAGCTATTGTACGCACGTCCCTACGCTCTTCGTGCCCCCGAGGCGACGAGCCGGCCGGCTAACCGCTGTGCTTAACGGGCGAGAAAGCGACCGCGGCGGGGCTCCGACGAGCGCGGCGGCGCCCAGGGCCCGCTTTGCTAGACACCGCACGAGACCGCCGCGCGATCCCGGCGCGCGCCGCGTCGGCAGTCCAGCCACCGCACACCGCCACGAATAGCCGAGACACCCAATGAATTCATCTCGGGGCCCCTTCCGGCTCCCCGGAAATGGCTCATTGTCCCGGTCTTGAATTGACGACTACGACAATGCCTACATTGGCCGCATCGGCCGCCGCCGGCGTGCCATCCCATGGGCGACTGCGGTCGCAGTCGCGCGTCGCACAGTAGCCGAAGCATCGCCGAGCTTCCGTCGTGGCTTTCGTCGACGTCTCCACGCCCGTGCCACACCGATCGCTGACCTTGGACCCCGCGCCGCCGCCGGTGTGAGTCAGGTCACGCAGTGTGTCCGAAACCAATTGCACACGATGCCAATTCGCGCGTCCAGAATCCAGGCGAGCACAACGCGTCCGCCGGCGCGCCGCAGCAAGGGTCGGACTGCCGGCAGCCTTCGCCCGCGCCGGGCGCGGGTAAAGTCGCGGCCATGTGGGGGTCAGTGCTGGGTCTGGGCATCCTGGCGGCGCTCAATCCGATCCGGCTCGGACTCGCCCTCCTGATGATCTCGCGCCCCCGCCCCGGCCCGAGCCTGCTGGCCTACTGGGCCGGCGGTCTCACGGTCTGCGTGCCCGAGCTCTTGCTGCCGCTGGCAGTGCTCAACTTCACATCACTGTTCGGGTCGACCGGGCACCGGTCGGCGTCGCGGGGCAGCGGCTCCACGCTCGGGCATATCCAGATCGGCCTCGGTGTGGTGGGGCTGTTGATCGCCGCCGCGGTGGCGGTGCGCCTGGTGCAGCGTCGACGCGCGCCCGTTGCGGTGACCGGCGGCGCGGACCCGGCGCCCACCGCGATCCCCATCCCCCGACTGCTGACCCGCGCCGCGGACGCCGACGGCGGTGACGGGGCCGGGTCGCCGCTGCGCCGCCTGCTGCGGCGCATCCGCGCCGCGTGGGATGACGGTTCCTCGTGGGTCGCCTGGGTGATCGGGATGATCTCCGTGCCGGTCGACGGCGTGCTGTTCATCGTCGCGATCATCGCGGCCTCGGGCGCGTCCCTGGCGGCGCAGGCCGGGGCCGCGCTCGCGTTCATCGCGCTGATGTACGCGGTCGTCGAGGTCATCCTCGTCGGCTACCTGGCGAGGCCGGCGAAGACCCATGCGCTGCTGCAGGTGCTGCACGACTGGGTGCGCGCCCACCACCTACAGATTCTGCTGGTCATGTTCGCGGTGGTCGGCGTCTCGCAGCTGGCCGAGGGCCTGGGCGGCCGGTAGGGATGCGGCGCCTGGCCGTGGTGGCCGGGCGGCCCACGCCAACACCGTCAAAATTGTTCGGCGGGTTAGCCGTTGGGCTGCGCAGCGCTGATGGACACCAATTCGCTCAGGCCACTGATGGTGAACGTGGACATCAACAGCGGGTGGGCGATGAGCTGGATGTGGTCGGCGCGCAAGAACAACGCGTTGATGGCGGCGCTGTCGAGGTACTCGACCGCACTGAGGTCGACGACCAGCGGTTCGCCGGTGCCGACCGCCGCGGCGCTCGCGGAGGCCAGCGCGTTGTTGAACGCGTCGATGTTGCTCAGGTCGATCTCCCCCGCCGCGACCAGGACGAGTTCCCCGGTGTTGCGGCGCGCGGTGTCCAGGGTGAGCGTCGTGGCCATCAGCTGATCCTCGCGGATAGGTGGACGGTGGTTCCGTCGGTGTCGGGGTCGATGGTGACGTCCTGCATGAGCCCGCGCATCAGCGCGATGCCGCGGCCGCGGTGCTGGCTGGTGGCCGGCTGCGGCGGCTTCCAGGAACCGGTGTCGCTGATGGTCAGCTCCACGTGGTCGACCAGGAGCGTGCCGCGCAGGCAGATCATGCCCTCCGGATGGTTGCGGTGCCCGTGTTCGATCGCGTTGGCGACGGCCTCCCCCGCGGCGACGAGCACGTTCATCGTCTCGTCCGGGCTGATCCGGGCGCGGGTCAGCCAGCTGCGCAGCGCCGAGCGCGCCGGCGCGAGATGGCTGACGTCCGCGGGGAACTCCAGCTCCAGCGGGGCCGGGTGGCGGTAGAGCAAGAGGACGACGTCGTCTTGGTAGCCGCCGTCGGGCGCAAGGCCGGACATGATCTGGTCGGCCAGCTGGTCCAGCCGGGAGGCGCGGCCTTCCTGCACGAACTCGGTGGCTCGCGAGATGCCCTGCTCGAGGGCGCTGCGCCGGCGTTCGACCAGGCCGTCGGTGTAGAACAGCAACGTCGAGCGCGGCGGCATGATGACGCGGGCTTCCGGGCGCGGCCAGTCGGCCCGCACCCCGAGCGCGATGGTGTGGCCCTCGTCGAGCTTGCGGGTGGCGCCGTCGGCGTGCACGAGGATGGGCGGCGGGTGGCCCGCGCTGGAGTACACCAGTTCACCGGTTTCGGGGTTGAGCACCGCACACACCGCGGTGGTGCACTGGGCGCCCGGCAGCCGCGCCGCGAAACGGTCCATGCCCGCCAACGCTGCTCCCGGACTGGGGTTTTCGAACAGCAGCGCGCGACAGGCGCTGCGCACCTGGCCCATCACGGTCGCGGCGGCCAGCCCGTGACCGACGCAGTCACCGACCACCATCGCGATGCGCCCGTCCTCGAGGTCGACGACGTCGTACCAGTCGCCGCCCACCTGCAGGGGCCGGCTCGCGGCCTGGTAACGCACCGCGAACCCGTTGGGCAGCTCGGCGGGCCCGAGGATGGCGTGCTGCAACGCCAGGGCGGTCTCGCGCTGCTGGTCCACCTGATGGACCCGCTGCAGACCCTGCCCGAGCCGCCCCGCCAGCACCGTCAGCAGCGTCTGGTCCTCGAGGGTGAAGGGGCGCTGCTCGGCGAGGTCGATCAAGACGACCAGCACCCCCTCGGGGTGTTGCAAGGCGATGCCCGCCGTCCCCGGCCGCGTCGCGTTCGGCGTGAGCAGGTCCCCGTCGCGCAGCACGCCCAGCACCCGCTGCGTTTCCGCCGACAGGTCGGCCCATTGGGCGAACTCCCCCACGGATACGACTTGCGGTGCTCCGTAGGAGTTTTCGCTCGACGAGCTGCGGGTCGGGAAGGTCACGGCCAGCACGCGCCGCGCCCGCCACAGGCGGCGTAATTCCTCGGCCGCGGCGCGCAACGCGTCGTCGAGGGTATCGGCCTGTGCGAGTTGCTGGTTGAGGGCGTGCTCACGGCTGGCCGCCAGCGCGAGGGCGAGCGCGGCGTGCCGGGCGAAGTCGCTGACCAACTCGAGGTAGTCGTCCCCGAATGGCGGTTGGAGCGGGTGGCGCGCGACGGCGATGACGCCGAGCACCCGCTCATCGGCGATCAGCGGCATGACGATCGCCGAGCGCTCGCCGACGTCGGTGAAGCCCTCGATCGGGTACTGGAACGAGTCGGTGATCAACGGCAGGCCGCGGCGCGCGACGCCGCCGGTGGTCGAACCGTCCATGGGCACCTCGCGGCCGATGACCTCGGAGCTGTAGCGGCCCGCGGTAGCGGCCACCACCAGGGTGTCGACGTGGTTGGCGGGCAGGTCCGATTCCCGCGGCACCAGCAGGATGGCCTGCTCGGCGTCGGCCAGGTCGAGCGCTCGGTTGACGATCAGTTGCAACGGCCCGGTCTGCGGGGCGCCGGAGAGCAGCGCGGTGGTGATCTCGCGGCTGGCCTTGGTCCACTTGGCCGCTTCGCGTTCCCGCTCGAACAGCCGCGCGTTGTCGATGGCGGCCGCCGCCGCCGTCGCCATCGCCCTGACCGCGGCCTCCTGGATGTCGGAGAAGATTCGGCCGGGCCGGTCGTCGGCGAGATACAGGCTGCCGAAGTCGGCCGCCCGCACGGTGATCGGGATGCCGAGCAGCGCCCGGAACGGTGCGCCGTGCGACACGAGGTCGGCGACCTGCGGATGCTCGGTGACGTCGTTGAACCGGACGCCCTCGCCGACGGGCAGCGCGCCCAGGCGGCGCGCGGTGTCGTCGTCGATGCCCACGTGCGCGAACGAGACCAGGCTGCCGTCGGCCGCGCGGATGCCCAACGCGCCGTAGCGGGCGCCGGTGAGCTCCAGGGCCGCGTCGACGATGCGGTGCAGCGTCACGTCCAGGTCCAGGTCCGAGCCGATTTGGACGATCACCCGGACCAGCTGCTCCATTTGGTCGCGCGCAGCGACCAGCTCGTCGAGCTGCTCGTGCACCCGGCTCACCTGGTCACGCCGGCCCTGCCAGGTGAAGGCGGAGTCGCCCCCGTCGTCGGCCATAGATACAAACCTAATCGTTGATACTCGGGCTGAGTGCGTCGGCCGGCATGGCGCCGCTGGCCGCAGGTTGAACCAAACGGTACCGCGATGCAGGTGCGGCGCGGTCCGCACCCCGAGCCACGGCCGAGCGATCGGCGTGAAATCCAGCGGGAGTCGGCCGCCGAATCACCTCGTCACGACGCTGCGGCGTACCTGCGCACCATGTCGTCCTCGCCGAATGTGCTGGTTCGCTGTTGGCCGTTGGCGTCTTGGCTGAAGAACGTCCACAACCGGGTGCCCGCCTGCGGACTGCTGATCATCTTGACCGTGAGGCGTGCCCCGGTGGGGCGCCGCGTCCCGATGACATCGCCGACTCGGATCTTCGACGGATGGATCTCTGACGCGTCGGACCAGCTGTCGATTGCCATGTTGTCCACCCTGTCTGTTGACGCCACCCTACGCTGCGAACCACCTGGCGCATGGACCGATGCTGTTGGCGTAACGTGGTGGGTGAGCCTTTTCGTTGTCGACTTCGTTGTCGACGGTGGGCGCACCGCAGGCGCGCGAACCATGACCACACGGCAACGCGATTCCTCCGCACGCTGCGCGTCCGCGCGGCGAGCGCCTCAACCGAAGGAATCGCCCGTGCAGCCCGCCCGCATTTCCCGCTCCCGACACGTTGCCGGGCGATGACCATTCCCCTGCGCGGTTGGCATCCGGCCAACCCTGTGCGGTTCTCCCTCGCCCGCGAGTTGGGCGGCGACATCGACGGCGCCTGGTGGCCCCGCGCCGACCGCATCGCCAACGAACTGCCGGGGCTCATCGCCGGTTTGACTCCTCGCCTCGGCGAGATCTCCGCGATCAGCGTCAACTGGTCGCCGCTGCAGCGACCGCCCGACTTCAATTGGCCCGGGTGGGAGCAACGCCCGCAACATGTGATGACCTTCGACGGCTCAGCGGAGCGGGTGAACCTGCTCGTCGTTTCCTACGCGACCCATAGCGGGCTGGCACTGATGGTGCTGCGGTGCGCCGCGGGCCTGCACGTCGAAGCCGCCGACCGAACCAAGGCCGTGTACCTGACCGCCGACTCGATCCTGCACGTCGCACGGCGGCAGCGTTCCCGTGCACGGGAGTCCGGCGCCGCGCAGTAGCGCCGGCGCGCCCTCGCCAAGGTCGAGCCCGCCGCCGTCGCCCGCGTTCGGCGCCTAGGCTGGATGCCGCGGGTGCTCGGGATCCCAGCGTTCTGGCTCGGAATCTTCGATGGTGCCGCCGCGGGTACACCTTTCGATCGAGGGGAATGGCGATGGGTAAGCATTCAGAGTCAGACGAGGACGAGCCCAAGGGTGGTCGCCCCGGCCCCGCGGATCACGGCCGCGAAGGTGGAATGGCGACCCGCGAGAACGCGCCGGAACTGACCGAGCCGGATCGCGAGGACTGAAAGGGCACGAGCAATGGCGGCTCACGAGGCGAGCTTCGCCGCACGCGGGTAGCAACGATGTCTCCGTCACGACGAAAATAGAGAGATGCCATCTGAACAGGCGCCGCCTCCGCCGAAGTCGGCGCCGGGCTGGTACCCCGACCCCGCGGGCGTGGGCCACGGTCTGCAGCGGTATTTCGACGGCACCAGCTGGACCAGCGAGTGGGCCTTTTCCACCGATCCCCCGAAGAAGGGCGTTCCCGGCAAGGCGGCGTTGGCCCTGGCCGTGCTCGGCGTGCTCGTGCTGCTCGTCATCGTCGGTCGAAGCTGGGGCTTCAACGACAAGAAGGACGACCAGATGCCGTCGTCGGTCGGTCCCAGCGCGGCCGCGCCGGCGACGCCCACCGAGGCGGCACCCCCGACGCCGGCCGGCCCCAAGAAGCCGGACGGGGTCACCTTCACGGCCGCGCCCGGCCCGAACGGCGATGTGGTCGACGCCCGGTTCGCCATCCGCGACAACTACACCGAGCAGCTGATCAGGGACGGCGCCCGGACGGACACCATCGACATCCTCAAGTACGCGCGGGCGACCTATCCCGACGCGTCCGCCGTCAACGTGCAGGGCACCTTCCCCATGACCGACCCGTACGGCAACACCTCGACGCAGGTGGCGATCGACCTCACCTATTCGCGGGCGACGCTCGACAAGATCAACTTCGACGGCATCAGCAAGGCCAGCATCTGGGAGATCCGCGATTCCGGCACGGTGTTGCCGGCCTTCCAGCCGTAGGCTTGCGGCCGTGCCGTCCGATCCCCCGCCCTCCCGGCCTGCTCCCAAGCCGCCGCGCGTGACGGCCGAGGACTTGGAGAGGTTCGGCGACGAGGACCAGATGCGCGCGGCGTCGGACGAGGGCCGCCTTCACGACGAGCGGCCGCCGCACCATTAGCTAGCTGGGTTGTGGCTGCCCTCGTTCAAACCGCCACCACGGGGCCTGAGCTGGGCTTACTATTCGCCCAGGGGCTACCGATTCGAGGGACCATGGACCGCATCCGTCGTCTGACCACCAGCACTCTGTCCGCCGGCGCGCTGATGGTCGCGGCCGCCGGTTTCGCCTCCGCGCCAACGGCATTGGCCGACCCGATCTGCGGGACGCCGGGAACACCGCCCTGTGCGGGCCCCAGCCCGTTGACACCCGAGCAACAGTGCGCGTTCATCGCGTGGCGGTCGATGATGCCGTGCAATTGGCTCGGGATGCAGGTGCCCGCCGGCACTCCAGGGAGTTGGGACAACCCGCCGGCGCCGCCACCCCCACCGCCCCAGCCCTGACGCCGGTTCGTTTCGGGGGTAATACGCTCGGGCGGTGAACCGTGCGGACCGGTTGTACGCGATCGTCGAGGAACTGCGGGCGGTGTCGCCACGGCCGCGAACAGCCGCCTGGCTCGCCAAGCGGTTCGAGATCAGCACTCGCACCATCGAGCGTGACCTGACGGCGCTGCGCGAGTCGGGTGTCGCGATCCGCGGCGGCGTGGGCCGCGCCGGCGGTTATTTCCTGGACCGCGATCGCACGCTGCCGCCGGTGACGCTCACCGCGACCGAGGCGTTGGCGATCAGTGTGGCGTTGCGCTCGGTCACCGATTCGCCGTTCGCGGCGTCGGCACGCGTCGCTGCGCACAAGGTTCTCGCGGTGCTGCCCGCTGACGTGCGCCGTCGCGAGGAGTCGCTGGCGGCGCGCGTGCACACGGTCGGCGAGGAGTCGCCACGGGTTCGGGTCGCGATCAACGACGCCGTGGCGCAGGCGATCGCGGCGGATCGGGTCTTGCACCTCGACTACGAGAGCCGCGACGGCGCCCGCACATGCCGCGACGTCGAACCGCTGGGCCTGCTGTGGGCCCCGGCCGGGGGGGTCTGGTCGGCTGGTGCCGGCTACGCGCCGGTGTGCGAGGCTTTCGGCTCGACCGGATCGTCGGGGCGAGGCTGACCGATGAGCACGCCCCGGTGCGCGAGGTGGAATTCGGCGCGGAGCTCGACCGGATCGGGGCGGCGCCGCTGCACGGCTGACCGTCGGGAGAATGTGACCTCAAACACCGACACGACGTTGTCGCCAACGGTTGCCACAGTGATGGGCATGGATATCGCAGAAGCAACCGAACTGGCCACGAGCTGGTGCCGCATGTGGAACGAAAAGCCCGCGCTGGCTTACGAGTTGATGACCGACGACTGCGTGCAGTGGTTCGCCAACGCCCCGGACCTCGATTCCGTCATCGGCCCGGCTCAACAGGAAGCGTTCGTCACCGCGTATCGAGGCCGCCAAGTGAACGTCTTCGTCCCGCGCCTGTATGTGGTCGACGGCGACGCATTCGCCTACCTGTGGGACGTCACGTTCCCCGATGCGACCGTGTTGACCGGGATCGACGTTAACGTGATGCAGGGCAAGCGCATTAGGGAAAACTGGACGTTCCTGGGTCCGCGTCGGGATGCGCCGGACCCGCCGCCCGGTGACCTCCTGGACCGAGAGAAGCTGACCACCTTGGCGTCGCGGTGGGCTGCGGCGATGGGTTACGTCGTGCATCGGCGACTGATCGTCGACGAGTCATGCGGTCGAATCGCGCTGTTGCGCAACACTTCCGACGGTGCAGGTGGCGTGGATCTGCTGGCCGTCCGCGACGGCGACGTGCACCCGATCTGGTCGGTCACCGGCGCGCGGGCGTTCCGCTATTGAGAGTTGCTGCTTCCGCGATTTGCCAGGTGAATGACCCAAGTGCGCGGATTCGTCGTCATCGCCAGCGCCGCGCGACGAGTACTGGTTCCAGGGTGACACACCGCCCGTGCTGCTGGCTGCCACCGTGCGCGCTGTCAAAGCGAGTGAGGAATAGGATCAAAACATAGACACCGTCTTCGACCTCGATAGCGACAGCCCGCCACGCGTTTCCCCGAGCCTGTGGCGATGACTCGTGGCGACGAGGCGCAGCTTGCTCACCGCGGCGGCCGCTGGCGTGCTGGTCCTGGCCGTGGCCGGCCTTTCGGTGTGGCTGTACCTGAGGCCGAGTCCGAAGCCTGATTGCGCGGTCGTCAACGACATGCTCAAGTACTCGAGAGCCGAGAGCGCGCGGATGCGCGATCTCATCCCAACCGGCGTCGAGGACCCGCAGAAGCTCGTGGATGCGTACCAGACTCGCGTAATCCGCCTGCGCCAATACGCTGACCAGATCCACGATTCTGGTTTGCGCGAAAAGGCCTACGCTGTGATCAATCTCGATGAAGGAATGCTCGCCGTGTGGCGCCAGACCATTTCGGGACAGTCACAGAACGGATCGGGCGACAGCTCGGCAGCGAGCCAGGACTTCCAGCGCGCCTACATTGACTACGCCGCTCAGACCCACAAAGCCGGCCAAGCCCTCCAAGCGGCGTGCCCCGCATGATGACCGCGGTTTCCGACGTTGGCGTCGGCGTTGTGATCGGTCGATTGGCGGCACCGAACGAGCGCGGCTTTCTCAACGACTTCTCAGCGGCCCGTTTCTACGCTGTCGTGCATATGCGCACACTCGCCCCCCATTCGCACGAGGCCGCTGTCAGCGGGCATCACCGCGCGGATACAACGTCAAGGCTTGAGGTGACCACTGAGCTTCGGACCACTGGGCGGCAGCGCCGGCGACACCTGACCGAAGGTGAATCGTTAACCGTCAGAGGCGGTTGCGGGCTGGTCGTTGTTTCCGTGGTTACGCAGAACTAGAGCACAGCTGATGCGCATGGAGGGTCTTCGGCTCGAGCAGGTCACAGTGACCCGCGGCTCGGCTACGCTCCTGGCGGAGGTGAGTGCCAGCATTCCTGCAGGCCGGTGCACCGCGGTGACGGGTGCCAGCGGAGCCGGAAAATCGACACTGCTCCGACTGATGAACCGGCTCATCGAACCCACGGCCGGACGCGTGACGCTCGGCGGTGTGCCCATCGCCGAGATGGACGTCCTGGCGTTGCGGCGGCGTATTGGCCTGGTGGCGCAAGCCGCGGTGTTGTTGACCCACCGAGTGCTCGACGAGGTCCGCGTCGGACGTCCCGACTTGCCTGAGGCAGGTGCGGTCGAATTGCTCGAGCGCGTGGGGCTGGCACCGGAATTCGCCGAGCGCGCAACCGCGGAACTCTCCGGTGGGGAGGCGCAACGGGTCTGTCTCGCGCGGGCGCTGGCGGTTGAGCCGGACATCCTGCTGCTCGACGAGCCGACGTCGGCGCTCGACGACGCCTCAACCCGAATCATTGCCGCGCTGATACGCAACCAAGTCTGCGCGGGCGGAACCGTGGTGCTGGTCAGCCATGACCACTCGCTCATCGAGAGCGTCGCCGCGCACATCCTGGTCTTGACCGAAGGTCGCCTTGACACTCACCACTGCCCCGACGATCTGGATCTGTGTACGACCTCATGATCGAGACGCCAACCGGTGGCGACTAGTCGCAGGAGGCGCCCTTTGCGAAGTGGCGGCCGAGGACCGCTGGCTGGCAACGCCGTAGAGAATCCGGAAATGGTCGAGGGAACGATGGGAAGGAGCGAGCGCGATGGTATGGCAAGGGGTCTTAGCGAAGGCGGCACCCACCGTGGTCACCGGGGTGGTCGGAGCGGTGGCCTACGAAGGGTTACGCAAGGTGGCGGCGAAGAACCCGCTACGCGCGGCATCCGTTTCCGTGACGGCTTGGGGTCTGCGCGTTGCGCGCGAGGCCGAGGTAAGCGCCGCGCGGGCGCGACTAGCGGTCGCCGACGTCGTCGCCGAGGCCGCGGAGCGCATCGATAACCAAAGTTCACCGACGGCGGCTCAACCGGAATTCAGGCTCGCGGAGGCTGCCGATGCAGAGCACTGAACCTCGCCTCAGACCGACGGTTGTCTCCGCTGCGGCGGGGCGGATGCGGGTGCAGGCCATGGGATTTCAGCACGATTCGGCCTGGCCGCAAGCATCGAGGAGATGGTCGCCACGGTGACCGGTGTGCGTGCGGTGCGCGCATATCCGCGTACCGCATCTGTAGTGATCTGGTACGCGCCCCGAGAATGCGATACCGAGGCCGTTCTGTCAGCGATTGCCAGGGCCCAGAACGTTCCGGGCGGCTCGCATGCTTCACGCGCTGGTTCTGCTCGCGTTCAGAACGGCGTGGTGAACAAGATCCTCGGCGGGCTTACGCACACGCTATTGAATCCACAGCGCGGCGCGACAGAGGCGCCGCCGGAGATCCAGAGGCTACGTGCGGCGCTGGACCGTCTCGGCTATGACGTCGCGCTACCCGGCGGCCCCCGGCGGCTTGATAACGAGGTCAAGCGCTGCGCACTCCGACCCCGCCGGCGGTGGACCTGGGTGGCTCTGCCGCTTGGGCTGGTAGCGGTCAAAGTGACCGGTGTGGGCCTTCATTCGATGAAACTGTGGGCGGCGGGGGTGAGTCGTCAGCCGGGTGGATCTCGTCGCCTGCGATTTCGGCGGCCCGCGTCCGCCCTTGTCGTGCTGGCCACTTCGGCGCCGGCCGTCCCGACCTGGGGCGGCGTGGTCGTATCGCTGCTGTTGGTCACGGTCGCCGGAACTATCGCCTATCGGCGGCGGCTGGGTCTGACGCGGGAGATCGTCGTCGCTGCCGCCCGCGCCGCGGTGCAGCTGGTCGCAGCCGGCGCACTTCTTCGGGTCTTGTTTCAGCAGACGCGGCTGCTCGGCGCGGCCGGATGGGTGACGGGGATGGTGGTGATCGCCGGGCAGGTCGCCGGCCGCCGCGCTCCGGAACTGCCCCAGGCCAGGGTCGCCGCCACTAGCGGCGTCGCCACCAGCACAGCCTTCACCCTCGGGACGCTGTTGGCCGGACGGGTCATCGCCGCCGAGACGCGCGTGATTGTTCCGGTTGGCGGCATGATTGTCTCGTCGGCCATGCTGGCGGCGGGAAGCGCGTTGGGGCGGCTCGACCAAGAAATTCACCACTCGCAGCCAGCCATCGAAGCCCGTCTATCCCTAGGCCAATCCGGGCGACAGGCGATCCTGCCCTACCAACGCTCCGCCCTGCGCACCGTGTTGATTCCCGCCATCGACTCGACGAAGGTCGTTGGGCTGATCAGCTTGCCCGGGGCCATGACCGGACTGATCCTGGCAGGCATCAATCCGCTGACCGCGATCCGCTATCAAATCGTGGTGATGTACATGCAGCTCGCCGCCAGCGCGCTGGCAGCGCTCGTAGCGACCCGCGTCGCAGAAGAGTCACTCTTCGACGACGCGCAACGCCTGATTCAAATAAACCCGCCCGACGACCGCTGACCGGCCGGGAACGTCGGTGGTGTTCATCGCCGCGAGTTGTCGCCAAACTTGGCGAGCTGCATGTGCGAGTGGCGAAGCGCGCCTTCCCAAGTGGCGACCGGAGTCCGTGGCTCGGTGCGGCCTATTCCCGTTGCCGCCCTGCGTCGTCGAACAGCAGATGCTGACGTCCGCCCAAACGTAATCTCGCTCCATGCAGGAGTCATTGGCGTGGCACGGCATCCTGGACCAGTCCTTAGTAGATGGTCCGGTGGTTCAATCGTGGAACCGTCTGGCCGATGCGGCGAAGGTCGGTGACTGGTCGACGGTCCTCAACATGCTCGACGAGCCCAGCCACCCGCCCAACACGAACCATCAGGTCGACGCGAACCAATGGCGGCCCGGCGGCAAATCCCTATTCACGGTTCTGCATCAAGCGGCCTGGCATGGAGCACCGACGGACGTCGTCTCCGAGCTGATCGAACGCGGCGCGCTGCGATCGCTGAAAGAAGCACACGGACGTACCGCGTACGACATCGCAGTGGAGCACGATCACCCCGACGATCTCCGTCAGCTTCTGCTTCCGCCTCCATCACCGCTGACAACCGCACGCATCCGCGCACTCGACACAAACCTGGCTCAGGTCATTGATGGCCGCGTACAGGAGCTTTACCCCGACCGCGACCTCCGAAAGATTCTGCGCTATCCCTCTGTGGAGGTCTTTCATGAAGCCCCCGACCAGCGGGTCTGGTTCGCGATACCGGGGATGTACGGAGGCTTCGACATGAGATTGCGCCAGGGATACGTCGAAACGCTGAGTTGGTGCCGCGTCGCCGGTGGATCAGGACAAGCCCATGTCATCACGCACGAGGGCGCGATACTCGTGGATGAAGGGTTCGTATGACCAATGGGGCGCGCTCGACGTCGCTGTCCACGTTGTCTTGTCGGGCTGACAGGATTTGAACCTGCGACCACTTGACCCCCAGTCAAGTGCGCTACCAAACTGCGCCACAGCCCGCAGCCGCCAGCATCACCGGCAGCAGGTCGAAAGCCTACCGCATGCGCGCGAGGCCGCTTCACCTCCGCGGCCCCGGCTCCGCATCTGGCATGTCGGGTGCCCGCCTCACAGCGACAACCGCGGCGGACGGGCAGCGACGGGTGGCACCGGCACGCGTTGTCGCTATGAGGCGGGCACTTCGGTCCTGTCCTGGCAGAGAGGCGGCCGGGGGCCGGGGGCAGGCGCCCAGGGCCCGGGAAAGAGGCGCCCGGGGGCCGGGGAGACAGACGCCCACACGCCGGGGAGACAGACATACGACCGGCCCCCGGGAAGACGCCGGCCCCGCAAGGCACACCCGATTCAGCGCCGCCGCGCCCCGCGCTTCTCCCGCACCCGTACGTTGATCCGGATCGGCGACCCCTCGAAGCCGAACGCCTCGCGCAGCCGTCGCTCCAGGAACCGCCGATACCCGGCCTCCAGGAACCCGGTGGTGAACAACACGAACGTCGGCGGGCGGGCGGTGGCCTGCGTGGCGAACAGGATGCGCGGCTGCTTGCCGCCCCGCACCGGCGGCGGCGTCGCCGCCACCACCTCCTTGAGCCAGGCGTTCAGCGGCCCGGTCGCGATCCGGGCGTCCCACGACGCCAGCGCGGTCTCCATGGCCGGCACCAGCTTCTGCACGGCGCGGCCGGTCTTGGCGGAGATGTTGACCCGCGGCGCCCAGCGCAGCTGCACCAGCTCGCGGTCGATCTCGCGCTCCAGCAGCTCGCGCCGGTCCTCGTCGACCAGGTCCCACTTGTTGAACGCCAACACCAGCGCCCGCCCGGCCTCGATGACCATGGTCAGCACCCGCTGGTCCTGTTCGGTCAGCGGCTGCGAGCCGTCGATCAGCACCACCACCACCTCGGCCGCGTCGATGGCCGAGTGGGTGCGCACCGAGGCGTAGAACTCGTGCCCGCTGGCCTGCCCCACCTTGCGCCGCAGGCCCGCGGTGTCGACGAACCGCCACACCCGGTCCCCCAGCTCGATCAGCGAGTCCACCGGGTCCACCGTCGTCCCGGCGACGTCGTGCACCACCGAACGCTGGTCCCCCGCAAGCTTGTTCAGCAGCGAGCTCTTGCCGACATTGGGCTTGCCGACCAGCGCCACCCGCCGCGGACCGCCCGGCGCGGGCGCCACCTCGGAGACCTCCGGCAGCGCGGCCAGCACCTCGTCGAGCAGATCGGCCACGCCGCGGCCGTGCATCGCGCTGATGGCGTGCGGCTCCCCCAGCCCCAGCGACCACAGCGCCGCGGCGTCGGCCTCCGCCTTATCGTTGTCGACCTTGTTGGCGGCCAGGAAGACCGGCTTGCCCGACCGCAACAGAATCCGCGCGGCGGCCTCGTCGGCCGACGTCGCACCGACAGTCGCGTCGACCACTAGGATCACCGCGTCGGCCGTGCGCATGGCCACCGACGCCTGTTCGGCCACCAACTGCTGCAGGCCCTTCGCGTCGGGTTCCCAGCCGCCGGTGTCCTGCACCATGAACCGGCGCCCGGTCCACAGCGCCTCGTAGGACACCCGGTCGCGCGTCACCCCGGGAACGTCCTGCACCACCGCCTCGCGCCGGCCCAGGATCCGGTTCACCAACGTCGACTTGCCGACGTTGGGCCGGCCCACCACGGCCACCACCGGCGCGGGCCCCGCCTCCGGCAGCTCGTCGCCGCCGGATTCGCCGTACTCCCAGTCGCTTTCGTCGCTCCAGGTGCCGTCCTGGCTCACCGCATCGCTCCGCTTCGTTGCTGCACCAGCTCGACCGCGTGGGCGATCACCTGCTGCTCGGTCATCTCGCTGGTGTCGACCACGACCGCGTCGTCGGCGGCGCGCAGCGGCGACACCGCCCGGGTGGAGTCCAGGTGGTCGCGGCGGCGGACATCGGCCAGCACGGCCTCGTAGTCGTCGGCCAACCCCGCCGCCACGTTCTGGTCGTTGCGGCGCCGGGCGCGGGTCTCGGCCGACGCGGTCAAAAAGATCTTCACGGGGGCGTCGGGCAACACGACGGTGCCGATGTCGCGGCCCTCGACGACGACGGTGCCCGGCCCCTCGGCCATCGACCGCTGCAGCCCGACGAGCCGGGTGCGCACCGCGGGAACCGACGACACCGCAGAGACGGCCCGGGTGACATCGTCACCGCGGATCTCGGCCGAAACATCCTCACCCTCAAGCAAATACCGGTCTCCGGTCGGGTCGTAGTCGACCGACATCCGCGCCGCCGACCCGATCCGCCCGACGGCCTCAGCGTCCGCCGGGTCGGCCCCCGCCCGCAACACCGCCAGCGTCACCATCCGGTACATCGCCCCGGTGTCGAGGTACCGGGCGCCCAGCTCGGCGGCCAATCCCCTTGACACGGAAGACTTTCCGGTACCGGCGGGCCCGTCGATGGCGATCACCACGTCGTCGCTCACAGTCCCACCGCCTTGTACAGCTGGCCGACCTCGCCCTGGCTCAGGGCCCGCAGGCTGCCCGGGCGCTGCTTGCCCAGCGCCACCGGCCCGATGTCGGTGCGCACCAACGCCTCCACGGGAAAGCCCGCCGCCGCCAACAGCCGCCGCACGATGCGGTTACGCCCCTCGTGCAAGGTCACCCGCACCAGCGTCTTGCCCGGAATCGCGTCCACGAGCGCGAAGTCGTCGACCCGGGCCAGCCCGTCGTCCAATTCGATTCCGGCGCGCAGCTTTTTGCCGACCCCGCGCGGGACCGTGCCGGTCACCGTCGCCAGGTACGTCTTGGCCACCTCGTGCGACGGGTGCATCAGCCGGTGCGCCAGCTCACCGTCGTTGGTCAACAGGATCAACCCCTCGGTGTCGGCGTCCAACCGCCCGACGTGGAACAGGTTCTTGGTGCCGCGAACCCGCCGCTCGACCAGGTCGCCGATGCACGGCCGCCCCCGGTCGTCGGACATCGTGGAGTGCATGCCGCGTGGCTTGTTCAGCGCCAGGTAGACCAGTGACTCGTCGAGCGCCACCCGGGCGCCGTCGACGCGGATCACCGCGACGTCCGGGTCGACGCGGGTGCCCAGCTCGGTCACCACCTGCCCGTCGACCTCCACGCGGCCGTCGATGATCATCTTCTCGGCGGCACGTCGCGAGGCAATCCCGGCTTGGGACAACACCTTCTGCAGCCGCACGCCCTGCGCTTCGTCGACCATCAATCCCGATCCACGTCGAAGGTCGGCGCGTCGTCGGACGCCCGACCGCGGGACAGCTTGACGAAACGCGGTTCGCTGTCCAGGGATTCGCTGAGGTCTTCGATCGTGTCGACGTCGGGCAGCAGCGGCGCGATGTCGGGCAGATCGGCCAGCGACGTCAATCCCAAGCGCTCCAGGAACAATTCGGTGGTGGCGAAGGTGACCGCCCCGGTGTCGTCGTCGACCCCCGCCTCGGTGATCAACCCGCGGGCGAGCAGCGTGCGCATCACGGCGTCCACGTTGACGCCGCGCACGGCGCTCACCCGAGCGCGGGTGACCGGCTGGCGGTAGGCGACCACGGCCAGCGTCTCGAGCGCGGCCCGGGTGAGCTTGGAGCGCGCGCCGTCCAGCAACAGCTTCTCGACGTACGGCGCGAACCGCGCGCGGGTGTACAGGCGCCAGCCCTCGCCCGTCTGCCGCAGGTCGATGCCGCTGTCGCGGCCCGCGAGTTCCTCGGCCATCTGCTGCAGCCGGGCCGCGATGCGGTACACCGGCTGCCCGGTGACCGCGCCCAGCGTCTCGACGCCGACCGGGGTGTCCACGACCAGCAGCAGCGCCTCCAGCACCGACCCGAGCTCCTCGGCGTCCATGGGCGCCGCCTCGGCGATGTCGGGGATGCCGGCGAGATCCGAGTCGAGATCGACGTCGGACAGCTCTTCACTCATCTATTCGTCCCGCACTTCTACCAAGGCTTCGCTCATCGGACGCTCACCGGTCCACGAAATCTGGAGCACGCCCAGCGGCTCCGACTGGTCGAATGCTACCGCCCGCGAGCGATACAGTTCGAGCAGCGCCAGGAACCGGCCGACCACCTCCATGGGTGCGCCGCAGTCGGCGACCAGCTCGGAGAACGTGGCCCACTGGCCGCTGCCCCGCGCTTCGAGGAACTCGAGCAGCTTGCGGGCCTGCTCGGGCACCGACACCGCGACCTCGTGCAGGTGCCCCAGGCCGACGGTGGGCGCGGGCCGCGGACTGAACGCGATCGCGGCGATCTGGGCGAACCGTTCGGCGTCGACGCCCAGCATCACCTCGGGCAGCAGCTCGGTGAACCGGTCCTCCAGCGACACCGCGCGCGGGTAACTGCGCAGCGCGGTCGCCTCCAGCTCGGCGAACATCTCCGCGACGTGCTTGAACGCCCGGTACTGCAGCAGCCGCGCGAAGAGCAGGTCGCGCACCTCCAGCAGCGCCAGGTCCTCCTCGTCGTCGACCTGCCCGGCGGGTAGCAGCCGGGCGGCCTTGAGGTCCAGCAGCGTGGCCGCGACCACCAGAAACGCGGTCGTCTCCTCCAGGTCCAGCCGGGCGCCGATCTCGCGGGTGTAGGCGATGAAGTCGTCGGTGACCTGGTGTAGCGCGACCTCGGTGACGTCGAGCCGATGCGCGAAGATCAGCTGCAGCAGCAGGTCGAACGGCCCCTCGAAATTGGTGAGGCGGACCTGAAAGCCGGTCTGGGGAGGCGCCTCGCCGGCGGCTGAGCCGCCCGTCACGCGCCGAAACGGTCGATGAACTCGCGCGCCAGTGCGCGGTAGGCGGCGGCGCCGGCCGACTTCGGCGCCCAGGTGGTGATCGGCTCGCCGGCCACGCTGGTCTCCGGAAATCGGACCGTCCGGGTAATGACCGTGTCGAAGACCAGGTCGCCGAAGCGTTCCACGACGCGGGCCATCACCTCGCGGGCGTTGACCGTGCGCGGGTCGTACCGGGTGAGCAGGATGCCGCTGATCTCCAGCTTGGGGTTGAGGCGGTCGCGGACCTTGTCCACGGTGTCGGTCAACAGCGCCAGGCCGCGCAACGAGAAGAACTCGCACTCGGTGGGGATCACCACGCCGTCGGCGCAGGCCAGGCCGTTGACCGTGAGCAGCCCCAGTGACGGCTGGCAGTCGATCAGCACGTAGTCGTAGCGGTCCAGCACCGGGTGCAGCGCCCGGCCCAGCGTCTGCTCGCGCCCCACCTCGTTGACCAGCTGGATCTCCGCGGCCGACAGGTCGATGTTGCTGGGCACCAGGTCCATGTAGCGGACTCGGCTCTGGATCAGCACGTCATCGATCGACACGCGCGGCTCCACCAGCACGTTGTGGATCGTCTTTTCCAGCTCGTAGTGCGGGACGCCGAGACCCGCGGACAGCGCGCCCTGCGGATCCATGTCCACCAGCAGCACCCGGCGCCCGTATTCGGCGAGCGCGGCGCCGAGGTTGATCGTCGAGGTGGTCTTCCCGACCCCGCCCTTCTGGTTGCACATCGCGACGACTTTGGCCGGGCCGTGCGAGGTGCGCGGCTGCGGCTCGGGGATCGCCCGAGGCGGCCGCCCGGTCAGCCCGAGCTCGACGCCGCTGTCCGGCTGATCGGTCATGGCGGGGGTGTTCGGAAGGTGAACATCGCAGGAAAGTCTAACGGGTCGACGCGACGAAACCGGGCGACCCGCAGGCAATCGACCAGCTGATATGCGCACAAAAAGCCTTTTCGACGCAGTTTCCGGCAGAGCTTTCACACCCGTCACAACAGCACCAGTCGCGGCTGCCGGCGGCCGGCTGGTGAGGCCTAGGGTTGGGCCTATGGATCTCAAGCGACGGGTTCCCCTGCTGCGGTGGTCGTTCTGGCGGATGGCCCTCGGCTCGCGCAACATCACCACGACCGGCCAGATCGGCGACGGCCGCGAGGCCGCCGCGGTCGACTACGTCCTGCGTCACGCCCGGCCGGGTGACGTCGACGACACCCTCGCCACCATCGACAAGTTCGCCTACGAGGAGTCGCTGCTGATCAACGTCGGCGACGAGAAGGGGCAGATCTTGGACGCGGCCGTGCGCCGCGCCGATCCGCGTCTCGCGCTGGAGCTGGGCACCTACTGCGGCTACGGCGCGCTGCGCATCGCCCGGGCCGCACCGGACGCACAGGTGGTGTCGGTCGAGCTCGCCGAGGCCAACGCGGCCAACGCCCGCCAGATCTGGGCGCACGCCGGCGTCGCCGATCGGGTGACCTGCGTGGTGGGCACCATCGGCGACGGCGGCCGGACCCTCGACGAGCTGGCTACCAATCACGGCTTCGCTTCCGGCGCACTGGATTTCGTGTTCCTCGACCACGATAAGGACGCCTATCTGGACGACCTGTCGAGCATCCTGGCGCGGGGTTGGCTGCATCCGGGGTCGCTGGTCGTCGCCGACAACGTCCGGGTGCCCGGGGCGCCGAAGTATCGCGAATACATGCGCCGCCAGCAGGGCACGTCATGGAACACCGTCGAGCACAAGGCGCACCTGGAATACCAGTCGCTGGTCTCCGACCTGGTGCTGGAGTCGGAATACCTAGGCTGAGCGGCCCATCGCACCGCCCGGCGACGTCTACTGCGCGCGGGGGTGCGCCCCGGCCCACACCTCGCGCAGCGCGTGCACCGTCACCATGGTGTAGATCTGCGTGGTGGTCACCGAGGCGTGGCCCAGCAATTCCTGCACGACACGCACGTCGGCCCCGCCCTCGAGCAGGTGGGTGGCGAAGGAGTGTCGCAGCATGTGCGGCGAGACCCCGGAGGTAATGCCGGCGCGGTCGGCGGCGTCCTGCAACACCTGCCACGCGCTCTGCCGCGACAACCGCCCGCCGCGCGCGTTGAGGAAGATCGCGGGCGTGCCCCGGCCGCGGCGGGCCAGCTCGGTGCGGCCGCGCACCAGGTAGGCGTCCAGCGCGTGCACCGCCGGGCGCCCGACGGGCACCAGCCGCTGCTTGCCGCCCTTGCCTTGCAGCAGCACGGATCTGGCCTGCGTGTCGACGTCGTCGACGTCGAGGCCGACGGCCTCGGAGATCCGGGCGCCCGTGGAGTACAGCAGCTCCAGCAGCGCGCGGTTGCGCAGGGTCAGCGGCCCGTCGGCGGGGCTCTCGCCGCCGGCCGCCTCCAGCAGGGCCAACACCTGGTCGAGGGTCAGGCTTTTCGGCAGCCGACGCCCCGGCGTCGGCGGCCGGACCCCCCGCGCCACGTCGAGCTCGGCCAGCCCTTCGGCCGCCGCGAACCGATGCAAACCGCGCACCGCGATCAGTGCCCGCGCCGCCGACACCGCAGACAGGGCCGCGACGCCGGTGTCCGGGTCGCCCCGCCGCAGCGCCACCAGGAAGTCGCTGACGTCGTTCTCGCCCACCTTGGCCAGGTCGTAAATGCCGCGATCCACCAGGTGCTTGCTATAGCGCCGCAAGTCGCGGCGGTAGGAGCTCAGGGTGTTGGCCGCCACGCCCCGCTCGATGGTCAGGTGGTCGAGGTAGCCCTGGAGTTGGTGGTCCAGCTCCACCGTCGTCACTGCGCGGCCTTGCGGGCGCCGAACCGGGTGGGCTTGTCCCGCCAGACGGTGTCCACCGGACGGGGTTGCGCGACGCCGGTCTGCACGGCGTGGGCGGCCAGAATGCCCGACACCGCAAGGGAATTGACGACCTCACCCGCGAACACCATGCGCACCGCCTCGTCGAGGCGCACCCAGCGCAGCGTCATGTCGGCTTCTTCGTCGTGCGCGGCGGGACGGTCCACCTCCGTCAGGTCGGTGGCCAGGTAGATGCGCACCGACTCGTCGCTGCAACCCGGGGCGGTGTCGAGGTCGACGAGCACCTGCCAGGTGCGTGCCCGCAGCCCGACCTCCTCTTCGAGCTCGCGCGCCGCGGTCAGGTGCGCCGGCTCGCCGCCCACGTCGAGCAGGCCGGCGGGCAGCTCCCACAGGCGCCGGCCCAGCGCGTGGCGGTATTGGTAGACCATCGGGATCTCGCCGTCGTCGTTGCGGGCGACCACGCCCACGGCGCCGAAGTGCTCGAGCACCTCGCGGGTGGCGACGTTCCCGCCGGGCATCCGGACCCTATCGCGGCGCAACGCGAAAATGGCTCCGGTGTAGAGCGTTTCGGACGCCGTCGTCTCGAAGACGTGATCAGCCACGGGCCGCGGGCTCGGATAGCTGCCGCTGCGCGTTGTCTCGATGCGGGGTGCCGTTGGACGCGTGCTCGGCGAATTCGACCGGCAGCAGCTCGCCCGACTGGTAGTCCAGGGCCGCACCGATGAACGCGGCGAACAGCGGGTGCGGGCGGGTGGGCCGGCTCTTGAGCTCCGGGTGCGCCTGGGTGCCGACGATGAATGGGTGCACCTCGGGCGGATATTCGACGAACTCCACCAGGTGACCGTCGGGCGAGGTGCCCGAGAAGCGCAGGCCGCTCTCGGCGATCTTGTCGCGATAGCTGTTGTTGACCTCGTAGCGGTGCCGGTGCCGCTCGGACACCTCGGTGGCCTGATACGCCTTGGCCACAAGGGAATCCGGCTCGAGCACCGCGGGATAGGCGCCCAACCGCATGGTGCCGCCCAGGTCGGCCTCCCCGGCCACGATGTGCTCCTGGTCGGCCATCGTGGAGATGACAGGGTCGGGGGTGTCCGGTTCGAACTCCGCGGAGTTGGCCTCGGTGAGCCCCACCGAGCGCGCGGCCTCGATCACGATGCACTGCAGGCCCAGGCACAGCCCCAGCACCGGTAGCCCGCGGGCGCGGGCGTGCCGGATGGCGCCGATCTTGCCCTCGATGCCGCGAATGCCGAACCCGCCGGGAATCAGCACGCCGTGCACGTCGCCCAGCGCGGCGGCCGCGCCGGCGGTTGTCCCGCAGTCGTCGGAGGCCACCCACACCATCTCGACCTTGGCGTGGTGCGAGAAGCCGCCGGCGCGCAGCGCCTCGGTGACCGACAGGTACGCGTCGGACAGCTCAACGTACTTGCCCACCAACGCGATTCGGACCGTCTCGTGCGGCTCGTGCACGCGGCGCAGCAGGTCGTCCCACTCGGTCCAGTCGACGTCGCGGAACGGCAGGTTCAACCGGCGCACCACGTACGCGTCCAGCTCCTCGCGGTGCAACACCTTCGGGATGTCGTAGATGGACGGCGCGTCCGGCGTGGAGATGACGCCGTCGATGTCGACGTCACACATCAGCGCGATCTTGTCCTTCAGCGCCTCGGGAACGTTGCGGTCGCTGCGCAGGATCAGCGCGTCGGGCGTGATACCGATGCTGCGCAGCGCGGCCACCGAGTGCTGCGTGGGTTTGGTCTTGAGCTCGCCCGAGGGCGCCAGGTAGGGCACCAGCGACACGTGCAGGAAGAAGACGTTCTCCCGGCCCAGGTCGTGGCGGACCTGCCGCGCGGCCTCCAGGAACGGTTGGGATTCGATATCGCCGACGGTGCCACCGATCTCGGTGATGACGACGTCGGGGCGGTGACCGTCGGCGTCCGGCTCGGCCATCGCCACGATGCGCCGCTTGATCTCGTCGGTGATGTGCGGGATGACCTGGACGGTGTCGCCGAGGTACTCGCCGCGGCGCTCCTTCGCGATGACCGTCGAATACACCTGTCCGGTAGTGACATTCGCCGAGCCGGACAGGTCGCGGTCCAGGAACCGCTCGTAATGGCCGACGTCGAGGTCGGTTTCGGCGCCGTCCTCGGTGACGAACACCTCCCCGTGCTGGAACGGGTTCATGGTGCCCGGGTCGACGTTGAGGTACGGGTCCAATTTCTGCATCGTGACATGCAACCCGCGGGCGGTCAGGAGCTGACCGAGGCTGCTCGCCGTGAGCCCCTTGCCCAGCGAGGACGCGACGCCGCCGCTGACGAAGAGGTGCTTGGTAGCGGATTGCGGGTGCTTGCGCACTGGCGACCTCCGTGAAGACGGGCAGGGCGTCGATTCATCTAGCGAATAACTAGTTGGGCCTGCCGACCCACGGAAACCCACCCTAACATCAGCGGCGCCAAGCCGCGGCGAACACGCCCGCTACGGCACGGTTATTGGGCGACTGTGAGCGAGGCGGCACCGTGGCCGGTGCCGTATTGCCCCACGTGACCGCCGTTGAGCAGGTCGTGCAGCCCCAGCACCGCGGTGATGCGTCCCGGCGCGGCGTCGACGTCGTCGACCGTGCTGACCGCGGAGTTCGTCGAGGCCAACTCGGCGGAGAAATTGCTGACCGTGGTGAACTCGTCGATCCTGCCCGCCGGGCAGCAGTTGAGCACCAAGCTCGTCGACCAGGGTTCGCAGGCCGGTGACCTGTTGGGCATCGCCCTGCTGGCCAACCCGAATCCGGCGGTGCCGCCCGTGGACGACACGCAGCGGGCCACCGTGCTCGCGGCGCTGCGCGACACCGGGTTCATCACCTATCAGCCGACCGAGCACCTGGGGCCGGCCAACGCCGCGCTCGTCGTCACCGGCGGCGCGCTGGCCCCGGACGCCGGCAACCAGGGCGCCAGCGTGGCGCGTTTCACCGCGGCGCTGGCGCCGCACGGCTCGGGGGTCCTGCTCGCCGGGCGGGACGGCTCGTCGACCGGCGGCGCCGCCGTGGCGGTCGCCCGGGCGGACGCCGGCATCAACTCCGCGGTCAGCACGGTCGACGACGTCGACGCCGCGCCGGGACGCATCACCGCGGTGCTGGGGCTGCACGACCT
>NZ_LZJC01000113.1 GCF_001666755.1 Mycobacterium sp. E1214 | reverse complement strand
GTCGCCCTCGGTGCGCGTCGCGTCGAGAAGCTCGCCGACATCGTCGGCAAGATCAACGCCGACGGCGGCGAAGCGGTGGGCTTCCACCTCGACGTCACCGACCCCAACTCGGTGAAAGCGTTTGTCGCGCAGTCCGTGGACGCGCTCGGTGACATCGAGGTGCTGGTGGCCGGCGCGGGCGACACCTACTTCGGCAAGCTGGCCGAGATTTCCACCGACGAGTTCGAGTCGCAGTTGCAGATCCACCTCGTCGGCGCCAACCGGCTCGCCGCCGCGGTGTTGCCCGGCATGCTCGACCGCCAGCGGGGCGACCTGATCTTCGTCGGCTCGGACGTGGCGCTGCGCCAGCGCCCGCATATGGGCGCCTACGGCGCGGCCAAGGCGGCGTTGGTGGCCATGGTCACCAACTTCCAGATGGAGCTCGAGGGGACCGGTGTGCGCGCCTCGATCGTGCACCCGGGCCCGACGAAGACGTCGATGGGGTGGAGCCTGCCGGCCGAGAAGATCGGTCCTGCGCTTGAGGATTGGGCGAAGTGGGGGCAGGCCCGCCACGACTACTTCTTGCGCGCCGCGGATCTGGGCCGCGCCATCACGTTCGTCGCCGAGACACCGCGCGGCGGCTTCATCGCAAACATGGAGTTGCAGCCCGAAGCTCCGTTGGCCGACAACAAGTCTCGCCAGAAGTTGGCTCTTGGCGAAGAGGGGATGCCCGGACTATGACAGTGACCGCGAGCGTGCCACGGGTATCCGGTGGCGAGGAGGAGCACGGCCACCTCGAGGAATTCCGCACCGACCCGATCGGGTTGATGCAGCGAACCCGCGACGAGTGCGGCGACGTGGGCTGGTTCCAGCTGGTTGACAAGCACGTCATCCTGCTGTCGGGCGCGAACGCCAACGAGTTCTTCTTCCGTTCCGCCGACGAGGATCTCGACCAGGCCGCGGCATACCCGTTCATGGCGCCCATCTTCGGCAAGGGCGTGGTGTTCGACGCCAGCCCCGAGCGGCGCAAGGAGATGTTGCACAATTCGGCGCTGCGCGGCGAGCAGATGAAGGGCCATGCCGCCACCATCGAAGCTCAGGTCAAGGGGATGATTGCGGGCTGGGGCGACGAAGGCGAGGTCGAACTGCTGGACTTCTTCTCCGAGCTGACCATCTACACCTCCACCGCGTGCCTCATCGGCGTCAAGTTTCGCAACCAGCTCGACCATCGGTTCGCCGAGTACTACCACGAGCTGGAACGCGGCACCGACCCGCTGTGCTACGTCGACCCGTACCTGCCGATCGAGAGCTTCCGGCGCCGTGACGAAGCCCGCGTGAAACTCGTTGCGCTGGTTCAAGAGATCATGGACCAACGGCTGGCCGACCCGCCGAGGGACAAGTCCGACCGCGACATGCTCGACGTGCTGGTCTCCATCAAGGACGACGACGGCAAGCCGCGGTTCTCCGCCGACGAGGTCACCGGGATGTTCATTTCGCTGATGTTCGCCGGGCACCACACCAGCTCGGGCACCTCGGCGTGGACTTTGATCGAACTGATCCGCCATCCGGAGGTGTACGCCGAGGTACTGACCGAACTCGACGAGCTCTACGCCGACGGCCAAGAGGTGAGTTTCCATGCGCTGCGGTCGATTCCGAAGCTGGACAACGTGGTCAAGGAGACCCTGCGACTGCACCCGCCGCTGATCATCCTGATGCGCGTCGCCAAGGGCGAGTTCGAGGTCGAGGGTTTCGCAATCCACGACGGCGACTTCGTCGCCGCGTCGCCGGCGATCTCCAACCGGATCCCCGAGGACTTCCCCGACCCCGACTCCTTCAACCCGGATCGGTACAACAAGCCCGAGCAGGCCGACATCGTCAACCGGTGGACGTGGATCCCCTTCGGTGCTGGACGGCACCGCTGCGTCGGCGCCGCCTTCGCCCAGATGCAGATCAAGGCGATCTTCTCGGTACTGTTGCGCGAGTACGACTTCGAGATGGCTCAGCCGGCCGACAGCTACCACAACGACCACTCGAAGATGGTCGTGCAGCTGGCTAGGCCGGCGAAGGTGCGCTACCGCAAACGCCAGAAGTAGGTTAGATCATGGGATTTCGCATCGAAGTGGACCTCGATCTGTGCCAGGGCCATGCCATGTGTGAGCTCGAGGCCCCCGACCACTTCCGCGTGCCCAGGCGCGGCAAAGTCGAGATCGTGAACGCCGAGCCGCCCGAAGACGCCCGCGAGGAAGTTGAGCGCGCGGTCGACATGTGCCCCACGCAAGCACTTTTCATCCACGACAAGGGAGACTGACCGATGACATCCAAGGCGTCACGCGAGGACCTCGAGGCATGGGTCGACCGGTGGTTGCAAGCCAATAAGGACTGTGAAAAAGCCGGCGACTGGCGACCGTTGGCGGACTTCTACACCCAGGACGCCACCTACGGCTGGAACATCGGCCCCAAGGAGGACGTGATGTGCGTCGGCGTCGACGAGATCCGCGACATCGCCCTGGGCCTGGAGATGGAGGGCCTGGAGAACTGGGTGTACGAGTACCAGAAGGTGCTCATCGACGACAAGCAGGGCGAGATCGTCGGCTTCTGGAAACAGATCGTCAACAAATCCGACGGCACGCAGGACGAGATCTACGGCATCGG
>NZ_LZJC01000112.1 GCF_001666755.1 Mycobacterium sp. E1214 | reverse complement strand
AACTCACCGGTCAAGAAATCCGGCGGGTTGAGGATCTCGTTCATGTGGGCCATGTTCGGATCGAAGTACGCGGTGGTGAAGAAGGTTTCCCCGATCCTGCGCAGCGTCAGGTCGAAGGTGGTGAACACGTTGAGATAGTCACCGCGCACCGCCTGCTTGATGCCGTAGTTGGGGAACGGGAAGGTCAACAGGATCTGCAGCGAGGTGATGAAGTTCTTCCGGTTGTCGTTGAGCGCCTTGACCACCGCGTACAGGTCCTTCAGGTCGGCGGCGAAGTCGCTCTTCGTCTTGGCCAACACGTTCGACGTCACGGTCGCCAGCTTCTTGAGGGCCGCGAAGGCCTCGACGATGTGGCCGCGGTTCTTGTTCAGCACGCGTAACGCCTCGGGCAGCGTGTCCAGCGCCCGGGCCAGGTTGTCCTTGTCGCGGGCCAGCGTCGCGGAAAACCGGTTCAGGCCGTCCGTCGCGTCGATGATGTCGCCGACCTGCTGGTTGAGGCCGGCGGTCAGCTCCGCCAGCCGCGGCATCAGGTCGACGAACTGGTCCTGACGCCCCGCGACCGCCTGGTAGGTCTCGTCGGTGATCTCCTCCAGCGCGCCTACATTGCCCTTGTTGACCACCACCCCGAGCGCGGACAGCACCTCCTCGGTGGTCGGGTAACGACCGGTGTTGGCCTCGGCGATCTTCGAACCGTCGGTCAGCCGGCCGACCGCGGGCTTGTTCTTCGGGCGCGCGAGGTCGATGTGCATGGACCCCAGCAGCGATGTCTGCGCCACCGTCGCCGTCGAATTGGCGGGCAGGACAACGTTTTTGTCCAAGGCCAACTTGACCGCCGCGTAGAACGACCCGTCGGCGCGCTGTTCGGCGGCGATGCCGGCAACGCTGCCGACGGTGACGTCGTCGACCATCACCGGGGAGTTCTGCGGCAGCGTCGCCACATCGGGCAGTTCCACCGTGATCGAGTAGGCGCCGCTGCCGTGCCCGGCGGTGCCCGGCATGGCCAGCGAATTCAGCCCGCTGAACTGGCAGCCGGCCAGCAAGGCGCTGCCCATCGCGAATACGCCGGCACGCAACAACATTCGCCTCATCCGCCGCTCCCGGGTGTGGCGGGCGGCGGCGCCGCTTGACCAGGCGGCGGCGCCGCTTGGCCGGGCGCCGGGCCCGGCCGTGGACCAAACGCGCTCCCCGGGGCGGGCTCCGCGTTGCCCAACGCCGGCGCGGGGGCCGGCGCCTGCGCGCTCTGCGGGGGCGTCGGGACCAATAGGGCCTGCAGGTCCGCCGGGTTCTGCGACGCCGGCGGGGTCTGAGTGCCCTTGGCGGGGATCCAGGTCAGCTGCGGGACCGGGGTCGCCGACTTGGCCTGGGTCTCCGGGGTGTCGTAGATGATCTGGCCCTTGTAGGCCGTGATCGTGTTGAGCGGGTGGAACATCAGCGGCGGATAGTTGACGGTCAATCGGCGCAGCACCGGACCCAACCGTTCCCGGCACAGTTCGGCCCGCTTGAAGTACTCGGGCGCCCGGATGCCGGCGGCGGTCTCGAAGGAACCGCCGCAGATGAACTGCACGGGGTTGGCGAATTCCGGTATGGACAGCAGGCCGTTCAGCGTGCCCTGTGCCGGGTCGTAGATGTTGTAGAAGTTCGAGATGCCCGGCCCCGCCACGTGCAACACCTGCTCGATGTTGTCGCTCTGGTCGCTCAGCGTCTTGGCGAAGTCGTTGAGGTTGTTGACGGTGTCGATGATCGTCGAGTTGTTGTCGTGCAGGAAGCCCCGAACGTCGGAGAGCGCCTTGTTCAGCGTCCCCAGCGTGGTGTCGAGGTGACGCGAGCTGTCGGCCAGCACCTGAGACACCGAGGCGACACTGCCGGCGAATTGGACGATCTGGTCGTTGCTGGCCGAGAGCGCGTTGACCAGCACCTGCAGGTTCTTCACCGTGCCGAAGATGTCACTGCGCGAATCCCCAAGGCGCCCAGCGGCTTGCGACAGCTCGCGCAGCGCGTTGTGGAACGAGTCGCCCTTGCCGTCGAAGGTGTCGGCGGCCTGGTTGATGGCGGCGCCCAGCGGCCCCTGCATCGACCCGGTGGTCGGACCGAGCTGAACCGCCAGCTGGGTGAGCGACTCCTTGACCTCGTCCCACTCCACCGGCACCGCGGTGCGGTCGGCACCGATGCTGGCGCCGTCGGGCAGCGTCGCCCCACCCGTGTACGCGGGGGTCAGCTGGATGAACCGCGCGGCCACCAGGTTCGGGGACATGACGATGGCCTTGACGTCCTTCGGAATCTTCACATCCTTGGACACCGACATGGTGATCTTGACGTTCGCGGGCTCCGGATCGATCGTGTCGATCGTGCCGACCGGAACGCCGAGGATGCGGACCTGGTCACCGGGGTACAGCCCGACGGCGGACGCGAAGTAGCCGACGATCTTGCGGTTGTTCCCTTGAGAGGTCAGCACATACACGCCACCGACCAACACCGCGACGAGCGCGATGATGGTGGCGTAGCGCAGCCCCCTGCTCCGGGCGGCCCGGCCCATGACGTTTCGCATCACGGCGACTTCGGCCTGATGACCCAGCGCTCCTGGATCAACCCGCGCAGGTAGTCGGCCAGGCTGGCCGGCATCTTGCCCGGCTGGTAGACGAAGTCGAACATCGTGGCCAGCAGCGGCGCCGGGATCACCCCGTAGACGTTGACGTTGAATCCCGGCCCGGAGCCGACGACCTCGCCCAGCTCGGTGGCGTAGGTGGGCAGCCGCTTGAGCGCCTCGGTGATGTAGTCGCGGCGCTCGTTGAGGTCGCTGAGCACGTCGTTGAGCTTGCTCAGGGCGGGGCCGAACTCTTTGCGGTTGTCGGCGACGAAGCCCGAAATCTGTTGGGAGAGGCCCTGGATGCCGCCGACCAGCTGGCCGATCGCGGCGCGCCGCTCGTCGAGCGCCGCAAACAGTTCGTTGCCGTCGTCGACCAGCTTGTTGACCTGCTCCGCGCGCTGGGACAGCACCCCGGTCACCGATTTCGCGTGCGCCAGCAGACCTTGCAGCGCCTCGTCGCGGGTGTTGAGGGTCCGCGACAGGGAGGTCACGCCGTCCAGCGCGCCGCGCAGCTCGGGTGTCGCGTCGTGCAGCGTGTCGGTCAGCACGTTCAAGGCCTGCTCGAACTGCGGCTTGTCCAGATTGTTCGCGTTCTGGCCGAGGTCCTCCAGCGCGCCGGCCAGGGTGTAGGGCGTCGTGGTGCGGCTGAGCGGGATGCTGGTCGTCTTGCCACCGCCGGCCGGTGTCACCGCGATGGACCGCTCGCCGAGGATGGTGTCGGTGCGGATGGCGGCCAGCGACTGGTCACCCACCGCGACGTGCCGGTCGACGCTGAAAGTGATCTTGGCGCTGTCGCCGGCCAGCCCCACCGAGGTCACCTTGCCGACCTTCAGGCCCGAGACGTACACGGAGTTGCCGGGGTTGATGCCGCCCGCGTCGGTGAAGTAGGCGTCGTAGGTCTTGCCCTGCGGGTAGAACGGCAGCCCGGCGTAGCCGAACGCGATGAGCACGACGCACACCACCAACACCACGCCGAAGATGCCGGTGCGCAGCGGGTCGCGTTCGTGCGAAGGGTTATTTGACAAAAGCGCACCTGCCCTTGCTCGGGTCTACCTGACCACCGAGCGGCAACAGGATGTCGCCGCCGGCCGGGCCGTTGATCTTGATGGTCACCGAGCAGAAGTAGATGTTGAAGAACGAGCCGTAGGCGCCGAGCGCCGCCAGCCGCAGGTAATCCTCGCCAAGCTGCTCGACGTCGTTGTTGACCTCGGCCTTGCGGTTGTCGATCTCGGTGGCCAGCGGGCGGGTGTTTTCCAGGATGCCTTGCAGCGGCCGGCGCGAATTCTTCAGCAGGTCCGTCAGATCCGTCGTGGTCGACGCCAGCGGGGGGATGGCACCGGCGATGTCGTCCTTGTTCTTGGCCAGCCCGCTGATCAGCTGCTGCAGTTGATCGACGCTGGCGGAGAACTTCGCGCTGCGCTCGTCGACCGTCTTGAGCACGGTGTTGAGGTTGTTGATGACGTCACCGATGAGTTGGTCGCGCTGGCCCAGCGCCGAGGAGAACGCGCTGGTGTTGGCCAGCACGTCGGACAGCGCCCCGCCCTGACCCTGCAGCAACTGGATGACGGCGCTGCTGATGGTGTTGACCTTGTCGGCGTCCAGGCCCTTGAGCACCGGCCGCAGCCCGCCGAGCAGCGCGTCGAGGTCCAGCGCGGGCTGGGTGTGCGCGGCGTTGATCGTGCCACCGTTCGGCAGCCTGCGCAGTTCGCCCGGCCCGGAGGTGATCTCCAGATACCGGTCCCCGACCAGGTTTTCGTAACGGATCACCGCGCGGGTCGACGAGTACAGCGTGTAGCGCTTGTCGACCCCGAATTTCACGTCGATCGTGTTGTCCGGGTTGAGCTTCACACCGGAGACCGCGCCGACCGGCACGCCGGCGATGCGGACCTTGTTGCCCGACTTCAACCGCGACACGTCGGTGAACGTCGCGTGGTAGGTGCTTTCGGGGCCGAACCGGAAATCGCCGAACACCACCACCAGGGCCGCGGACACCAGCAGCATGGCGACCGCGAAGACGCTGACCTTGATCATCATCGAGCGGTGCGACGGCATTCCTCCCGGAGCGGGCATCAGAAGTCGTCCCGTTCCGCGAAGGCACCGTGGAACAGGAACTGCAGGGTCGAGGGGGCGTCGAACTGCAGTTCGGTGAACGGCTCGTACGGGATGTTGGCGTTGTCGGTCACCAGGAACGGCGCCCGGTACCACGACCCGCCGTGTTGTTTGTTCGGGATGTCCGGCAGGCCGCGGCAATTCGGGCCTCCGGTGCCGTTCACGATCGGCAGCGATTCCGGGTAGGTGTACGCGGGTGCCCCGAGCACGAAGCTCGACGAGGTGAACAGGCCCGCCTTCCGGACACCGAGGATGGGGCCGAACTCCTTGAGGCCGCGGTCGATTCCCGAGAACAGGCAGCCGAACTCCGGCGAGTATTCGGAGGCCACCTTCAAGGGGGCCCGCAGCCGGTTGATGGCGTCGATGAAGTCCTGCTCGGCCGGCGCCAGCGTCTCATAGGCGTTGTTGGCCAGCCCGATCGTGGCCAGCAGCGTGTCGTTGAGGTTGTTCTGCTGGTCGACGACGGTCTTGTTGATGGTCGGCAGGTTGTCGAAGACGGTGTTGAGGTCGGGCGCCGCGTCGGCGTAGGTGTTGGTCACCACCGCGGCCTTGCGGAAGTCCTCCTGCAGGGTCGGCAGCTTCGGGTTGGCCTGGCGCGCAAGGGTATTGAGGCCCGACAGGATTCCGCCGAGGTCGTCGCCGTGGCCACGCAGGCCTTCCGAGAACGCGCTGAGCGTCCCGTTGAGTTCGACGGGGTCGATCTTGTGCAGCAGGTCGATCAGCGACTGGAATAAGGTGTTGACCTCCAGCTGCACGGCCGACGCCGCGACGTGGGCGTCGGGGCGCAGCGCGGTCGGCGAGGGCGACGCCGGCGGGATGAACTCCACCGCCTTCGCACCGAAGATGGTGTTCCCGGCGATGTGCACGGTCGCGTTGGACGGGATGTAATGCAGGTCGTCGCTGTTGATGCCGAGGATCAGCCGCGCCTGGTCACCGGAGTAGTCGATCGTTTCGACCTTGCCGATTTGGATGCCGCGGTATTTGACCTTGGCGCCCTTCTCCATCACCAGCCCGGCGCGGGGCGCCGCGACGGTGACCGTGTCGATCGACGCGAACGCCGCCGTATAAGAGAGGTAGGTCAGCACGGCGAAACCCACCATCAGGCTGGCCAGTATCGCGGCGGCCAGCCGGACGGTGGTGCGCTTCGTTCCCGTTTCTGCCATGACTGTGTAAGCGGTCCTCTTATCCGGAGAGGTTGAAGTTACCGGACGCTCCGTACACAGCGAGCGAGATGAACAAAGTAATGACGACCACGACGATCAGCGATGTCCGCACCGCCTGACCGACCGCGATGCCCACGCCCACCGGCCCGCCGCTGGCGTTGTAGCCGTAATAGGTGTGCACGAGCATCACCGCGATCGACATGACGATCGCCTGCAGAAACGACCACAGCAGGTCCGAGGGGATCAGGAACGTGTTGAAGTAGTGGTCGTAGAGCCCCTTGGACTGCCCGTTGATGTACACCGTGGTGAAGCGGGCGGCGAAGAACGCGGCGAGCACCGACAGCGAGTACAGCGGGATGATCGCGATGAGCCCGGCGATCAACCGGGTCGACACCAGGTAGGACACCGAGTGCACGGCCATGCATTCGACGGCGTCGATCTCCTCCGACACCCGCATGGCCCCCAGCTGGGCGGTGGCGCCCGCGCCGATGGTGGCGGCCAGCGCGATGCCCGCGATCACCGGCGCGACCACCCGGACGTTGAGGAACGCCGACAGGAACCCCGTCAGCGCCTCGATGCCGATGTTGCCCAGCGACGAATAGCCCTGCACGGCGATGACACCGCCGGAGGCCAGGGTCAGGAAGGCGGCCACACCGACCGTCCCGCCGATCATCACCAGCGCGCCGGCGCCCATGGTCATCTCGGCGATCAGCCGGACGGTTTCCTTGCGGTAGCGGGTCAGCGCGTTGGGGACGTACCGAACGGTTTGGCCGTAGAACAGCGCCTGTTCGCCGAAGTCGTCGACGGGCCCCTGGAACCGGGAGAAGAAGCGGCGAAAGCGCAGCGTGGCGTCATAGCTCATCGGTGGTCACCCGCTCACTTCGCCGAGATTCGGACGCCGATGGCGGTCATCACCACATTGATCACGAAGAGGCAGATGAAGGCGTAGACGACGGTTTCGTTGACCGCGTTGCCGACGCCCTTCGGACCGCCCTTGACGGTGAGACCGCGGTAGCACCCCACCATGCCGGCCATCACACCGAACAGCAGGGCCTTGACCTCGGCCAGCACCAGCTCGCGCAGGCCGGTCAGCACCGTCAGCCCGTTGATGAAGGCCCCCGGGTTGACGCCCTGCAGGAAGACGGAGAACACGTAGCCACCGGAGAGGCCGATGGCGCAGACCAGGCCGTTGAGCAGCAACGCCACCACCGTCGACGCCAGCACCCGGGGCACGACGAGCCGTTGGATCGGGTCGATGCCGAGCACCCGCATCGCGTCGATCTCTTCCCGGATGGTGCGGGCGCCCAGGTCGGCGCAGATCGCGGTGGCCCCGGCACCGGCCACGACCAGCACCGTGACCACCGGACCCAGCTGGGTGATGGTGCCGAACGCGGTTCCGGCGCCGGACAGGTCGGCGGCGCCGATCTCGCGCAGCAGGATGTTGAGCGTGAAGGCCACCAGCACCGTGAACGGGATGGACACCAGCAGGGTGGGCAGCAGCGAGACCCGCGCGATCATCCACGTCTGGTCGAGGAACTCACCGAGTTGGAACGGCCGGCGAAACGCGGCGCGGGCGGTGTCGATCATCATTTCGAAGAACCCGCCGACGGCGCGCGCGGGCACCGCAAGTTGTTCGATCAACTTGAGTCCCCCCTCAGCTGCTCACGGCGAAGTCTAAGTGTTGCTTATGCGATGTCGTCAGTCACACGCCGACCCGTGTGAGCCGGATCATATTAACTCAGAACGACTTCACCGTGTCAATGAACGGAATTAGTTTGTCCGAACCGTTAACACAGCAGGTCAGAACCACTTGTCACGTGTCAAACTGAAACACGTTCTACCTGGTCCGGAGCCTTTCGGAGGTCAATTCGCCGCCCTATTGCTCCATCAACGCGGACGCCGCGAAATTTCGCTCAGGGTCACGGCCAGCAAAGTAGTTCTGCAGCGTCGCGCTCAGCTCCGCGGGCTCCCAGGCGGCCCCGTCGGCGCTGAATCGGTGCTCCGCGGTGGGCGCGGCAACCAGCGTCACCTGGGGCCCGTAGACGATGAACACCTGACCGTTGACCTCCGCGGCGGCCGGGCTCGCCAAGAACTTGACGAGGCTCACGACGTGCTCTGGCGACAACGGGTCGACGCCACCCTCCCCGGCGTCGGGGCCGGGGCCGAACACGTCGGCCGTCATCGCGGTCCGCGCCCGCGGGCAGATCGCGTTGGCGGTCACGCCGTAGCGGCCCAGCGCTCGCGCCGCGGTCAGGGTGAGCGAGATGATGCCCGCCTTGGCGGCGCCGTAGTTCGCCTGCCCCACCGGACCGACCAACCCTGCCTCCGACGCGGTGTTGACGATGCGGCCGAAGACGGTCCCGCCCGCCTCCTTGGCCTTCGACCGCCAGTAGGTGGCGGCGTTGCGGGTCAGCAGGAAGTGACCCCGCAGGTGGACCGCGATCACCAGGTCCCACTCCTCGTCGGACATGTTGAACAGCATCCGGTCGCGGGTGATCCCGGCGTTGTTGACAACGATGTCGAGACCGCCCAGCCCGTCGGCGGTGGCAACCAGCTCGTCGGCCGTCGAGCGTTCGCTGATGTCGCCGGCCACGGCGACGGCCTTGGCGCCGGTGGTATTGATCTCATCGATGACGTCGGAGGCGTCCAACGCGGCCGCGATGTCGTTGACGACGACGGTGGCGCCCTGGCGGGCTAAGCCGAGCGCCTCGGCGCGGCCCAGCCCCGCGGCCGCGCCGGAGACCACCGCGACCTTTCCGGACAGATCGGTCGCGTTCGTGTTGGCTCCCGGCGACGATGCGGACCGCGGAGCGGTCTGAGGAGAAGCCGGGTCAAAAGGCCTAGTCAATTTATGAATACCTCTAGTTGTCGGTGACGGTGCGGTCAGTCGCCGCGTAGCAGCGCGGCGCGCGGGCACTCGGCGATGGCTTGCTCGGCCAATTGCTCCCGGTCGGCGGGAATCGGGTCGAGCTTCACGACGGCGTAGTCCTCGTCGTCCAGGTCGAAGATATCGGGAGCGATTCCCAAGCACACCGCGTTACCTTCGCACCGGTCACGGTCCACGATCACCCGCACAGCACCCTCCTTGAGCCAGGCCATCATTCCGAGGACACGCCCCATCGGCGTGTAGGACCACCATAGGGCCCCGGCGCGTCTGGCAAAACGGTCGCTGGATTCCCAGACTAGAACGTGTTACAACCGGGAAGGCGAACGGGTGGCCGTTGGTCGAGCCGCGGAGTGTGACGTGGCATTACGGGCGAGACGTTAGCGAAGGACGGCTGAAATGCGCATCAGTTACACCCCGGAACAGGAGGAGCTGCGCCGCGAGCTGCGGTCGTACTTCACCACGCTGATGACGCCCGAGCGCCGCGAGGCGCTGACCTCGACGGAGGGCGAGGTGGGGACGGGCACCGCGTACCGCGACACCGTCGCCCAGATGGGCAAGGACGGCTGGCTCACCCTGAACTGGCCCAAGGAGTACGGCGGCCAGGACCGCTCGGCCATGGACTCGCTGATCTTCACCGACGAGGCGGCGATCGCCGGCGTGCCGGTGCCGTTCCTGACGATCAACAGCGTGGCGCCGACCATCATGGCCTTCGGCACCGAAGAGCAGAAGAAGTTCTTCCTGCCCAAAATCGCGGCCGGCGAGCTGCACTTCTCCATCGGCTATTCGGAGCCCGGCGCCGGCACCGACCTGGCGAACCTGCGCACCAACGCGGTCCGCGACGGCGACGACTACGTCATCAACGGGCAGAAGATGTGGACCAGCCTCATCGCCTACGCCGACTGGGTCTGGCTGGCGGTGCGCACCAACCCCGAGGCCAAGAAGCACCGCGGCATCTCCATGCTGGTGGTGCCGACGACGGCCGAGGGCTTCTCCTGGACCCCGGTACACACCGTGTCCGGCGTGGACACCAGTGCCACCTACTACTCCGACGTGCGGGTCCCGGTGACGAACCTGGTCGGCGAGGAGAACGGCGGCTGGAAGCTGGTGACCAACCAGCTCAACCACGAGCGGGTCGCCCTGGTGTCCGCGCAGCCGATCTTCCTGGCCCTGCGGGAGGTCCGGGAGTGGGCGCAGAACACCAAGGACGCCGGCGGCGCCCGGCTCATCGACTCCGAGTGGGTGCAGATCAACCTGGCGCGGGTGCACGCCAAGGCCGAGGTACTCAAGCTGATCAACTGGGAGCTGGCGTCGTCCGAGGGCGAGGCCCTCTCCCCCGCCGACGCGTCGGCGGCCAAGGTTTACGGCACCGAGCTGGCCACCGAGGCCTACCGGCTGCTGATGGAGGTGCTGGGCACGGCCGCGACGGTGCGCCAGAATTCGCCGGGCGTACTGCTGCGCGGCCGGGTCGAGCGCATGCACCGGGCCTGCCTGATCCTGACCTTCGGCGGCGGCACCAACGAAGTGCAGCGCGACATCATCGGCATGGTCGCGCTCGGCCTGCCGCGGGCCAACCGCTGAGCAGAAGGACGGACGTTCATGGATTTCACGACAACCGAAGCGGCGCATGACCTCGGCGGCCTGGTCGACACCATCGTCGACTCGGTGTGCACCCCGGAACACCAGCGCCACCTCGACGGGCTCGAGCAGCGGTTCGACCGGGACCTGTGGGGCAAGCTGATCGACGCCGGCATCCTGACCAGCGCCTCGGCGCCCAGCACCACCGACTCCAGGTAGGGCACCGCGGCCAGCTGGTGGCCCAGCGCGACGAGGATGGCGATCTGC
>NZ_LZJC01000111.1 GCF_001666755.1 Mycobacterium sp. E1214 | reverse complement strand
CGGTCAGCGTGCCGGCGGACCCGAGAACCGCTCCGCCGTTGATGTCGACAGTTCCGCTATCGACAAGCGCGCCACCGGTATTCACCGTCACAGCGCCGCCGTCGCTCAGCGTGCCGGTAGCACTGACGGTGAGGGTGCCGCCGTCGTTGACGTTGAGCGCACCGGTCGATCCGACGTCGATGGTGCCGCCGACGGTGGCGCCGCTGTCGACGTTCAGGGTGCCGTTGTCGGCAAGCGTGACGCCCGAATCGATGGTGAATGCACCGCTGTCGGACAACGTCCCACCCGAATTGACCGTCAGCGCACCACTATCAGTAAACACCCCGCTCGAATTGACGGTGACGACGCCACTGTCGGTCAACGTCCCGCCTCCGGCGACGGTGAGGGTTCCGCTATCGGTCACTGCGCCAGAAGAATTGACGGTGACTGCGCCGCCGTCTGTCAACACTCCGCCCGCATTGATCGTGACAGCCCCGCTGTCGGTCAACGCGCCGGTCGGGCCGACGGTGAGTGTGCCGTCGACGGTCACGGCGCCACCGGAGTTGACGGTGACGGCGCCGGTGTCGGTGAACGTCACGCCGGGGCCGACGACCAGCGTTCCGCTATCGGTGCCGCCGGTGCTGACCAGGAGCGTGCCGCCCGTATTGGTCAACGCGCCACCGTCGGACAATGTGCCACCGCCGGTGAGTGTTACGGTGCCGCCGTCGGTCAGGGTGCCACCCGAGTTGATGGTGACCGCGCCGCCATCGCTCAGTGTGCCGCCGAGGTTGATGGCGAGCGTGCCGCCGCTGTTGATGTCCAGCGCGCCGGTGGGGCCCACGTCGATGGCGCTGCCGGTGAGGCTGACAGCGTTGTTGAGGTCCAGGGTGCCGTTGTCGACGACCGTGACACCGAGGCCGGCGGTGAACGTTCCGTTGTCGGTGAACACGCCGCCCGAATCGATGGTGAGCGCACCGAGATCCGTCACGGTTCCACCGTTGGCGACCGTCAGCGTGCCGCCGTCGGTCAGCGTGCCGCCGCTGGCGACCACCATCGTCCCGCCGTCGGTCAGGCTGCCGCCCGGTCCGATGGACACGGTGCCGCTGTCGGTGAAGGTCACGCCGGAGCCGACTGTGAACGTGCCGCTGTCGGCGCCGCCCGTGCTGACGATGACGGTCCCGCCGGTGTTCGTCAGGGAGCCCCCGTCGGTGAGGACGCCGCCGCCTGTGACGGTGACGGTGCCGCCGTCGGTGAGCGTGCCACCCGAGCTGATGGTGAGCGCGCCGCTGTCGGTGACCGCGCCGCCCGAGTTGACGGTCAAGGTGCTGCCAGAGCTGATCGTCAGCGTGCCGCCGTCGGTCAAGGTGCCGCCCGAGCCGACGGTCACGGTGCCGCCGTCGGCGAGCACGCCGCCGGCGCCGACGGTCAGCGTGCCGCTGTCGGTCAGGGATCCGCCCGAGCCGAGCACCCCACCGCTGCCGAGAGTGATAGTGCCACTGTCGGTGAGCACGCCGCCGGAGCTGACGGTCACGCTGCCGCCCGCCCCGACGACGGTGCCGCCGTTGACGGTGACGGAGCCCCCGCTCGCGACGGTCAGGGAGTTGGTGACGGTCAGCGTGCCCCCGTCGGCGAGAAGCGTTCCGCCGTTGACCGTGACGGCTCCACCGTTCGCGACGGTGATGGCACCGCCGTCGATCAGGCTGCCGCCGGAGCCAAGCGTCCCGCCGTCGATGGTCATGGTGCCGTCGATGGTGAGGGTGCTGCCGGAGTCGGCGATCAGGGTTGCGCCTGGGTCGATCGTGACGGTGTTGCCCGCGAGGATGACGTAGCTGTTGCCGGCGGTGAGGTGCGTGGTGCCGGTGACGTCGCCGGACAGCGAAATCGGGTCGACGCCGTCGATGATGACGTGCGTTTCCGTGAGCCCCTGCGAGACCGCCGTCGAGCTCAGCTGTTGGGTCGCGGCCGTCGAGCTCAGCTGCTGCGTCGCGGCCGTCGAGCTCAGCTGTTGGGTCGCGGCCGTCGAGCTGAGCTGTTGGGTCGCGGCCGTCGAGCTCAGCTGCTGCGTGGCGGCGGGCGACGCCGCCTGATAGGCGGACACCGAGGTCGGCTGCGGGGTCACCGCCGTCGACGCGGACTGCGGGGTCACCGCCGTCGACGCGGACTGCTGGGTGACGGCCGTGGCGGTCGACTGCTGCGTCACGGCCGTGGCGGTCGGCTGGTTCGAGGCGGCCGGTGAAGCCGCTTGGTAGGCGGTGGTCGAGGTCGGCTGCGCGGAAACGGCGCTGGGCGTGGACTGTTGAGAGACGCTGGTCGAGCCCAGCTGCTGGGACACCGTCGTCGACACCGCCTGCTGCGACGCGGTGGTCGCGGCCGGTTGCGAGGAGACCGCATTCGACACCGACGGCTGCGATACCGACGTCAACTGCTGCGACGCGGCGGCAGAACTCAACTGCTGCGACACCGCGCTCGAGTCAAGTTGCTGCGACACCGTCGAAGAGCTCACCTGTTCCGACATGGCGGTCGAGCTCAACTGCTGCGAGGCAGCTCCCGACACCGACTGCTCCGACGTCGCCGTCGAACCGGCCTGTTGTGACGACACCGGCGAGGTCAACTGCGCCAGGCTCTGGATGCGGGAGCTGGTCGAATCGCCGGCGGCCCGGGCCAGCGCCTGCGCGTCGGTCACCTGACCGACGGAGTTGGTGGTGCGCGGCGGCTCCCCGAACGGCGTGAGGGCGCTCGCGGCGGTTGACGCGGCCTCATAGCCGTACATGGCGGCGGCGTCTTGAGCCCACATCTCCGCATACAAGGCTTCGGTGGCCATGATCGCCGGAGTGTTCACGCCCAGGAAATTGGTCGCGACCAACGCCGCCAGCTGCGCCCGATTCTCGGCGACCGCGGGCGGAGGCACCGTCGCGATGAAGGCCGCCTCGTAGGCGGCGGCGGCGGCGTACGCCTGGGCGGCCGTCTGTGCGGCCAATGCGCCTGTGCTTGCCAACCACTGGGCGTAGGGAACCGCCGCGGCCAGCATGGCCAACGACGCCGGACCGAACCAGGCTTGACCGGCCAACTCCGCGACGACCGCGGCGTAACCGCTGGCGCTGGACGTCAATGCGGCGGCCAGCGTGTCCCAGGCGGCCGCCGCCGCTAAAAGCGGCCCCGATCCGGGGCCGCTGTACATGCGCGCAGAGTTGACTTCCGGAGGCAGGAAAGCAAAATCCATGGCCTTCTCATCGAGTTCCGTGGGTGGTGACACCCGAAGCCAGATGACCGTTACGCTCCCGTCGAGGGCTGACCTCGATCGCCCCTATTGTGCGTGTGTTGGATTGGCGATGGGTGGTTTTTGTGGAATTAATCTGCCGTTCGGCGCAAGTTTTCGTTTCGCGTACTGCCGCAGCTATCGATAGACGGCCCACACCGCAGCCCAATGGACTGCCGACCACTAACATTCGCCGGCGAAAAAGGCGGTGAGCTTGGCCGTTGTCAGCGTCGGGGCAACCCTCGCAGTGCTAATGGTCGGTCACCATTAATCGAGTTCTCGCGAGTCATTGTATTCAATTCATTTTCGCCGCGTTACGGATGTGAGGTCAATTGGTTCTCGGAAATCCCACCGAACCAATGAAGAGGCCGCCGAACGCGGGCGGCATCCCCACTCAAGAGCGCTCCCTATACACCGTGCGACCGGCTTACGTCAACGAACGCCATTGTTTCCCAAGTTGATTGGGCCTGCAGCGGCATCCGGGATCGGTGGAGGTGATAACGCACATCGACGCGCAAAGCCCGGGTATGGTCGTCGCCATGCAGTTGACCGCAATTCTGTGCAACCACGCAGAGGCGCAGAACAACGTGTTATACGTCGCGGCCGGCGGCATCGACCAGGTTGTCGTCCCGGCGCAGCACACCGGACCCGTCACGGTGTCGCTGGGCGTCGCGATAATCGTCGAAGTAGCGCGCACCGCGACCGACCAGGAACACACGGTCGACATCGAACTGCTGGACGCGGACGGGCAAATGGTCAAGAACCACAACACGGACGAGCGAGAGCCATTCCACACCCAATTTAAATTCAATGTCGGCCCATCTCGGCACGTCGACTCCGGCGAAACTCAATCGGTCGCCTTGGCGGTCAACATTCCGGCGCTGCGGCTACAGAAGCCGGGTTCCTACGTCTTCGCCGTCAGCGTCGACGAGGCAGTCGAGCGCCGCCTCCCGTATCGCGTGGTGCAGCGGGCGGCCTGAGAACGCCTTGCCGACCGCCCGCGGTACCGCGTTACGAAGCTCCGGCTGCAAACACCGCACCCCGGTGGGACGGGCGAGCCCGAAGCGGTCGTTGCGCCGCTGGCGTCACCGGTCGGCGCCCTGGACGTCTGGTTCGGGCGTGCGGACTTCGGGGTTGATGTCGTCGACACTTCGATGCGAGGTGCGCGGGCCCAGCCAGAGAACCGCGACGCCCACGAGTGCCAACGCGGCGGCCACGACGGCGAACATCGCGCCCGCACCGTAGCGGTGCAGGACCGGTAACAGCAGAAACGGCGAGGCGCCGCTGGACAGGCGGGACAACGAGTAGGTCCAGCCGACCGCTGTGGCGCGCACCTCGGTGGGGAAGATCTCCGCCTGGTAGACGTGGTAGACGTTGGAGAACACGTTGCAGGTGGCGGTGGTCAGGAAGCCGAACAGCACGATCAACGGCGTCGACGACTGCGTGGCGAACAGCAGGCCGAAGCCGGCGACCGCCGCGATCGACCCGACGACCAGGAACTTGCGCTCGAATTTCGCGATGAGCGGGATGGCCATCGCCGACCCGATCGGATATCCGAGGAACGACACCGCACTGAACAGCATCGACGAGGCGACAGGGAAGCCGCGGTTCACGAGGACCAGCGTGGCCAGTGTGCCGAAACCGTAGTAACCGAACGTCTGGAACAGATGGAAGATGACCAGCATCGCCAGTCGGCGGCTGTAGGGGGCGCGGCGCAGTATCGGGAAGGCGGGCCTGGCCGGCGTGTGGACCCCATGGTCGAACAGGTCCGCGTCGTGCGTGGCCGCCGACGGTGCGCCCGCGAATCGGGCCAGCACCCGGCGGGCCTCGTCAACGCGCCCGGCGCCGGCCAGCCAGCGCGGTGACTCCGGCAGCCACCGGTTGAGGGCCAGCACGCTCGCGGCACCCACTCCCCCGAAAGCCACGAGCCAGCGCCAGCCCGCGATACCGATGGGTGCGCGGCTGCTCAGCCAGAACGACAGGAACCCGGCCAGTGGCACCGCCAGGTGGGAGCATGTGTACGCGTAGGCGGCCAGCCGGCCACGCTGCTCCTTCGGCAGCACGTCGGCCAGGTAAGAGTCGGCCACCGGGTAGACGGCGCCGATGCCCACGCCCGCCAGGAACCGCGTGGCCAGCAGCAGCGCGGGGGACGGCACGAACGCGCCCAGCAGGGAGAACACCGAGAACCAGGCGAGGCCGATCAGGAAGCCGTTGCGCCGGCCCAACCGGTCGGCGAGCCCGCCGAAGAACGCCGCGCCGAGGAACATCCCCAAGAATGAGGACGCCAGCATCAGTTTGAGAACGATGTCGCCCACGCCGAATTCACGCCGCATGGCGGTGCCGATGGTGGCAGACAGGAAGATCTCGTAGATCTCGAAGAACAATCCGAGACCCACGGCGACGACGATCTTGCGGTGCACCGGTCCCACCGGCATGTCGTCGAGCGCCTCGCCGATCGAACTCCCCGTCACGCTGACGAGCGTAGTGGCGCAAGACCGGCGCCCCTCCCCGGCGACGGCCCGGCCGGTGGGCTACCCGGCCGCCCAGGGCCCCGGTCCACTGGCACGGTTTTGCCCTGGGCGGTGGCCGAGCGGTTGTCCGCCTGATCACGGCGCCGGCGCCGCAGCGGCGCCGGCGCGAACGATGCCCCAGCGCCCGCCGTCGCGCCGGACCAAGCCCGCGAGCTCCAGCATCGCCAGGGGCCCCAGCGCCTGCTCGGGCGCGAGGCCCGACCCGACGGCGATTTGCTCGACCGTCACCGCGCCGCGGCCGGGCAGCGCCTCGTACACCCTGCGTTCGGCGTCGCTGAGTTCGTCGAACACGGTGGCGGGGCCGCATTCCTCGGGCGCCAGCTCGCCGATGCGTCCCATCAGCTCGACCACGTGCTCGGCCCGGGTGACCAGTTGCGCGCCGTCGCGCAGCAACGCGTGACACCCCGCGGACGCCGACGACGTCACGGGGCCGGGCACCGCGGCCACCACCCGTCCCAACGCCCGCGTCCACGCGGCGGTGTTCGCCGCGCCGCTGCGCAACCCGGCTTCGACGACCACGGTGGCGCCGGCGGCTGCGGCCACCAGGCGGTTGCGGGTCAGGAACCGGTGCCGGGCCGGCCGGACGCCGGGCGGATATTCGGTCAACAGCAGGCCGTGCTGGCCGACGCGATGCAGCAGGGCGGTGTGGCCGCTGGGATAGGGGACGTCGATGCCGCCGGCCAGCACGGCCACAGTGACGCCGTCGCTTTCCAGGGCGGCGCGGTGCGCCGCGCCGTCGATGCCGTAGGCGCCACCGGAGACGACGGCGACGTCGCGTTCGACCAGCCCGGCCGTCAGGTCGGCGGCCATGTGTTCGCCGTACGCGGTGCACGCGCGCGTGCCCACGACGGCCGCCGCCCGATCCGTGATCTCGTCGAGGCGGGCGGGCCCCAGCGCCCACAACACGAGCGGCGGCCCGCCGCGCGGGCGGGCTTGAGCCCCGGTGAACGCGGCGAACGCCAGCACGGGCCACTCGTCGTCATCGGGCGTGATCAGCCGACCGCCGCGGCGTGCGAGCGTGTCGAGATCGGTGGCCGCACAGTCCATGTGACGCCGGGCCGCGGTATGGCGCGCCAGGTCGCCCTGGACCAGACCGCGGCGGATCGCCTCCGCCGCGTCGACCGGCCCGACGCGCCGCACCAGGGCGGCGAGTTCGGCGCAGGGTGGCTCGGCCACCCGGGACAGATAGGCCCAGGCGCGCCGGACGGGGTCGTCGATCCACGCGGTCATCGCCGGGCCTCCCGTCCCAAGAATCCGCCAAGAATCCGTTCAGGCCGCCGCGGGAGTGTCTGGGTGTCAGCAGCCCGCCGCCTTGAAGCGGCCGGCAACGAACGGAGCCCGCGATGATGACGATGACGATCGGTCGACCGATGATGTGCGCCGCACCCACCCGCCAGCGCAACCCCTGGGCCATCGCGGCGTTCGCCCTGAGCCTGGTCTGCTGGGTGGGCCTGCCGATCCCCCTGCTGAGCGCCGCGCTCGCGTGGATCGCGCTGCGCGACATGCAACGGCGCGGCGAGAGCGGCCGGGCGATGGCGCAATTCGCGCGCGCGTTCGCCGTCCTGGTGACCGTCGCGATCGTGATGCGCGGCGGGCACACCGACTGGCTGCGGATGCTGCACTGGTGATCGCGCCGCGCTCATCGCTGCGCTCCCCCTTGCCGGAAACTCAGCGCGGTGGCTACCTCGTCGGGACCCGGTGAGACCCGGCCGGCTAGATCGGCCAGGCTCCACGCGACGCGCAGCGTGCGGTCGAGGCCGCGGATGCTGAGCAGCCCGCGGTCCAGCGCCCGCTGCAGCGGCACCATCGTCGCGTGGGCCGGCCGGAACTCGCGCCGCAACAGCGGGCCGCTGACCTCGGCGTTGGTGCTGAAGCCGTGCGGTCGCCAGCGGTCGGCCGCGGCCGCCCGCGCTTGGGCCACCCGCCGGCGCACCTCGGCCGTGGGCTCACCCTCGCCGCCGGAGAAGGCGCCCGCGCGGACCGGGTCCATCTGCACCCGCAGGTCGACCCTGTCGAGCAGCGGCCCGGACAGCTTGCCCAGGTAGCGGCGCTTGGTCGCGGCCGCGCAGATGCAGTCCTGGGGGCGGGCCGGCGCGCACGGACATAGGTTGGCGGCCAGGACCAGCTGGAACCGCGCCGGGTAGCAGGCCACGCCGTCGCGGCGGGCCAGGCGAATCTCGCCGTCCTCCAAGGGAGTTCGCAACGCCTCCAGCGCGCTGACGCGGATCTCCGCGCACTCGTCGAGAAAGAGCACGCCGCGATGCGCGCAGCTGACCGCCCCGGGACGCGCCAGCCCCGAGCCGCCACCGACCAGCGCGGCCACGCTCGAGCTGTGATGCGGCGCCACGAAAGGCGGCCGGGTGATCAGCGGCGTCTCGGCCGACAGGAGCCCGGCCACCGAGTGGATGGCCGTCACCTGAAGCGCCTCACTGTCGGTGAGCGGGGGCAACAGCCCCGGAAGCCGTTGCGCCAGCATCGTTTTGCCGACCCCGGGCGGCCCGGTCAGCATGAGGTGGTGCGCGCCCGCGGCGGCGACCTCCACCGCGAACCGGGCCTGCGTCTGCCCCACCACGTCGGCCAGGTCTGCCAGCGGTTCGGGCGCCGCGGCCTGCGCGTGCACGCCGCTGTCCAGGGGCGCGGCGCCGTTGAGCCACTTCTGCAGCTGCCCCAGCGTGCGCACCCCGTACACGTCGATGCCGTCGACCAGGCTGGCCTCGGCGAGGTTGTCGACGGGGACCACGACCGCCGGCCAGCCGTCGCGTTTGGCGGCCAGCACCGCGGGCAGCACGCCGCGCACCGGCCGGACGCGGCCGTCCAGCGACAGCTCGCCCAGCAGCACCGTCTTTTCGAGGCGATCCCAGGGATTCCTGCGCTGCGCCGACAGCACGGACGCGGCCAGGGCGATGTCGTAGACGGAACCGGTTTTGGGCAGCGTCGCCGGCGACAGGGCCAGCGTGAGACGCGCCAAGGGCCAGCTGTTGCCGCAGTTGGCGACGGCCGCGCGGACCCGGTCGCGGGATTCCTGCAGCGCCGCGTCGGGCAGCCCGACCAGGTGCACACCCGGCAGCCCGGACGTGATGTCGGCCTCGATCTCCACGATGTGCCCGTCCACGCCGCGCACCGCGACCGAGAAGGCGCGTCCCAGCGCCATCAGCCGATCCCTTGCAGGTGGGTGAGCTCGGGGGTGCGCCGCCGCCCGATCCGCACGCCGATCACGTCGATGCGCAGCGCGGCCCACCGGCCGTCCTGGCCGGCAAGCCAGAGGCCGGCCAGCCGGCGCAGCCGCCGGACTTTGCGCGGGGTGACGGCGTGCGCCAGGCCGCCGTATCCGTCGCCGGTGCGGGTCTTCACCTCCACGAACACCACCGTGCGGGTGGTGTCGTCGCAGGCGATCACGTCGAGTTCGCCGTAGCGGCAGCGCCAGTTGCGGTGCAGGATGCGCAGCCCCAGCCGCGTCAGGTGATCCACGGCGAGCGCCTCCCCCAGCGCGCCCAGCTCGATGCGGGTCATCGTCGATTCGGTCGTCATGGGCGCCACCGTGCCCGGTGACCCCGACAGGTCGGCCGGGCGTCGCGGCGGGCGGGCGCCCACGGCGGGTGGTTATCCCCAGTCGGCCGCCCGTCCACAGCCGGCCGGGCGCACTCAGGCGATGCGGTCCGCGCGGGTGTAGACGTTCATCGAGTCCTCCCGCAGGAACGCCACCAGCGTCACGCCGGACTCCTCCGCCAGCGAGACGGCCAGCGAGGACGGCGCGGACACCGCCGCCAGCACCGGGATCCCGGCCATCACGGCCTTCTGCGTCAACTCGAACGACGCCCGGCCGCTGACCAGCAGCACCGTCGCGACCAGCGGCAGCTGCCGATGCTCCAGGGCCCAGCCGAGCACCTTGTCCACGGCGTTGTGCCGGCCGATGTCCTCGCGCACCACCAGCATCTCGCCGCCGGCTCCGACCAGCGCCGCGGCGTGCAGGCCTCCCGTGGTATCGAAAACCTTCTGCGCCGAGCGCAATTGGGCCGGCATCGCCTTCAGGGTGGCCGCGGCGACGGTCACGGGATCCTCGCCCGGCGCGAAGCGGCTGACCAGCCGCACCGCCTCCAGCGACGCCTTGCCGCACACCCCGCACGACGAGGTCGTGTAGAAGTTGCGCGTGACGTCGAGGTCGGGGGCGGCCACGCCGGCGGCCAGCGTCACGTCCAACACGTTGTAGGTGTTGACGCCATCGTCGCCGCGCCCGCCGCAATACCGGATGCTGACCACGTCGTCGCGGCCCGCGATGACGCCCTCGGTGAGCAGAAACCCTTGCGCCAGCTCGAAATCGGACCCGGGTGTGCGCATCGTCACGGTGATCGGTGCGCCGGCGACCCGGATCTCCAGCGGTTCCTCCACGACCAGGGTCTCCGGCCGCGTGACCGAACGGCCCGCGGTCAGATGTTGCGCGCGGCGGCGCGCGGTGACGTTACCCACCGGCGTTCCACCGGTCGCGGCCCACTAGTCGGATCCCCGCGGGCGCCGAATCTCCACCAGCCCAAACTACAGTGGTCGGCGCCGCGGGCGCCGGGCTCACGCCGTCGACGCGAGCGCGGTCAACGTGTCGGCCGAGGAGTGGATAGGCCGCCAGCCCAACTGCGTCCGGGCCTTCGAGGTGTCCATGACCATCGACGTGCGGGCGGTGTGCAGCCACTCCAGCATCGACGGGATGCGGGGCGCGCGGGACAGCGCCGCGGACGCCGCCGTCGCCGCGACGGCGGGCACCCGCACGGGGCGGCCACCCAGCGCCTTGGCCACGTCGCCCACCGTCACCACCCCGTCGCCGGCGATGTTGTACACCCCCGGCGGCGCCGGCGTCGTGGCCGCCAGCGCGATGGCCGTGGCGACGTCGTCGTGGTGGACCAGCTGCAGCGGGATACCGGGGTCGGGCACGACGGGCTTGAGGATGGGCACTGCCTTCACCACGGCGCGCACCGGGGCGGGCAGTTGATTCCACGGCATCGCGTCGGCCAGGGCGGTGGCGTTGGGGCCGGCGACGATGCACGGCCGAAGCACGAAGACCTCCAGCGACGAGTCCGCGGTGATCTCGGCCAGCAACTCCTCGCACGCCGCCTTCTGGGCGGAGTAATAGTGCTCGGCCGAGCCGCGGGTGGGCACATCCTCGGTCAACGGAACGGGATTGTCGGTGTGGTACCCGTAGGCCGCCACCGACGACGTGTAGACCAGGCGGCGGGTTCGCGGGCTGGCCGCCGTCGCCTCGAAGACGTTGCGGGTGCCCTGCAGGTTGATGCGGGCGCTTTCCTCCCGCGAGCCCATGATGATGAACGCCAGGTGGATCACCACGTCCGCCTGCGCGACCAGGGCGTCGACGGCCTCGCGGTCGAGGATGTCGCCCTGCTGGTAGGTGGTCTTGGTCCACCCGCGCGACGACGGGTCGAACGGCCGGCGGGCCATCCCGATGATGGCGTCCACCGCGGGTTCGCGCTCCAGGGCCGTCACCGCGGAGACCCCGATCTCGCCCGTCGGCCCGGTCACCGCCACGGTCACTCCCATCCCTCGATGGTTCCCGCCGCCACCGCGCCGAAACCACACCGTGGGAAACCTCACGCCGCGCGCGGCGCCATCCTTCGGGACGGCCCGGCGCCGGGCATCCGGTGTCGCGATTCGCCAGTGCAACGGGCGCGGTACCCGTATTGTCGTCGGGTGTTTTCTTTGGTCAGCGGCAGTGGCTCGACGACGCGCCCGCGCAGGGGCGACCGCACCGAACAGCACGTGAGGCGCGCGCCGGCGACCGATAATCTACGGCGATGACCGCAGGTCGCGATGCCGACACCGCAGGAAAAGAGGCCCGGCGTGGGAGATGATCCGAAGGCTGGCCCCGCAGCACCACTGCCGGGAGGGGAGAAAGCCGACCCGGGGACGGTTTTCGCGGCGCTGGCCGAGATCATCTACCAAGGCTCCGACGCCAACGAGATGTACGCGGCGATCTGCGTCGCCGCCACCCTGGTGGTCCGCGGGTGTGACCACGCCAGCCTCCTGGTCCGCGACGGCGACCGCTACGTCACCGTCGGCGCCAGCGACCGGATCGCGCAGCACATCGACGAGTTGGAGCGGCGCTCCGGAGACGGCCCGTGCATCGACGCGATCGAGGAGGAAACCCCGCAGATCGAGCCCGACCTCACCCGGCCGTCGCTGTGGCCGCAGCTGGCGAAAGTGCTGATCGCCGACACCCCCGTGCGCGGCGCCATGGGCTTTCGGCTGCTGGTGGACAAGCGCAAGGGTGCCGCGCTCAACCTGTTCAGCGACACCCCCAACACCTTCGACGCCGAGGCCGCCGGCCGGGCCGCCGAGCTGGCCGCGTTCGCCAGCGTGGCCATCAACGCCGTCGCCAAGGGCGAGGATTCGGCGAGCCTGCGGCGCGGGCTGCTCAGCAACCGGGAGATCGGCAAGGCCGTCGGCATGCTGATGCTGCTGCACGAGCTGGGCGAGGACGAGGCGTTCGACCTGCTGCGCCGGCACTCCCAGGCGCTCAACATCAAGCTGGCCGACGTGGCGCGCGAGGTGATCGACCGGCGCGGGCAGCTGCCGTCGGCCGAGCAGCAGGGCTAGGGCCCGCTATTCGGGCAGCCGCAGCTCGGGCTTCTCGACCTCTTCGATGTTGACGTCCTTGAAGGTGACGACCCGCACCTGCTTGACGAACCGTGCCGGCCGGTACATGTCCCACACCCACGCGTCGGACAGGCGCAACTCGAAGTAGACCTCGCCGTCAGCGTTGCGCGGCACCATCTCCACGCTGTTGGCCAGGTAGAAACGCCGCTCGGTTTCCACGACGTAGCTGAACTGACCGACGATGTCCTTGTATTCGCGGTACAGCGAGAGCTCCATCTCGGTTTCGTACTTCTCGAGATCTTCTGCGCTCATCTGCCACTCATCCGCTCGGACGTCCTTCTTAGTGATGCTTCCCGAACCATCTTTCCTCACCGATATCCGTTGCGCTCCAGCGGAGGGTCGGGATCGCACTCGGCGACCACCCGGCCGCCGGAGCCGGCCGGTGCCAGGGCGACCCGCCGGACGTTGATGAACGACCGGCGATGTTCGGGGCACGGGCCCAGCCGCGTCAACGCCGAGCCGTGCGCCGGGGTGCTGTAACCCTTGTGGTCGGCGAAGCCGTACCCGGGGTGGTCGGCGTCCATCGCGACCATCAGCCGGTCGCGGCTGACCTTCGCCAGCACGCTGGCGGCGGCGATGCACGCCGCGACCGCGTCCCCGCCGATCACCGGCAGCGACGGGACGGCCAGGCCGGGCACCCGGAAGCCGTCGCTGAGCACGTAGCCGGGCCGCATCGGTAGGCCGGCGACCGCGCGGCGCATGCCCTCGATGTTCGCCACGTGGACGCCGCGGCGGTCCACCTCGGCCGGCGGGATGAAGACCACGTGGTAGGCCAGCGCGTAGCGGCGGATCACCGGGAACAGCTTCTCCCGCGCCGCCTCTGTCAACTTCTTCGAATCGTCAAGCGCCGCAAGGCTTTCCAGGCGGGTGGGCCCGAGCACGCAGGCCGCCACCACCAGCGGGCCCGCGCAGGCGCCACGACCGACCTCGTCGACGCCGGCCACCGGACCCAGCCCGCTGCGGTACAGCGCCGACTCCAGGGTGCGCAACCCCGACGATTTGCGGATCACCGTCCGCGGCGGCCAAGTGCGGATCATGCGCGGCCCACGGCTAGGAATTCTGCTGCGGGTTCACCGTTTCCACACCACGCCATCGCGTCGGCGGCCACACGATGAACCTGGCCTTGCCGATGACGTTGGCCACCGGCACGGTCCCCGACATGGGGTCGCCGGTACACAACACGCCCTTGAGCGCCTCCGCCGGGACACTGGTGCAGTGCGCCCGCGAGTCCGCGGAGTGCGTGCGGTTGTCCCCCATCACCCACAGCCGCCCGGGCGGGACGGTGACGGGCCCGAACTCGCTGCCCAGGCAGGGGTATACGGCCGGGTCGGCCATCATGGTCGACGGGTCGAGGTAGGGCTCCTTCAGCGGCCGGCCGTTGACGGTCAGGCCGGTGTCCGCGCGGCACTGCACCGTCTGGCCGCCGACCGCGATCACCCGCTTGACCAGGTCGTTCTCGTCGGGCGGGACGAACCCGATGAACGACAGCGCGTCCTGCGCCCAGCGCAGCACGGTGTTGTTGGACCGGATCGACTTGTAGCCCAGGTTCCACGGCGGCGGCCCCTTGAACACGATGACGTCGCCCGGGCTCGGCGGGTGGAACCGGTAGGTGATCTTGTCGACCATGATCCGGTCGCCGACGCAGCCCGTGCAGCCGTGCAGCGTGGGCTCCATCGACTCCGAGGGAATCAGGTAGGGCCGCGCGACGAACGTCAGCATCACGTAGTAGAGCACCACCGCGATGACCGCCAGGATCGCGAACTCCCGCAGCGTCGAACGCTTGCCGCCGTCCTTGGCGTCCGCGTCGGGGTCCGGTTCGGCGGGTTCCGGGATCGCGGGGCCCGCCGCGGCAGCCTCGCCGGCAGGCGGGTCCGCGTCGCGGGTCGAGACCTTGGGCTCCGGCTGTCCGGCGTCGCGCTGGGGCTCGGGGGTATCGGTCACGAGATCAGCGTAGCCAGCCGGCGTCGCGGCTGCGGTGCACCGCCCCCGGACCGATCTGTCCAAACCGCGGCGGCGCCAACGCGTCTGGAGGTCAGCGCTTTTCCTTGATCTTGGCCTTCTTGCCGCGCAGCTCGCGCAGGTAGTACAGCTTGGCGCGGCGCACGTCACCCCGGGTCACGACCTCGAGGTGGTCGATGTTGGGCGAGTGCACGGGGAAGGTCCGCTCGACGCCGACGCCGTAGCTCTCCTTGCGCACCGTGAAGGTCTCGCGGATGCCACCGCCCTGCCGGCGGATCACCACGCCCTTGAACACCTGGATACGCTCCTTGGCGCCCTCGATGACCTTGACGTGCACGTTGATGGTGTCACCCGGGCCGAAAACCGGGATGTCGTCGCGCAGCGACGTCTGATCGACGAAGTCCAGCCGGTTCATCTGAGAAGACACTTCCTTGCGGTCGCGGTCAGCAGCGGCCACCCGGGACGGGCGGCCGCCGAGCCGATGGTTCTAGGCATCTTGCGCGTCTCGCAGCAGGCGGAATGCGGCCGGACCGGCCTGCAACCGCTGGAGACAACTGGTCAATTGTGCCAGATGCGCCCCATCCGGCGAAAATCACAGCGATTCGGCGGTTCGCGGCGAGCCAAACCCGCTGGTGAATGGTACATATGACTGGGGTCAGAACGCGCTCACCCGCACTTTGGCGTGATGGCCGGGTCCGGTGGCGCGCGGCGGCCCGCATCCGTGTCCGTCGGCACGGTGTGTCGGTACGTCGGAGGAATCTCATGCGGGTACGGCCGCTGACCCTGTTCACCGCCACGGCGGCGGTGGCGTTGGTGGTCGCCGCCGGCTCCGAGGCGCGGGTGCAGGCCCGGGCCTACAGCCTGCCCGTCTATGCCGCGCCCGCGCAGGCGTTGATGGCGCCGTCGCCCCGGCCGACGCAGTCGGCCGAACTGCTGCTCGAGGCGGCCCTGCCGCAACAGCAGCCGCCGCTGTCCGACGCCGGGCTCGGGCCACTGCAGGCCCGCGTCCAGCAGGCGATCGACGCGGCCGCGGCCAGCGGCGCCGCGGTGTCGGTCGCCATCCTCGACCGCGTCACCCACCGGCTGGTCAGCAGCGGCAACGGCCAGATCATCGGGACCGCCTCGGTCGCGAAGCTGTTCATCGCCGACGACCTGCTGCTGCACGAGTCCCAGGGCAAGGCCGCGCTGGCCCCGGAGGACCGCCAGGCGTTGGACGCGATGCTGCAATCCTCCGACGACGGCGCCGCCGAGCGGTTCTGGGGCCAGGGCGGCGGGTCGGCCATCATCACCGAGGTCGCGGCCCGGTACGGCCTGGGCTCGACCACCCCGCCGAGCGACGGCCGGTGGTGGAACACGATGAGCTCGGTCACCGACCTGATCCGCTACTACGACATGCTGCTCGACGGGTCGGGCGGGCTGCCGCCCGCGCAGGCCAAGATCATCGAGAACGACCTGGCCCAGTCCACGCCGAACGGGCTCGACGGCTACCCACAGCGGTTCGGCATCCCCGACGGCCTCTACGCGGAGCCGGTCGCCGTCAAGCAGGGCTGGATGTGCTGCATCGGCGCCGACTGGATGCACCTGTCGACGGGCCTGGTGGGCGCCGACCGCCGCTACATCATGGTGGTCCAGTCGCTGCAGCCCTCCGACGAGGCGACCGCGCGGGACACCATCACCCAGGCGGTCAAGACGATGTTCCCCGAGGGCCGTATCGACCCGCCGCGCCGCGGGCTCTAACCCGACGCGTCCGGGCCGTGCGGTTCCAGCAGCTCGGGCCGACGCTCCCGGGTGCGCTGCAGCGACACCTCGCGCCGCCACGCGGCGACCCGCCCGTGGTCGCCGGAGAGCAAGACGTCGGGAACGTCGAGCCCGCGCCAGCTGGGTGGCCGGGTGTAGCTGGGGCCCTCCAGGCGCCGGTCCAGCGCCGGCGCGTGCGAATCCTCGCGGTGCGACGCCGGGTTGCCGAGCACGCCGTCGAGCAGACGCAGCACCGACTCGATCATCACGAGCGCCGCCGACTCGCCGCCCGGCAGCACGTAGTCGCCGATGGAGACCTCTTCCACCCGCATCCGCCGCGCGGCGTCGTCGACGACCCGTTGGTCGATGCCCTCGTAGCGGCCGCAGGCGAACACCAGGTGCGCCTCGGCGCTCCAGCGCTGCGCCGTCGCCTGGGTGAACAGCGCGCCCGCGGGCGTCGGCACGGCCAATAACGTGTCGGCCGAACAGATCTCGTCGAGGGCCGCGCCCCACACCGGCGCCTTCATGACCATGCCCGGGCCGCCGCCGTAGGGGGCGTCGTCGACCGAGCGGTGCACGTCATGGGTCCACCGCCGCAGGTCGTGCACCCGCAGGTCGACGAGTCCGGACTGAATAGCCTTGCCGGGCAACGCCTCTCGCAGCGGGTCCAGGTAGGCCGGGAAGATGGTGACGACGTCGATTCGCATGAGCCGCTACCCCAGGTCCAGCAGGCCCTCGGGCGGATCGATCTCGACGACCCCGTCGCCCAGCGACACGTCGGTGACGATCGCGCCGACGAACGGCACCAACACCTCGGGGCTTTGGCCCGCGACCGCGCCGGCCCCGCGCCGCACCGCCAGCAGTTCACCGGCCGCGGTGTGCAGCACCTCGGCCACCACCCCGATCTCCTCGCCGGCGACCGTGCGGACGCGCAGCCCCTCGAGCTGGTGGTCGTAGTAGGTGTCCGGCTCGTCGATCGGCGGCAGGTCGTCGGAATCGACGACGAACAACGCGCCGCGCAGCGCGTCGGCGGCGTCGCGGTCGGTCACGCCGGCGAACCGCACCAGCAGCCGGCCGCCGTGCTCGCGCACGCCGTCGACCACGCAATCGCGTTCCCAACCGGCACGGGAGTGCTTGGCGCGCAACGTGTTACCCGAGGCGAAGCGGGCCGCGGGGTCGTCGGTGCGGACCTCCACCACCACCTCGCCGCCGATGCCGTGCGCCTTCACCACGCGCCCGACCGTCAACTCCAAGGGAGCTCCTTGAGCGGTTACTGGTCGGTGTCCACCACGTCGACGCGGATCCCGCGACCGCCGATGCCGGCGACCAGGGTGCGCAACGCGGTCGCGGTGCGACCCCCTCGCCCGATCACCTTGCCCAGGTCGTCGGGATGGACGTGGACCTCGACCGTGCGCCCGCGGCGACTGGTCACCATGTCCACGCGGACATCGTCGGGGTTGTCGACGATCCCGCGGACCAGATGCTCGACAGCGTCAACGACGACCGTACTCACCTGCGTCAGCTCTCGGTCGCCGACTCGGCCTGCTCGCCGGCCTCGGCCCGCGCCTCGCCCTCGGGGGCCGCGGACTCGGCGTCGGGGGCTTTCGCGGCCGCCTTCTTGGCCGGGGCCTTCTTCTTCGGCGTGGTGGCCTCGGTGGTGGGTCCGCCCTCGGCGGCGGCCAGCGCGGCGTTGAACAGCTCCAGCTTGCTGGGCTTGGGCGGCGCGACCTTCAGGGTGCCCTCGGCGCCGGGCAGACCCTTGAACTTCTGCCAGTCACCGGTGATCTTCAGCAGCTTGAGCACGGGCTCGGTGGGCTGGGCGCCGACCGACAGCCAGTACTGGGCGCGCTCGGAGTCGATCTCGATCAGGCTCGGCTCTTCCTTCGGGTGGTAACGGCCGATGACCTCGATCGAGCGGCCGTCGCGCCGGTTGCGCGCGTCGGCGACGGCGATGCGGTACTGGGGGTTGCGGATCTTGCCAAGCCGGGTGAGCTTGATCTTGACAGCCATGGTTGAGCGAAATCTCCTGTGGGGTGTCACGCTGCAATTCAGCGATCGGGGCGGGATGCCCGGACCCGGTTTTGCCTCGCGTTTCCGACCGGCGGGCGGGCACTTGCGAGTGGGTCGCGCGCCGGACAGCCGCCTATTGTGCCAGAACGGGGCGCCCGGACAGAAATGCGCGGTCCCCGTGCGGCGAGATTGCCGCCATGGTCGCGATCCGGGCGCCGGCGCAGCCCTGGCGGCAATCTCGGCGCACGAAGCGGGCCGGGCGTCACATCACCTTCTGGAAGACCTTCGTCTCGACGCGCCGGGTCATCCGCCAGCCCCGCGGCGTGCGCACGAATTCGTCGTCGTACCACAGCGCGCAGAACATCACCTGCTCCCCCGCTTTTCCCGCCTCATCGGGGAACACCATCGGGTTGAAGCAGATGACCCGCGACGAGGCGGTGTCCCCGTCGATGTCGACCGAGAAGTTGCCGAGCATGTGGGCGTAGACGGGGAAGTTGGGCAAGACCTCACTGAGCCACTTCTTGACCTCGGGGTAACGGCCCTCGATGCCGCCGAAGGCGGTGTAATCGATGTAGGCGTCTTCGGTGAAGACCTCGTCGAGGTCGTCGAAGCGGCGCTGGTCGATGGCGGTGGAGTAATCCACCATCAGCTGCTGGATCTCGAGGCGGTCGGAGATTTCGGCCAGGCTCAACATGCTTCGAGACAATACTGAACATCGCCGCGAAAATGGGTCGGAAGTTAGACTTTGCGCCCATGCGCAAGCTCATGGCCCTCGTGACCAAGGTGCCCGCCGCGCTGGTCGCGCTCGGCACGTGCACGGCCACCGTCGTGACCGCCACCGCGTGGGCGGACAGCATGCAGCCGGTCGGCTCGATGCCCATCCCCGACGGCCCGGCGCAGACCTGGATCGTCGCCGACCTGGACAGCGGCCAGGTGCTGGCCGGGCGCGACCAGAACGTCGCGCACCCACCGGCCAGCACCATCAAGACGCTGCTCGCGCAGGTCGTCCTGGATTCGGTGAGCCTGGACTCCACCGTCGTCGCCGACGTCGCCGACACCGAGGTCGAGTGCAACTGCGTCGGCATCAAGCCCGGCCGCACCTACACCGCGCGCCAACTCCTGGACGCCCTGCTACTGGTGTCGGGCAACGACGCCGCGAACACCCTGGCGCACATGCTGGGCGGCCCCGAGGTCACGGTCGCCAAGATGAACGCCAAGGCGGCCTCGCTGGGCGCCACCAGCACGCACGCGGCCACGCCGTCCGGCCTGGACGGCGCCGCCGGCTCGGGAGCGTCGACGGCCCACGACCTGGCGGTGATCTTCCGCGCCGCCATGGCCAATCCGGTGTTCGCGCAGATCACGGCCGAGCCCTCGGCGATGTTCCCCGGCGACAACGGCGACCACCCGATCGTCAACCAGGACGAGTTGCTGCAGCGCTACCCCGGCGCCATCGGCGGCAAGACCGGGTTCACCAACGCCGCCCGCAAGACCTTCGTAGGGGCCGCGGCCCGCGGCGGCCGCCGGCTGGTGATCGCCATGATGTACGGGCTGATCCATGAGGGTGGCCCCACCTACTGGGACCAGGCGGCCACGCTGTTCGACTGGGGCTTCGCGCAGAGCCCGCAGTCCAGCATCGGCTCGCTGTAGTCAGTCCGCACCCGGCCGGGCCGCCGCCGCCAGCAGCGCGGCGAGCACGGGAATCCGTTGGGCCGCAATGGTTGGCTGCGGCAACACGCCCTCCACCACGGCGGCCCCGTCGAAGACGTTGGTCATCAGAGCCACCAGCACGGGGAAGGTGTCCTCGGCGAAGCCGTCGGCGCCGGGCAGCGCCCGGGCCGCGTCGTGGATCTTGGCGGCGTACTGGCCCAGCTCGTGGCGCAGGGTGGCCCTGAGCTTGTCGTCGGTGCGGGCGGCGATCAGCAACTCGTAGAGCACCGCGTTGGCCGGGCCCGCGGTCAGGTCGCGCAGGATCACCAGCGCCGCCTCCAGCGCCGGCTGGTCGGCGGGAATCTCCGCGACGCCCTTGGTGAACGACTCCAGCTGCCGGCGCAACACCTCCGAGGCCGTCGCGGCCATAAAGTCGCCCATGGTGTCGAAATGCCGGAACAGGGCCCCCACCGACACCCCGGCACGCTTGGTGATCACCGCGGCCGACGCCCGGGCGTAGCCCACCTCGACGATGGTCGCGATGCAGGCGTCGAGCAGCCGGCCGACGGTCTCCTCGCGGCGCTGCTGCTGGGTGCGGGCCACCTCAGGCCCCGGCGCCCGCCGCGACGCCGCCGCGCTCCCGCGCGCCCGCACGCAGGTACCGGCCCGAACGGCAGGTCCGTCCGTAGCCCTCGCGGAACTTGCCGCGCCCGTAGACGACCACCCCGCCCACGCCGGTCGCCAGCACGGCGTCGTCGTTGCGGTTCACCATGCGGCGCAGGCCGCCGTAGAACGGCACCTCCTCCTCGTGGTAACCGTCCACCGCGTCGTCGAGGCCGGCGGGGTCGATGACGACGAAGTCGGCCCGGTCGCCGCGGCGCAGCGTGCCGGCGTCGATCCCGAACCACTCCCCCAGCTCTCCGGTGAGGCGGTGCACGGCCTGCTCGATCGACATGAAGGGCGCGCCGCCGCGGTGGGCGTCGCGGGTGCGCTTGAGCATCCGCAGGGCGAAGTTGTAGAACGCCATGTTGCGCAGGTGCGCCCCGGCGTCGGAGAAGCCCATGTGCACGCTGGTCTCCGTGGCCAGCGCGTCGAGCAGCTTCGGGCGGTGGTTGGCGACGGTGGTGGTCCACCGCACGTTGCGTTCGCCGTTGTCGACCAGCACGTCGAGGAACGCATCGAGCGGGTGCAGGCCCCGCTCGTCGGCGATCGCCCCGAAGCTCTTGCCGATCAGCGACGCGTCCGGGCATTCGACGATCACCGCGTCGTGAAAGTCGCGGTGCCACAGCGACGGCCCGAGTTTGACGCGGTCGAACTCGCGACGGAATTTCCGGCGATAGTCCCGGTCGGCCAGTAATGCGTTGCGCTGCAACTGGTCTCGCAGATGCAGGGCGGCGGTGCCGGCGCCGAACTCCTCGAAGACCGGCAGGTCGATGCCGTCGGAGTACAGCTCGAACGGCACCGGCAGGTGCTGGAACCGCACCTGCGCGCCCAGCAACCTGTTGAGGAAGCGGGTCGCCGGGCCGAACACGTAGACCGACAGCGGCATGGACTTGGCGTCGGCGGAGACCAGCATGCTCATCCGAACGCCCTTGCCACAGTTCAGGATTCGGCTGCTGGCGAAGAAGAACAGCATCCCGGTTGACGGCTTGGCCACGTTGGGCGCGCTCTGCAGGATCCGCCGCCGCCGGCGCAGCACCTTGAGCAGTCGGCGCCGTTCCCGCCAGGTCGCGAACGTGGACGGCAGGGCGCGCGAACGGAAGCGCTCGCCGTCCAGCTTGTCGATGGCGGCGTCCATGCCGGACATGCCGAGCATCCCGGCGTCGAGCGCCTCGTCGAGCAGGCGCGCCATGGTGGCCAGCTCGTCGTCGGTGGGTCGGACGGCGGCGTCGGTGGCGCGCTCGAGTCCGAGCACCGCCGTGCGCAGGTCCGAATGCCCAAGCAGCGAGCCGACATTGGGCCCCAGCGGCAGGGCGTCGAGCGCCTTGACGTATTCGGCCGCCGTCGACCAGGTGCGGTTGGAGTGCAACGCGCCGAACACGAATTCGCGCGGTACCGCCTCCACCCTGCTGAACAGGTCGGCGGCGTCCTCGGAATCGGCGTACACCGTCGACAGCGAGCAATTGCCCAGCAGCACGGTGGTGACGCCGTGGCGCACCGACTCCCGCAGCCCGGGGTCCAGCAACACCTCGGCGTCGTAATGGGTGTGCACGTCGATGAAGCCGGGCACGATCCACTTGCCGCCCGCGTCGATCACCTCGGGGCAGCCGGTCTCGTCCAGCGGCCCGGTGGAGACCGTGGCGACCACCCCGTCGCGGATGCCTAGGGTGCGCGTCCGCGGCGCGCTGCCGGTGCCGTCGAACCACAGTCCGTCGCGGATGATCACGTCGTAGGCCACGCTGCCCTCCCGGTCGTCGTGCGGCCACCCTAGCGTAGATAGTGAGCACTCGCAATCTTTTCGGCGCGGCGCGCCCGGCCGTGTGCCGATGTGAGTCTGCGTTACCGCTCGCCGTTGGGGCGGTACGGCGACAGCGTCGGCGCGGCGGCGCCCGGGCTCTCGGGCGGCTTCGCGGGATCCGGCACCGCGACGGCCGGCGGCACCTCGCCCCGGCGGCTGGCGACCGCGGGGATCCGGATGACGGCCGACTGCTGACCGCACTCGTTGGTCTGGACGGTCACGGTCTCCTCGCCGACGAAGTCACCCGGCGGCTGCGGTCGCAACGCCAGCACCAGCGTCGTGCTTTGCGTGGCCTGCGACCCGTCCGGGCCGAAGCACGGGAAGTCCAGGTCCACCGGCTGCGACAGCCACTGCCCGTCGGTGAACCGCAGGAAGAACACGCCCCCGCCGGGCGACATCGCCCGCGAATGGTCGTTGTCGTCGAGCTGGGCGGCGGCGGCCGTGCAGGCCTGCGGGCCGCACGACGACCGGAACGCCCACCAGGTCCGGATGTCCGGCGGCTGCGGGTCGGCCACGTCGTTGTAGGTCTGCTTGGTGCGTTCGGTCTCGAGGCGGAAACTGCCGTCGAGCTGGGCGGCGGGCGGCGGCGCGGCGGTCACGGGCCCGGGCACGGCGGTGACCGACGGCGCCGGCCCCGCCACCGGGGCGGGCCGCGACGCGGTGTGCCGCCCGAGCGCGACGCCCGCGGCCAGCGTCCCCGCCGCCAGCAGCGCCGCCGCGCCCGCCAGGGCGAGCTTGCGGGACCGGCGCGGCGGCGGTCCGGCGGCCGCCTGGTCCGCGGCGTCCAGGGTGGCGATGTCGTCGAGCCCGTGCACGGTCGGCCGCTCGGCGGCCGCGCGTCGTTTCCGGCGGGCCTCGTATCCGCGGCCCGCGCCGGCGCCGCCCACCTGCTCGGCGGCCGCCTCGGCGAAGTCCCGGCAGGTGGCGAACCGATCACCGGGGTCGCGGGCCAGCGCCTTGGCGAAGACCTCGTCGAGCCGGGCCAGCTCGGGACGCTGGTCGCTGAGCTTCGGTGGGGCGCCGTCCAGGTGCTGGCGCAGCGCGGCGACCGGATCGAAACGCTCGACGGGCGGCGCGCCGGTCAGCAGGTGGAAGGCGGTGGCCGCCAACGCGTACTGGTCGGCGCGGCCGTCGATGTCGGCGCCGGCCAGCTGCTCGGGCGCGGCGTAGGCGACCGTGCCGACGGGGGGATGCGCCGCCTCCGGCGCCCTGTCGCCCAGCCGGCGGGCGATGCCGAAGTCCGACAGCAGGATGCGCTGCGGGCGTTCGTCGCCGCCGGCCAACAAAATGTTGGCCGGTTTGACGTCGCGGTGGGCCAGGCCGCGGCCGTGCGCATAGTCCAGAGCCCCCGCGACGGCGGCCACGATGCTCAGCACGTGACCCGTCGGCGACACCGCGGGAAAGCGGGTCGCGATCAGCTGCTCGGCGTTGATGCCCTCGACGTACTCCATCGCGACGTACAGCTGCCCCTCGAACTGCCCGCGCTCGTACACCTCGACGATGTGCGGGTGGAACAGGTTGGCCGCGACCGGGGTCTGCACCTGAAAGAGCCGGCGGAACTCATCGTCGGCGGACATCGGCTCGGAGAGGATCTTGAGGGCCTGCCAGCGCGTGCCGCGGGGATCTTGGACGAGGTAGACCTCGCCGGTCACCCCGGCACCCAGCCGGCGCGCCACCGTGTAGCCGGCGAAGCTCGCGCCGCTGGGCAGCACCATGCCCCGATCCTATCCGCCCGCGCCGCGCGTCGCGCGGCTACGTCGTCGCACGAAACACCTTGCCGCGCAGCAGGACAAGCTCGGGGTTGTGCAGCGCGGCGGGACCCGACCGCGGGTCGTCGGCGTAGCACACCAGGTCGGCGGGGGCGCCGTGGTCCAGCCCGGGCCGGCCCAGCCAGCGACGCGCATCCCAGCACGCCGCCCCCAGCGCGGCGGTGGGGTTCATCCCGATGCCCTTGAGCGCCTCGATCTCGTCGGCGAGGCGGCCGTGCGCCACCATGGTGCCCGCGTCGGTCCCGGCGTAGATCGGCACGCCGGCCTCGCGCGCCGCGGCGATCTGGCCGACCCCGCGGGCGTGCAACTCGCGCATGTGCGCGGCGTAAATCGGGTACTTGGCGGCGGCCTCGGCGATGCCGGGAAAATTCTCGATGATGTTGACCAGCGTGGGCACCAGTACCGTGCCGTGCTCGACCATCAGGGCGATGGTGTCGTCACCCAGGCCGGTGCCGTGCTCGATGCAGTCGATGCCCGCGCGGATCAGCCCGGGCAGGGCGTCCTCGCTGAACACGTGCGCGGTGACCCGGGCGCCGTGGGCGTGGGCGGCGTCGATCGCGGCCTTGAGCACGTCGTCGGACCACAGCGGCGCCAGGTCGCCCACGCTGCGGTCGATCCAGTCCCCGACCAGCTTGATCCAGCCGTCGCCGCGGCGCGCCTCCTCGGCGACGGCGGCCGGCAGTTGCGACTCGTCCTCCAGCTCGCGCGCGAAGCCCGGCGAGTAGCGCTTGGGCCGCGCCAAATGTTTGCCGGCGCGGATGATCCGGGGCAGGTCGTCACGCTCGTCGAGGCTGCGGGTGTCGGTCGGCGAGCCGCAGTCGCGCAGCAGCAGCGCGCCGACGTCGCGTTCGGTCTCGGCCTGGGCGATCGCCTCGTCGAGCGGGATCTCGCCGCCGTGGCCCAGGCCGACGTGGCAGTGCGCGTCGACCAGGCCCGGCACGATCCAACCGCCGTCGAAGACGGTGTCCGCCCCGGCGACCGGTTCGGTGCTGATGCGGCCGTCGACGATCCACAGCTCGATTGCGGTCTCGTCCGGCAGCGCCAGACCCCGCACGCGCATCGGCACGGCGCGCTACTTTCCGGGGTTGCCCGGGAACTTGAGCTTGGACAGGTCGAAGTCGGCCAGGCCCGGCGGCAGCTCGTTGAGGCCCTGCGGCATCTGCGACAGGTCCGGGAAGCCCGCCGGCACGCCCGGCATCCCGGGCCCCAGCGGGTTGCGGACCTTGGGCGGGGTCGGGCCCCGGCCGCCCTTCTTGCCCTTCTTGCCCTTCGCGCCCTTGGCTTTTCGCGTCGCCGACTTGCGGCCCAGGCCGGGGATGCCCATGCCGCCGAGCATCGACGACATCATCTTGCGGGCCTCGAAGAAGCGGTCGACCAGTTGGTTGACCTCGGACACCGTGACGCCGGAGCCGTTGGCGATGCGCAGCCGCCGCGAGGCGTTGATGATCTTCGGGTCGGCCCGCTCCTCGGGCGTCATGCCGCGGATAATGGCCTGCAGCCGGTCGAGCTGGCGGTCGTCGACCTGGGCCAGCGCGTCCTTCATCTGGCCGGCGCCGGGCAGCATGCCCAGCAGGTTGCCGATAGGTCCCATCTTGCGGATGGTCAGCATCTGCTCCAGGAAGTCCTCCAGCGTCAGCTCGCCGCTGCCGATCTTGGCGGCGGCGGCCTCGGCCTGCTCGGCGTCGAAGACCTGCTCGGCCTGCTCGATCAGGCTCAGCACGTCGCCCATGCCCAGGATGCGGCTGGCCATCCGGTCGGGGTGGAAGACGTCGAAGTCCTCCTGTTTTTCGCCGGTGGAGGCGAACAGGATGGGCACGCCGGTCACCTCGCGGACCGACAGCGCGGCGCCACCGCGGGCGTCGCCGTCGAGCTTGGTCAGCACCACACCGGTGAACCCGACGCCCTCGCGGAACGCCTCGGCGGTGGTGACGGCGTCCTGGCCGATCATCGCGTCGAGGACGAAGAGGACCTCGTCGGGGTCGACGGCGTCGCGGATGGCCGCGGCCTGGGCCATCAGCTCGTCGTCGATGCCCAGGCGCCCGGCGGTGTCGACGATGACGACGTCGTGGTGCTTCGCGCGGGCCTCCGCCAGGCCGGCGGCCGCCACGGCCACGGGGTCACCCGGTCCCGAGCCCGGCGACTCCCCCGGGTGCGGCGCGAACACCGGCACCCCGGCGCGCTCGCCGACGACCTGCAGCTGGTTGACCGCGGCGGGCCGCTGCAGGTCGCAGGCCACCAGCAGCGGCGTGTGCCCCTGGCCGCGCAGCCAGGCCGCAAGCTTTCCGGCCAGCGAGGTCTTACCGGAACCCTGTAGACCGGCGAGCATGATGACGGTCGGCGGCGTCTTGGCGAACGCCAGCCGGCGGGTCTCGCCGCCCAGGATCCCGATCAGCTCTTCGTTGACGATCTTGACAACCTGTTGCGCCGGGTTGAGGGCGGCGGAGACCTCGGCGCCCTTGGCGCGCTCCTTGATCCGGGCGACGAAGGCCCGCACGACGGGCAGCGAGACGTCGGCTTCCAGCAGCGCCAGCCGGATCTCGCGGGTGGTGGCGTCGATGTCGGCGTCGGTCAGTCGACCCTTGCCGCGTAGGCCCGTCAGGGCACCGGTCAACCGGTCGGACAGCGATTCAAACACCACGCCAGCCTAGTGGTAGTGCGCGTGCGAGCGCCCCCGGCGATCCGTGGGTGGCTCGACGCCCGCGACCGGCTGGCCCCGGCGCGCTAATCGGTTCGAGTCGCTACTGCCCCGAAAAGCGTTGGCGTGCTAGATTTCACGTCCGCCACTTAACCGATCGCGTCGACAAGCAACTACGGGGGGAACTGCGCCGGTGCAATTGGTCAGCCACACGCAGCCACCGGCCGAGCACAGCAGCGCCCAGAGCGGCGGCGCGCTGCGCGGCTGGCAGCGTCGGGCGCTGGTGAAGTACCTGAGCGGCGGGCCGCGCGACTTCCTCGCCGTCGCCACCCCGGGCTCCGGCAAGACCACGTTCGCGTTGCGGGTGGCGGCCGAGTTGCTCAGCCAGAGGACCGTCGAGCAGATCACCGTCGTGGTGCCCACCGAGCACCTCAAGGTGCAGTGGGCCCAGGCCGCGGCCCGGCACGGCATCGCGCTGGACCCGAAGTTCTCCAACTCCCAGGCGCTGAAGTCGGGCGAGTACCACGGCGTGATGGTCACCTACGCGCAGGTCGCCTCGCACCCGACGCTGCACCGGGTGCGCACCGAGAACCGCAAGACGCTGGTGATCTTCGACGAGATCCACCACGGCGGCGACGCCAAGAGCTGGGGCGACGCCATCCGGGAGGCGTTCGGCGACGCCACCCGGCGGCTGGCGCTGACGGGTACGCCGTTCCGCAGCGACGACAGCCCCATCCCGTTCGTCACCTACGAGGCCGGCGCCGACGGGGTGCGGCGCTCCCGCGCCGACCACACCTACGGCTACGCCGAGGCCCTCGCCGACGGGGTGGTGCGCCCGGTGGTGTTCCTCGCCTACTCCGGCGAGGCGCGGTGGCGCGACAGCGCCGGCGAGGAGCACGCCGCCCGGCTGGGCGAGCCGCTGTCGGCCGAGCAGACAGCGCGGGCGTGGCGCACCGCGCTCGATCCCGCCGGCCAGTGGATGCCGGCCGTGATCGCGGCGGCCGACCGCCGGTTGCGCCAGCTGCGCGAGCACGTGCCCGACGCCGGGGGCATGATCATCGCCTCCGACCAGACCGCGGCCCGCGCGTACGCGACGCTGCTGACCACCCTCACCGGCGAGACCCCGACGCTCGTGCTGTCGGACGACCCCGGCTCGTCCGGCCGGATCAGCGAGTTCGCCGCCAGCACCGGCCGCTGGCTGGTCGCGGTGCGGATGGTCTCCGAGGGCGTCGACGTGCCCCGGCTCTCGGTGGGGATCTACGCGACCAGCGCGTCGACGCCGCTGTTCTTCGCCCAGGCCATCGGCCGGTTCGTGCGGTCGCGCCGCCCCGGCGAGACCGCGAGCATCTTCGTGCCCTCGGTGCCCAACCTGCTCCAGCTCGCCAGCGAGCTGGAGGCCCAGCGCAACCACGTGCTCGGCGAACCGCACCGGCCCGAGGGCGATCCCCTGGACGGCGACCCCGCGACGCGGACGCAGGACGAGCAGGGCGACGAGGACAAGAGCTTCACCGCGCTCGGCGCCGACGCGGAGCTGGACCAGGTGATCTTCGACGGATCGTCGTTCGGCACGGCCACCCCGGCGGGCAGTGAGGAGGAGGCGGACTACCTCGGCATCCCGGGGCTGCTGGACGCCGACCAGATGCGCGCCCTGCTGCACCGCCGCCAGGACGAGCAGCTGCAGCGCCGGGCCGCGGCGGGCACGGCGGCGCCGCCCGCGCCGGCCACCGTGCACGGCCAGCTGCGCGACCTGCGGCGCGAACTCAACTCCCTGGTCTCGGTCGCGCATCACCGCACCGGCAAACCGCACGGCTGGATCCACAACGAGCTGCGGCGCCGCTGCGGCGGCCCGCCGATCGCGGCGGCGACCCGCGACCAGCTACGCGCCCGCATCGACGCCGTGCGCCAGCTCAACGCCGAGCACGCGTAGCCGTCAGTCGCCGACGGGTTCCTCGAGCACCTCGACCGACGGCCCGCCCAGGACGCTGAGCAGGCTCTGCTCGACCGCGACCCGCGCCGCGGTGTCGGGGTCCCCGATCTGCCGAGCCGCCGCGGTGTCGACGTGCACCGTCACGCAGAACACGTCGGCGGCCGTCGACCCGAACGTGTTGACCTTGGCCCAGACGATGTCGGCGCCAGCGCGCTCCAGGGCCCGGGTGAGCAGCGCCAGCAACCCCAGCCGGTCCATGGCCCGCACCTCGAGGATCAGGCCGTCGGCGGAGGCCGTATCCACCCACAGGATGCGCGGCGGCGCCGTCGACCGGGTGACGGGCACCCCGACCTGCACCTCGCCGGCCCGCGCCGTCGCGGCGCTCACCGCGTCGGCGTCGCGCTTCTCCAGCGACCCCAGCACGTCGAGGTCGCCGCTGAGCGCTTGCATGAACTGCTGACGCAGCAGCCCGGTGTCCGGGGGCGCGCCGAACAACGGCGACGCGACGAATTCGACGATCGCGGCGCCCTCGTGGGTGGTTGCCGACGCCGAATGGATGCGCACCGAATTGAGCGCCAGCACCGCGGCGGCCTTGGACACCAGGGCCCGCTGGTCGGGCGCCACCATCACCACGTGCACCCGCTCGCTGGCGCCCGGCTCGATCGCGACGTGCACACCGCCGTCGGCGGCCAGCGAAACATATTGCGGCGCACTGGGTTCGGCTTCGGGCAGCGGATCACCGGCCATCACCAACCGGCACCGGCGCACCAGGTCCTCGATGAGCGACGCCTTCCATTCGCTCCACACCCCGGGGCCGGTCGCTTTCGAATCCGCCTCCGCCAGCGCGTGCAGCAGTTCCAGCAGTTGCGGGTCGCCGCCCAGCGCCTCGGCGACGCCCTCGATGGTCTTGGGGTCATTGAGGTCGCTGCGGGTGGCCGTCACGGGCAACAGCAGGTGATGACGGACCATGCCGGCCAGCGTGGCGACGTCCTGGGGCGCCAGCCCCAGCCGCTCCCCGATCGGCACCACCAGCTCCGCCCCGAGCACGCAGTGGTCCACGCCGCGGCCCTTGCCGATGTCATGCAGCAGCGCGCCCAGCGCGAGCAGGTCGGACCGGGCGACGCGGGTGGTCAACGGCGCTGCGTTGACGGCGGTTTCGACGATGTGGCGGTCCACGGTCCACTTGTGCGAGACGTCGCGCGGCGGCAGGTCGCGCACGGCGTCCCACTCCGGCAGCAGCCGGCCCCACAGCCCGGTGCGGTCGAGCGCTTCGACGGTGCCCACCATCGTCGGCCCGGCCAGCAACACGACCAGCAGGTCGTCGAGCGCCTCCCGCGGCCACGGCGTGGGCAGGTCCGGGACGCTGGCGGCCAGGCGGGACAGCGTCGCGGCCCCGATCGGCAGGCCGGTGTCGGCGGACGCGGCGGCCACCCGCAGCACCAGGCCGGGGTCGCTCTCCGGGTGGGCGTCGCGGGCCAGCACGATCTCTCCGGCGTATTCGACGACGCCCTCGTCGAGGGGCCGGCGCTTGGGGCGGCGCACCAGCGCCGAGACGCCGCGGCGGGGCAGCGCGTTCTCGGCGGTCCGCAGCCCCGTCGCGGCGTGGTAGGCGATGGTGCGGCCGGCGTCGGAGATCTTGCGCGCCAGGTCGAAGCGGTCGCCGATGTGCAGGGCGGCGCTGATCTCGTCGGCGTATTGAGCCAGCAGCTGGTCGCGACCGCGGCCCGACACCCGATGCAGCTCGGTGCGCACGTCGAGGATCGTCAGGTGCGCCTCGTCGAGGGAGCCGCCGGGCGTCTCCGGGCGGCCCATGCCGCGCCGGTCGATCAGCTGGGCCACGCCCAGCGCGTCGAGCAGCTGCACGTCGCGCAGGCCGCCGCAGCCGGTCTTCAAATCCGGCTCGGCCCGTTGCGCGATCCGCCCGCAACGCTGCCAGCGGGCCTGCGTCATGTCGACCAGCTCACCCATCCGCGAGCGAATTGCGCTGCGCCACTGGCGTCGTGCGCCGGCGATCAGTTCCTCGGAGAGCCGGGCGTCACCGACGATGTGGCGGGCGTCGAGCATGCCCAGGGCCGCGATCATGTCGGCGTTGGCGACGTCGAGCGCGCCCGAGACGGTGCGCACGCTGTGGTCGAGCCGAACGTTGGCGTCCCACAACGGATACCACATGCGGTCGGCGACCTGGCTCAGTTCCTCCCGAGGTTTGTTGTCGTGCAACAACATCAAGTCCAGATCGGAGTACGGGAGCAACTCGCGGCGGCCCAGGCCGCCCACCCCGACGATGGCCAGGCCACTGTCGTCGTCGATGCCGATCTCGGCGGCCTTGGCGGTGAGCCACGTTTCGTGCAGGTCCAGCCAGGCGTGCCGTAGCTCGGCGGCGTGCAGCGTGACGCAATCGGACAACAGTTGACGCCGGGCGGCAGCCAAATCGACTGCCGTGCCGGCGCTTTCTGTTCCCGTTGGAGTCCCGGACGGGTCGGGAGCGTTGGTGGTCATTCCCTCCCGGCCCGCCCGGGTCGACTCAGCAATGCGCGACGGCCGTCACAGCGCATCGGTTCCGCGCTCGCCGGTGCGCACCCGCACGATGGTCTCCACGGGGCTCACCCAGACCTTGCCGTCACCGATCTTGCCGGTGCGCGCCGCCCGAACGATGCTGTCCACGACCTTGTCGACAATGCTGTCGTCGACCACGACCTCGATGCGCACCTTCGGCACGAAGTCGACCGAATACTCGGCGCCGCGGTAAACCTCGGTGTGACCTTTCTGCCGCCCGTAGCCCTGGATTTCGCTGACCGTCATCCCCAGGACGCCTGCCTCCTCGAGGCTGGTTTTGACGTCATCGAGGGTGAATGGCTTCACGATGGCGGTGACTAGCTTCATGAGTGCTCTGCCTCCACTTTGTCGGCCGCCCGGTCGTCAAGACCGTTACGGTCATCCACGGGGATCCGCGCCGCCGGAAGAACCGACCCCTGCCCGCCGATCACGCCGAAATCGTAGCCGCTCTCCGCGTGCTCGGCCTCGTCGATGCCTGTCGATTCGTCCTCGACGCTCACACGCAGCCCGATCGTGTACTTGAGGATCAAGGCCAAGATTAGCGTGACGATGCCGGAGTAGAAGAGGACGGCGAACGCGCCGACCGCCTGCCGCTCGAGCTGCGACCAGCCGCCGCCGTAGAACAGGCCCTTGGACACGCCGGTCACGCCGTTGATCGCGGGGCTCTCGGGCGCGGCGAGCAGGCCCACCAGCAGGGTGCCCGTCAGACCGCCGATCATGTGCACGCCGACCACGTCGAGGGAGTCGTCGAAGCCGAGCTTGAACTTCAGCCCCACCGCCAGCGCGCAGACCACGCCGGCCACCAGGCCGACCACCAGCGCGCCCAGCACGTTGACCGACGAGCAGGACGGGGTGATGGCGACCAGCCCCGCGACGATGCCCGACGCGGCGCCCAGGGTGGTGGGCTTGCCGTCGCGGATCCGCTCGGTGAGCAGCCAGGCCAGCATGGCCGTGGCCGTGGCGATGGTGGTGGTCATGAAGGTGGTGCCGGCGGAGCCGTTGGAGCTGGTCGCCGACCCGGCGTTGAACCCGAACCAGCCGAACCACAGCAGACCGGCGCCGAGCATCACGAACGGCAGGTTGTGCGGCCGGAACAGTGTCGTGGGCCAGCCTTTGCGCTTGCCCAGGACGATCGCGAGCATCAGGCCCGCGACACCGGAGTTGATGTGGACCGCGGTCCCGCCGGCGAAGTCAATGGCGTGCAGCTTGTTGTTGATCCAGCCGCCGTGCTCGGAGGCGAAGCCGTCGGCCGCGAACACCCAGTGGGCCACCGGGAAGTAGACCAGCGTCGCCCACAGCCCGGCGAACACCAGCCAGGCGGTGAACTTCAGCCGGTCGGCCACGGCGCCGGAGATCAGGGCGACGGTGATGATCGCGAACATCAGCTGGAAGGCCACGAACACGGTGGCGGGCATGGTGCCGGCCAACGGGATGTCGACCTGCGCGACGCCCTTGCTCGCGTCGGCCTTGACGGCGTTGCCGCCGATGAGCTTCGCGAGGCCCCAGTAGTCGGTCGGGTTGCCTACGACGCCACCTTTGCTGTCGCCGAACGACATCGAGTAGCCGTAGAGCACCCACAGCACGGTCACCACACCCATGGCGCTGATGCTCATCATGATCATGTTGAGCACGCTGCGGGTGCGCACCATGCCGCCGTAGAAGAACGCCAGCCCCGGCGTCATCAACAGCACCAAGGCGGAACTAGCCAACATCCAGGCGGTATCGCCTGTATCGGGTTGGCCCAATTGCGGGAAACTCACTCGCTTTCACCTCCGGTCGGCCCTGAAATGGCCGTCAGACACATGCCTGATGGCCTGATCCAGAACCTTGCGCAATGGTTGTTTCTGCAATGAAGCAACCATGTTTCGTGAGGATTAACGTCGCGTGTGCCGTGTAAGGGCTTTCATTCCAGGAGCGCGTCGACGAAGGCGGCCGGCTCGAACGGCGCCAAATCGTCGGGCCCTTCGCCGAGCCCGACGAGTTTCACCGGCACCCCGAGTTCCTGTTGGACGCGAAAGACGATGCCCCCCTTGGCCGTTCCGTCCAACTTGGTGAGCACGACACCGGTGATCTCGACGACGTCGGCGAAAACCCTTGCCTGGGCCAACCCGTTCTGCCCAATGGTGGCGTCGAGCACCAGCAGGACCTCGTCGACGGCGGCGCGACGTGTTACCACGCGCTTAACTTTGTCGAGCTCGTCCATCAGCCCGACCTTGGTGTGCAGCCGCCCGGCGGTGTCGATGAGCACGACGTCGGCGCCGGCGTCGATGCCCTTGTCGACGGCGTCGAACGCGACGGCCGCCGGATCGGCACCCTCGGCGCCGCGCACCACCTCGGCGCCCACGCGGAACGCCCACGTCTGCAGCTGGTCGGCGGCCGCGGCGCGGAAGGTGTCGGCGGCGCCGAGCACCACGCGCCGACCGTCGGCGACCAGCACGCGGGCCAGCTTGCCGACGGTGGTGGTCTTGCCGGTGCCGTTCACACCGACGATCAGCAGCACCGACGGGTGATCGGCGTGCGGCAGCGCGCGAATGGACCTGTCCATGCCCGGCTGCAGCTCCTTGATCAGCACGTCGCGCAGCACGGCCTTGGCGTCGGCCTCGGTGCGCACGTCGCTGCTGGCCAGTCGCTCCCGCAGCGCGCCGATGATCGAGGCGGTGACCACCGGCCCGAGGTCGGCGACCAGCAGCGTGTCCTCGACGTCCTGCCAGGCGTCTTCGTCGAGGTCACCGCCGCCGATCAGCCCCAGCATGCTGCGCCCGAGCGCGTTCTGCGAGCGGGCCAGCCGGCCGCGCAACCGCTCCAACCGGCCCTCGGCCGGCGCGATCTCCTCGATCTCGGGCGCCGGCGGGGCCGCGACGGGCGGGGCCTCCGCGACGGGCGGGGCTTCCGGGACCGGCGGGGCCTCCGGGGCCTCGGGTGCCGGTACGACGGGCGGCTCGGGCAGTTCGACTTCGGAGATGGTGCGCCGTGGCGCGTCCCGCGGAACGGTGGCGTCGTCGCCTACCGCGGGCAGGCCACTGGTGTCGAGCCGGTCCGTCGGGGTCTGGGTGAACGTGATCCCCGACGACGCGGTGTAGCCGCCGGAGCGGTCGAGGGCGCCCGGCTGCGGCCGCTCGGAGAAGCTGATGCGCCGCCGGCGATACCGCAGCAGGCCCAGGACCAGCGCGATGATGACGACCAGGGCGACGACGACCGCGACGGCGATCCAAAGACCTTGGGACACGCTCACATTGTTTCAAGCGGCCCGGTGCCGACTGATCAGGGGGCGACCAGCTGCTCCACCTGCTGGCCGCGCATGCGCTGGGAGATCACCGCGGTGATGCCGTCGCCCTGCATGGTCACCCCGTACAGCGCGTCGGCGACCTCCATCGTCGGCTTCTGGTGGGTGATAATGAGCAGCTGAGAGCGCGCCCGCAGCAGCTCGAACAGGCTGATCAGCCGCCGCAGGTTGGTGTCGTCGAGCGCGGCCTCCACCTCGTCCATGATGTAGAACGGCGACGGCCGGGCGCGGAAGATCGCCACCAGCATGGCCACCGCGGTCAGGGCCTTCTCCCCGCCGGACAGCAGCGAGAGCCGGGTGACCTTCTTGCCCGGGGGCCGCGCCTCCACCTCGATGCCGGTGGTGAGCATGTCGTCGGGGTTGGTCAGCCGCAGCCGGCCCTCGCCGCCGGGGAACAGCACCGTAAAGACTTCCCGGAATTCCCGCTCGACGTCGACGAAGGCGTCGCTGAACACCTGCAGGATGCGGGCGTCGACGTCGGCGACGACGTCGAGCAGGTCCTTGCGGGCGGCCTTGACGTCCTCGAGCTGGGTGGACAGAAAGTTGTAGCGCTCCTCGAGCGCCGCGAACTCCTCGAGCGCCAGCGGGTTGACCCGGCCCAGCTCGCCCAGCTCACGCTCGGCCCGTTTGGCGCGGCGTTCCTGGGCGGCGCGGTCGTACGGCATCGGCGCGGGGGCGACCACCTGCTCGCCGCGCTCGCGGGCCTGCTCGAACTCGGCCAGCTCCAGCTCGGTGGGCGGCAGCGGCACGTGCGGGCCGTATTCGGCGACCAGGTCTGCCGGCGCCATGCCGAACTGCTCCAGCGCCATCTGCTCGAGCTGCTCGATGCGCAGCGCCGCCTGCGCGTTGGCCACCTCGTCGCGGTGCAGCGAGTCGGTGAGCTTGGCCACCCGGGCGGTCAGCGCGTTGACCTCGTCGCGCACCGTTCCCAGGGCCGCGGACCGTTGCTGACGCTGAGCGGTGAGCGCGTCGCGGATCCCGGCGGCCGCGTCGACCACCCGGTTCAGCCGCTGCCCCAGCAGCCGCCCGGCGTCGGCCACCGCCGCCGCCACGGCCGCCGCCCGCAGCCGCGCCTCGCGCGCCTGCTGGGCGCGCAGCCGGGCCTCGCGCTCCGCGACGGCCGCGCGGCGCAGCGAATCCGCCCGGCCGCGCACCGCGTTGGCGCGTTCCTCCGCGGTGCGCACTGCCAGCCGCGCCTCCACCTCCACGCCGCGGGCGGCCTCGGCGGCCGCGGCGATCCGCTGGCGCACCTCGGCGTGGGTCGGCTCCTCGGCCTGGACGTGCTCGGTGTCCTGCGCGTTGCGCAGCCGGGTCTCCAGCGCGGTGACCTCGTCGACGGTCTGGGCGCGGCCGGACTCCAGCTCCTCGCGCTGCCGCAGCAGCGCGTTCCACTCGTCGTGCGACGTGCGGGCCTCCTGCCCGAGCCGGCCGAGCTGCTCGTACATCGCCGAGATCTCGGTGTCGGACTCGTTGAGGGCGGCCAGCGCCTGCTCCGCCGAGTCCTGGCGGGCGGCCTGCTCGGTCAGCGCGCCGGAGAGCGCCGCGCTGAGCTGGGCGACCTGCGCCTCGGCGGCGGCCAACTCGGCGCTGGCCTTGTCGATCGCGGACGCGACCTCCAGCGTGGACAGCTTGCGGTCGGAGCCGCCGCTCACCCAGCCCGCGCCCACCAGGTCGCCGTCGAGGGTGACCGCGCGCAGGCGGGGCTGCGCGCCGATCAGCGCCAGCGCCTGGTCCAGGTCGTCGACGACCGCGACGCCGGACAGCATGGCCGTGACCGCCCCGCGCAGCCGGGCCGGCGCCTCGATCAGGTCCAGCGCCCAGTGCGCGCCGGCGGGCGGCGCACCCTGCGCCGCGGGGTCGTGCACCGGCCAGTCGCCCAGGACCAGCGCCGCGCGGCCGCCGTCGGCCTGCTTCAGGGCGGCGACCGCGGACCGGGCCGCGCCGAACGTCTCGGCGGCCAGCGCGTCGGCCGCCGCGCCCAGCACCGCGGCCAGCGCCGCCTCGTAGCCGGGCCGGACCTTGACCAGCTTGGCGACCGGCCCCAAAAGCCCACCGCCCGAATGATTTTCGGTGAGCCAAGCCGCGCCGTCCTTGCGCTCGAGGCCCATCGACAGCGCCTCGATGCGGGCCCGCAGGGACGCCACCTGGCGTTCGGCGTCGCGCTCGGCGGACTGCAGTTCGGCGACGCGCTGGTCGGCCAACCGCAGCGCCGACACCGTGCGTTCGTGGTGCTCGTCGAGCCCCATCTCGCCCTGGTCGAGCTCCCCGACGCGGCCCTGCACGGTCTCGAATTCCGCGCGTGCCTGTTGGGCACGGGCGGCGGCCCGTTCGATGCGTTCGGACAGGCGGGCGACGCTGTCGTCGATCGACTCGACGCGGGCGCGCATGGTCTCCACCTGGCCGGCCAGCCGCGCCAGACCCTCGCGCCGGTCGGCCTCGGCGCGCACGGCGGCTAAATGCGCGCGGTCGGCCTCGGCGGCCTCGCGCTCGCGCTCGGCCAAGTCGGCGCGGGCGGCCTCCAGGCGGCTGCGGGCGCCGGCCAGCTCCGCCACCAGCTGCTGCTCGGCGACGGCGACGCGCTCGGCCTCGGCCTCCAGGGCGTCCGGGTCGGTGTCGCGGCGAGCCGGCGGTTCCACGTCGAGGTGCTGGGCGCGCTCGTTGGCGATGCGGACCGTGGCGGCCACGCGCTCGGACAGCGCCGATAGCGCGAACCAGGTGTGCTGCACCGACTCCGCCCGCACCGACAGCTCGGCCACCGCCGCCTCGTGTTCGGTCAGTTCCGCGGACGCGACGGCCAGCCGGGCGGCGGCCTGCTCGTGCTCGCGGCGCATGGCGGCCTCGGCCTCGAAGATGGCGTCCCGTTCGGTCTGCCGGTTGACCAGGTCGTCGGCGGCCAGCCGCAGCCGGGCGTCGCGAAGGTCGGCCTGGATGGTCTGCGCGCGACGGGCCACCTCGGCCTGGCGGCCCAACGGCTTGAGCTGGCGGCGCAGTTCGGTGGTGAGGTCGGTCAGGCGGGCCAGGTTCGCCTGCATGGAGTCGAGTTTGCGGAGCGCCTTTTCCTTGCGCTTGCGGTGCTTGAGGACGCCCGCGGCTTCCTCGATGAACGCGCGGCGATCTTCGGGCCGCGACTGCAAGATCTCGTCGAGCTTGCCCTGCCCGACGATCACGTGCATCTCGCGGCCGATGCCGGAGTCGCTCAGCAGTTCCTGCACGTCCATCAAACGGCAACCGCTGCCGTTGATTTCGTATTCGCTGGCGCCGTCGCGGAACATCCGCCTGGTGATCGACACCTCGGAGTATTCGATCGGCAGCGCGTTGTCGGAATTGTCGATGGTCACGGTGACCTCGGCCCGGCCCAGCGGGGCGCGCGAGGAGGTGCCGGCGAAAATGACGTCTTCCATCTTGCCGCCGCGCAGGGTCTTGGCGCCCTGTTCCCCCATCACCCACGCCAGGGCGTCGACCACGTTGGATTTGCCCGACCCGTTGGGCCCGACCACCGCGGTGATGCCCGGTTCGAACCGCAGAGTCGTCGGCGAAGCGAAGGACTTGAAGCCCTTCAGCGTCAGACTCTTGAGGTACATGGCGAGCCAGACTACCGCTGAAATCGCCGGGGCCAGCCGCACTGCGGGGTGTCGAAGCTGTCGAAAACCGGCCGGTGACGGAGGCTCGACGCAGGGGTCACAGCAGCCCCATCAGTCACGGATTCTGGGGTGCTGATGCCTTTCCCGATCCGCTAGCGCCAGCGCTAGCGGATTCGCAATTGATACATCGGGGCCGAAGTTGGTGCCACTGTGACTGGGGTGGCAGCCGATGCGGGCTCAGCGCTCGACGAATCCGTCGAACGGGTCCCCGGGCGGCGACCAGTCCGCGACCACTTTGTCGACGCGGCCCGGCCTCGGCGGCCACGCCTCGCCGCCTTCCAGCAGCGCCAGCAGCTTCTCCCCCGCCTCCCGCGGACCCCGCGCGACGACGAGGACGCGGCCGTCGGCCTGGTTGGCCGCGTAACCGGTGAGGCCCAGCTCGAGCGCGCGGCACCGCGTCCACCAGCGGAAACCCACGCCCTGCACGGCGCCGTGCACCCAGGCGGTGAGGCGGGCGTCAGGACCCGACGCGGGAGCCGACATCGGCGACCTCGAAGCTGACGTCGGTTCCGGAGGTGAGCGTGCGACCCACGGTGCAGACCTGCTCGATTGCCCGATTCACGACGACGAGCAGGCGTTCCCGCTCCTGCGGCGACAGCGCGGAGAGGTCGAGCTCGAGGGTCTCCTCGAGCCGCGGATAGCGTTCCTGCTCACGGTCGGCGGCGCCGGACACCCTGATCACCGCCGGATAGTCCTCGCCGAGCCGGCGCGCCAGCGGCAGGTCGCTCGAGAGCCCGCTGCACGCGGCGAGCGCGATCTTCAGCAGCTCGCCGGGAGTGAACACGCCGTCGACGTCCTCCGAGCCGATGAGCACCTGCGCCCCACGGGAGCTGCGACCCGTATAGCGGCGAGTTCCGGTGCGCTCTACCCACAAATCGGTCATGGGTCATTTCTACCGGGCCGCGCGGCGTCGACGCACTGGGCATACTGCACGTATGGCCACCGTCATCGCGTTTCACGCCCACCCGGATGACGAGGTGGTGCTCACCGGCGGCACGCTGGCCCGGGCCGCGGCGGCCGGGCACCGGGTGGTTGTCGTCGCGGCGACCGACGGCCGCGTCCACGAGGGGGACAATGGCCGTATCGGCGAATTACATTCCAGTGCAAGCATTCTGGGTGCTCAACGAGTGGAATGCCTGGGTTATGCCGACAGCGGATACGGCCCCGCGTTCTACCCCGACCCGCCAGGCCGGGTGCGGTTCGGGCGGGCCGATCTCGAGGAGGCGGCGGGACGGCTCGCCCAGATCCTGCGCGAGGAGGATGCCGATTTGTTGCTGAGCTATCAGCCCAACGGCGGTTACGGTCATCGCGATCACGTCCAGGTGCACCACGTCGGAAAGCGGGCCGCCCAACTCGCGGCGACACCGAGGCTGCTGGAAGCGACCATGCCCCGCGAATTACTGTGCTGGATCAGCGATCTCGCCGGGCTGGTGGGCCTGTCCGGCCCGTATCCCGCCGACATCGTGCGCACGGTCTACGCGCCTCGGGCGACCATCACCCATCGGATCAACGTGTTCCGGTTCGCCCGTCAAAAGCGGGACGCCTTCGGTGCACACCGCTCTCAGATCGGGACGACGGGGGTCGCCGCGCGTGCCTTCGACGTGCTGCTGCGGCTCCCCCCGCAGGTGTTCGGCATGCTATTCGGCCGCGAGTGGTTCGTCGACCCGACTTTACCCGCGGGCGCCACGCGCCGCGACATCTTCGACTGACGCTCAAACACGCGGGCGCAGTTGACATTTCGGGCAGTAGAACGACGACCGATTCATGAACTTCTCCCGACGGATCACGGCGCCGCAGCGGTAGCAGTTCTGGCCCTCGCGGCCGTAGACGTTGAGCGAGCGGTCGAAGTAGCCGGACTCCCCGTTGACGTTGACGTACAACGAGTCGAAGGACGTTCCTCCTTGGGCCAATGCGTCGCTCATCACCTCGACGGCGGCGTCCAGGACCGCCGCCAATTGGCGTCGGCTCAGGGCGGCCGCGATGCGGGCGCCGTTGACCTTGGCCCGCCACAGCGCCTCGTCGGCGTAGATGTTGCCGATGCCCGACACCACCTCCTGGTTGAGCAGCTGCCGCTTGATCTCGGAGTGCTTGGCGCGCAACGCCGTTACCACCGCGTCGCGATCGAAGCGGGGGTCCAGCGGATCGCGGGCGATATGCGCGACCGGCGCCGGAACCACGCTGCCGTCGACGGTCACCAGGTCGGCCAGCAACCACCCGCCGAAGGTGCGCTGGTCGGAGAAGCTCAGCACGGTGCCGTCGTCGAGCAGCGCGGAGATGCGGACGTGGTCGGCGCGGGGCACCTCCCCGAGCAGCATCTGCCCGCTCATCCCGAGGTGCACGACCAGGGCGGTGTCCGATTCCGGTGCCGGCCCCGCCGGCTCGCTGTCGAGCAGCAGCCACAGGTACTTGCCCCTGCGGTCGGTGCCGGTGATGCGTGCGTCGAGCAACCGGGCGGTGAGGTCCGCGGGGCCCGCTTCGTGGCGGCGCACCGCGCGCGGGTGGTGCACCCGCACCGCGGTGATCGTCTTGCCCACCACACGGCCTTGCAAGCCGCGGCGGACCACCTCGACTTCGGGCAGTTCGGGCATCTGGCGCGGGCGACCCTAGACCGACGTCTTGTCCGCGGTGCCGAGCGCTTCCAGCGTCTTCCAGGTGGCGGCCGCGGCCTTTTGCTCGGCCTCCTTCTTGGAGCGGCCGACGCCCGAGCCGTATTCGGCGTCCATGACGACGACCACCGCGGTGAACTCCTTGTCGTGGTCCGGGCCGGTCGACGTGACGATGTAGGAGGGCGCCCCCAACCCGCGCGCAGCGGTGAGCTCCTGCAGGCTGGTCTTCCAGTCGAGGCCGGCGCCCAGCGTCGGGGCCGCGTCCAGCAGCCCGGCGAACAGCCGCAGGATCACCTCGCGGGCGGTGTCGATGCCGTGTTCGAGGTAGATGGCGCCGAGCAGCGACTCCATCCCGTCCGCGAGGATGCTGGATTTGTCGGCGCCGCCGGTGTTCGCCTCCCCGCGGCCCAGCATCAGGTGCACGCCGAGGCCCTCGTCGGAAAGTTTGCGGGCGACGTCGGCCAGGGCCTGGGTGTTGACCACGCTGGCGCGCAGCTTGGCCAGGTCGCCCTCGGTCCGGTCGGGGTGCCGATGGTAGAGCTCGTCGGTGATCGTCAGGCCCAGCACCGCGTCACCGAGAAATTCCAGGCGCTCGTTGGTCGGCAGTCCACCGTGCTCGTAGGCGTAGCTGCGGTGCGTCAACGCCAGCGACAGCAACTCGTCGGACAGTCCCACCCCCAGCGCGTCGAGCAACACCTGGCGCGAGGTCACCGCTCCCCCCGCGGGCCGTCGGCCTCGGGGCTGAACATGTCGGCCAGCTTGGCCCACCGCGGGTCGATGCGCTCGTGCTGATGGCCGGGCTCGGCGGCCAGGGCGACGCCGCACTCGGGGCACAGGCCGGGGCAGTCCGGCGTGCACGTCGGCGAGAACGGCAGCTCGAGGCCCACGGCGTCGATGATCGACTGCTCCAGGTTGATCTTGTCGTCCACGATGTGGCCCACCTCGTCGTCCTCGGTGGTCGCTTCGGTGGTGCTGTTCGGGTAGGCGAACAGTTCGGTGATCGCGACGTGCACGCGGCCGTCGACCGCGGTCAGGCAGCGCGCGCACTCGCCACTGGTCGGGGCGGTCACCGTGCCGGTCACCAGGACGCCCTCCGACACGGATTCCAGGCGCAGGTCCAGCTCCAGGGGGGCGCCCTGCGCGATCGCGATCATGTCCAGCCCGATGCGCGACGGGCTGGGCACGGTGTAGCGCAGGGTGACCATGGCGCCGGGGCGCCGCCCGAGCCGGGTGATGTCGACGATCATCGGCGAGGCCGCAGGGCGCTGCGTGGTGGTGCTGTGCTGCCGCGTCATAAGGCAAATCCTACGGCGCCGACCGCGTAACGCCAGGGCACCGCTGCCGCCCCGGTCCGGAGTCCCTAGCGCACGGCGTAGTCGTGCGTGCCGGCGGCCGTCCGCAGTTGGTGACGGCCGCGGCCCACCGACCGCAGGGTGCCGTTGAGGAACTCCTCGAACTCGGCCAGCTTGTTGTCGACGTAGATGTCGCATTCGCCGCGCAACCGGTCGGCCTCGGCGTGCGCCGTGTCGATCAGGCGGGTGGCCTCGGAGTTCGCGGCCTGCACCACCTCGTTCTGCGACACCAGGCGCTGCTGCTCCTTGATGCCCTCCTGGACGGCCTTCTCGTAGGAGATGTTGCCGTTCTCCAGCAGCCGGTCGGCCTCGGCCTGGGCGCGCCCGACGGCGGCCTCGTACTCCCTTTTGGCCGCCGTGGCGATGCGGATGGACTCCTCGCGCGCCTCGCCGACCATTCGCTCGCTGTGCTGCCGGGCCTCGCTGACCATCCGGTCGGCCTGCGCCTTGGCGTCGGACAGCAACCGGTCCGCCTCCGCGCGGGCGTGGTTGAGCATCGACTCGGACTCGGTGGTGGCCGAGGAAACCATGGAATCGGCATGCGTCTTGGCGTCGGACAGCATGGAGTCGCGCGCGTCCAGCACGTCCTGCGCGTCGTCCAGCTCGCCCGGGATCGCATCCTTGATGTCGTCGATCAGCTCGAGCACGTCGCCGCGCGGGACGACGCAGCCGGCCGTCATCGGAACGCCGCGGGCTTCTTCCACGATGGCGCTCAACTCGTCGAGCGCTTCAAAGACTCGGTACACAGCCATGCCCTCCTGGCGTCTGCGAAGATCTGTTGTTACCAGTGTGCCTGGTGTTATCACTGTGACAGCGGTGGCGACACCGGTGTGTCGGGCTTTTCCCTCCCGCCGGGCAAAGCCGTGCTATCCCGCCATTCTAGAGAGCGCGGCGGCGCAACGGCCTGGCCACGAGCCCGTCGTCCAGCCGGTTGGCCTGCCTCGCATACCCCCACCCGGTATGATCTGAAGGTGGCGCCCCTCGAGCGCGTAGGGAGGATCTGTGACGGTGTTGGCAGCGGTCGGCCACGCTTTGGCGCTCGCCGGATCGATGACCTGGGAGATCCTGTGGGCGTTGATCCTGGGCTTCGCCCTGTCGGCGGTGGTGCAGGCCGTGGTGCGACGGTCGACGGTGGTGGCCCTGCTCGGTGACGATCGCCCCCGGACGCTGGCGATCTCGGCCGGTCTGGGCGCGGCGTCGTCATCGTGTTCCTACGCCGCGGTGGCGCTGGCGCGGTCCCTGTTTCGCAAGGGCGCCAACTTCACCGCCGCCATGGCCTTCGAGATCGGCTCGACGAACCTCGTGGTGGAGCTGGGGATCATCCTGGCGCTGCTGATGGGTTGGCAGTTCACGGCCGCCGAGTTCGTCGGAGGGCCGCTGATGATCGTGGTGCTGGCCGTGCTGTTCCGGTTATTCGTGCGGTCGCGATTGGTCGACGCGGCCCGCGAGCAGGCCGACCGGGGCATCGCCGGGTCGATGGAAGGTCATGCGGCGATGGACATGTCGATCCAGAAGGACGGCCCCTTCTGGCGAAGGCTGTTCTCGGCGGAGGGCTTCACGTCGGTGTCACACGTGTTCGTCATGGAGTGGCTGGCGATCCTGCGCGACCTGGTGCTGGGCTTGCTCATCGCCGGCGCGATCGCAGCTTGGGTGCCCGAAAGCTTCTGGCAGAGCTTCTTTTTGGCCGATCATCCCGGATGGTCGGCGCTGTGGGGTCCGATCGTCGGACCGCTGGTGGCGATCGTGTCCTTCGTCTGCTCGATAGGCAATGTGCCGCTGGCGGCAGTGCTGTGGAACGGTGGCATCAGCTTCGGCGGGGTCATCTCGTTCATCTACGCCGACCTGCTGATTCTGCCGATTCTGAACATCTACCGGAAGTACTACGGCACCAGGATGGCGCTGACGTTGCTGGGCACCTTCTACACCGCCATGGTGTGCGCGGGTTACCTCGTCGAATTACTGTTCGGCACAACGGGTCTCATTCCGAGGCAACGCAATGCCACGGTCATGGAAGCGTCCGTGTCGTGGAATTACACCACCTGGTTGAACATCGCGTTTCTTCTCCTCGCGGCAGTGTTGATCGTCCGCTTCGTCACCTCGGGCGCAGCGCCGATGCTGCGGATGATGGGCGGCTCCCCCGATCCCGGGCACGAGCACGGGTGCCACTGACGGGCGCTTTGTGCGCCGGGGTTGCGGAGCTCCTCCACACCATCGACGGCGCGGCGTGCGGCGGTTACGGTTGCGGAAGCCGCACGTCGAGCACCGTGCAGCGCCCGGCGACGGCCTCGGCGAGCGCCCACGCGACGGCCTCGGCCATGTCGTCAGCTGACGGCACCACGCGGCCGCTGCCGCCGCAGGCCGCCGCCAGGGCGGCGTAATCGGTGTCCGGCGCCAGCTGGGTCTCGGGAAAATCGTTCTCGTGCACGGAGATTCCGTCGGGATAGAGGTCCATGACGGGACGCTTGGACGCCCAGTAGGAATGGTTGTTCAGCACCACCGTGACGAATGGCGCGCGATAACGGTGCGCCGACCACAACGCCGCGGTGGGCACGCTGAAGTTGAAGGAGCCGTCACCGCAGATCGCGACGACCGGCGCGTCGGGGGCAGCCAGCTTCACACCGAACGCGCCGCCCAACACCCATCCGAGTGCGGGTGCGCCAGTGTCGAAGAAGCGTCCCGGCGGCCGGAGCACCTGCCGGCCCACGGCGGGCCGATTGGTCACCGCCTCCTCGACCACGATCGCGTCCTCGGGCAGCGCGCGGTTCAGCGCGGCGAGCATGGCGTCGGGGGCGTCGGCGTCCGCGTCGGACGCGGCGCGTCGCGCATGCTCCACGCGGCGTTGTGCGATGTCGGCTTCGGCGTCCCGCCGGCGCGCCGCCCACCGCTCGCGCGAATCGTCGGTGCTCAACCGCCGCAAGGCCTGCTCCAGCAAGGGCAGCGCCGCCCGGGTGTCGGCGGTCAGCGCCACCTCCACCGGATACGTCCACAGCGGCATGCCGGCCTTGACGGGATCGGCGTCGATCTGCACCACCCGGGCGTGCTCGGGCGGGGCGAGTTGTGTTGGCACCCAGGGCACTTCGGAGTCGAGGAGCAACACCGCGTCCGCGGTCCGCAACGGGGACGGGTCACCCATCAGGTGCAGCGGGTGCCCCAGCGGCAGATTCGCGCGATCGCCCTGATCGAGCACCGGCGCACCCAGCAACTCGGCAATGCGGGCCAGCACCGTGGCGTTCGCCGGATCCGCGGCGGTTCGCGACGTGACGATGACGACCCGGTCCGCCTCGGCCAGGATGCCCGCCAGCCGCTCCAGGCCGCCGGGATCCGGTCCGGGCGGCACGGCCGGCGGCAGCCGGCGCGGCAGCTCGCCGGCGCCCGGCTCCATGAGGGACTCCCGGGGCAGCATCACGTACGCGGGGCCCGTCGGGCTGGATTGCGTCACCTGGAAGGCGCGACGCACGATCGGGGCCAGCTCGCGGCCGCGCGGAACCTCCATGTGCCACTTGACGTAGTTGCGCACGACGGCGGCCTGGTCGAGTTGCTCCTGCTGCCAATGGATGAACGTGTCGCGATGGCCCCGCACCTCGGGCGCCGCGCTGTAGGGCGTGCGCCCGGCGAACATGACGACGGGTGTCCCGTTGCGCTGGGCGTTGTGCAGCTGGCAGCCGAGGTTCAGCGTGCCCGCATCCACGTGCACCATCACGGCCTGCGGCCGCCCGCTGACCAGGTGATGGCCGATGGCGGCCGCTAGCGCGATGCTCTCGTGCACGCACAACACCGCCCGCGGGCTGGGCGAACCGGCGGCGCGCGCGGCGGCCAACGCCTCCTGCAGCGGCGCGGAATCGGTCCCGGGGTTGATGAAGAAGTGCGACACCCCCTCGTCGGCGAGGAGCGCGACCAGGTCGGCGGCGGCCTCCGAATCGCCGGTCATATCTTGAGGATTCGCTCGGCGTTGCCGTGCGCGATCTTCTCCCGGTCATCGGGTTGCAGCGTCGCGCGCTCGAACCCGTCGACCGCCTCCCGCGAGGACTCGTAGGGGTAGTCGACCGAGAACATGATGGCGTCGGCGCCCACTTCCAGCACCGCGCCCAACAAGGCGGCCGGCGAGAACACGCCGCTGGTGGTGAACACGACGTTGGTGCCCAGATACGCCGACGGCGGACGTTGCAGCCGGTAGTCGGTGTTGATGGTGGCGTACCGCGAGTCCAGGCGGCTGCGTTGGTAGGGCAGGAATTCGCCCATGTGCCCCAGAATCAGTGTCGCCGAGGGATGCCGGTCGAACACGCCGCTGCACAGCACCCGCAACGCGTGCCCGGACACCTCGGCGGCCCAACTCCACATGGCGCCGTAGAGCTCCGGGTGACCGTTCAGCACGTGCCAGTCGTCGGCGGGCGGCGCGCCCGGATGCAAATACAGTGGCACGTCAAGGGATTCCAGGGCTTCCCATACCGGCTCGAACAGCGGCTCGTCGAGGTAATGACCGCCGAGGTGATCGTTGATCAGCGCCCCGCAGAAGCCCAACTCGTTGACGCAGCGCTCCAGCTCGGCGACCGCCGCGGCGGGGTCCTGCAACGGAAGAGCGGCGAAACCGCGGAACCGGCTCGGGTGCTCGGCAACCACTTGCGCCAGATAGTCGTTGGCGCGCCTGGCGTTGTCCCGCGCGGTGCCCGGATCCAGGTCGGCCTGCAGGCCCGGGACGGTCAGCGACAGCACCTGGATGTCGATGCCGGCCGCGTCCATCTCCGGTAACCGGTACTCGGTGAAGTCGGGCAGCTTGCGCAGCCAGTCCTGGACATAGGGCGTCACCCGCGACGACAACCGGGCCATGGGGTCGGCGATCCCCGGTATCGAGAAAGCCTCCTCGAGCGCGATGTATTTCACCAGCCGTGCCCCTTCCGCCGACTCCCACTTGACAGCGGCGGGTACCCGCTGGGCGCCGGGATACTCCGGGTCGCCGTCGGCCTCGTCAACCAGCTTGCCGCAGAACGCTTTCCGCGTCGAACGGCCGGCCGGCCGTCAAGACCGCTCGGAGCGCCTCTGGCGGATCCGTCGATTCACGGGTTCGGGCAGCAGCTGGGACACGTCGCCACCGAGCATCGCCACCTCTTTGGCCAGCGACGACGACACGAACGAATACTGCGGGGCCGTGGCGACGAAGAAGGTGTCGACGCCGGCGATGTGCTTGTTCATCTGGGCCATCTGCAACTCGTATTCGAAGTCGGTGCCGGTGCGCAGGCCCTTGACGATGGCGGTCATGCCGCGGGAGGTCACGAAGTCGACCACCAGCCCCTGACCGGCTTCCACCCGCAGATTGTCCAGGTGCGTCGTCGACTCGTTGATCATGGCGATCCGCTCGTCGAGGTCGAACATGCCCTTCTTGGCGGGGTTGACCAGGATCGCGACCACAACCTCGTCGAACTGGGCGGACGCCCGTTCGAAGACGTCGATGTGGCCCAACGTGACCGGGTCGAACGACCCCGGGCAGACCGCGCCGGTCACGGCGCGCACCGATGCCGGTACGGAGCTGCGGCTGAACGCATGACAGACGACGTTACACGGCCCTCAGAGCCGCTCGGCGAGCTCCAATCGGGTGTCGCCGTAGACCCGCTGCGGCCATTGCGACCAGTCGGAAGGCCAGGTCAGCGGCGGGCTTGAGGTCGCCCGTTCGACCACCGCGACGGTCCCCGCCCGCGTCCAGCCGTGATCCCGCAGCCCGGCGAGCACGGCCTCGACGTCGGCGGCGGCCAGCTCGTACGGCGGGTCGGCCAGCACCAGGTCGACGGCGGCGCCGGCGCCGGCCGCCACGACCGCGGCGACCGCGGCCCGGCGCAGCGTCGCCCCGGGCAGCCCGACGGTGTCGATGTTGCGGGCGAGCACCGCGGCGCTGCGCGCGTCCGACTCGACGAACACCGCGGTGGCGGCCCCGCGCGACAACGCCTCCAACCCCAGGGCACCCGACCCGGCGTACAGGTCCAGGACCGCGAGCCCGTCCAGATCCAGCCGGGCGGAAAGGATGTTGAACAGCGATTCGCGCACGCGATCGGTGGTCGGCCGGGTGCCCCGGGCCGGCACGGCGAGGCGTCGGCCGCCGGCTACACCGCCGATGATGCGGGTCACCGGCGCACCCCTACAGCAGCGTGGACCAATAGTCCCAGAACCGCGCCATGATCAGCAGAAACACCGCGGTGAACCACAGCGCGGCGATCGACCAGCGCCACTGGTAGAGCAGGGCCACCGGGCCGCTCTGCGGCAGCACCGGCCGGGCCGCGATCGACGCGACCACCACGAGCAGCGAGATGGTCACCACCCACACCACCATGCAGTACGGGCACAGCGCGTTGATGCGGTACAGGCTCTGAAAGATCAGCCAGTGCACGAAGGCGGCGCCGATCAGCAATCCGACCGTCAGGCCTACCCAATACCAGTGCGGCAGCGGCACTTTCGTCACCGCCAGGAGACCGGTGACGACCACCACGGCGAAGGCGACCAGCCCCAGCAGCGGGTTCGGGAATCCCAGCAGCGACGCCTGCGGCGTGACCATCACCGAGCCGCACGACAGGATCGGGTTGATGTTGCAGGACGGTACGTACGCCGGGTTGAGCAGAATGTCGATCTTCTCCACCGTCAGCGTCATCGACGCGGCCAGCCCGACCGCCCCGGCGATCAGCACCCACCAGGCGCTCGGCGCGGGAACGCGGGGAGTCAGGTCGCCGGCGGACGCGGCGGTGGGCGCCGACACCGCACCGGTCACGCAGCCGCGGGGGCGGCGGCGCCGTCGATGCCGGGCACGTCACCCACGATCTGCTTGATCTTGCTGACCAGCGCGTCGGGCGTGGACGGCTCGTAGTCGTCGCCGTTGATCTTGATGGTGGGCGTCGCGGTGATCTTCGCGGCGGCCGCCTCACCGGTGACCTTCGACAGGTACTTGCCGCTGTTGATGCATTCCGGCACCTTGCCGACGACACCGGCTTCGCGCGCCAGCTCGATCAGGCGGGCGTTGTCCGGGAACGTCTTGCCGGTCTCGCTGGGCTGGATGTCGCTGCTGTACAGCGCGGAGTGGAACCGGCGGAACGCATCGAGATTCTCGTCGGCCACGCACAACGCGGCGGCGCCGGCCCGCGACGAGTAGTTCTGATTCCTGGCGCTGTCCAGGATCGACACCATGTTGTAGTCGGCGGCGATGGCGCCGATGTCGATGAGCTTGCCCACGGTCGGCCCGAAGGTGCGCTCGAAGTTGCCGCAGGCGGGGCACAGGAAGTCCTCGTAGAAGGCGACGGTGGCCTTCGGGTTGGACGTGCCCGGCTGGGTCACCAGCTTGCTCGACGTCACCCGCACCGAGTCGCCCGGACCGGCGGCGGCGGTCTTCTTGTGGTGCGACGTGACGATGTAGAAGACCAGCGCGACCGCGAAGATCACGACGAACGCGGTGCCGCCGATCTGCACCAGCCGGCCGGACTTCCCGTTGGAGGCCGACTTCATGTCGAATCGCGGTGGACGCTTGGATTTGTCGGCCACGGGTTCTCCAGCTCCTTGCTCGGGGTGTCGGCGCGCCGGTGACGGGGGCGATCCGACGAGGCGCCTTCAGATTACCGGCGCCCGGGTCAGGCCCGGCTCAGGTGGGCGCGCAGCGCGGAGATCAGTTCACTCGTGGCCACGGCGCTGTCGCCGCCCAGCTTGAACAGGTTGGCGAAGCCGTGCGTCAACGTGCCCAGGTAGCGCAGGTCTACCTCGGTGCCCGCGGCTCGCAGCGCCGCCGCGTAGGCCTCGCCCTCGTCACGCAGGGGGTCGAAACCCGCGACGGCGATCAGCGCGGGCGGCAGTCCGGCCAGCGACTCGGCCAGCGCAGGCGACACCCGCGGGTCGGTGGCGTCGATGCCGCTGCCCCGCAGGTACTGGGAGGTGAACCAGTCGATGTCGCGCTTGGTCAGCAGGAAGCCGCGTGAGAACAGCGTCAGCGAGCGGCCCTGCGCGGTGAAGTCGGTGCGCGGGTAGAGCAGCCACTGCAGCACCGGGGCCGGGCCGGCCTCGTCCCGGGCCCGCTGACTCACCACGGCGGCCAGGTTGCCGCCGGCGCTGTCCCCGCCGACCGCCACCCGTCCGGGTACCGCGCCTAGCTCGGCGCCGTGCTCGTAAGCCCAGGTGAACGCCGCGTAGGCGTCCTCCAGCGCGGCCGGGGCGGGGTGCTCGGGCGCCAGGCGGTAGTCGATCGACAGCACGTGGATCCCGGCGTCGCGGCAGATCAGCCGGCACAGTGCGTCGTAGGTGTCCAGGTCGCCCAGCGTCCAGCCGCCGCCGTGATAGAAGACCAGCAGGGGCGCGGCGTCCCCGCCGGGCGGGCGGTAGTGGCGCGCGGGGATCTCCCCGGCCGGACCGGGCAGGGACAGGTCCCCGACGCCGACGTGGATCTGCGGGCCCGGCATGCTCACGCTCGTTTCGCGCAGCGAATCCCGTGACACCCGGGGGTCGTCGTCGACGACCAGCCCGTCGATGCCGACGGCGCGCAGCCCGGACAGCATCACCTGCAGGGTGGGGTCGAGCGTGTTGCCGTCGATGATGACCGACCGGCCGCGCACCAAGCCCCGCCGCAGCGCGGTCGGGACCCACGGAATGACCTTCACGCCGACCGTGGTGGCCGTGCGCTGCAGGCGGCTGGTCAACCGCAGCGGCGGCTGCTTGGTCCCCGGGGCCGGCGCGGCAGAAACGCTTGCGGACGAGCTCGCAGTCATGGACGACCCCCTTGAACACAGGTATTGAGCAGCAACGGCGGTCGATTATTCGGTCCCGCCGTCGTCTCGATCCGTCGCGGCCTCCCGAACGGCCGGCGACCACGCGGGAACTGGCGGGGCAGCGCCGCCCGACCAACGCTACTGCAGTGCCACAGGCGCGGCGCGCACGCGGTAAGCGAAGCCGCCCCGGACGACCGCCAGGAAAATGTGCGGCCGCGTCAGGTGTCGATCACCGCGAATTACCCCCTGGGTAATATCGTGGACCGCAAGTCGGTGAACCCCTCCACGCGATTGCGAGCGACTCGATGTGCTCGATGCCGGTCGCGGCGCCAAGCGGCGCTGATCGGCAGGCGCCGGGTTCGCCGCACGACGACGGGCTTCGACTTGGTCGCAAGACCCGACCTTCAAAATGCATAGGCAGGTGAATGACGATGACTGGCGAGTCGGGCACCGCCATACCGTCCATAGCTCTTAACGACGAGAACACGATCCCGGCGCTCGGCCTGGGGGTCGCGGACCTCTCCGACGATGAGACCGAACGCGCCGTCTCGGCGGCGCTCGAGCTGGGTTGCCGGCTCATCGACACCGCGTCGGCCTACGGCAACGAGGCCGCCGTCGGCCGCGCGATCGCCGCCTCCGGGATCCCGCGCGCCGAAGTGTTCGTCACCACCAAGCTGGCCACGGCCGATCACGGTTTCAAGCGGTCCGAGGAGGCCTTCCAGGAAAGCCTCGAACGGCTCGGCCTGGACTACGTCGACCTCTACCTGGTCCACTGGCCGGCGCCGGCCAAGGGCGAGTACGTCAACTCCTTCGGCGGCCTGATCCAGGTCCGGGGCAACGGGCTGGCGCGGTCCATCGGTGTCTCGAACTTCACCGAGGAGCACCTGACGGACGTCATCGACCTGACCTTCGTCACCCCCGCGGTCAACCAGGTGGAGCTGCACCCGCTGCTCAATCAGGAGGCGCTGCGCAAGACCAACGCCGAGCACAACGTGGTCACCCAGTCCTACACCCCGCTCGTGCTGGGCAAGCTGAACGACAACCCGACGGTGACGTCGGTCGCCGGCGAGTACGGCAAGACGCCGTCGCAGGTGCTGCTGCGGTGGAACCTGCAGTTGGGCAACTCCGTGATCTTCCGCTCGGCCAACCCCGAGCACATCGCCGCCAACCTCGACGTGTTCGACTTCGAGCTGGCCGCGGAGCACGTCGAGGCGATCAACGGCCTGAACGACGGCACCCGGCTGCGCCCGGACCCCAACACCTTCGAGGGCTAGGGAGCCGGCCGGGACTCACGCCGCCGGGCAGGTGGCGGCGGCCCGGCGCAGGGGGTCCACCGAAGGCTGGTCCACCGGCAGCGCGTAGCCGCGCAGCACGGCGATGAACTGCATGGCGTACTGGCAGGCGAACGCGGCGTTGGGCGGCATCCACAACGCCGGCGGCGAATCCCCCTTGTCCTGGTTGGCCTGACCGTCGACGGCCAGCAGGTTGGCGGGGTCGTTGGCGAAGCGCAGCCGCTCGGCGGCGGGCCAGCCGGCGGCGCCCATGTCCCACGCGTAGGCCAGCGGGACGATGTGGTCGATCTGCACGGCCTCGCCGACCTTCGGGCCGCGGGCGAAGGCGATCGTCTTGTTGGTGTACGGGTCGTGCAGGACGCCGGTGGCCACCGCGTCGGGGCAGCGCTTGACCGGCACGTAGGTCTTGTCGACCAGGTCGCGGTTGAGGATGTCGTCGCGGGTGTCGCAGCCGTTGTGGCCCAGGGGGGCGTCGTTGTCGTCGTCCCAGGCGTCGCCGAACGCCGCCCGCCGATAGTCGTAGCGGTGCACCCGCAGCGGGACCACCGGGATGCCGGCGAGAACGTCCGCGCCCGGCTGCACGGTCGGGACGTCGGCACGCGCGGAGTACTCCCGCGCGTGCCGGGCCGCCGTCGAACCCACCGTCTGATAGGCCACCACCACCGCCAGCAGCGCGGCCGCCGACAACCACAGCAGCACCCTGCGGTGGGCGGTCACGACTTGTCCAGGTATTCGATGCGGTCGGTGTTGGTGAACGGCGCCGCCAGCAGCGCCAGCCCCGCGTCACCGGGGTCGCGCTCGTAGGCCTGCACGCAGTGAGCGCGGGCGGCCTCAATGATGTCGAGGTGGTCGGCCAGCGAGAGCAGCCGCAGGGTGATCGCCCGCCCCGATTGGATGTTGCCCAGCACGTCGCCCTCACGCCGTTCCTTCAAATCCAGGTCGGCGAGCGCGAAGCCGTCGAGCGTCTCGGCGACGGCGCGCAACCGCCGACCCGCCGGCGACTGCGCCGAGGACCAGGTGGCCAACAGGCAGAGGCTGGGATGTTGGCCGCGGCCGATGCGCCCGCGCAGCTGATGCAGCTGGCTGATGCCGAACCGGTCGGCGTCCATCACCACCATGACGGTGGCGTTGGGCACGTCGACACCCACCTCGATCACGGTGGTGCACACCAGGACGTCGGTCTCCCCGGCGCGGAACGCCGCCATCGCCGCATCCTTCTCCTCGGCCGGCAGCCGGCCGTGCATCAGCCCGAGCCGCACCGCGGCCAACTCGTGCGCGCGCAGCCGCGCGTACAGGCCCTCCGCGGTCTCCGACGGCCGCGCGCCCTGCTCGCCCTTGTCCGCGTCGTCGGTCTCGTCGATCCGCGGGGCCACCACATACGCCTGCCGGCCCGCCGCGACCTCCTCGGTGATGCGCCGCCAGGCGCGGTCCAGCCAGGCGGGCTTGTCCTTGACGAAGATCACGTTGCTCGTGATCGGCTGGCGTCCGCGCGGAAGTTCGCGCAGCGTCGAAGTTTCCAGGTCGCCGTACACGGTCAGCGCCACGGTGCGCGGGATCGGTGTCGCCGTCATGACCAGCAGATGCGGCGTGATGCCCGGACGGGCCTTGGCGCGCAACTGATCTCGCTGCTCGACGCCGAACCGGTGCTGTTCGTCGACCACCACGATGCCCAGGTTGTCGAATTGGACCGCGTCCTGCAGCAGCGCGTGGGTGCCCACGACGATCCCGACCTGGCCGCCGGCGATCTCGGCGCGGACCTGTTTCTTCTGCGCCGCGGTCATCGAGCCGGTGAGCAGCGCGACCCGGGTGGCCGCCCCGCCGTCGCTATCGGCGCCACCCAGCTGACCCGCCATCGCCAACGGGCCCAGCACGTCGGTGATCGACCGAAGGTGTTGGGCGGCAAGGACTTCCGTCGGCGCCAGCAGGGCGCACTGGTAGCCGGCGTCCACCATCTGCAGCATGGCCAAAACGGCGAGGATCGTCTTGCCGGAGCCCACCTCACCCTGCAGCAGGCGATTCATGGGGCGGGTCGCCGCGAGCCCGTCGGACAGCACCGCGAGCACCTCGCGCTGCCCCGCCGTCAGCTCGAAGGGCAGCCGGCCCAACAGCTCGTTGACCAGGCCGTCGGGCCGCGGCGGCGCCGGCGGGCCCGACTCGGACAACTCGCCGTGGCGGCGCGCCACCAGCGCCCATTGCAGCCCCACCGCCTCGTCGAATGTCAGCCGCTGACGCGCCCGCTGGCGCTGCGCGCCGTCCTCGGCGAGGTGCACGGCCCGCAGCGCCTCGTCCTCGGAGATCAGGCCGAGCCCGTCGCGCAGGTCCGCGGGCAGCGGGTCGGGCACCGGATCGAGCACGTCGAGCACCTGGCGGATGCTGGCGAAGATGGTCCAGCTCTGCAGCTTCGCGCTGGCGGCGTAGATGGGAAAGAAGTGGCCCTCGTAGGCCTCGGCGATGTCCTCGCCGCTGGTGGCGTGGGAGGTGTCGGCGATGCTGCGCAGCGAGGCGGTACCCCGGTTGCGCCCGTCCGGGGTTTCCAGCAGCAGAAACGCCGGGTGTGTCAGCTGCATGACGTTGCGGAAGAAGCCGACCTCGCCGGAGAGCATCACCTTGGTGCCCGCGGTGAGCTCCTTCTTGATGTAGTTCGCGTTGAAGAACGTGGCGGTCACCTTCGCGCGGCCCGAGCCGAGGGTGATGCGGTGGCACAGCCTCTTCGGGTTCTTCTTCATCGGGAACGTCTCGGTGTCCGAGATGGTGTCGATGATCGTGATGTGCTCGCCCGCCGGCGGCCGCTCGGAGTCGACGCCGTCCGCGCCCCACCGGCTCGCGCCCTCGACGTAGCTGCGCGGGTAGTGGCGCAGCAGGTCGTTGACGGTGCGGATGCCGAACACCTCGTCGAGCAGGTCGGCGACCTTGGCGCCCACGACGAAATCCAGCCGATCGCTCAGCGACACCACGGCTACTCGACCCCGATCAGCAGCGCGTCGCCGTGGTGGCCGGTGCGGTAGGTGACCAGCTCGGTGCCGGGGTGGTGGTCGTGCATGTGCTCTTCGAGGATGTCGCCCACGGCGGCGGCGTCCTCGTCGGTGTCGACGCCCGCGCCCAGCAGCACCGTCACCAGGTCCCCGCCGGACGCCAGCAGCAGGTCGAGCAGGCCGATCGCCGCGCCGGTCACGTCCGGGGCCACGATCAGCACCTCGTCGCCCGCGATGCCCAGGCCGTCGCCCGGCCGGCAGCGCCCCGCCCAGGTCAGCGCGCTCTCGGTCGCGGTACGCACCGACCCGTGCCGCGCCGCCCCGGCGGCCCGCGCCATGGTGTAGCCGTCGTCGACGGCCTGCCGGCCGGTCTCGTGCACCGCCAGCGCGGCCAGGCCCTGCACCATCGACCCCGTCGGGATCGGCACCACGTCGATCCCCCACCCGATGGCCGCGGTGCACCCGGCGACCAGCTCCTCGGCGGCGACGTAGCCGTTGGGCAGCACCATCACCTGCGCGGCGCCCGTGTCGACGACCGCCCGCATCAGCTGGTGCGCGCTGATGGTGGCGACCGCCGTTTCGCGCTGCAAGACGGCGGCGCCCTCGCCGGCGAACAACTCGGCGGCCCCGTCGCCGTCCACCACCGCCAGCACCGCCCGCTCCCGGGTCCAGCCGCCCGCGGGCAGGCCGTTGCTGCCGGAGTTCAGCGCCGAGATCACGATGCGGCTGAGCCGGCCGGCCGTCAGCCCGGCCTCGACGGCGGCGCCCGCGTCGTCGGTGTGCACGTGCACGGAGTAGGTGCGCTGCGCCGACGACGGCGCGGCCGCGATGCCCACGGAATCGCCCAGTTCCCCGAGCCGGTCGCGCAGGGCGTCGGCCGCGTCGGCCGCGCAGCCGTCCAGCAGGTACATCACCTCGAACTGCGGGGTGGGGCGCTCGGCGGTGGCGGGCTGGGGCTCCCGCGGCGACGGCTCGTAGACCGTGCGGACCGGCGCCGGCCCCGCGACCGTCGACCGCAGCGCGTCCAGCAGCACCAGCAGACCGCGGCCCCCCGCGTCCACCGCGCCGGCGTCGGCCAGCACCTCGAGCTGCTCGGGTGTCTTCTCCAGCGCGACCACCGCGGCGTCGCCCGCGGCGACGAGCGCAGCGGGCAGCCCGTCCCCGCCCCGCGCGCAGTCCTGCACGGCGCGGGCGGCCGCCCGCAGCACCGACACGATGGTCCCCGGGATCTCCTCGCCGCCCATCGAGGCGATCACCAGTTCCACCCCGCGCTGCAGCGCGGCCCCCAGGACGTCGGCGTCGATGTGGGTCAGTCGCCCGCCGGCGTCGGCCGCGACGGTGGCGGTGACGTCGGCGATGCCGCGCAGGATCTGCGACAGGATGACCCCGGAGTTGCCGCGGGCGCCGTTGAGGGCGCCGGTCGACAGCGCCGCCGCCGCGCGGGCGGCGCACCGCGGGCCGGCCTCGGACCCGGGCTTGACCTCGGCTTGCACCTCGGCCAGGGCCGAGCGCATGGTGAACAGCATGTTCGCGCCGGTGTCGGAGTCGGCGATCGGGAAGACGTTCAGGCGGTTGATCTCGTCGATGTGGGTGATCAGGTCGGAGACGGCGGTGTGCGCCCAGTCACGCAGCGTGACCGCGTCCAGCAGGCGGCCCTGCGCGGCAGACGCCGTCGCGCGCGAAGTGCCCACCCGACCCACCTCCTCAAGCCTCCCGACGCGGCCCCCGGTGCGCGCCAGCGTAGCCCGGCGCCACCCGGTCCGGCCCACCTCGACCACCACCCTTCCGGCGCGGCGCGCCGCCCATTGAGCCTAGCCAGCGGCGGCGACGGGGGCGGTGACCGTTTTGGTGGTTGCCGCGACAGTCGGTATCCTGATTGGGCCCGGGCGAACCCGGGCCGTCCCGGCCGCTAGATGTGTCCCGCGCGCCGGACCCCCGAGATTTGAGGAGCTTGAACCATGGCCGCTGTGTGCGACATCTGCGGGAAGGGCCCCGGCTTCGGTAAGTCGGTGTCGCACTCCCACCGCCGCACCAGCCGCCGGTGGGACCCGAACGTCCAGACCGTGCACGTCGTGACGCGGCCGGGCGGCAACAAGCAGCGCCTCAACGCGTGCACGTCCTGCATCAAGGCCGGCAAGGTCGTCCGCGGCTAGTCCCGACCCGTCACATGACGACGTGGCCGGCGTCCACCGGCAGCGACACCCCGGTCACGTAGCGCGAACGCGGGCCGGCCAGCCACAGCACCGCCTCGGTGACGTCCTGGGCCTCGACCAGCGGCACGTCGGGCAGCAGCATCTGCGAGACGGCCGGATTCGGGTTCTCCAGCATCCGATTTACCACGAAGTCGTTGAGGATCATCGGCGTCGCCACGCCGCTGGGGTGCACCGAGTTCACCCGAATCTTGTGCGGCGCATAGGCGTTGGCCGCCGAGCGCATCAAGCCGACGACGCCGTGCTTGGACGCGGCGTAGGCGAACATCGCGGCGCTGCCGTCGCCGCCGCGGCCGGTGAGGCCCTGCGACGAGCTGACCAGCACCACCGATCCGCCGCGGCCCTTGGCGACGATCGAGGGCACCGTGGCCAGCAGCGTGTGCCACACGCCCTTGAGGTTGGTGTCGACGATCGTGTTGAACACCGGCTCGGAACCGGCGTCCGGGTCGCCGATCGCCACCACCCCGGCGTTGGCGACCACGATGTCGACGTCGCCCAGTGCGTCGATGCCCGCCCGCACCCCCGCCGTCAGCTGCGCCAGGTCCCGGACGTCGGCGACGACGGGGACCGCCGTGCGGCCCGCCGCGGCGACGAGGCGCACGGTCTCGTCGAGGTCGGCCCTGGTGCCCAGCGCGTACGGGATCGCCGCCACGTCGGAACAGATGTCGACCGCGATGATGTCGGCACCCTGCTCGGCCAGCGCGACGGCGTGGCTGCGGCCCTGGCCGCGCGCCGCGCCGGTGATGACGGCGACCGTGTTGTCGAACTCACCCACGGCTACACCTGCACCTTCGTGCCGGTCTCGCGCTCGGCGAAGTCCACCAGGCGCGCGGCCGTCTCGTAGTCGCAGGCCACCACCGAGCGCCCGATCAGCACCGGCCCGCCACGCAGGCCGAACCTGCCGGTCACGCCGACGAACGCGCCGGGCGACACCGGCTCGCTGATGCAGTACAGGGTGGGTGCCGCGCCCTCGTCGATGTCGTTGGCCAACCGGTCGGCCACCACCTTGACGCCCCGATGCGCCAGCGACTGCAGGCGTGAATCGCCCACGTTCGACAGGTTGGAGGCCACCCAGCCGGGATGGGTGAGCTGGGTGACCAGCGGCGACCGGGCCTCGCGCAGCCGGCGGTCCAGGTCCAGCCCCCACAGCATGACCGTGAGCTTGGACTGCGCGTAGGCGCCCAGCCGGGTCCACTTGTGCCGGCGCAGGTGCAGATCGTCGAGCCGCAGCGTCGCCGACTTGTGCGCGTCGGAGCCGACGTTGATGATCTGGCGGCGCACCTTGGGCAGCAACAGGTTGGTGAGCGCGAACGGCCCCAGCAGGTTGGTGCCCAGGGTCATCTCGAACCCGTCGACCGTTTCCGTGCGCCGGTCGGTGAGCGCCCCGGCGTTGTTGATCAGGATGTCCACCGGCTCGTCGATCTGGGCGGGGAAGGCACGCACCGACTCCAGGTCGGCGAGGTCGAGCTTGGCCACCGACGGGGCGGCGCCGCCGATCGCGGCGATCTCCGCCGCACGTTGCCGGCCCAGCTCGGTGTTGCGCACCGCCATGATCACGTGGGCCCCCGCCTTGGCCAGGGCTCGGGCGGTGCCGAGGCCGACGCCGTTCGTCGCCCCGGTCACGATGACTCGTTTGCCGGTCAAGTTGCCGAGCCGGCTCGGCGTCCAAGGTAACGTCACGGCGACTAAGAGTAATGGGCGGTTCTATGTAAGTTGGGGCTGTTCTGCCAACATGGTCTGCACACCGCACCGCAGCGGGCAGAGGAGATGGCTTGGGCATGAGTGACAGCGCGCGCGAAATCACCAACCTGATCTACCGCTACGCCGAACGACTCGACGGCGGTGACCTCGACGGAGTGGCCGCACTGTTCACGCACGGCCGCATCTGCGGCGTGGCGGACGGGCCGCCCGAGACGGTGTTCGCCGGCCCGGCGCGGGTGCGCGAGATGTACGACATGGCCACCCGCCTCTACGAGGACGGCACCCCGAAGACCAAGCACAACACCACCAACGTGCAGCTGGACATCGACGAGGCGGCGGGCACCGCGCGCAGCACGTCGTACTACTGCGTCACCCAAGCCACCCCGACGCTGCCGCTGCAGATCATCGTCACCGGGCATTACCACGACACCTTCCACCGGGTGGACGGCGCCTGGTGGTTCGACAGCCGCACCATGTTCGTCGACCAGGTCGGCGACGTCAGTCAGCATCTGAAGTTTTAGACGCGCGTGGCCCCCGCGAGCGCCGCCGAGGCGGCCTTCGAACCCGCCGCCGTGCTGGCCGACGCCCAGCGCAAGGAGGGCTTGACCGATTGGGGCCCAGGCGATTTCGAGGGCCCGCTGCGGGTTCTGCTGGACGACTACGCGCGCGCCGACCTCAGCGGCCTCAATGCCCAAGGCGTGCACATCTTGCGCTCGGGGCTGGTGCACAGCCTGCGCATGCGGCTGCGCGCGCAGGAGTGGATCCGTCGGCACCCCGAGATCCTCGACGAGCGGATCACCGCGCCGATCGTCGTCGTCGGGATGATGCGCAGCGGCACCACGCTGCTACAACGGCTGCTGGCCGCCGACGCCCGCCTGGTGTGCACGTACGGCTGGGAGGTCGTCGAGGTCGCGCCGCGCCTGGACTATCGATTCACCGACGCCCCCGACCCGCGCATCGCCATCAGCGAAGCGCGGGAAGCCAAGTCGCGCGAGCTGGCCCCGGAGTTGTTCGCCATCCACCCGATGTACGCGCGAGAGGCCGAGGAGGAGATCGTCTTCCTCGCCGACGCATTCTTGTCGCACGTGCCCGAATCCGGCGCGCACCTGCCCCGCTACCGCGCCTGGCTCGACGCGCAGGACTTCTCCCCCGCCTACGCCTACCTGCACCGGATGCTGCAGTTCCTGCAGTGGCAGAAGCGGCAACGCGGCGCGCCAATCGGCCGCTGGGTCCTGAAATCGCCGGCCCACCTGGGCTATTTGGACCTGCTGCGCGCGCAGTTCCCCGACCTGCACCTGGTGCACATGCACCGCGACCCGCGCACCACCATCGCCTCCGGGGCGAGCCTGAACGCCACGCTGCACGCCATGAACGCCGATTCGGTGGACCGGCATCGGGTGGGCGCGCAATGGCTGGCGCGGATGGGCTGGACCAACGACCGGGCGATGGCCGTGCGCGACGCCTGGGCAGACGACGAAACCCGGGTCACCGACCTCGGTTTCGACGAGGCGGTGGCCGACCCCCTCGGGCAGGTGGCCCGGGTCTACGCCGCGGTCGGGCTGGCCCTGACCGAACAGGCGGAGGCCGCGATGCGGCGCTGGCTGCGCGAGCGGCCCCGCGAGGCGCCCCGCCCGCCCTACGACCTGGCGCACCACGGCCTGCGGCCCGAGCAGGTCGACGAACGATTCTCGTTGTACAACAAGCGTTTCGAACGATACATCGGAGGAACAGCGCATGCCTGACGACCCGGTCGCGACGGCGTCCCAGCACGAGCAGGAACTGGCCGCCCTCGATCTGATCGAGCATCCCACCGTCAAGGCGGCGTACCGCGATGTGGCGGAACGGTGGCTGGGCCGCGCGAAGGCTTCCGACGCCATGCGCGAGCGGTTCGACGACGCATTCGCCGAGGTGATGTTCTCGGCGGCGATCTGGTCGTCCAACCAGGACAAGTTGCGACCGAAGGTGAGCTGCATCACCCGGCTGGCGCACCCGGTGAACGGCCGGCGCATCCCCGGATCACGTTGGGGCATCGACAATCCCGACAGCGTCTACCGGGTGATCCCGATTTCGGGCGACGAACGCTACGAGATCCACGGCCGCGTCGGCGAGCATCGCATGACCGAGAACTACTTCACGCTCTGGGACGCGCACATGGGCACCGTCGCCGTGCTCAACGGGCGCACCATGGCGGTGGACTCCGACGGCGGTTACACGATCACCGTCGACGCCGATCCCGCCAACGGCCGGCCCAACCACGTACAGACCACGGCTCAGGCCCACGAGTTCTACATCCGCGACGTCCTGCTGGACTGGGGCCGTGACGACGCCAATCACATCGAGGTACGGCGGCTCGGCGGGGCGCCGGCGACCCCCGCCCGCACCCGCGACGAGCAGGCCGAGGCGACCGCGGCCATGATGGCGTACTTCGCGGACTTCACCGGCAAACTCAGCCACGGCGTCTACAAGATGCCGGCCAACCATTTCGACCTCGCCTGGTCGGCGGACAAGGTCGGCGCCATGCGCAACCAGGTGTACGTGTTGGGGCGCGTCGACCTCGAACCCGACGAGGCGTTCGTGGTGGACCTCGACGACGGGGGCGCCGAATACTTCACCGTCCCGCTGAGCAACGTCTGGGGCACCACGCTGGACATCGTCGACCGCACCGGCAGCCTCAACAAGGCGCAATCGGTGCGGGGCGACGACGGCACCTACACCTACGTGATCTCGCCGACCGATCCCGGCGTCGCGAATTGGATCGACTCCGACGGCCTGCGGGAAGCCATCTTGACGCTGCGAATGGCCGAGTTCGGCGAGGCGGGCCCGCGCGAGGGCCTGGGCGCGCGCGGCCGGGTGGTCAAGCTGGACCGGCTCGACGCCGAGGTCCCGCACCTGCCGCGGGTGACCGCGCAGCAACGGGCGACCGAACTGGCCGAGCGCCGAGCGGCGTATCTGCGGCGCCTGCCGGAAGGGACGGCCTGAGATGTCGCGATGGCTCATCACCGGCTGCTCGACCGGCTTCGGCCGCGAACTCGCCCGCGCCGCATTGCAAGCCGGGCACAGCGTGGTGGTCACCGCGCGGCGGGCCGAGGCGGTACGCGACTTCGTCGACGAGTTCGGTGACCGGGCGGTCGCGGTGGCGCTCGACGTCACCGATGCCGGCCAGATCGCCGGCGCCGTCGCGGCGGCCGAGCAGGCGTACGGCGGCATCGACGTCCTGGTCAACAACGCCGGCCACGGCTACCTGTCGGCCGTCGAGGAAGGCGAAGACGCCGAGGTTCGAAAGCTGTTCGACGTCAACTACTTCGGTGCCGTCGACATGATCAAGGCGGTGCTGCCCGCCATGCGCGCCCGCGGCTCGGGGCACATCGTCAACATCTCGTCGATGACGGGACTGGTGGCCAACCCGCCCAACGCGTACTACTCCTCGACCAAGTTCGCGCTGGAGGCGGTGTCCGAGGCGCTGGCCGCCGAGGTGCGCCCGCTGGGCATCAAGGTCACCGCGATCGAGCCGGGCGCCTTTCGCACCGATTGGGCCAGCAGGTCCATGAAGGAGTCCGGCACCCCGATCGCCGACTACGCCGACGTCAAGGCGCGCAAGGACCTGATCAAGCAGTTCGCCGACCACCTGCCCGGCGACCCGCGCAAGGTGGCCGAGGCGGTGCTGCTGGTGACCACTCTCGACGAGCCGCCGCTGCGGCTGCTGCTGGGACGCGACGTGCTCAAGGCGATGCGCGACAAGATCGCCGCGCTCTCGGCGTCCATCGACGAATGGGAAACCGTCACCAAGAACGTGAACTTCGAGGGCGGCTAGCCGTCAGGGCAGCCGCCAATCGATCGGCTCCGCGCCCAGCTCGGTCAGCAACTGGTTGGCCCGGCTGAACGGGCGCGACCCGAAGAACCCGCGCGACGCCGACAGCGGCGACGGGTGGGGTGACTCGATCGCCACGCAATTCCCCTCGGCCAGAATCGGTTTCAGGGTGGACGCGTCGCGGCCCCACAGGATCGCCACCAGCGGCTGCGAGCGGGCGGTCAGGGCGCGGATGGCGCACTCGGTGACCGCCTCCCAGCCCTTGCCGCGGTGCGAGGCGGGCGCGCTCGGCCGCACCGTGAGCACCCTGTTGAGCAGCAGCACGCCGCGCTGCGCCCAGGGCGTCAGGTCGCCGCTCGACGGCGTCGGGTGACCCAGGTCGGCGGTGTACTCGGTGAAGATGTTGGCCAGGCTGCGGGGCACGGGCCGCACCTCCGGCGCCACCGAGAAACTCAGCCCCACCGCGTGTCCCGGCGTGGGGTACGGGTCCTGGCCCACGATCAACACCCGGACCTCGTCGAAGGGAAAGGTGAACGCGCGCAACACGTTCGGGCCCGCCGGCAGGTAGCGGCGCCCGGCCGCGACCTCGGCGCGCAGAAACTGTCCCAGCTGGGCCACCTGGTCGGCCACCGGCGCCAGCGCCGCCGCCCAGCCCCGCTCGACGAGTTCGTCCAGCGGCCGGGCCGTCACCGCGGCCCCGCCTCGATCGGGGTGACAATCACCGCGCCACCCTACTGGTAGGACTGCCAGCCGGCGTATCCGTCCCACTCCCGGTCGTCGACCAGCACGCCCGCCGGCCCGTCGACGACCCGCCCGATCTCGCGCCAGCCGGGCGGCGCGGCGCCGGCGAAACACGCCACCAGCGCGTGGTCCTCGCCGCCGCCCAGCACCCACGCCCACGGGTCGGCGCCGGTCGCGGCCGCGGCCGCGGCAACGGCCTCCCGGTCGGCGGCCAGCGCCGCCGTCGACAGGTGCAGCGCCACGCCGGACGCCTCGGCGACGTGCCGCAGGTCGGCGACCAGGCCGTCGGAGACGTCGATCATCGCCTGCGCGCCCGCGGCCGCCGCCACCGCGCCCTGACCGTAGGGCGGCTCGGGCACCAGGTGCCGGCGGCGTAACTCCTCGAAGCCATCGATACCCTCGATACCATCGATACCGTTGTCCCACAACGCGAATCCGGCCGCCGAGCGGCCCAGCTCGCCGGCGACGGCGAGCACAGAACCGTCCGTCGCGCCCGAGCGCGGCACCGGCGCGCGGCCGTCCAGCTCGCCGAGCACCGTCACCGCGACCACCCACTGCGGGCAGCCGACCAGGTCCCCGCCGGCGATGCCGGCGCCCACCCGCTGCGCCTCGTCCCACATGCCGTCGACCAGGGCGTCGACGTCGGCCACCGCCGTGTCGCCGGGCGCGCCGAAGCCGACCACGAAGGCCGTTGGGCGCCCGCCCATCGCCTCGATGTCAGCGGCGTTCTGGGCGATGGCCTTGCGGCCGACGTCGTGGGGCGCCGACCAGTCCAGCCGGAAATGCCGGTCCTGCACCAGCATGTCGGTCGACACCAGGACCCGGCCGGCACCGGCGGACACCAGCGCCGCGTCGTCGCCCGGCCCGAGCAGCACGGCGGGCGGCTGGCGGCGGCCCCGCACCAGCCCCTCGATGACGCCGAACTCGCCGGCCTGCCGCAGGGTCGGCGCGTCGCCCGAGTCGTCCTGCACGCCACCTCCTTCGAGCCCGTCGAGCCCGTCGCGGGGCGCGGCCGCCCGCCCGGCCTGCGGTACGTTGGACCCCTGCCGATACGGGCGGACCGCGCCAGTCTAGAAGACGGTCGCGCGAACGGGAGGGCGGTGATGGGCGATTCGGACGCCGACGCGGGGCCGCCCCGCGCGGCCATCATCGCCGCGGTGGTGCTGGCCCTCGTCGCCGTCGGTGTCGTGCTGGCCGTCGCGGCGACCCGGGAGGCGCCCCCGCAGCCGGTCGCCGTGGCCGACGTCCCGGCGCCGCAGGCCGACGACGCCGCCTGCCAGGCGCTGACCGGGGCGCTGCCGCAACGGCTCGGCGACTACCAGCGCGCGGCCGTCGCCCAGCCCGCGCCGCACGGCGTGGCCGCCTGGCGGGCGGGCCAGGACCGTGACCCCGTGGTGCTGCGCTGCGGGCTCGAGCGCCCGGCCGAATTTGTGGTCGGCTCCCCGATCCAGGTCGTCGACCGGGTGCAGTGGTTCCAGGTGCGTTCCGAACAGCAATCCGCCGGTGACGTCGGCAGGGCCACCTGGTACACGGTGGATCGCCCGGTGTACGTGGCGCTCACCCTGCCGTCGGGCTCGGGCCCCACGCCCATTCAGCAGCTCTCCGAGGTGATCGACCACAGCATCGCCGCCGTGCCGATCAACCCGGCCCCGGCGCGCTGAGCGGCTAGCTAGCGCAGCCCCACCCCGCGCGCCAGCGCCGTCTCCACCATGGTCGCCAGCAGCGTGGGATAGTCGACACCGCTGGCCGCCCACATGCGGGGGTACATCGAGATCGTGGTGAAGCCGGGCATCGTGTTGATCTCGTTGAGGACGGGCCCGTCCTCGGTGAGGAAGAAGTCGACGCGGGCCAGCCCCTGGCAGTCGACCGCCGTGAACGCGCGGATCGCGAGTTGCCGCACGCTGGCGGCTATATCGTCGTCCACCTTGGCCGGGACGTCCAATTCGGCTGCGTCGTCGAGGTATTTGGTCGCGAAGTCGTAGAACGAGTCCTCGCGGCCGCGGACGCCGGCCACCCGGATTTCCCCCACCGTGCTGGCTTCGATTGCGCCGTCGGGCATTTCGAGGACGCCGCACTCCAGCTCGCGGCCGACGATCGCCGCCTCGACGATGACCTTGGGGTCGTGCCGCCGCGCGTGGGTGATGGCATCGTCGAGCTGGTCCCAGCCGGTGACCCGGCTGACGCCGATCGACGAGCCGCCGCGGGCCGGCTTAACGAAGACCGGCAATCCCAGCCGCTCGCGCTCCTCGGCCCGCAGCGTGGCCCGCGTCGGGCGCAGCACCGCGTACGGGCCCACGGGCAACCCCTCGGCGGCGAACAGCTTCTTGGTGAACTCCTTGTCCATGCCGGCGGCGCTGGCCAGCACGCCGGCGCCGACGTAGGGCACCCCGGCCAGTTCGAGCAGGCCCTGCACGGTGCCGTCCTCCCCATAGGGGCCGTGCAGCACCGGGAACACCACGTCGACCGACGCCAGCACCTCGCCGGCGCCGCCGCTCAGCGAGACCAGTTGGCCGCTGCGCCGCGGGTCGGCGGGCAACGCCAGCTCGGTGCCCGAGTCGGAACTCACCTCGGGCAGCCGCCGATCGGTGATCGCCAGCGCCGCCGGGTCACCGTCGGTGAGCACCCACGACCCCTGCGGGGTGATGCCGATCGGGACCACGTCGAACCGCTCCGGATCGAGGTTGCGCAGGATGCTGCCCGCGGACACACACGAGATGGCGTGCTCGTTGCTGCGGCCCCCGAAGACGACGGCGACGCGCACCCGCTCACCCGGGGTCCCCGGGCGCGGCGTCGGCCGGTCGCTGGCAGTCACAATGTCAAGAGGCTACCGGGTCAGTCATTCCGGCTTGGTGCTGCGGCCCAGCAGCAGCGCCATCGCCTCGTCCACCGACAACCCCTTGTGGCAGACCCGGTGCACGGCGTCGGTGAGCGGCATCTCGACGTCGTAACTGGACGCCAGCGCCAGCACCGACTCGCACGACGTCACGCCCTCGACGACGTGCCCGTCGCCGCCGTCGGGGCTGCCCCGCAGGATCGAGCCGACGGTCTCGCCCCGCCCGAGCCGCTCACCGAACGAGCGGTTGCGCGAGTGCGGCGACGTGCAGGTGGCCACCAGGTCCCCCACGCCGGCCAGCCCGGCCAGGGTCGCGCCCTTGGCGCCCAGCGCGATCCCCAGCCGCATGATCTCCGCGAGGCCGCGGGTGATGATCGCCGCGGCGGTGTTCTCGCCGAGGCCCACCCCCACCGCCATGCCGCAGGCCAGCGCGATGACGTTCTTGCACGCCCCGCCGATCTCGGTGCCCACGACGTCGCTGTTGGTGTACGGGCGGAAGTAACCGCTGTTGAGCATCCGCTGCAGGGCAACCGCCCGCCCGGAGTCGTTGGACGCCACCACCGTCGCCGCCGGCTGGCACAGGGCGATCTCGCTGGCCAGGTTGGGCCCCGAGATCACCGCCACGTGCCCGGGGTCGACGCCGGTCACCGATACGATGACCTGGCTCATCCGCATCAGGGTGCCCAGCTCGATGCCCTTGGCCAGGCTCACCAGCGTCGCGCCGTCGCGCAGTAGCGGTGCCCAGCCCTCCAGGTTGCCCCGCAGCGTCTGCGCCGGCACGCCCAACAACACGGTGGTGGCGCCGGCCAGGGCCTCCTCGGGGTCGGCGGTGGCGCGGATGCCCGCCGGCAGCGGCGTGCCCGGCAGATAGTCCGGGTTGTATCGGGTCTCGTTGATGCGCTCGGCGATGTCGGCGCGGCGTGCCCACAGCTTCACCCCGGTCTCTGGGCCGCCCGCGTCGGCGAGCACCTTGGCCAGCGCCGTGCCCCACGCCCCGGCACCCATGACCGCGACGGCGCCTCGCGAACTCGTCATCCAGCACCCCCGGTCGTCGGCCGAAATCCGCACGCGGCACGTGCGGCCGCTACACCCTAGATCAGCGCCGACGGGGCCGTCACGCGAGTGCGCGGGGCGCGGTTCGCGCGCGCGGCGCCGCTGGCAGGATGACGTGCATGAGCGGCACGCGCACCGACGGCGCGGGACACGGCCCCGAAGCGGGCACCCGAGATGTCGCCCTCGTCATCGCCGTCAAGCGGTTGTCCGCGGCCAAGACCCGGCTGGCCCCGGTGTTCCCGGCACCCGCCCGCGAGGCTGTCGTGCTGGCCATGCTGATCGACACCGTCACCGCCGCGCGGGGCGCGCGCGGGGTCGGCTCGATCACCGTCATCACCCCCGACGACGCCGCGGCCGCCGCGGCCACCGAGCTGGGCGCCGCGGTGCTGGCCGACCCGACGCCCGCCGGGCATCCCGACCCGCTGAACAACGCGCTCACCAGTGCGGAGAGCGCGCTGCGCGGCTCTTATGCCAATATCGTTGCGCTGCAAGGGGATTTACCCGCGTTGCAGTCCCAGGAGCTGGGCGAGGCGATCGCCGCCGCGCGCCACCACCGGCGCAGCTTCGTCGCCGACCGGACGGCCACGGGAACCGCGGCGCTGTTCGCGTTCGGCGGCCCGCTGGATCCCCGGTTCGGCGCGGATTCGGCGGCACGGCACCGCCGTTCGGGCGCCATCGAGCTGACCGGCGCCTGGCCCGGGCTGCGCTGCGACGTCGACACCTCGGCCGACCTGGCGGCCGCGCGCCGCCTGGGCGTGGGCGCGGCGACCGCGCGGGCCGTCGCGCGGCACTGAGCGCGGCGACGCGAGGCAAGCTGTCTTGCCGGTGAACGTCGGCCCAACGGCGAATGGATGTCCGCCGTGAGCTAGCAGGGCCGCCGCGTCATCTGCAACGATCGCAGGGTGACTGAAACCGAAGCGCAGGCGCGACCCGAAGAGAACGTGTGGCATGCAGGCGACTCGGCCGTCGGCGCACCACCGGCCGCCACCCCGGCCGCGCTCACCGACCTGCCGGAAGACCGTTACCTGAACCGGGAATTGAGCTGGCTGGACTTCAACGCCCGCGTGCTGGCGCTCGCCGACGACAACTCGCTGCCGCTGCTGGAGCGGGCCAAGTTCTTGGCGATCTTCGCCTCCAATCTCGACGAGTTCTACATGGTGCGCGTCGCCGGGCTCAAGCGCCGCGACGAGATGGGGTTGTCGGTGCGGTCCGCCGACGGCCTGACCCCGCGCGAGCAGCTGGCCCTCATCGGTGAGCAGACACAGCACATCGCCACGCGGCACGGCCGGGTGTTCCTCGACTCCGTCCGTCCGGCGCTGGCCGAAGAGGGCATCCACATCGTCACGTGGACCGACCTCAACGACGACGAGCGCGACGAACTCTCCCGGTACTTCATCGAACAGGTCTTCCCGGTGTTGACGCCGCTGGCCGTCGACCCCGCGCACCCCTTCCCGTTCGTCAGCGGCTTGAGCCTCAACCTCGCCGTGACGGTGCGGCAGCCCGAGGACGGCAGCCAGCACTTCGCCCGGGTGAAGGTGCCCAACAACGTCGATCGTTTCGTCGAGCTCACGAACCAGTCCGAGGACGGTGAAGGGCCGACCATCATCCGGTACCTGCCGATGGAGGAGCTCATCGCGGCGTTCCTGCCGGATCTGTTCCCGGGCATGGAGGTCGTCGAGCACCACGCGTTCCGCATCACCCGCAACGCCGACTACGAGGTCGAAGAGGACCGCGACGAGGACCTGTTGCAGGCGCTGGAAAGGGAGTTGGCGCGCAGGCGATTCGGCTCGCCGGTGCGGCTCGAGATCGCCGACGACATGACCGAGAACATGCTCGAGTTGCTGCTGCGCGAACTCGACGTGCACCCCGGCGACGTCATCGAGGTGCCGGGGTTGTTGGACCTGTCGTCGCTGTGGCAGATCTACGGCGTCGACCGGCCCGCGCTGAAGGACCCGGCCTTCGTCCCGGCGACCAGTCCCGCGTTCGTCGACCGGGAGACTCCGCGGAGCATCTTCGCGACGCTGCGCGAAGGCGATGTGCTACTGCATCATCCGTACGAATCGTTCTCCACCAGCGTGCAGCGCTTCATCGAGCTGGCCGCCGCCGATCCCAACGTGCTGGCGATCAAGCAGACGCTGTACCGCACGTCCGGTGATTCGCCGATCGTGCGGGCGCTCATTGCCGCCGCCGAGGCGGGCAAGCAGGTCGTGGCCCTGGTGGAGATCAAGGCGCGCTTCGACGAGCAGGCCAACATCCGGTGGGCCCGCACGCTGGAGCAGGCGGGCGTGCACGTCGTTTACGGCTATGTCGGCCTCAAGACGCACTGCAAGACCTGCCTCGTAGTGCGCCGCGAAGGGTCGGCCATCCGGCGCTACTGCCACATCGGGACGGGTAACTACAACGGCAAGACGGCGCGGCTTTACGAGGACGTCGGCCTGCTCACCGCCTCGCCCGAGATCGGTGCGGACCTGACGGACCTGTTCAATTCGCTGACCGGCTATTCGCGCAAGGTGGCGTACCGGAATCTGTTGGTGGCGCCGCACGGCATCCGCACCGGCATCATCGAACGCGTCGAGCGTGAGATCGCCGCCCACGGCGAGCACGGCGGCGGACGGATCCGGATGAAGATGAACGCCCTCGTCGACGAGCAGGTGATCGACGCGCTGTACCGCGCCTCGCGCGCCGGCGTGCGGGTCGAGGTGGTGGTCCGCGGCATCTGCGCGCTGCGCCCCGGCGCGGAAGGCTTCTCGGAGAACATCGCGGTCCGCTCGATTCTCGGCCGCTTCCTGGAACACTCGCGGATCATGCATTTCACATGCCAGAACGAATTCTGGATCGGTAGCGCCGACATGATGCACCGCAACCTCGACCGTCGCGTCGAGGCGCTGGTTCAGGTCAAGGATCCGCGGCTGACGCCCTACCTGAACGACTTGTTCGAGTCCGCCCTCGATCCCTCGACGCGGTGCTGGGAGCTCGGTCCCGACGGCCAGTGGATCGCGTCGCCGCAGGCGGGTCATTCGGTGCGGGATCACCAAGTATCTTTGATGGAGCGGCACCGCACTCCCTAGCGCTGCGTGGTGTTTTCGGGAGGCCTTTTGGCCGCACCACGATTGTGCGTGCGGCCGGAACCGAATTGATCTGCAGGAGTTGAGGTGCCGTCTCAGAACTCGTCCGCCGCGCGGCGCTCGGGAAGCCGGATCGTCTACGCCGCGGGCGCGGTGTTGTGGCGGCCGGCCGGTGACGCGACGACCGAAGCCGACCTCGAGTTCGCCGTGATCCACCGGCCGCGCTACGACGACTGGTCGCTGCCCAAGGGCAAGGTGGACCCGGGCGAGACCGCCCCGGTGGCCGCGGTGCGCGAGGTGCTGGAAGAGACCGGCCAGCACGCCATCCTGGGCCGGCGCCTGGACAAGGTGAGCTACCCGATCGATCAGGGCGTCAAGAAGGTCTATTACTGGGCGGCGCGCAGCGCCGGCGGAGAGTTCACGCCGAACAAGGAAGTCGACGAGTTGGTCTGGCTGCCGGTCGACGACGCGCTGGGCAAACTGACCTATTCGCACGACCGAAAGTTGTTGCGGCAGTTCGGCAAAAAGCCCGCCGACACGCGCACCGTGCTGGTGGTCCGGCACGCGACGGCCGGCCGCAAGTCACGCTTTTCCGGCGACGACGCCAAGCGACCGCTGGACAAGCGGGGGCGCGCGCAGGCCGAGGCGCTGGTGGCGCAACTGCTGTCGTTCGGCGCCAGCGAGGTCTACGCGGCGGACCGGGTCCGCTGCCACCAGACCGTGGAGCCGCTCGCGGAGGAGCTGGGCGTGACGGTGCACAACGAGCCCGCCCTCACCGAGGAGGCGTACGCGAAAAGCCCGAAACGCGCGCGACACCGGATGCTGGAAATCGCTGAGACAGCAGGCACGCCGGTGGTCTGCTCGCAGGGCAAGGTGATCCCAAACCTTATCGAGTGGTGGTGCGAACGCGACGGCGTGCGCCCCGACAAGGCCCGCAACCACAAGGGCAGCACCTGGGTGCTGTCGCTGTCCGGCGGCCGCCTGGTGGCGGCGGACCACATCGGCGGGGCGCTGGCCGCCAACGTGCGGGCTTAGGGCCCGGCTTCACCTCGGCGGCGCATCGGCCGCCAACGTGCTGGCTGCACACACGAATACCCTTCGGGGGCACCACTGCCGCCCGAAGGGTATTCGCGTCTGGTTATTCGCCCGCGCTACTTGCGGCCACGACGCGTGGTCGTGGCGGCGGTCTTCTTGGCGGGAGCCTTCTTGGCCGGAGCCTTGGTTGCAGCCTTGGTCGCCGTCTTCTTCGCCGGGGCCTTGGTCGCGGTCTTCTTGGCCGGGGCGGCCTTGGTCGCCGTCTTCTTGGCCGGGGTGGCCTTGGTCACGGTCTTCTTGGCCGGGGTGGCCTTGGTCGCCGTCTTCTTGGCCGGAGCCTTGGTTGCGGCCTTCTTGGCCGGAGCCTTGGTCGCGGTCTTCTTGGCGGCGGCGGTGCTGGTGGTCTTCTTCGCCGGCGCCTTCTTGGCGGCGGTCTTCTTGGCCGCGCCGGTCGCCACCACGCCACGCTTGACGGCGGGGCCTTCCGACGGGAGGCGCTGTGCGCCAGAGACAACCGCTTTGAATTGCGCGCCGGGACGGAACGCCGGGACGGACGTCGGCCTTACCTTCACCGTTTCACCGGTCCGCGGATTCCGGGCGACGCGCGCCGCGCGGCGCCGCTGCTCGAACACACCGAAGCCGGTAATGGTGACGCTGTCGCCCTTGTGTACCGCACGCACAATGGTGTCGACAACGTTCTCGACCGCAGCGGTCGCCTGCCGACGGTCCGTGTTCAACTTCTGTGTGAGCACATCAATGAGCTCTGCCTTATTCATCAATCCCTCCGACGCTAGTGGTCCTCGATTTTGAACCGACTAGTGGACACGGTAAACCCTCACCCAGCAAATTTCCAAGAGCCACGCGCAATTTCAGAGCAATGCGGGCTTCGTTTTCGCAATCCGGTTGCCGCCCTTGACCGGTGGAGGGACCCGAAAAGCGCGTCGGTTAGTCAGGCGAGGCAACCGATATTTTTGCCCCCGCCGGGCGGTTAGGCGCTGGGCACGGTGCGCGGTTTCCAGTCCGGATACGCCGCTTCGAACGACTCGATTTTGTCGAGTTTCCGCAGCGTAAGGCCGATATCGTCGAGTCCTTCCAGCAGCCGCCAGGCGGTGTGGTCGTCAATCGTGAACGGCAGCACCGTCGTTCCCGCGGTGATAATTCGATCTTGAAGATTGGCAGTGATTTCCAGGCCCGGGCTCTGTTCGATCAGCTTCCAGAGAAGTTCGACACCATCTTGAGAAACTTCGGCGGCCAACAGCCCCGCCTTGCCGGCGTTGCCCCGGAAAATGTCACCGAACCGAGACGAGATGACCACCCGGAAGCCGTAGTCCATCAGCGCCCACACCGCGTGCTCGCGCGACGAGCCGGTCCCGAAATCGGGCCCCGCCACCAGCACTGACCCCCGGTCAAAGGGACTGAGGTTGAGGATGAATGACGGGTCGGACCGCCAGCTGGCGAACAGCCCGTCCTCAAATCCGGTTCGGGTCACCCGTTTCAGGTAGACCGCCGGAATGATCTGATCGGTATCCACATTGGACCGGCGCAGCGGCACACCGATACCGGTGTGGGTCACAAATGCTTCCATGCTCATTCCTTCCGTGACGATCCGTCAGCTCAAATCAGCGGGAGCGGAAAGCGTGCCGCGAACCGCCGTGGCGGCGGCCACCGCCGGAGAAACCAGGTGCGTGCGGCCGCCCTTGCCCTGGCGCCCTTCGAAGTTGCGGTTCGACGTGGCCGCGCACCGCTCCCCCGGCGCGAGCTGATCGGGATTCATTCCCAAGCACATCGAGCAGCCGGCCTGGCGCCATTCGGCGCCGGCGGCGGTGAAAACCTCGCCCAGACCTTCGGCTTCGGCCTCAGCGCGCACCCGCATGGAGCCGGGCACGACGAGCATCCGCACGCCCGGCGCGATTTTGCGGCCGCGCAGCACGTCGGCGACCACCCGCAGATCCTCGATGCGGCCGTTGGTGCACGAGCCCACGAATACGGTGTCGACCGCAATGTCTCGCATCGGCATACCCGGTTGAAGGCCCATGTATGCCAAGGCTTTCTCGGCGGCCTGCCGCTCGCCGTCGTCGGCCATCAGCTCCGGATCCGGCACGGCCGCGGACAGCGGCACGCCCTGGCCGGGGTTGGTGCCCCACGTCACGAAGGGGCTCAGCGAGGCGGCGTCCAGATACACCTCGGTGTCGAAAACGGCGCCGGCATCGGTATGCAACTGCTGCCAGTACGCCATGGCCGCGTCCCACTGCGCGCCCGTCGGCGCGTGCGGCCGGCCGCGCAGGAACGCGTAGGTGGTCTCGTCCGGGGCCACCATGCCCGCGCGGGCGCCGGCCTCGATGCTCATGTTGCAGACCGTCATGCGGCCCTCCATCGACAGCGATTCGATGGCGCTGCCGCGATATTCGATGACGTGGCCCTGACCGCCGCCCGTGCCGATCTTGGCGATCAGCGCCAAGATGATGTCCTTGGCCGTCGCGCCGGCGGGCAGTTCCCCGTCGACGTTGACCGCCATCGTCTTGAAACGGCGCAGCGGCAGCGTCTGGGTCGCCAAGACGTGCTCGACCTCCGAGGTGCCGATACCCATCGCCAGCGCCCCGAAGGCGCCGTGCGTGGACGTGTGGCTGTCGCCACAGACGACGGTCATGCCCGGTTGCGTCAGGCCCAATTGCGGCCCGACGACGTGCACGATGCCCTGCTCGATGTTGCCCATAGGGTAGAGGCGCACGCCGAACTCGGCGCAGTTCCGCCGCAGGGTGTCGACCTGGGTGCGCGACACCGGGTCCGCGATGGGTTTGTCGATGTCCAGGGTGGGAACGTTGTGGTCCTCGGTGGCCAGCGTCAGGTCCGGGCGCCGCACCGGGCGCCCGGCCAACCGCAGCCCGTCGAACGCCTGCGGGCTGGTGACCTCGTGCACCAGGTGCAGGTCGATGTAGATCAGGTCGGGCTCGGCGTCCCCGCCCGCCGCCACAACGTGGTCCTCCCAGACTTTTTCGGCCAGGGTGCGCGGCCCGCGGGCCGAGCTGCCGTCAGAATTCATCGCAACCGCCTCTATTCACCTCGCCAGCGGCTCGCCAGACCGAATGGGCTGTTGATCTCAGAATGCGAGACGCTAGTATCTCCTTGTGAGACAGCATAGCGGCATCGGCGTCTTGGACAAAGCGGTCGGTGTTCTGCACACCGTCGCCCAATCACCCTGCGGGTTGGCGGAACTGTGCGAACGGACCGCGCTGCCGAGGGCCACCGCCTACCGGCTGGCCGCGGCGCTGGAGGTGCATCGCCTGCTGGCGCGCGACGACGAGGGGCGCTGGCGGTTGGGACCCGCGGTCACCGAACTGGCGGCGCACGTCAACGACCCCCTGCTGGCCGCCAGCGCGTCGGTGTTGCCGCTGCTGCGCGAGACCACCGGGGAAAGCGTGCAGCTCTATCGCCGGGAGGGCACCGACCGGGTCTGCGTGGCGGCCCTGGAACCCGCTGCGGGGCTTCGCGATACGGTTCCGGTCGGTGCGCGCCTGCCGATGACGGCGGGGTCGGGGGCCAAAGTGCTTCTGGCCCATAGCGACGCCGCCACCCAGAAGGCCGTTCTGCCCGCGGCGAAATTCACTGAGCGAACGCTGGCCGAGGTGCGCCGCCGCGGCTGGGCGCAGAGCGTGGCAGAACGCGAGCCCGGGGTGGCCAGCGTGTCGGCGCCGGTGCGCGACGGTCGCGGCACCGTCATCGCCGCCATCTCGGTGTCCGGCCCCGTCGACCGAATCGGCCGGCGACCAGGAGCGCGCTGGGCCGCCGACCTGTTGTCGGCGGCCGAGGCGCTCACCCGCCGCCTCTAGCCGCGACGCGCCGGATTTTCCTCGCCCGCTGGTCAACCGCGTCGCCGGGGCTGACAGACTGACCGCCATGGGAACCAATCAGCGCGCGAGCATCGTGATGTCCTCCGACGAGGTCGCCGATTTCGTCGAGAAGAGCCGCACCGGAACGCTGGCCACCGTCGGCCCCGACGGTCAGCCGCACCTTACGGCGATGTGGTACGCCGTCGTCGACGGTGAGATCTGGCTCGAGACCAAGGCGAAGTCGCAGAAGGCGGTCAACCTCGGCCGCGACCCGCGGGTGAGCTTCCTCATCGAGGACGGCGACACCTACGACACGTTGCGCGGGGTGTCCTTCGAGGGCGTCGCCGAGATCGTCGACGACCCCGACGTGGCGCACCGGGTCGGCGTCAGCGTGTGGGAGCGCTACACGGGGCCCTACACCGACGACATGAAGCCGTTCGTCGAGCAGATGATGAACAAGCGGGTCTGTGTGCGGATCGTGGCGCGGCGGGCGCGTTCGTGGGATCACCGCAAACTCGGTTTGCAGCCCATGCCGGTGGGCGGATCCACCGCCCCGGCGGCGAAGGGGACCGGGCAGTAAGCGCCGGTCCGCGCGATTGCTTTGTAGCCCCGATGGGATTCGAACCCACGCTACCGCCGTGAGAGGGCGGCGTCCTAGGCCGCTAGACGACGGGGCCAGACACGATCCATAGACGATCCGGAGAGCCAGCATAGCTCACGCCCCGAAGTGCACCTAATCGCTTGCGCAGAAGCGATTTTGCTGGGGTACCAGGACTCGAACCTAGAATGGCTGAACCAGAATCAGCTGTGTTGCCAATTACACCATACCCCATCGGCTGCCTAAAACCGCTGGTCAGAGCCCCCGCCGCCCCCTGATGGGGGTCCGTCGGGCCGCGCCGCAGCCGTCGTCGGCCTTTCTCGAGCCGCAGAGCAGACTATCAAAGACTCCGACGACCTCGCGCATGCCCGGTCCCGGCTCGGTCATCCGATGGTGTCGCGTGCGGCTCGAAGCCGCCGCAGGCTGCGGTCGCGGCCCAGCAGCTCCAGCGACTCGAACAACGGCGGGCTGATCGTGGTACCCGTGGCGGCGACCCGGATCGGGCCGAATGCCTTGCGAGGTTTGAGGCCCAGCGTGTCGATCAGGGCCGCCTTGAGTACGGCCTCGATGCCCGCCGCCGCCCACTCGCCCACGCCGTCCAGCGCGGCCAGCGCGGCGTCGAGCACCGCAGCGCCGTCGGGCCCCAGCTCCTTGCCGGCGGCCTTCGGGTCGATCGAGTACTCGTCGTCGTTGAGGAACTTCAGCAGGTCCCAGGCGTCGCCGAGCACCACGATGCGGGTCTGCACCAGTTCGGCGGCGACGGCGAAATCGGCCTCGTCGAGACCCACCCGGTGGCCGTGCGCCGCAAAGTAATCGCGGAGCCGGGCGGTGAAGTCGTCGACCGCCAGCATCCGGATGTGCTCGCCGTTGAGGGCGTCCGCCTTCTTCTGGTCGAACCGCGCCGGGTTGGAGTTGACGTCGACCACGTCGAAGGCGGCCACCATCTCGTCGAGGCTGAACAGGTCGTGATCATCGGCGATCGCCCAGCCCAGCAGCGCAAGGTAATTGAGCAACCCCTCGGGGATGAAGCCGCGGTCGCGGTGGGCGAACAGGTTCGACTGGGGATCCCGCTTGGACAGCTTCTTGGTGCCCTCCCCCAATACCGTTGGCAGGTGCGCGAACTGCGGGACGCGCTCGGCGATCCCGATGCGGATCAGCGCCTCGTACAGCGCGATCTGGCGAGGCGTCGAGGGCAGCAGATCCTCGCCCCGCAGGACGTGTGTGATCTTCATCAACGCGTCGTCGACCGGGTTGACCAAGGTGTACAACGGTTCCCCGGTCCCGCGGGTCAACGCGAAATCGGGCACGCTGCCGCCGGCGAACGTGGTGGTGCCGCGCACCAGGTCGTCCCAGGAGATGTCCGCGTCGGGCATCCGCAGCCGCACCACGGGCTGCCGGCCCTCGGCCAGGAAGGCGGCGCGCTGCGAATCGGTGAGCTGCCGGTCGAAATTGTCGTAGCCCAGCTTCGGGTTGCGGCCGGCCGCGATGTGGCGCGCCTCGACCTCCTCCGGCGTGGAGAACGCGTAGTACGCCTCCCCCGCCTCGACCAGCCTCGCCACCACGTCGCGGTAAACGTCGGTGCGCAGCGACTGCCGGTACGGCCCGTAGGGCCCGCCGACCTCCGGCCCCTCGTCCCAGTCCAGCCCGAGCCAGCGCAGCGCGTCGAGCAGCGCCAGGTAGCTCTCCTCGCTGTCGCGCTGCGCGTCGGTGTCCTCTATCCGAAATACGAAGGTGCCGCCCGTGTGTCGGGCATACGCCCAGTTGAACAGGGCGGTGCGGACCATCCCGACGTGCGGCGTGCCGGTCGGCGACGGGCAGAACCGCACCCGCACCGCGTCGGGGTGCGCCGCCGTCATGAGTTGCCTTTGCGGACCACGGGATTGGACAGCGTCCCGATTCCCTCGATGGTGATGGAGACGGTGTCGCCGTCCTCGATGGGACCCACCCCGGCCGGGGTGCCGGTGAGGATGAGGTCACCGGGCAGCAGGGTCATGACGGCCGAAATCCATTCGACGATCGCGCCGATGTCGTGGATCAGCAGCGACGTGCGGCTGTCCTGCTTGACCTCTCCGTTGACCTCGGTGCGCAGCGCGAGGTCGCCCGGGTCCAGCGGCGCCAGGTCGGTGACGATCCACGGGCCGACCGGGCAGAAGGTGTCGTGCCCCTTGGCCCGGGTCCATTGCCCATCGGACTTCTGCTGATCGCGCGCCGACACGTCGTTGCCGATGGTGTAGCCCAGGATGTTGTCGGCGGCCTGGGCGGCCGAGACGTCCTTGCAGGGCTTGCCGATCACCACGGCCAGCTCGCCCTCGTAGTGCACGGGTGATGCGTTGGCCGGCAACCGGATCGGCACGTTGGGCCCGACGATGGCGGTGTTGGGTTTGAGGAAGATCACCGGGTCCGCGGGTGCGGGGCCGGTGAGCTCGCTCATCTCCGCGATGTGGTCGGCGTAGTTCTTGCCGACGCACACCACCTTGCTGGCGAGGATGGGGGCCAGCAGCCGGACATCGGCCAACGGCCAGGAGCGGCCGGTGAAGTTCGGCGTGCCGAACGGGTGCTCGGCGATCTCGCGGGCGATCATCGCGGTGGGGTCGTCGAGTTCGCCGTCGATGCTGACGAAGGCGACACCGTCGGGACTGGCGATTCGACCAAGGCGCATTTGGGTGAGCCTACTAACAAGGGCTGGCCGGCGGCGCAGCCGGTCGCCGGCCCGGCCGCCACCGCAGCGGTCTCACCAGCGTCTTTATCGGCATATGCCAGCATGGGGAATGCAGACGGACACGACGGCCAAGCGTGAACTCGGCGCGGCGGCGCGCTGGTCGATTCTGGCCGTCTCGTTGCTGGCGACGGCCAGCTCCTTCCTTTTCATCAACGGGATCGCTTTTCTGATCCCCTCGCTGCAGAGCACCCGCGGCATCCGCCTCGACGAGGCCGGCCTGCTGTCCTCCATGCCCAGCTGGGGCATGGTGGTCACGCTCGTGGCGTGGGGCTACATCCTGGACCGGGTGGGCGAGCGGGTGGTGCTGGCCGTCGGTTCGGCGCTGACCGCGGCGGCCGCCTACGCCGCGTCGTCGGCGCACTCGATGGTGCTGATCGCCGTGTACCTGTTCCTCGGCGGCATGGCCGCCGCCAGCTGCAACACGGCGGGCGGGCGGCTGGTGTCGGCGTGGTTCCCGCCGGAGCGGCGCGGCCTGGCGATGGGAATCCGCCAGACCGCCCAGCCGCTGGGAATCGCATTGGGCGCGTTGGTCATTCCGGAGCTCGCCGAGCATGAGGCGGGCGCGGGGCTGCAATTCGTGGCGTTGGCGTGCGGGCTGGGGGCGGTGGCCAGCGCCATCGGCGTCGTCGACCCGCCGCGCAAACCCCGGGAGAAGGCCAGCGATACCGAGCTCGCCAGCCCCTATCGAGGGTCGTTGACCCTGTGGCGGATTCACGCCGTGGCGGGGCTGATGATGGTGCCGCAGACCGTGACCGTCACCTTCATGCTGGTCTGGCTCATTCGCAACCTGCACTGGTCGGTCGCGGCGGCCGGGGGCCTGGTGACGCTGTCGCAGCTGCTGGGGGCGCTCGGGCGAATTGCGGTGGGGCGGTGGTCGGATCGGATCGGCTCGCGGATGCAGCCCGTCCGCCTCATCGCCTTGTTGGCGGCCGTCACCCTGTTGCTGCTGGCGTGGGCGGACTTCCTGGATTCGCGGTATCAGGCTCCGCTGATGGTGGCGATCACGGTGATCGCGGCACTGGACAACGGGTTGGAGGCCACGGCGATCACCGAATTCGCCGGACCGTTCTGGAGCGGGCGCGCGTTGGGCTTTCAGAACACCACGCAACGGGTCATGGCCGCGAGCGGCCCCCCGCTGTTCGGCGCGCTGATCACCGCGGCGAAATACCCGACGGCGTGGATATTGTGCGCCGTCTTTCCGTTGGCGGCGGCGCCGCTGGTGCCGACGCGGCTGCTGCCGCCCGGCCTGGAGACTAGAGCGCGGCGGCAATCCGTTCGCCGACTTCGCTGGTGGCGAGCCGTGCGTTCCCACGCGCTGCCAGATAGGTCTCGACGGCCCGATCCACCCGCGCCGCGGCGGCGTCCTCGCCCAGATGAGCGAGCAGCAGCGCCACCGACATGATCGCCGCGGTGGGATCCGCGACGCCCTGACCCGCAATGTCGGGCGCGCTGCCGTGCACCGGCTCGAACATCGACGGGTTGGTGCGGGTGGCGTCGATGTTGCCGCTGGCGGCCAACCCGATTCCGCCGCTGACCGCCGCGGCCAGGTCGGTGATGATGTCGCCGAACAGGTTGTCGGTGACGATCACGTCGAACCGGCCTGGGTCGGTGACGAGGAAAATCGTTGCGGCGTCAATGTGTTGATACGCCACCTCGACATCGGGGTAATCCTGGCCCACCTCGGCGACCACCCGCGCCCACAGCTTGCCGGCGAACGTCAGCACATTGGTCTTGTGCACCAGGGTCAGGTGCTTGCGCCGGCGCCGGGCCCGCTCGAACGCGTCGGCGACCACGCGACGCACCCCGAACGCGGTGTTCAGGCTGACCTCCGTGGCCACCTCGTGCGGCGTCCCGGCGCGGATCGCGCCGCCGGTCCCGGTGTAGGGGCCCTCGGTGCCCTCGCGCACCACGACGAAATCGATGGCGGGGTCACCGGCCAGCGGGCTGCGCACCCCGGGGTAGAGCCGGGCGGGCCGCAGGTTGACGTGGTGGTCCAGCTCGAACCGCAAGCGCAGCAACAGGCCTCGCTCCAGCACGCCGCTGGGCACCGACGGGTCGCCGATCGCCCCCAGCAGGATGGCGTCGTGCTCGCGCAGCTCGGCCACCACCGAGTCCGGCAGCAGCTCGCCGGTGGCGTGGTAGCGCCGGGCGCCCAGGTCGTATTCGGTCTTGTGCACACCGGGCAGCACCGCGTCGAGGATGTCGAGCGCCTGCGCCGTGACTTCCGGACCGATGCCGTCGCCGCCGATCACCGCGAGTTTCACGTCAGGTCAACCACTTCCAGCTTGTTGGCGCCGACCGCCGAGGAGATCTCGGCGCGCACGTCGGCGGGGACGTCGCGGTCGAGCCGCAACAGGATCGTCGCGCCGGGCCCCTCGGCGTCCTCGGACAGCTGCGCGGCCTGGATGTTGACCCCGGCCGCGCCCAGCAGCGTGCCGATCTTGCCCAGCGCGCCCGGCTGGTCGACGTAGTTGATCACCAGGTTGGTGCCGCGGGCGCGCAGGTCGAAGTTGCGGCCGTTGATCTGGACGATCTTCTCGACGAGCTGTGGGCCGGACAGGGCGCCGGCGACGTTGACGGCGGTGCCGTTGTGCGCCACCGCGCGAACGTCGACGACGCTGCGGTGGTTGGGGCTCTCGGAGGCCTTGGTGAGTTCCGCGGTGACGCCGCGCTCCTCGGCCAGCGACGGCGCGTTGACGAATGTGACCGGGCCCTCCACGACGGCCGAGAACAGGCCGCGCAGCGCCGAAAGTTTAAGCACTTCAACGTCTTCGGAAGCCAGCTCGCCACGCACCTGTACGGTGACCGACACCGGGGGCCCGTCGGACAGGGTGGCGGCCAGGACGCCGAGCTTGCGCACCAGATCCAGCCACGGCGCGACCTCCTCGTTGACCACGCCACCGCCGACGTTGACCGCGTCCGGCACGAATTCCCCGGCCAGGGCCAGCTTCACGCTCGCGGCGACGTCGGTGCCCGCCCGATCCTGCGCCTCGGAGGTCGACGCGCCCAGGTGCGGGGTCACCACCACCTGCGGCAGGTCGAACAGGGGGCTGTCGGTGCACGGTTCCTTGGCGTAGACGTCGATGCCGGCGGCGCGCACGTGGCCGCTGGTGACCGCCTCGGCCAATGCCTCCTCGTTCACCAGCCCACCCCGGGCGGCGTTGACGATGATGACGCCGGGCTTGGTCTTGGCCAGGGCGTCTTTGTCGATCAGCCCGGCGGTCTCCGGCGTCTTGGGCAGGTGCACGGAGATGAAGTCGGCGCGGGCGAGCAACTCGTCGAGCGACAGCAGCTCGATGCCCAGCTGCGCGGCGCGGGCCGGCGACACGTAGGGGTCGTACGCGACGAGGTGGGTGCCGAACGCGGTCAACCGCTGGGCGACGAGTTGCCCGATGCGGCCCAGCCCCACCACGCCAACGGTCTTGCCGAAGATCTCGGTGCCGTTGAACGACGACCGCTTCCAGGTGTGCTCGCGCAGCGAGGCGTCGGCGGCCGGGATCTGACGGGCCGCGGCCAGCAGCAGCGCCAGGGCGTGCTCGGCGGCGCTGTGGATGTTCGACGTCGGGGCGTTGACCACCAACACACCGCGTTCGGTGGCGGCGGCCACGTCGACGTTGTCCAGCCCCACTCCGGCGCGGGCGACGATCTTGAGTTTGGTGGCGGCGGCCAGCACCTCGGCGTCCACGGTGGTGGCCGAGCGGACCAGCAGCGCGTCCGCCTCCGGCACCGCGGCCAGCAGCTTCTCGCGGTCGGGTCCGTCCACCCACCGGACCTCCACCTGGTCTCCCAGCGCGGCGACGGTCGATTGTGCGAGCTTGTCGGCGATCAATACAACAGGCAGGGTCACCCGGCCAGCCTATCGGCTGGCGTTGACGGCTCGACGGCAGCGGGGGGCACGGGCGGACCGCCCGGCGCCCGCGGGGCCCACCACAGGCGCCCCACGCGTCCCGTTCCTGAGGTAACCGGGTAAGTGCCCGCCTCACAGCGACAACGGCTCGGCCGCGCGCCGATGGGAGGCCGAACGCGGCGGTGGCTCGGCGCGGGCGGCGCGGCGCGGCGGCGATGGCTCGGCGCGGGCGGCGCCATCGTAGGGCCGGGGAGGTCGCGGGCGTAGTGGACCGGTCGGGAAGTGGTTGGCGAAGTGCCCGCCTCGTAGCGACAAACCCCCGCCCGCCGCCCGCGCCGCCCCCCTCGGGCCGCCCCCGCCGCCTCGCCCGCGCCGACCGTCGCCGCCCGCGCCGAGGTGCGGGTGCGCCCCGTCGCCGAAACCC
>NZ_LZJC01000110.1 GCF_001666755.1 Mycobacterium sp. E1214 | reverse complement strand
AAGATCCCGGGCCGGCTCTTCGCCGGGTCGGCGTTGCCCATGGCGCCGGGTTCGTCGGCCGACGACGACAACGCCGTGGTCCTGGCGCTGGGGACCCGCGAGGACGACCGGCTGGCTCAACTGCGGGCGGGGGAGGCGACCAGCGTCGTGCTGCTGACCGCCACCTCGGCCGGGCTGGCGTGTTGCCCGGTGACCGAGCCGCTGGAGACGCCCGCGACGCGGGACGCGGTGCGGGCCAGCGTGTTCGGGGATCGCGATCATCCGCAGATGCTGTTGCGGGTGGGCTGGGCGCCGATCAACGCCGATCCCTTGTCGGCGACGCCGCGGCGCCCGCTTACCGACTTCGTCGAGTGGCCAGCGGAACCGACGCTGGGTTCGTTGTGAGGCAACAGGATTCGGGTCGTTCACCACGGCGTGCCGTCGCGCGGCCCGAACCGCAGCCGGCGCCCGGTCACCTCGTCGGGCAGGATCCGCACGTAGTGGGTCTTCTCGGGCAGCGTCCAGGGCAACACCTGCGCCCGTTCGGCGTCGTGCAGCTCCTCGCGGGTGTGCAACGCCCGCGCGGTGCCCTTGACGATGACGCTCCAGCCCTGCGCAGCCGTGTGGTCGTCGACCTCGAAGAGGACCCGATCGTTGATCGCGGTGCTGACCAGCTTGGTGCCCTGCGCGGTGCGGAACAGCACGGTGCCGCGTTGCACGGCGTAGTTGACGGGGAAGATGTCGGGGCGGCCGTCGACGCAGGTGACCAACCGACCCAGGGTGTGGCCCGCCAGCAGATCCCAACATTCCCGCGCGCTCAAGACGGCGTTGTCGTCGTCGGCCACCGGTGCTCCCTTCCACCGCGGGCAAACACCCGCACGCGCACGAGACTAGTCGACCGGCGCGCTCCCCGCGCCGGTCGAAGGTCCCTGTCTATGGGGACCAAAGTCGTTGTGCCGCTGGAGTTTGGGTGGTCGGGTGCGGTGGCGTTACCGGTGCGCCGCCCGACCCTGCGCGTCGACGGCAGTGATTGCTGGTGCGCCGTGTGCAATATTGGGGTGCAACCGGCGTGGGCGGTGCGCGAGGGCAGGAAGGGCTCGTGATGATCAAGGTGTTTCTCGTCGATGACCACGAGGTCGTGCGTCGCGGACTGTGCGACCTGCTGGCCTCGGACCCCGAGTTGCAGATCGTCGGCGAGGCCGGCTCGGTCGCCGAGGCGATGGCGCGCATCCCCGCCGCGGCCCCCGACGTCGTCGTGCTCGACGTGCGCCTGCCGGACGGCAACGGCATCGAGTTGTGCCGCGACCTCGTGGCGGAGCACCCCGACCTGCGGTGCCTGATGCTGACGTCGTTCACCTCCGACGAAGCGATGCTGGAAGCGATCCTGGCCGGCGCCAGCGGCTATGTGGTCAAGGACATCAAGGGCATGGAACTCGCCCACGCGATCAAAGAGGTCGGCGCCGGAAAATCCCTGCTGGACAACAGGGCCGCTGCGGCGTTGATGGCCAAGCTGCGCGGCGCGGGCGCCCGGGAGGACCCGCTGTCCGGGCTGACCGACCAGGAGCGCACGCTGCTCGGCCTGCTCAGCGAAGGCCTGACCAACCGGCAGATCGCGGCGCGGATGTTCCTGGCCGAAAAGACGGTGAAGAACTACGTCTCCCGACTGCTGGCCAAGCTGGGCATGGAGCGGCGCACCCAAGCCGCGGTGTTCGCGTCCAAGCTGGATCGGCAGTCGCGCCCGCCCGCGGACTGAGCCGGGGTCTCGGTGACCGGCGGCGACAACGACTCCGCCTTCGCGGGGCTCGGCCAGCGCGGGCTGGTCGGCAAGATGCACGAGCAGCTCGACGAGCTGCTGGCCGCGCGCGACCAGATGGAGCACCTGCTGCGGGTCATCGTCGAAATCGGTTCGGGCCTCGACCCGGAGGCCACCTTCCACCGGATCATCGCCGCGGCCCGCGAATTGACGTCCGCCCCGTACGGCGCCCTGGCCATCCGCGACGCGGACGGCAACCTGGTCTCGTTCGTGCACGAGGGGATGGACGCCCCCACCGTGGGACGCATCGGCCACCTGCCGGTGGGCAAGGGGCTGCTGAGCCTGTCACTGCTGGACACCCCGGCGTTGCGGATGGACGATTTGACCGCCCACCCCGCGGCTGTCGGTTTCCCCGAACACCACCCACCGATGCGCGCGTTCCTCGCGGTGCCGATCACCATTCGCGACACCGTGTTCGGCAATCTGTATCTCACCCACGTCGATCCGCAGCGCGTGTTCTCCGAATCCGACGAAATGACCGCGCGCGCACTGGCGTTCGCGGCCGCCGTGGCGATCGACAACGCGCAGGTCTTCGAACGCGAACGCACCTCCGTCAAGTGGATGGAGGCCAGCCGCGAGATCACCACCGCGTTGTTGTCCAGCGAGCCGCACCGCCGGCCCCTGCAGCTGATCGCCGAGCGCGCCCGCGTCCTCACCGACGCCGAACAGGCGATCGTGCTGGTCCCGGACGATACCGGCGCGCCCGAGGAGCAGGTCGACACCCTGGTGGTGTCGGCCGCGGTCGGTCGGCACGCGGCCGAGGTGATCGGCCAGCGGGTCCCGGTGCAGGGTTCCACGACGGGGGCGGTGTTCCGGGTCGGCGAACCGCTCATCACCGGCGAATTCCGTTATCCCATCCAGGCATTCACCGACGTGGGGCAGCGCCCGGCCGTCGTGATGCCGTTGCGCGCGCACGACGAGGTCGTCGGCGTGATCGCGATCGCCCGCGGCGCCGACCAGCCGCCGTTCACCGAGGGGTACCTCGACGTGGTCCGCGATTTCGCGACGCACGCTGCGATCGCGTTGGTGCTGGCCGCGGCTCGCGAGGATGCCCGGCAGCTCACGATCCTGGCCGAACGGGAACGAATCGCCCACGACCTGCACGACCACGTGATCCAGCGGTTGTTCGCCGCCGGCATGACGCTGCAGGGCACCCTGGCCAGGGTGCGTTCCCCCGAGGTGGCCGAGCGGCTCAACCGCACGCTGGACGACCTGCAGACCATCATCGAGGAGATTCGCACCACCATCTTCGCGCTGAAATCCCCGGCCGACGCGAATGTCGACTTCCGCCATCGCATCCAGCGGGTGGTCACCGATCTGGCCGCCAACCGCGACGTCGTCACGACCGTGCACATGGACGGCCCGATGACGACCGTCACCGGTGAACTCGCCGATCACGCCGAGGCGGTCGTCGCCGAAGCCGTCAGCAACGCCCTGCGCCATTCCGGTGCGTCGCGGGTCAGCGTCAACATCAGCGCCGCCGACATGTTCGTGCTCGATGTCGTCGACAACGGTTGCGGCATAGCGCCGGACAACACGCGGCGCAGCGGGCTGGCCAACATGCAGCGGCGGGCCGAGCAGCTGGGCGGTAGCTGTTCCGTCACCACCCGACCGGAGGGCGGCACCGTGGTGCACTGGGTCGCCCCGCTGGGCGGAGACTGAATCCCCTGTGGCGCAACGCGTTACCCGCCGGATGCCGTCCTGCGGACCCGCCGGTGCGCGGTCAGCAGGAGGTGGTCGAATTCCGACCGGTCGGCCAGGCCGGCGCGCCGGAAGTCGGCAGTGATCTGCTCGGCCAGCGTGCGCAGCTTCAGGTTCGCCTCCTGGGAAAGCCATTTCAGCAGATCGAACGCGGACCCGTCGTCGAGGTCGTAGACCAGCATCAGCATGCCCTTGGCCTGTTCGATGCTGGCGCGGTGCTCGCTGATTTCGGCGAGCTTGGCGGTCACCATGTCCTCGTGGGCGTGGTCATGTCCCGGCGTGACGTCCACGATAAACCCGTGGGTGCCGACCACGTCGCCCTCGGCGTCGACGAGCTTGTCGGCGACCACCATCACGTGCCGGACGCGTCCGCGGGTGTCGATGATGCGGTGCCGGGTGCCGAACGCCGAACGGGCGTGCACGATCTGGTCGATAGTGGCCCGGACGCGTGGGCGGTCGTCGGGGTGCTTGTGCGAGAGGACCAACTCGGTGGTGGGTGTGACGCTGCCGGGTTCGTAGCCGTAGATCCGCTGCACCTCGTTCGACCATTCCCACCGCTGGTCGGTGAAGTGGAACCTGAACCAGCCCGCGGGGTGTGCCGTGCCGCCGGTCAGGGCCTGCTCGACACTGCCCGTCTGGCCGTCCAGTTCCCATTTCATGATGCGTCCCCTGTCGCGGCGGGCGGCGGCCGGCTAGTGGCGGCTTCGCGCCCAGTGCGGCCGCCGCCCGGCCCGCCGGCGGATCAGGCGTTGATCACCTCTCGGTGCGCCGCGTTGTCCTTGATGGCTTGCTGCCCGCCGTCGCGGCCCACCGAGATCTTGCGCGGCTTGGCCCGTTCGGCCACCGGGATCTGCAGGCTCAGCACGCCCTCTCGGTAGGACGCCTCGATCCTTTCGGTGTCCAGGTTGTCGCCGAGCACCAGCTGGCGGCTGAACACCCCGCGCGGCCGCTCGGTGGCCAGCATCTCGCGGTTGGGGTCCACCGGCGGGCGCTGCGCGCGCACGGTCACCACGTTGCGCTCGATGTCGATGTCCAGCGAGTCGGCGTCGATGCCGGGCAGGTCGAACTCGACGACGAACTTCTCCCCCTCGCGCCACGCGTCCATGGGCATCACGGCAGGTCGCGCCGCCGTACCGAGCACCTGGTGGGCGAAGCGGTCGAGTTCCCGGAACGGGTCGGTACGCATCAACATGGTAGTCACCTCTCACTCCAATCTAGGCTGTGGGTCGGCTATTTCCTATGTCTAATGACATAGATTTCTTATAGCACTCGTCGACATAACGGCGCAAGTGTGCTACACAGATTTTCTAAAGCTGTTCAGAAAGGGGGACGAGATGGCCGACCGCCCTACGGAATTGGAAGCTCCGGCGTCCGACCACGGCGTGTACGGCATCTCGGTGGCCGCCGAACTGTCCGGTATCGCGGTCCAATCATTGCGGCTCTACGAGCGCCACGGGCTCCTGACCCCGGCGCGCAGCGAGGGGGGGACCCGCCGCTACAGCGCGAACGACCTCGCCCGCCTGCGGCGCATCAGCGAACTGGTCAATGCGGGGGTGAACCTCGCGGGCATCTCCCGCATCCTCGACCTCGAGGACCACAACGCGTCGCTCTCGGCGGTGAACTCCAGCCTGCGCTCCACCAACCACACGCTGCGCACCGCCGTACGCACGTCCAAGGGCGGCACCCTGGACGGCGACACCGCCGAGGGCTGACCGCGGCGCAATGCCCCGCCGCTGATTGCGGGGCACCACCCGGGGTATTCGGCCGGCTAGGCCTTCAAGGGAGCGTCCCGTGGGCAACAAGAGGAGAAGCAATGGCAGACGTGACGGGAACCAGCGCCCAAGTGGTCCACGGTGCACGGCAAGAAGCGCAGGCGTACCAAGGCGACAGCGACCAGCCGCTGGGCGGCTACCTGGCCGTCCTGGTCGTCTACAGCCTCGTGGTGACGATCGCGACGGTGGCGGCCCTGGTCACCGGGCGCACCTTGCCGTCGCGGTGGAGGATCGGTGACCTTGTGACTGTGTCCCTTGGCACGCACAAGCTTTCGCGCACCCTGACCAAGGACGCGGTAACCAGCCCGTTGCGGGCTCCCTTCACCCAGTACGCCGGCACCGGCGGCCCTGCCGAGGTGATGGAGGAGGTCAGGGGGCAGAGTCAGCTGCGGCACAGCCTAGGCGAGCTGCTCACCTGCCCGTTCTGCCTGGACATGTGGGTGGCCACCGGGTTCACCATCGGACTGGTCTTCGCGCCGCGGTTCACCCGCCTGGTCGCTGGCGTGTTCACCGCGCTGACCGGGGCCGACTTCCTGCAGCTCGGCTACGCCATCGCCCAGCGCTCCGCCGAGAAGTAACCGGGCCGTCAGCCCGTCTTGGGCATCGGAATGCCCTCGCTGGCCGCGAAGTCGGCGTCGCCCTCCGACGACAGGCCGATCGAGACGACCGACCGGGCGAACAGCGCGTCGGTGAGATAGGCCAGCGACACCGCCCACCGGTTGACCCCGCGGGGAATGGCGTAGAGGTGATAGGCCCGCGTGACCACCTTGGCCGGGAATCCGGACAGGTGCACGTTGAGCGGGTTGGCCACCGCGTAGTGCGGCCCGAGGTCGACCACCAGCCCCAGGTTGCGGTGCTTGTACTCCTTGGGTGTGCCGCGGCCGAGGCTGGCGGCCACGTTGCGGGCCAGCACCTTGCCCTGCCGGGTGGCGTGCTGGGCGGTCGGCGGCGTGACCTTGCCGGGCTGGGTCAGGTCCGGGACCGCGGCGGCGTCCCCGGCCGCGAACACGTCGGGGTGCTCCGGCACCTGGAGGTCGGCCTGCACGGTGAGCCTGCCCTTTTCCACCGGCAGTCCCAGGTCCTGGATCAGCGGCGCCCCGGTCACGCCGGTCACCCAGGCCAGGGTGCGGGTGTCGACTCGCGAATCATCGGTCAGCACAACGTGATCCGGGTGGGCTTCCTTGAGGGTCACGCCGAGGCGGACGTCGATGCCGCGCCGGCGCAGCACCTTGAACGCGGCGTCGCTGAGCTTCTGGCCCACCTCGGGCATCACCTGCTCGGCAAGGTCGAGCAACACGAAGTGGACGGAGCCGGGGTCGAAACGCATCTGCTTGGCCGCCGCGTCGGCCAGCGCCCGCAGCTGGGCCACCAGCTCGGTGCCCGAGTACGACGCCCCGACCACCACGACGGTGCGCCGGGCGGCCGCCACCTGCGGGTCGTCTTCGATGTTGGCCAGCTCGAGTTGCTCGATGAAGTGGTCGCGCAGGTACAGGGCCTCGGCCGTCGTTTTCAGCCCGCGCGCGTAGCGCGCCAGGCCCGGCACGTCGAACAGTCGCGTCACCGAGCCCGGCGTGAGCACCAGCCGATCCCAGGACAGGCTGTGGCTGCGTTCCTCCGGGTCGCGGTAGGTCAACGTGTGCTGCGCCAGGTCGACGCCGTCGACACGGCCGCGCACCGCGCGCACGCCCTTGAGCGTGTTGGCCAGCGGCACGGCGACGAACCGCGCGTCGACCACGCCGCCGGCGACGTCGGGCAGCAACGGCGTGTACAGCATGTAGTCGACGGGGGAGATGATCGTGATGTCGACCGATTCCCGTTGCCGGCGAAAGATCCGCGCCAGGCGACGGGCGCAGGTGAATCCGGTGAAGCCGCTTCCGACGATCACAATTGAGGTCACCGAAGCCAGTGTAGGCGGGCCGGGCACGGCGGGCCCGGTCGGCGCCGTGGGCCGTGGAGCCGTCGGCGCCCAACGTCGTTGCGTCCCTAGGTGTTACGACATTCGGGCGAAAAACGGTCTCGCATCGCCGGGACGGCAATCCGTCCCCAATTCGCTTCGGTTGCCGACAGCCGCTTCGTTTCGCGGCCTGCCCGAGCGACGATGGGGTAGCCGCAGAATTCGCTTCGCGGCCCGCGACCTGCGTAGAGTGTGGAAGTCGCAAGCGCCTTTTCCGCTGCGGCGCCGCGAGTGAACGGGGTGAAGCGATGCGTACCGAAGACACCGCGATCGTCGCCCAGCTGGCCGAACTGGTCGCCAGCCTCGAGCGCGACGGCTTGAAAACCGCGAGTGGGCTGCGCGAACTGCTCGACACCGGGCTGCGCCACGTCGCCGGATCCCAGTACGCGGGCATCACGCTGGCCGAGAAGAACAAGACGGTCACCAACGTCGTCTCCACGCACCGCTACCCGAAGGTCCTGGACAGCATCCAGAACCAATTCGGTGAGGGCCCCTGCCTCGAGGCCGCCTGGCAGCACCACGTGATCCTCATCAACGATCTCGACGGTGAGCAGCGCTGGCCGCGCTACCGCCGGCACGCGATCGAGCAGACCCCGATCCGCTCCATCCTGTCGTTCCAGATGGCGGTCGACGGGGGCAACATCGCCGCGCTGAACTTCTACGCCGACGAGCCGCAAGCCTTTAGCGACGACGCGGTCATGTTGGGCGACGTCTTCGCCACCCACACCGCGCTGGCCTGGTCGATCCTGCGCCACCAGGACCAATTCCGCAGCGCGTTGGCGTCCCGCGACGTCATCGGGCAGGCCAAAGGCGTCATCATGGAGCGGTTCAACCTCGACGCGATCGAGGCGTTCGAGCTGCTCACCCGGCTGTCGCAGCAGTCCAACACCAAGCTGGCCGACCTGGCGTCCGCCCTGATCGACAGCGAACACCCCCTCAAGCCGCGCAACTCCTGACGCCCGCCGTCACCCCAGCGGAATCGGGGCGGGCCTGCGCTCGGCGATCAACCGCTCGCCCAGGTCGTAGTCGTCGTCGGCGTTGAAGGTGAGCACCCCGACCAGGGTGTTCCCCGAGTCGTACCACACTGTGAAGCCGTCGCCGCGCTCCTGAAGCCGGCTGCGTTCGTAGCCGTCCCCCCAGGCGTGGTATTTCAGTGTGGCGTCGCCGATCGTGGTCCAAAAACCCGGCACTGCATCCCATTTCGCGTCCCGGCCCGCGGCGCGCGCACCGGCGACCGTCCCCTGGTCGACGGCGTCCTGCCAATGCTCGACCGCCACGGGGCGCCCGGCCGTGGCGTTGGTGGCCAACGCCACGTCACCCGCGGCGTAGATGCCCGGCGCGGCGGTGGCCATGTCGGCACCGACGACGATGCGGGACTCGCGCACCTCCAGGCCGGCCGCGGCGGCGAGACCGCTCTGCGGCGCCACGCCGGTGGCGGCGAGCACCAGGTCGCAGTCGATGGTGACTCCGTTGTCCAGCCGCACACCGGCGTCGGTGATCTCCTGCACCCGCGCCCCGCCGACATGGCGCGCACCCGCCGCGGTGATGAGGTCCCGCAGCCGTTCGGCGGCCTGGGGACCCAGCCGCCTCTCCTGCGGAAGTCGGCTTGGGGCAACCAAAGTCGTCGAGACGCCGCGGCCCGCCAACGACGCGGCGGCCTCGCAACCGATGAACCCCGACCCGATCACCACGGCCGACGCGGCGCCGCCGGTCGCCCCGCGCAACGCCCGCGCGTCGGCCAACGACCGCAGCAGCAGGGCGCGCTCGCCCCCCGGCACTGGCGGGGCCGACGGGGCGGCGCCGCACGCCAGCACCAACGCGTCGAAGCCGTACCGGCGGCCGGCCGCGTACACGGCGCGTTCACCGACGTCGAGCCGATCCACCGCCGCCCCGGGCTCGAAATGTATTGCCTGCTCGGCAAACCACCCCGCGGGATGCAACTCGACATCGTCGGTCTCGCCGCGCAGGTACTCCTTGCTCAGCGGCGGCCGGGCGTACGGAAGGTCGGTGTCGGCGCTGAGGATGCGCACCGGGGTGTGGGCGTCGTGTTCGCGGAACGCCTCCGCCGCGGCCACCCCGGCCGGTCCGCTGCCCACGATGATCAGTCCCGGCTCAGTCACCCCTCGGTGATACCCACGGCGGGCAGCAGCGACACGACCGGCGCGGTTTCGACCGGTGTGGGGCGGGTATGTGCCTTGCACATGAAAGCAGTCACCTGGCACGGCAAGCGCGACGTACGGGTGGAGTCGGTGCCCGACCCCAAAATCGAGCATCCCACCGACGCCATCATCGAGGTCACGACCACCAACATCTGCGGTTCCGACCTACACCTGTACGAGATTCTCGGGGCGTTCATGAACCCGGGCGACATCCTCGGCCATGAACCGATGGGCATCGTGCGCGAGGTGGGCGGCGAAACCGGTGACCTGAGGGTCGGGGACCGCGTCGTCATCCCCTTCCAAATCTCCTGTGGCAGCTGCTACATGTGCAACGGGCAGCTCTACACCCAGTGCGAGACCACCCAGGTACGCGAGCAGGGCATGGGCGCCGCGCTCTTCGGCTACTCCCAGCTCTACGGGGAGGTGCCCGGCGGCCAGGCCGAACTGCTGCGGGTGCCGCAAGCCCAGTTCACGCACATCAAAGTGCCTGACGGGCCGCCGGATTCGCGCTTCGTCTACCTTTCGGACGTGCTGCCCACCGCCTGGCAGTCGGTGGCCTACGCCGACATTCCCGACGGCGGCACGGTCACGGTGCTGGGTTTGGGGCCCATCGGCGACATGGCGGCGCGCATCGCCGACCACCTGGGTTACCGGGTCATCGCCGTGGATCTGGTGCCCGAGCGGCTCGGCCGCGCCGCGCAGCGCGGCATCCACACCATCGATCTGGGCAAGCTCGACGCGCCGCTGGGCGACGCGATCCGCGACCTGACCGACGGCCGCGGCTCCGATTCGGTGATCGACGCGGTGGGCATGGAGGCGCACGGATCCCCGACCGCCAAGCTGGCGCAGCAGGCGGCCGGGCTACTGCCGGACGCGCTGGCCAAGCCCCTGCTGCAAACCGCCGGCGTGGACCGGCTGCACGCCCTGTACTCGGCCATCGACATCGTGCGCCGCGGCGGCACCATCTCGCTGATCGGGGTGTACGGCGGCACGGCCGACCCGCTGCCGATGCTGACGCTGTTCGACAAGCAGGTCACGCTGCGGATGGGTCAGGCCAACGTCAAGAGGTGGGTCGACGACATCATGCCGCTGCTGACCGACGACGATCCGTTGGGCGTGGACACCTTCGCCACCCACGTCCTGCCGCTGGACCAGGCGCCGCACGGGTACGACATCTTCCAGAAGAAAGAGGACGGGGCGGTCAAGGTGCTGCTCAAACCCTGATTTCGGCCCGCTCGTGTTACGAATAGGCAACGGCGCCAGGGCGTTTCGGACGTTTGTTTGGTAGGCCCTGCGCTCGGGTATCAGCTGCGCCATGACATCCGAAGCCACTGCCCCCACGCCCACCGGAGAAGTATGGCCCGGCCGGGCGTACCCTCTGGGCGCCACCTACGACGGCGCGGGCACCAACTTCGCGTTGTTCAGCGAGGTCGCCGAGCGCGTCGAGTTATGCCTGTTCGACGAGGACGGCACCGAAAGCCGCGTCCCGCTGCCCGAGGTGGACGGGTTCGTCTGGCACGCCTACATCCCCAACATCGAGCCGGGCCAACGCTACGGCTACCGCGTGTACGGCCCCTACGAGCCGGAGAACGGGTTGCGCTGCAACCCGAACAAGCTTCTGGTGGACCCGTATTCGAAAGCCATCGACGGTAGCTTCGAGTGGAACCAGTCGTTGTTCAGCTACAACTTCGGCGACCCCGACAGCCGCAACGACGACGACTCGGCGCCCAGCATGCCCAAGTCGGTCGTGATCAACCCGTACTTCGACTGGGGCAACGACCGACCGCCGGACCATCAGTACGCCGACACCGTCATCTACGAGGCGCACGTCAAAGGCCTGACGCAGACCCACCCCGACATTCCGGAGCAGCTGCGCGGCACCTACGCCGGCGTCGCCCACCCGGTGATCATCGACCACCTCAAGAGCATCGGCGTCACCGCGATCGAGCTGATGCCGGTGCACCACTTCGCCAACGACTCCACGCTGGTCGACAAGGGGCTGTCGAATTATTGGGGCTACAACACCATCGGGTTCTTCGCGCCCGACTTCAAGTACTCCAGCGCGCGTTCGCCGGGCGGGCAGGTGCAGGAATTTAAGGCGATGGTGCGCGCCCTGCACGAGGCCGACATCGAGGTCATCCTCGACGTCGTCTACAACCACACGGCCGAGGGCAACCACATGGGTCCCACGTTGTCCATGCGGGGCATCGACAACGCCGCCTACTACCGGCTCGTCGACGACGACAAGCGCTACTACATGGACTACACCGGCACCGGCAACAGCCTCAACGTCGGGCATCCGCACGCCCTGCAGCTGATCATGGATTCGCTGCGCTACTGGGTCACCGAGATGCACGTCGACGGGTTCCGCTTCGACCTGGCCTCGACGCTGGCCCGCGAGTTCTACGACGTCGACCGGCTGAGCGCGTTCTTCGAATTGGTGCAGCAGGACCCGACGGTCAGCCAGGTCAAGCTCATCGCCGAACCGTGGGACGTCGGCCCCGGCGGCTACCAGGTGGGCAACTTCCCGCCGCAATGGACCGAGTGGAACGGCAAGTACCGCGACACCGTCCGGGACTTCTGGCGCGGTGAGCCCTCGACCCTCGACGAGTTCGCCTACCGGCTCTCCGGATCGGCCGACCTCTACGAGCACACCGCGCGCCGGCCGGTCGCGTCGATCAACTTCGTCATCGCCCACGACGGTTTCACCCTGCGTGACCTGGTGTCCTACAACGAAAAGCACAACGAGGCCAACGGCGAGGACAACAACGACGGCGAGAGCCACAACCGGTCGTGGAACTGCGGCGTGGAGGGGCCGACCGACGATCCCGAGGTGCTCGCGCTGCGCGCCCGTCAGGAGCGCAACTTCCTGACCACCCTGTTGCTCTCGCAGGGCGTGCCGATGATCTGCCACGGCGACGAGCTGGGCCGCACGCAGAACGGCAACAACAACGGCTACTGCCAGGACAACGAGCTGACCTGGATCGACTGGGCCACCGCCGACAACGGCCTGCTGGATTTCACCAAGGTGGTGTCGGCGCTGCGCGCCGAGCACCCGGTGTTTCGGCGGCGCCGCTTCTTCTCCGGCAAGCCGCTCGGGCGCCGCGGGCAGGACGGCCTGCCCGACATCGCCTGGTTCACCCCCGAGGGCGCCGAGATGACCGAGGAGGACTGGGGCGCGGGCTTCGCGAAGTCCGTCACGGTGTTCCTCAACGGCCACGGCATCCCCGATCGTGATCCCCGCGGGCAGCGGGTGCTCGACGACTCGTTCTTGCTGTGCTTTAACGCGCACTACGAGCCGATCGAATTCACTTTGCCGCCAAAGGAATTCGGTGCATCGTGGCGTCTGGTGGTGTTCACCGGGCCCGAGGAGGAGACGCCCGCGGAGGAGGTGCCGGGCGGCGGCACGCTGACCGTCGACGCGCACACCGCGGTGGTGTTGCAGGCCCCCGACGGCGGTTAGACCGCCGGGAGCGCGCGCCCCGCCCACCCGAACACGGCCCGGCGCTAGGAACTTCGTCACGTTTTCGCGCACAATGTTGACGCGGCCGAACCGTTCGGCGCGACGCGTCGACAGCGGTGGCTCGTGAGCGGGATCCGCGACGACCGCGTGAGGCCGGCGCTGGGCTGGTGCGCCGGGGCGGCCGTCGTCGTGGTGCTGTTGGCCGCCGCGGTGACCTGGCTGGGCTGGACCACCCGAACCGAGGCGTTGACGCGCATCTACCCGAGCTGGCCGCCGATGACGCCGTGGACCGCGCTGTCGTTGGCCGCGCTGGGGGTGGGGATCGTGTTGCAGTCGGGTCGGCCGTCGCGCGGGCGGGTGTGGACCGGGCGCGGCTTGGCCGCGGCGGCGGGTCTGCTGGCCGTGGTCTTCCTCGCCGAGTACGCGGCCGGGCGCTCCTTCGGGGTCGACCGGGTCTGGTTCGCCGACACGGTGCGACGGTGGCAGACGACCCTGCCGGGCCGGCCGAGCCCGCAGACGGCGGCGTCCGTCCTGCTGGTGGCCGCCGCCGTCGCGCTGGTGCGCGTCGATCGCGGGACCCGGCTGCTGCGTCCGTTGTGCATGGCGGCGGGCGCGGTCGTTCCCCTCGTGACCGTCGGCGCCTACCTGTTCGACGCGATCGCGCTGGTGGGGGTGTCCCCGTCGACCGGGCAGGCCGTGTCCATGGCGTCGGCGCTGCTGCTGCTCGTCGCCGCGATCGCGCTGACGCGCCCCGACACCCTGCCGCTGGCGTGGCTGCTCGCCCGACCCGACGGGGTGTCGCTGGCACGGCTGGCCGGCATCTTCGCCGGCTTCCCGATCGTCGTCGCCCTGTCCCGGCCGGCCTTCTCGGGGATGGGCCTGGACGAGCACGCGCAATGGACCTTCGCCATCCTGCTGGGCACGCTGATCGCCGGGGCCGTCACCTTCTACTTCAGCCAGCGCGAGCAACAGCTGCTGATCGAAAAGGAGCTGGTCAGCAAGGAGCGCGCCGAGGCCGAGGCGCGCTACCGCATCCTCGCCGACAACGCGGTGGACATCATCGTCCACCTGCGCGGCGCGGACGCCGTGTGGGTGTCGCCGTCGGTCCAGACGTCGCTGGGCGGACCGCTGGATCGCTGGATGGGGCCCGAGTTCCGCCGCCGCGTCCACCCCGAAGACCGTGACGGGCTGGCGTCCGTGCTGACCCGGATCGCCGGCGGTGAGCCGGTCCTGCACCGGTTCCGCCTGCGGTCCACCGACGAGGCCTACCACTGGGTCGACGGCCACGGGAAGCCCTACCTCGGCGCCCACGGGCGCGCGGACGGGCTGATCGCGGCGCTGCGCATCGTCGACGATCAGGTCGAAGCCGAGCGGCGGCTCGAACGGTTGGCCCGGTTCGACACCTTGACCGGCTTGGTGAACCGAGCCGAAGCCCTCCGGCGACTCGAGGTCGCGCTGGCGCCGCCGCAACCCTTCGGCACCTGCGTGGGCGTGCTGTTCTGCGACGTTGACCGCTTCAAGCAGATCAACGACACCTGGGGACACGGGATCGGTGACGCCGTCCTGGCGACGCTGGCGGCGCGCATCCGCGGCAGCGTCCGCAAAGGGGACACCGTCGGCCGGACCGGCGGTGACGAGATGCTGGTCCTGCTGCCCGGTGTCGAGAAACTCGAGGAGGTCACCCGCATCGCCGAGAAGATCCGCGATCGTGCGGCCGAGCCGATCATATTCTCCGACAACGAGATTCGCGCTACCTTGAGCATCGGCGCCACCCTCGCCGGGTCGGGCGAGGCCGTCGACGCGATCATGGCCCGGGCGGACGCCGCCATGTATCGCGCCAAGTCGGGCCACCGCAACGCCATCAGCCCCATCTGAGCCGCAATCCGCCCTAACCGTTCCCGGCGCCGCCGCGGGCCGATACGCTGGGGCTGCGGTCGGCGTTACAAGAAGGGGCGAATATGTCACGGACAGTCGTGGTCGGCGCGTCGAGCGGGCTCGGTCGCTGCATCGGTGTGGGGCTCGGGCAGCGCGGCCATCAGGTGGCGCTGCTGGCCCGGCGGCGCGAGCGCATCGACGCCGCGGCCACCGAGGCGGGGCGGGGCGCCACCGCGATCGCCTGCGACGTCACCGACGAGGCGTCGTGCCGGGCCGCGATCGACGCCGCCGCCGACGCGCTGGGCGGCATCGACAACATCATTTACACGCCCGCGGTCGGGCCGCTGGTCCGCATGGTCGATACCGACGCCGCGACCTGGCGGCGCATCTTCGACACCAACGTCATCGGCGCGGCCCTGGTCACCGCGGCGGCGGTGCCCCATTTGACGGCGGCGGGGGGCAAGGCGGTCTACCTGTCCTCGGACGCGGGCACGTTCGGGCCGCCGTGGCCCGGCCTGGGCGCCTACGGCGTGAGCAAGGCCGCGCTCGAGCGACTGGTCGACGCCTGGCGCGCCGAACACCCCGAGATCGGCTTCACCTGCCTGATCGTCGGGGAGTGCGCGGGCGGCGAGGGCGACGGGCAGACCGGCATGAACGTCGACTGGGACATGGACCTGGCCATGAAGGCGGTCCCGTTGTGGGCGTCGCGCGGGTGCATGCCCGGCAAGCTGATGCCGGTCGAGGACCTGGTCGAGGTGGTGCACACGATCCTGGGCACCAACGCGTCGACGTCGATGCCCGTGGTGGTGGCCAGGGGGGCACCCGCCAGCGCCGCGGCGTTCGCCGACTCGGCGCAGTCCTAGCTCAGCCGCGGCCCAGTTTCTCGCGGACCAGGTCGGTCAGGAATCGCCGGGCCGACGTGGGCCGGAACGCCCGCGCCGCCTCGGTGAGCGCGTCGACGGAGGCCGGCGGCAGCTCGATGTCGGCGGCCGCGACGTTGAACTCGAGCTGCTCCACGGTGGACGCGCCGGGGATGGCGACGACGCCCGGCAGGCTGATCAGCCACGCCAGCGCCACCTGCGCTGGCTTGGCGTCCACCTGCGCGGCGACGTCGCGCAGCGTCTGCAGCAGCGGCTCAACCCGGCGCAAATTCTCCGTGCCGAACAGCGGGTTGATGGCCCGCACGCCCCCGGGCCGGTTGTCCAGACCGTACTTGCCGCCCAACAAACCCTGGGCCAGCGGGCTGTAGGCGATGACGATGCGGTTCTCGCGCTCGGCGAAGGGCACCAGGTCCTCCAGCGCGCCGGCGTGGGCGAGGGAGAAGTGCACCTGGTTGCTGATCACCGGCCGCCCCAGCGCGGCGTCGGCTTTCTTCCACCGCTCCAGCGAATAGTTCGAGACGCCGGCGGCGCCGATCTTGCCGCTGTCCAGCAGCTCGCGCATGCCCGGCATGATCACCGAGTCGGGCACCACCGGGTTGGGCTGGTGCACCTGATACAGCGGGATGCGGTCCAGCCCCAACCGCTGCGCGCTGGCGCGCTCGCGCTGCTTGACGATCGCGGGGAACGGGGCCACCGGCATGATCTTGCTGGCCACCGCGACCTCGGCGCGTTCGTCGCCCAGCGCCTCGCCCAGGATCCGCTCGCTCTTGCCGAGCCCGTACACCTCGGCGGTGTCGAACAACGTCACGCCCAAGGCGCGGGCGCGCCGCACGATGTCACGCGCCGCCCCCGACGCGTAGCTGTCGCCGTAACCCCACTCGCGTGAGCCGAATTGCCAGGTGCCCAGGCCGATCCGGCTGACCCGGCCGACCCCCTCGACGTCGAGAAACTTCATGAGGCCCACCCTAGGCGAGCCGTCCGACGCCCGCCCGCGCCGCTCAGCCCGGGATCTTGTCGAGGACGTACTTGGCGACGCCGGCCGCGGCCAGCCGCGGCGCCTGGCCGTCGGTCGTGCCGCTGGCCGAGACGTTGACGTCGACCACGACATTGGCCTTGGCCGCCACGGCCCGGGCCACCCGCACCTGCCGATCTTTGGGGGTCAGGTCCAGTGTCGTCACCCCGCCGCCGGCATCCGAGGGCTCGCCCACGGACATGGGTATCGGCTGCCCCGAGGGCGTCGTCACGGTCACGGTCGTGCCGCCGCATTGCCGCCAGCCCGCCAGCAGCCGCGACAGCTGCGCCTGAGCCGACGCGGGATCGCCGAACGCCGCCACCCCGGCGATGACCTGCGTCGACTTCAGCATGCTGAGGGTGTCGACGAACTCCGCCGCGTGGTATCCGGCGACGGCGCCGCCGTCGTAGGCGTCCGGGGCGCCGGCGGCGACGCTGGACCAGCATTCGGGGCGGTCGATGCTGCCGTCCTGCGCGGAGCGGCCCGGTTTGTTCCAGGTGGGCCCGGCCTCCAGGTTGTCGTCGTTGACCAGATTCTTCAGCGCGTCCGGCGTCGGCAGCAGCGTCCCGACGGCGTCCGGCGCGACCGCCGGTGGCGGGGGCGCGGCGGACCCCGGCGCCGGGGACGAAAGCGGCGCCGCGGTTCTCGTGGGGGCCGCGCCCAGGGTGGCCCAGGCGATCAGCGCGAGCACCCCGACGGCGGTGAACAGATACGACAGCGCCAGCCCCGCCAGGGCGCGTTCGCGGCCGGCTTCGCCGGTGCCGCGGATCTGGGCCAACCCTTGGTGACCGAGTATCGCCCCGACCGGGGCGAACACGAACGCGAAGACCACCGACAGCGTCGCCAGGATGTTCACCGGCCGGGCGCTCGGCGCGGGTGGGGGTGGCGGCGGCAACGCGGGTGACCCCAGCTCGGGTGCGGGCGGAACCCGGCCGAGCGGGTCGTAACTGAGCGGGCCCTGCCAGTACTCGTCGTGCGGGTTGGTCACGCCAGCGCCTCCTTTGCCGCGGAACCTGTCCGCAATGTAGCCCACCGAGCGGGCGGCCGGGGGCGCCGTTTGGTGCCCACCGGCGTCGGGTAGCCGCTACGAAGCGCGCATTCAGCCCGCGCGCCAAGGACAACTGGGAAGGACATCATGGCCCAGACCGCCATCCAGTCGCCCACCGATGTGGTCGACTTTCTCGTCAGTCAGCATCAGCAGATCAAGTCGCTGTTCGCCCAGACGCTCTCGGCGTCGGGATCGGCCAGGGAGCAGGCGTTTATCGAGCTCCGCCGGTTGCTCGCCGTGCACGAGACGGCCGAAGAGGAGGTCGTGCACCCGCGGGCCAAGCGGAAAATCGCCGACGGCGCCGCCGTCGTCGGTGAGCGGCTTCACGAGGAGCACGAGGCGAAGGCCCTGCTGCAGAAGCTGGAGAAGCTCGACGTCGACAGCGAGGAATTCACCCGCGGCCTGACGGCGCTGCGCGACGCCGTGCTGGCCCACGCCGAGCACGAGGAACGCGAGGAATTCGCCCGTCTCGGCGAGGAATTGAGCGCCGAAGAGCTGGAGCGCCTGGGCCGCGCCGCCAAGCTCGCCGAGGCCGTCGCCCCCACCCGGCCGCACGCCGGGGTGGAATCCCAGGTGGCCAACTTGGCCGCGGGCCCCTTCGCCGCGATGCTCGACCGGGCGCGCGACGCGATCGTCGGCAAGGGCTGACGCGGCCCCGGGCGGGCGCCCTCGCATCCGGGGGAGCGGGGGCGCCTCCCCAGCGGACTGACACCGTAAAGCATTGGTGCGCAACAATACTCATGACAAAAAGCAATTCCGGCGCCGGTCGTTACCTGCCCGAAGACCACGGGCTGGACGCACTGCGTGCGGCCGCCGCAACCTGCCAGGGTTGCGGCCTGTTCGCGGACGCGACCCAGACGGTGTTCGGGCACGGCCCGGGCGGGTCACCGCTGATGCTGGTGGGCGAGCAACCGGGCGACCAGGAGGATCGCGCCGGCGAACCCTTCGTCGGGCCCGCGGGGCGGCTCCTGAGCCGGGCCCTCGCCGACGCCGGGATCGACCCGGCGTCGACCTATCAGACCAACGCGGTCAAGCACTTCAAGTTCACCCGCAAGGGCGGACAACGGCGCATCCACCAGAAGCCCGGTCGCACCGAGGTGGTCGCGTGCCGGCCCTGGCTGCTGGCCGAGATCGAGGCGGTGCGGCCACACGTCATCGTGTGCCTGGGTGCAACGGCCGCACAGTCGTTGCTGGGCACCGACTTTCGGGTGTCGACCCAGCGCGGCCTGCGACTGCGGCTGCCGCCGACCGCAGACGTGCGGCTGTCGCCGGACCCGACGGTGGTGGCGACGGTGCATCCCTCGGCGGTGCTGCGCGACCGCAGCGAGCGCCACGACGAGGTCTATCGGTCGTTCGTCGAGGACCTGCGCGGCGCGGCCGCGGCGCTGTCCTGAGGGATTACGACTTGCGGTGTGGCAGAAACTCTTGCGCCTTGGTCTTCAAGCCGACCTTGACGAAGCCGACGCGGTCCTCGTCACCGGAGAGCACCGCGGCCGTCGCGGACTTGAACTGCTCCCACGTGGCGTGCGGCGGGATGGGCGGCATGTTCGGGTCGGTGTAGACGTCGAGCACCGTGGGCCGATCGGCGGACAAGGCGGCCCGCCACGCCCCCGCCAGCTCGTCGGGGTCCCGGATCGCCATCGCGCGCAGGCCCAGGCCGGCGGCGAAGGCGGCGAAGTCGACGTCGGGAAGCGCTTGCGACTCGGTGAATTTCGGTGACCCACCCATGGCGCGCATCTCCCAGGTGACCTGGTTCAGGTCGTTGTTGTGCAGGATCGCGATGACCAGCCGCGGATCCGCCCACTCCTGCCAGTACCGCTTGATCGTAATGAGCTCGGCCATGCCGTTCATCTGCATGGCGCCGTCGCCGGTCAGGGCGATGACGGGCCGGTCCGGCAGGCCGAACTTGGCGCCGATACCGTAGGGCACGGCGGGTCCCATGGTGGCCAGGGTTCCCGACAGCGAGCCGCGAATGTTGCCGCGGAACTTCAGGTTTCGCGCGTACCAGTTGGCCGCCGAGCCGGAGTCCGCGGTGACGATGGCGTCGTCGGGCAGCTGCGGGGAGAGCTCGGAGAACAGCCGCAGCGGGTTGATCGGGTCCGCCGAGACCATGGCCTCCTTCTCCATGGTCTCCCACCAGCGGGCCACGTTCTTTTCGATGCCCGCACGCCAGGACCGGTCCGCCTTGCGGCGCAGCAGCGGGATCAACGCGCGCAGCGCCGATTTCGCGTCGGCCACCACGTTGAGCTCGTACGGGTAGCGCATCCCGATGAAGCGGCCGTCGACGTCGATCTGCACTGCGCGGCACTGCCCGTACTCGGGAAGGAACTGCGAATAGGGAAAGCTCGAACCCACTGTGAGCAGCGTGTCGCAGTCGCGCATCAGCTCGTAGCTGGGGCGGGTGCCGAGCAACCCGATCGAGCCGGTGACCCAGGGCAATTCGTCGGACAACACGTCCTTGCCCAGCAAGGCCTTGGCGGCCCCCGCGCCCAGCAGGTCGGCGACCTCGGCCAGCTCCTCGGCGGCGCCCCGCGCGCCGGCACCCACCAGGATCGCGACCTTGTCGCCCGCGTTCAGGATGTCGGCCGCCCGGGCGATGGCCGCGTCGTCGGGGGCGACGGCCGGCCACTCGACGCCCAAGCTGGACGGCACCATCTTGAAGGCGTGGCTCGGCGGCGAATACGGCAGCTCCTGCACGTCGCCGGGAATGATCAACGCCGTCGGGGCGCGCTGCGTCAAGGCCACCCGGATCGCCCGGTCCAACACGTTGGGCAGCTGCTCGGGGACCGTGACCATCTGGACGTAATCGCTGGCCACGTCCTTGAAGAGGCTGAGCAGGTCCACCTCCTGCTGGTAGCTGCCGCCCATCGCGGTGCGCTCGGTCTGGCCGACGATGGCCACCACCGGAACGTGGTCGAGTTTCGCGTCGTAGAGGCCGTTGAGCAGGTGGATGGCGCCCGGCCCCGAGGTGGCCGTGCACACCCCGACGCGCCCGGTGAACTTCGCATACCCGACCGCCTGGAAGGCGCTCATCTCCTCGTGACGCGCCTGGATGAATTTCGGGTTGTTGTCCGAGCGACCCCACGCGCCGAGCAACCCGTTGATGCCGTCTCCGGGGTACCCGAACACGTGCTCGACGCCCCATGCCCGCAGGCGTTCCAGCAGGAAGTCGGCGACCTGTTGTTTGGACACTGATTGCCCTCCTCGGCAATTGGATTCACCCATCGCGGCCCGTCACGGGCTGGCATACCCGAATCGGTCGCGGCTACGCCCCGTCGAGCGATCGTCAGAAGCCGCCCGGCACGCCGTTGCCCAGATAGGTCAGGCCGGCGGCGCGCACGGCGCCCGGTTCGAGCAGGTTGCGGCAGTCCAGCACGACGGCCCGCGGCGCGTCGCGCGCCACGGCGTGCCAGTCGAGGTCCCGGAACTGCGGCCACTCGGTCAGCACGACGATCGCGTCGGCGGCCTTGGCGGCGCGATAGGGATCGTCGGCGGCGGTCACCCGCGCGTCCAGCAGGACGGCGGGGTCGATGCCCGGCAGCTGGGGGTCGTACCCCATCACCTGGGCCCCGGCGGCGGCGAGTTCGCCGCACGCCGCCAACGCGGGGGAGTCGCGGGTGTCGCTGGTCTGCGCCTTGAAGGTGAGCCCCAACGCGCTGATGCGGCAACCCCGCAGCGGGCGGTCCAGCGCCGACTGCAAGGCGTCGACGATGCGTTGCGGCTGTTGGGCATTCGTGTGTCGCGCCGCGTCGACTTCGGCGAACGCCACCCCGTTGCGCCGGGCGATGTGCATCAGGGCGGCGGTGTCCTTCGGCAGGCAAGAGCCGCCCCAGCCGGGACCCGGCCGCAGGAACTCGCCGCCGATGCGCTGATCGGCGCCCATGCATCCGGTGACGTCCTCGATGTCGGCGCCCACCCGCGCACACAGCGCGGCAAGCGAATTCGTGTACGACAGCTTGACCGCCAGGAACGCGTTGCTCGCGTACTTGGCCAGCTCGGCGCTCTCCGGGCTCATCCGTAGCACCGGTTGCGCGCCCGGCCCGTAGGCCCGGTGGACCTGGTGGGCCGCGGCCTCGTCGTGGGTCCCGATGACCAGCCGGTCCGGGTGCCGGAAATCGTGCACGGCCCGGCCCTCCCGCAGGAACTCCGGGGCGGAGACCGCCCGAATCCCGTTGTCGCACAGTCGTTTCCCAACGGCCGACGTGGTGCCGACGGGCACGGTGGACTTCAGGGCCACCACCGCGCCCGGCCGCAGCACCCGGGCGAGCCCGTCGATCACCGAGTGCACGGCGCGGAGGTCGGCCTGGCCGTCCTCGGCGCTGGGGGTCGACACGCACACGAAAACCACGTCGCGGTCGGCGAGGTCGGCGAAGTCGGTGCTGAACGTCAACGCGCCGCGCGCTAAGCCGTCGCGCAGCAGCACGGGCAGCTCGGGCTCGTCGATGGTCGGGGTGCCCGACGCCAGCGTGCGCACCCGCGCGGCGTCGATGTCGACCGCCACCGTGTGCAGTCCCCGTGCCGCGACACAGACGGCGGTGGTCAGGCCCACGTAGCCGACCCCCACCACGCCCACCCGCGGTGCGGCGCTCATGCCGGCGCCCCGATGACCTGACGGCAGGCCGTCAGCACGCTGTCGACGGTGATCTGCAGCAGCCCCTCGTGCGGCACGTCGGCGTGCGGGTCCCCGACGCCGCCCGTCCACAAGGGCACGTGCGGGGCCGGGCCTCGCGGCCCCCACCGGTCGGGCGGTGTGGGGCCGAACAGCACGACCGACGGTGTGCCGGTCGCCGCGGCCAGATGGGCCAGGCCGGTGTCACCGCAGACGATGAGCCGGCTGTCGCCGACCAGCGCCGTCAGCGCGGGCAGATCCAGCAGGCCGGCGACCACCGCGGTGCGCGGCAGCCCCGCGGCGTGGGCGACCTCGTGGGCGAGGTTGAACTCGCCGGCCGACCCGGTGAGGACGATGTCGTAGCCCGCGTCGGCCAGGGCCGCCGCCACCCGCGCGAAGCGCTCCGGCGGCCACTGCCGGGCGGGGGCCGACGCACCGGGATGGACGACGACCGCCCCGGTCTGGTCATAGGGGATCTGCGGAGGCCGCTGCACCAGCACGTCGGCGCTATCGCAAGGAACGCCGGCCCATTCGAGCAGCGCGCACCAGCGTTGCACCTCGTGCAGCTCGGGTCGCCAGGGCGGTCCGGTGAGCGTCGGGTGCCGGTCGTGGCCATGGGTGAGCAGTTGCTGCGGTTCCCAAGCCAGCAGGTGATCGATGCTCTGCGGCCCGCAGCCGTGCAGGTTGATCGCCAGGGCGGGCGGCCCGGACAGCGGTTGCACGTCGCCCAGGCAGTCGGTGGGAATCAGCTCGTCGATGGCGTCGGTGAGCAGCGCCAGCTCGCGGTAGCGGCCCGGCGCGGCGAGCATGAGGCGGGCCTGCGGGTAGTGGCGCCGCAGGCCCCGCAGGGCGGGCACCGCGGTCAACAGGTCGCCGAGCCCGAGGGCCCGCAACACCACGATGGTGTCGCGCGGGCCGACATGCAGGGTCCCCGGCTGGTTTAAGGCCACGACGATTCCGTCGAGGCGCACACCACCATCTCGCGCACCTCGCAGCCGGCCGGCTGGGACAGGGCGAACAGGACGGCCTCGGCGACGTCCTCGGGCTTGTTGAGCTTGGCGTCGGCGGGCGGCTTGTACTGCTCGGTGCGCCCGTCGAAGAACGGGGTGTGCATGCCGCCGGGAATGAGCAGCGTCACCCCGACCTGGCCGGCCAGTTCGGCGGCCAACGCCCGGGTGAAACCGACCACCCCGAACTTCGAGGCGCAGTACGCGGTGGCGTCGCTGACCGCCTTGATGCCCAGGGTGGAGGCGACGGTGACGATGCGCCCGCCGGTGCTGCGCACGTACGGCAGGGCGGCGCGGATGACCGCGGCGGTCCCGACCAGGTTGACGGCGATCACCTGCTCCCACTCCTTGGCCGGGACCTGCTCCAGCGTGCCGCAGGAGTCGATGCCCGCCGCGGTGAACACGCCGGTGATCCGCCCGTTGACCTGCTCCGCCAGCGTGTCGACGGCGGCGGCGACCGCGCTGGTGTCCGCCAAATCGCAAGCGGCATAAGGCACGTCGCCGAGCGACGCGGCGGGCGGGTTCTTGTCGATCACCAGCGGCACGCCCCCGCGGGCCAGCACCGCCGCCGCGGTGCTGGCGCCCAGGCCGGAGGAACCGCCGGAGATGAGCACGCCGTCGAGTGTCGTCATGTCAAGACCTTTCACTAGAGGATTGCCGCGAACTCGCCGCGGCGATCAAGCGGGAAGACGAATAGCCGGCCACCGTGGGCAGGATGACCACCGCACCGCCATGGCGGTGCACCACGTCGGACTCGGGCAATTCGGCGGCCACGTAATCGCCGCCCTTGACCCAGATGTCGGGTCGCAGTGTTTCCAGTGTCGCTTCCGGGGTGGGGCCGTCGAAGATGGTGACGGCGTCGACGCAGGCCAGCGCGGCGAGGACGCGCGCGCGGTCCACGTCGCGCATGACGGGGCGGCCCGCGCCCTTGAGGGCGCGCACCGAAGCGTCGGAATTCACCAGCACGATCAGCGCGTCACCCAGCTCGCGGGCCTGGCGGAGCAACCGGATGTGGCCGGTGTGCAACAGGTCGAAGCAGCCGCCCGTGGCCACCACCGTGCGGCCACCGCGGCGCAGTCGCGCCACGAGCGCGGCGGCGTCCTGCGCGGTGATGTCCTCGAGATGCGGCTCGGCCGCGACGATCTCCGAACCGCGCACCGGCACCGGGGTCGAGACCGCGGCGGCGCCGCCCGCGGCGACGAAGCGGGCCGCGTCGGCGACCGCGGCGCGCACGGCCGCGACCGGGTTTGCGCCGGCACCCAACGCGACCGCGGCGGCGACGGCGAAGCGGTCACCCGCGCCGCAGACGTCGGCGGCGCCGCCGGTGATCCCGGCCGGGATGCCGACCTGCTGCACGCTCGCGCCGGCCTGGTAGACCCGCGCGCCGGCCGCGCCGCGGGTGATGCAGACGGCGGCGGCCTCCCACCGATGCAGCAGCGCCTCGCCGCCGTCGCCGGAGTTGCCGCAGAAGTGTTGCGCCTCTTCGTGATTGGGCGTCACCAGCGCGCAGCCGGGCACCGGGGGTGTGCCGCGTGGATGCGGGTCCCACACCACGGGGATGCGCCCGGCCGACTGCGTCAACGCCGCCCGCAGCGCCGGTAGCGCGGTGACGCCGGCGCCGTAGTCGGCGACGCAGATGGCGCGGGCCGTGGCCACAGCGTCGGCCGCCGCGGCGGGCAGGGGCCGGTCCTGCGGTGCGCCGTCGCCGCGGTCGACGCGCAGCATGGACTGGCCACGCGCGCGGATCCTGGTCTTGGTCACCGTCGTTCCCGTCATCGGCAGGGGCAGCACCCGCACGCCCGCAGCGGTCAGCAGGTCGTACAGCTGGGACCCGGCGTCGTCGTCGGCGATGCCCGTCACCAGCACCACCTCGGGCTCGGTGCGCGCGGCCAGCAGGGCCGCCAGCCCGGCGCCGCCGGGCCGCTGCACGAGCCGTTCGGCGTCGACCACCGGCACCGGCGCCTCCGGGCTCAGCCGGGTCGACGAGCCCAGGATGTCGACGTCGAGTATCGAATCACCAACGATGACAAGCGGTGTGGTCATGAGGCGCTCCGTCGCAGAATCACGTCGTCGAGGGCCAGGCACAGCCCGTGCAGCAGCATCAGGTGGATCTCCTGCACGGTGGCCGTGCTGGCGGCGTCGACGCAGATCGCGTCGTGGCAGATGCCCTCCAACTCGTTGGGGGCCCGGCCGGTGAGCGCCCACGTCACCATGCCCACCTCGTGCGCGGCCTTGACCGCGCCGATCACGTTGCGGCTGGCGCCGCTGGTGGACAGCGCGACCAGCACGTCCCCGGCGCGGCCGTGCGCGCGCACGCCGCGGGCGAACATCTCGTCGTCGCCGTAGTCGTTGGCGATCGCGGTCAACGCCGAGGTGTCAGCATGTAAGGCGATGGCGGACATGGGGATTCGTTCCTCGCGGAAGCGGCCGACGAGTTCGGCGGTGAGGTGCTGGGCCTCGGCGGCGCTGCCGCCGTTGCCGCACGCCAGGAGCCGGCCGCCGCCGGTCAGCACCCCGGCCAACAGGCGACCCCACGCGCGCAGCCGCGGAGCCTCGCCGCTGGTGCGGTCGGCCGCGTCGCGCAGCGCGGCGAAGTGTGACTCGATCATGGTTCTCCTCCTTCCCGCCGGACGGCGGCCACCAGCTCCGCGTCGGTGATGTGGTCGAGGCAGGGGTGACCGGCGACCGGGCAGACGCGGGCGCGGGAGTCGCGGCACGCCGCCTGCTGATCGCCCAGGACGGTCACCCGGCGGCCGTACGGGCGCCACTGGTTCAGCGGCACCACCGGCGCGAACAAGGAGACGACGGGCGCGCCCACCGCGGCGGCCAGGTGCGCCGGCCCGGTGTTCGGGACCACGATGACGCGGGCCGCGCCGAATACGGCCGCCAGCTCGGCGAAGCTGGTCTGGCCGCCGAGGTCGACGACCCGGTCGGCGCTGTGGTTGGCCGCCACCGCCGCGGTCAGCGGCGCCTCGTCGGGGCCGCCGGTCACCACGACCCGATAACCCGCGGCCGCGAGCGCCCCCACCATGGCCGCGCTGCGCTGCTCGCTGGGGCGCCGGGCCGGGACGGCCGCGCCGGGGTGGAAGACCACGAACGGCTGCGGCCCGATCGTCCGCACCAGCCGTTCGGGCAGCGGCGCGAGGTCGCGGATCCTCAGGCCCCCGTCGTCGCGCGCGGGGAGCGGGCATCCGGCGGCCCGGGCCAGCGACAGGGCCCGCTGCGGCTCGGGGATGCCGTCGGGCACCTGGTGCCGCAGGTCCAGCAGCGTGCCGGGGTAGTCGACGCTGATCGCGCCCACCCACGGCACCCCCGCCATGCGGCACAGCAGCGCCAGCGGCAGCGGGGACTGGTGGAAGGAGGTGAAGATGAACACCCGGTCGGGCGCGAGGTCGCGGAGCTGCTTGATGAGCGCGTCGGCGTGGGCGGCGGTCAGCTCGGGGGAGTCGAAATCCACCCAGGGCGCCTGCCATTCGATGATCTCGTCGACCCCGACCAGCAGCTCGGCGGCGTCGCGGCCGCGCGGTCCGACGAGCATGGTCAACCGCTCGTGATGCGCCGCGACGGCGCGCACCGCGGGGCCGGTGATCAGCACGTCCCCCGCGCTGTCGAGGCGGGCCACGACGGCGGTGCCCGCGCTCACCGGCACTCCCGCAGCACCACGGACACGGCCTCGTCGAGGGTTTCGGCCACCCGCGCGTGGGCGCGCGCGTGCTCGACCTCGGCGGGCAAGGTGCGGCTGGTCGGCACCAGCACCGCCCGCGCGTGCGCGGCCAGCGCGGCCTGCACGTCGCCGCCGGTGTCGCCGATCATCACGCACCGCTGCGGCGGCACCCCGAGCGCGGCCGCGGCGGCCAGGACCATGCCGGGTCGCGGCTTGCGGCATTCGCAGCCGTCCGCCTCGCCGTGCACGCAGACCTGCCACGCGCCGAAGGGGCCGAGCACCTCGTCCACCCGGGCGTTGACGGCCGCGAGCTGGGCGGGGCTGATCAGGCCCCGCGCGACGCCGGACTGGTTGGTCACGACGCCGAGCAGCAGGCCGCGCCCGCGCAGCCGGGCCAGCGCGCGCCCGGCGCCGGGGACGGGCCGGACCCCGTCGGGGTCGTTGAGGTAGGGCCCGTCGACGATCAGGGTGTCGTCGCGGTCGAGCAGCACCGCCAGCGGCGGATCGCGACGCGCCCCGCGAAACGTCCACTCGCCGACCAGCCGGTGCGCGACGGCGACCGGCGGGATCAGCGCGCTGGTGACCGCAAGGCGAAGCGCCTCGACCGCGGTGCGCGGTCCGTCGAGCCAGCGGCGCACCGTGAACTCCGCGGTGCACAGCAGCCACAGCCCGGCGGCGGCGCGGGCCACCGCGGTGCGGCGCAGCCCGGCGGCGAGCAGCGCCACGGCGCCCGCCAGTGTGGTGGCCGAATGGGCGGGCAGCCGCCCCTTGCCCTCGCCGATCTTGTCGCGCCAGGCGCGCCCGTACTTGCGGCGCAGCAGGGCGTTGTCGCGGTTGCCGACCTGCGCGCGCACACTCGACCACCACGTCGCGGGAGCGACGGGATGCGTGGAGCGCCGTTCGCCGCGCAGGATCGCGCCGCCGGCCGCGACGATGCGGACCGCCAGGTCCGAGTCCTCGCGATAGGCGCGCGGGAACCGTTCGTCGAAACCGCCGACCGCGACCAGGGCGTCGCGCCGGTACGCCATGTCCGCGGTGATCCACTGCGCCGTCGACAGCCGCAGCGTGCGGCGCTCGTCGTCGGTCGGACGCCGCGACGGCCGCGTCGGCACGTCGAGCGTCGCCTGGGAGCCGACCGCGTCGGCGGCGTCGGCGGCCTTGAGGTCCAGCGTCAGCGCCGCGCCCCCCTCCGGGTCGGGGAGCACGTCGTCGTCGAGGAAGCACACCCAGCGCGCGGCGGTGGCGCGCCAGCCCACGTTGCGCGCGGCGGCGGGTCCCCGCCCGCCGCTGCGCAGCACCCGCACCGGCAGGCCGCTGCGCACCACCAGGTCGGGGGCGGGCCGCGGCCGGTCGTCGACGACGACCACCTCGGCGGGTGCGGCGCCGGAGCCGCGGTCCAGCGCCGTCAGCAGGGCCTGCAACGACTCCCGGCCGACGGTTGGCACGACGATGGCGTACTCGGGTGTCATCCGCGCCCCCCGGCGGCCCGCCGACGGACCAGGAACGGGCCGATCGCCAACACGTCGATGGGTGAGCTGCCGAACACCTCGAGCGCGTCATGCGGGCTGTCGACCATGGGCCGGCCGGCGGTGTTGAAGCTGGTGTTGACCACTACCGGGACCCTGGTGCGGTCGGCGAACCGGCTGATCGTCGCGTGCAGCCGCGGGTCGACGGCCGCGTCGACGGTCTGGATCCTGGCCGTGCCGTCGACGTGAGTGACCGCGGGGATGCGGTCCCGCCACGCCGGGGCGACGTCGTGGACGAACAGCATGTACGGGCTGGGCAGCGGCCCGCGGGAGAAAATCTCGGCCGCGCGCTCGGCCAGCACCATGGGCGCGACGGGGCGGAACTGCTCGCGGCCCTTGACCGCGTTGAGGCGCTCCAGGTTGGCGGCGCGCCGCGGGTCGGCCAGCAGCGACCGGCCGCCGAGGGCCCGCGGCCCGAACTCGGACCGGCCCTGGAACCAGCCGATCAGCTGGTTGTCGGCCAGCGCGTCGCCGACCGCGACGGCCAGGTCGGCCGGGCGCTCGTAGACGATCGCCGCGTCGTCGAGGGTGGCCTGGATCTGGTCGTCGGACCAGCCGCGGCCGAGTCGCGCGCCGGGCATCGGGGCGATCGGCTCGCCGAAGGAGGCCGCCAGGCTCAGCGCCGCGCCCAGCGCCGTCCCGGAGTCACCCGCGGCCGGCTGCACCCACACGCGGTCGAAGCCGCCCTCGGCGTGGATGCGGGTGTTGGCCACGCAATTCAGCGCGACCCCGCCGGCCAGGCACAGGGCGTCGCCGTCGGTGCGCTCGCGCAACCAGCCCACCAAGTCCAACAGCACGTCCTCGAGCACCCGCTGCACGCTGCACGCGAGGTCGGCGTGGACCGGGTCCAGCGTTTCGGTGTGCGCGGGCCGGCGCGGCGCCAGCTCCTCCCAGTCGATGGGTTCGGTGCGGAATCCGCCGTCGCCGCAGGCGTACACCCGTTCGCGCAAGGCGTCGGCGAACCGCGGCTCGCCGTAGGAACCCATGGCCATCACCTTGTATTCGTCGCTGGAGCGCGCGAATCCCAGGTGCTCGGTGAGGCTTTCGTAGAGCAGCCCCAGCGAATGCGGCAACTGCTGGGTGGCCAGCACGTCGAGCTTCTGGTCGCGGTACACGCCGGCCAGCATGGAGGCGCGTTCGCCGCGCCCGTCGACCACCAACACCGCGCTGTCGGGGTGCGGTGACGCCAGCGACGTCGAGGCCGCGTGGGCGACGTGATGCCGGACATGCTGCACCACAGCGGGATTGAGCCCGGGAAGCGCCGTCTGCAGGAACCGCGGCGCCCGCTCGGCGTAGAGGGTGCGCAGGTACTCCCAGTCCTGGTCGAGCCCGGCCGGGTCGAGCGGCTCCTCGTGCATGAGGGCCGGGTCGTAGGAGTACCCGATGGCGTCGATGTCAGTGGCGGTCAGCCCGGCCTCGTCGAGGCACCACCGGATGGCGGCGACGGGCAGCTCCCAGGTGGAGAAGGGGACGGCCTGCTTGCCGTGCTTGCGGCGCGAGAACCGTTCCTCCTCGGCCGCGGCCACCACCTGGCCGTCCACCACCAGCGCGGCGGCGGAGTCGTGAAACACCGCATTGACACCCAGTATTCGCACCCTATACCCCCTATGGCGCAGGTTGATCGGTGTTGGAGACCAGGCCCGACACCAGGTCCTGATACGGTTCGTCGGCCCCCTCGCGGAACCACGCCAGGGTGGTGCGCAAGCCATCGCGGTAGTCCACGCGCGGCTCCCAGCCCAGCCGCTCGCGGGCCAGCGAGATGTCGGGGCAGCGGCGCTGCGGGTCGTCCTCGGCCGGCGGGGTGAACTCGATGATGGACGCGCTGCCGGCGAGGTCGCGGATCATCTCGGCGGCCGCGAGCACGGTCAACTCCGTGGGGTTGCCGATGTTGACCGGGCCGCTGAAATCGCTGCGCGCCAACGCCAGCAGGCCGGCCACGGTGTCGTCGGCGAAGCACAGCGACCGGGTCTGCAGCCCGGTGCCGGCCACGGTGAGCGGCTCGCCGCGCAGCGCCTGGCGGCAGAACGTCGGGACCATGCGGCCGTCGTCGGCGCGCATGCCCGGCCCGTAGGTGTTGAAGACGCGGGCGACACCGATGTCGACACGCCCGAGCCGGTGATACGCGAACGCCAACGCCTCCGCGTACCGCTTGGCCTCGTCGTAGACGCTGCGCGGCCCCACCGGATTGACGTTGCCCCAATACGTTTCGACCTGGGGATGGATCTCGGGATCGCCGTAGACCTCGCTGGTGGAGGTCATCACGAAGCGGGCGCCGGCGCTCTCGGCGATGTCGAGCGCGGTCGCCGTACCGGCCGACCCGGCGCGCAGCGTCTCGATGGGCCGCCGCTGGTAGTCGACAGGCGACGCCGGCGAGGCGAGGTGGAACACGGTGTCGAACGCGGTGCCGACCTTGTCGACCACGGTGGGGTCGCAGATGTCGTGGCGCACGAACCGGAAGCCGGGGCGCCCCGCCAAGCGGTCGATCGCTCCCGGCAGGCTGGTGGACAGGTCGTCCACGCTCACAACTTCCACGCCTTCGCCGAGCAGCCGTTCGCACAGATGGGCGCCCAGGAAGCCGGCGCCGCCGGCCACCAGAACACGGGACAGAGCTCGCACCGGGAATTGGTACCCGCCAGTTCGGGGGTGAAACGTCGTTTCAGCGCGCGGGTTTGGGGTAGCTGCACCTGTCATGGCGACCACGTCCCGCACCTCCTTCGTCATCGCCACCCGTGACCGTTCCGACGAGCTTTGCGGCGTGCTGCGCCGGCTGCTCGATACCACCGACAGTCCGGTTATCGTGGTGGACAACGCATCTCGTGACGACTCCGTCGCGGCGGCCCAACGCGTGGCCGCGGCCGCCGCCGGGCGTGTGGTGGTCGTGGCGCTGGACCGCAACGAGGGGGCGGTGGCGCGCAACATCGGGGTGGCGCGGGCCGGCACCCCGTATGTCGCTTTCTGCGACGACGATTCGTGGTGGGAACCCGGGGCCGTCGCGTTGGCCGAGGAGCTGTTCGACAAGCATCCGTCCGTGGCCGTCCTGGCCGCGCGCACGGTGATGTGGCCGGGCGGCCGCGTCGACCCGTTCGTCGCGGCCCTCGCCAACAGCCCGCTCGGCCACGATCCCGCGTTGCCCGGACCGTCGGTGCTGGGGTTCCAAGCGTGCGCGGCGCTGGTGCGTAAATCGGCGTTCGAGGCAGTCGGCGGCTTCAGCCCGATCCTGCACTTCCGCGGCGAAGAGGGCTTGCTCGCCTGGGATTTGGCGGCCGCCGGCTGGGACCTGTGCTTCTGCGACGCGCTCGTCGCCCACCACCAGCCCTCGACGGTCCGCTCGCCCAGCCGGGCGCAGCACGCCCGCGTGCTGCGCAACGACGCGCTCAGTGCGTACCTGCGCCGGCCCGTCGATCGCTGCGCCCGCGCGACGGTGACCCTGGCGCGGGCCGCCGTTCGCGACGCCGCGTACGGCAGGGCGCTGTTGGAGGCGGCGGCGGCGTTGCCCGCCGCGCTGCGCGAACGCCGGCGGCTGCCCGACGAGGTGGAGCGCTCGGTGCGCATGCTCGAAAATGCCTGAGCCACACAATCACCCGGATCGAGTGCTCGGAGTGCTCACCTCGCGACGCAGCGGCGCCACCTTCTCGTAGACGCGCTCGGTGTCGGCTGCCACGCGATCCCAGCTGTAGCGCGCGCGGGCCCGTTCCCGGCCGGCGGCGCCAAAGGCGCGCCGCCGCTGCGGATCCGCGAGCAGCCCGGCGAGGGCGGCCCCGAGCGCCTCGGGGTTCTTGGGCGGCACCAGTCGTCCCGTCACGTCGTCGACGACGGTGTCCCGGATGCCGCCCACCGCGGTGGCCACCACGGGGACCCCGCAGGCCATCGCCTCCAGGGGCACGATGCCGAACGGCTCATACCACGGAGTGCAGGCGACGACGTCGGCGGATCGCAGCAGCGCGGGCATCTCGTCACGGGTGACCGCGCCGAGCAAGCGCACCCGGTCGCCGACGCCGAGCTGGTGATCGTCGGCGGCCCGGCGCACGCGGCGCTGTCCGACGACGCGCAGGCCCAGCACTTGCAG
>NZ_LZJC01000109.1 GCF_001666755.1 Mycobacterium sp. E1214 | reverse complement strand
ATCTCCGGGTGGACCTGGGAGTCGTGATCCTGCTCGCCGAGATTGCCGCCATGGCTGCATTCCCGCGTTCATCGCGACCATGACCGCAATCTCGTCGCGCCGCCGCGGACCGCGGCGCCGGTAATCTGGTCTGATGCCCGACGCCGCAGCCGAGACCCACCCGCTGGCGGCGCAGCTTTCGGCGCTGCACCGCCTCCGGATCCACCTCGACATCGCCATCGTCGTGCTGGTGCTGGTGGTGACCAACGTGGTCGCGCATTTCACCACCGCGTGGGCCGGCATCGGCACCGTCCCGGTCGCCGCCCTCGGCCTGGTCGTCTTGATGCGCTGCAGCGGTCTGGGCTGGGCGGACCTGGGGCTGGGTCGCGAGCACTGGAAGTCCGGGTTGGGCTACGCGCTGGGTGCGGTGGCCGTCGTCGCCCTGGTGATCGCGGTCGGGGTGGCGCTCCCGATGACCCGCCCGATGTTCATGAACCACCGATACGCCACCGTCTCCGGGGCCATGCTCGCGTCGATGGTCGTCATCCCGCTGCAGACGGTCATCCCCGAGGAGCTGGCCTTCCGTGGCGTCCTGCACGGCGCGCTGCATAGGGCCTGGGGCTTTCGCGGCGTCGCGCTGGCCGGGTCGCTGTTGTTCGGCCTGTGGCACGTCGCGACGTCACTCGGCCTGACGAGCAGCAACGTCGGGCTGTCCCGGCTGCTCGGCGGCGGCGTCCTGGGCATGCTGGCGGGGGTGACCGGCGCGGTGCTGGCCACCGGGGCGGCGGGGTTTGTCTTCAGCTGGCTGCGCCGCCGCAGCGGCAGTCTGATCGCGCCGATCGCGCTGCACTGGTCGCTGAACGGGTTGGGCGCGCTGGCCGCCGCGCTGGTGTGGCACCTGTCGACCTGACCCTGATCAGGGCAGCAGCACCGCGGCGCCGGCGATCCGTCCGGCGCTCAGATCGGCCAACGCCCGGTCGGCCTCGCCCAGCGAGTATTCCGGCGTGGTCACCTCGATGCGGTGTTTGCCCGCAAACTCCAGGAAGGCCCGCGCGTCGGCCCGGGTGTTGGACGTGACCGAACGGATCTGACGCTCCTGGAACAGGTGGCGCTGGTAGTTCAGGCTGGGGATGTCCGACAGGTGAATCCCGGCGATGGCCAGCGTGCCGCCGCGGTCCAGGGCCTCGAGGGCCGGCAAGACCAGGTCGCCGACCGGCGCGAACAGGATCGCCGCGTCGAGCGGCACGGGCGGCGGGTCGGCGGCGCCCTGCGCCGAGGCGGCGCCGAGCTGCATCGCCAGCTCCCGGGCCGGCGCGCCGCGGGTCATCACGTGCACCTCGGCGCCCTGCGCCAACGCGACCTGGGCGGTGATGTGGGCGCTGCCCCCGAAGCCGTACAGGCCCAGCCGGCCCCCAGGCGGCAGCTCGGCGCGCAGCAGGGAGCGGTATCCGATGATGCCGGCGCACAGCAGCGGCGCGAGTTCGCTGTCGCTGTAGCCGCGCGGCAGGTGGTGGGCGTAGGCGGCCGGGACGGTCGCGAAGTCGGCGTAGCCGCCGTCGGCGTCCCAACCGGTGTATCGCGAGTGGGGGCACAGGTTTTCAGCGCCCCGGCGGCAATAGCTACAGACGCCGCAGGTGTGGCGCAGCCAGGCGATGCCGACGCGGTCGCCGACCCGGAAATCGTCGCCGACGTCCGATCCCAGCTCGACGACCTCGCCGACGACCTCGTGGCCGGGTGTCACGTGGTCGCGGTGCACCGGCAGGTCACCCTCGGTGACGTGCAGGTCGGTGCGGCAGACGCCGCACGCGCGCACGGCGACGAGCAGTTCGGACGGGGCCGGGCGGGGCACCTCGGCGCGGGTCAGCTCGAGCGGGTCGGTGTCCATCGGGCCGGGTCGGCGGACCCGCCAGGCGCGCATCACCGTGGTGGTCAGCGACATGGCTCCATCATGCCGCTGACCACCACCGGCGCGGGGACTTAGGTGCGACGAACCATCCCGACGACCCAGAGCAGGATCAGGGCTCCGAGCAGTGCGGTGAAGAAGGTGAAGATAAGCCCGCCACCGGCGGTGTTGACGAAGAAGCTGAGGATGAAGCCGCCGATGAGGGCGCCGACGACGCCGATCACGATGTCCATGAGGATGCCGGCGCCGCTGCCCCGGATGATCCGGCTGGCGAGCGCACCGGCGAGACCGCCGATGATGATGTAGCCGATGATGCCGACGCTAGTCAGGGTCGAGGACCGGGCCAGGTATTCGGTAGCTGCCATGACGTCCATGCGGATCTCCTTGGGGTAGCTGGCAAAGCCCAGCTCCTTGCTGGGCCGTCAATCCGGTATACCCAGTTTGGGTCACGAATCGAGTGCCGATTTGGAGACGTTTGATCATCCGAAACGGACGCCGCCGCGGCCGGCCTTGACGCTGGTCAGGCCGGCATGCTGCGCTGCGG
>NZ_LZJC01000108.1 GCF_001666755.1 Mycobacterium sp. E1214 | reverse complement strand
TGCCGAACGAGATCGTCGAGATCTGCACGCCCTCGGACTTCGCGGCGCGGGCCGCGGTGAAGGCGCCCTGCGGGGCGTTGGGGTCCAGCGGCACGTTCTCGGCGCCGTCGGATTCCAGCACGATCCGCGCCGGCGGCGGACCGTCCCCGCCCCCCATCACCGAGCCGACGGTCGCGATGGCCTGCAGCGCGGTGAACAGGCCCTCGCCCGTCGCGGTCTTGGGCGCCGCCTGCAGGCTGTCGATGCCCGCCTTGACGGCCTCCCGATTGGTGGTCGGGGGCACCAACAGCGTGGCGTTGGCCGCGAACTCGACCAGGCCGAGGTTGATCGCGGGCGTCAGCTGCTCGGCGAACTGCTTGCCGGCCTCCTTCGCCGCGGCCAGCCGCGACGGCGGCACGTCGTTGGAGGCCATCGACTCCGACACGTCGATGAGCAGCATGATGACGGCGCGGTTGCGCGGGATGCGCATGTCGTGGGTGGGCGTGGCCAGCGCGATCGTCAGTAGGACCAGGCTCAGCAGCGAGACGGCGATCGGGAGGTGCCGCCACGGCGATTGCG
>NZ_LZJC01000107.1 GCF_001666755.1 Mycobacterium sp. E1214 | reverse complement strand
ACCGATCTCCACCCCGTTATAGGTCACCTTCGACCCCGGATCCATCACCAACCCCGCCCGCGCGGCCAGCATCGTCAACGACGCCTTGGGGGTGAAGTCACCGCGGAACTGTCCGTAGACCAGGCCCAGCGCCAGCGCGGCGACGAGCAGGGCCGCCAAGCCGACCCACTTGTAGGGCGGGGTCCGCTGCGCGTTCTTCTGACTCGGGGACGGCATGGCGCTACACCGTCAGCGCGAAGTTCGGGTTGACGCCGTAGAGCGCCAACGCGGCGGCCAGAACCACGACCTGCACCGACACCAAAGAGAAGCGCATTGACCGGCCGACCCCCTCGCCCACGCCCACCGGTCCGCCGCCGGCGTTGTACCCGTAGAAGCAGTGCGTGATCATCACGACCGCGGTGATGATGATGGCCTCGAGGAACGACCAGAAGACGTCGTCGGGCCGCAGGAACGTGCGGAAGTAGTGCTCGTAGGTGCCGTTGGACTGCCCGTAGAGGACGGTCGTGGTGATCTGCGGCGACAGGAAGCACATGATCATCGCCAACGAGTAGATGGGGATGATGACGACCAGGCCGGCCATGATGCGGGTGGTGGCCAAAAACGAGATCGACTTGATGCCCATGACCTCCAGGGCGTCGACCTCCTCGCTGATCCGCATGGCGCCCAGCTCAGCGGTGGCGCCGGCACCGACGGTGGCGGCCATCGCGATGCCGGTGACCACCGGGGCGGCGATGCGCACGTTGATCAGGGCGGCGAAGAAGCCGGTGAACGCCTCGACGCCGATGTTGCCCAGGGAGGCGAAGCCTTGGATGGCGACCAGCGAGCTGCCCGACAGGGTCACGAACCCGACGATGGCGACCGTGCCGCCGACGACGGCCATGGCGCCGGTGCCCATGCCGATCTGGGCGATGAGCCGCAGGGTCTCCTTGCGGTAGTGGCGCAGCGCGTGCGGCATGTGCCCGACGGCGACGGCGCCGAACCAGGCCATCTGGCCGATGTCGTCGAGCGCGCGGGCCGCGGCACCGCCGTAGCGGTTGAGGTTTTCCGCCGCCCGGGGGAACCGGGAGCGTAGGACGGCAGCGGTTGACATGTCAGTGACCCGTTCCGAATCGCACACCGATGGTCGTCAGCACCACGTTGACCGCGTACAGCGCGACGACGCAGAGCACGACAGTCTCGTTGACCGCGGTACCCAGGCCCTTCGAGCCACCGCGCACGGTCAACCCGCGGTAGCAGCCGACCAGCCCGGCGATCAGTCCGAAGATCGCGGCCTTGACCGTCGCGATCACCACCTCCGGCAGGCCGGTGATGGTGGTCAGGGTGGCGAGGTAGGCGCCGCCCGAGACGTTTTGCAGGTAGACGCCGAACAGGTAGCCACCGACCAGTCCCACGGTGATGACCAAGCCGTTGAGCAGCGTCGCGACCAGGGTCGCGGCGATCACGCGGGGCACCACCAGCCGGTGGATGGGGTCGATGCCGAGGACCTCCATCGCGTCGATCTCTTCGCGGATGGTGCGGGCGCCGAGGTCCGCGCAGATGGCCGTCGAGCCGGCCCCCGCGACCACCAGCACGGTGGTCAGCGGGCCGAGCTGGGTGACGGCGCCGATCGCGGCGCCGGCGCCGGACAGGTCTGCGGCGCCGAACTGGGCCAGCAGCACGTTCAGGGTGAAGATCAACAGCACGGTCAGCGGGATCGAGACCATGATGGTCGGCAGGAATGCCACCCGCATGATGAACCAGCACTGCAGGATGAATTCGCGGTACTGGAACGGCCAGCGGAACAGCGCGCGCCCGGTGAGCACGCACATCCGGAAGAAGCCCCCGACGAGGGTCAGCGGCGTCTGCAGCTGGTCGCGCACGTAGCCGACCAGGTAGGGGCCCCGTCGACTCGTCGACGTCGAAGTCACCGTTGCCCCCTCAAGCCGCCGCCACGCGCCTCTCGGCACCGCGGCGGATCGTGTAGTACGTCTCGCTCCCCCGCCGCCGCGCGGTCGAGGACGCCCCCACCTCGCCGCGACCCCACTACTGTGACCATCGGCTCCCTACTGGCAAGTAGTAACGGAGACCACAGGAATGTACCCGATGGTCTCGAACGTGTGAACCGCATCCGCACAATTAACCCTTCGCCAACAGCGGGCAAACGTTACAGCTCCCCTCACTGTCCAAGTCAAATCGTTGAATCTCTTGCCGTAGAACGGATCTAGTCGTTGGTCGCGGCGCCATAGCGGACCCTTAGCTCAGTCTTGAGAACCTTCCCGGCGGGGTTGCGCGGCAGCGCGTCGACGATCTCGAGCGCCTTCGGATGCTTGTAGCGGGCGAGCCGCTCGGCAAGGAAGTCGGCGAGGTCGTCGAGCCGCAAGGTATCGCCCGCCACGGCCGCCACCGCGATCGGCACCTCGCCCCACTTCTCGTGCGACCGGCCGATGACGGCGACCTCGACGATGGCGGGGTGGCTGGCCAGCACGTTCTCCACCTCGGCGCAGTAGATGTTCTCCCCGCCGGAGATGATCATGTCCTTCTTGCGGTCGACCACCCACAAGTAGCCGTCGGCATCCATGCGGACCAGGTCCCCCGAATGGAACCAGCCACCGGCGAACGCCTCGGCGGTGGCCTCCGGGTTGTTCCAGTAGCCGCTCATCAAAGTTGGTGCGCGATAGACGATTTCGCCGACTTCACCGACGGGGACGTCGTTCATGTTTTCGTCGACGACCCGGGCGGCGACCGTCGGGATGACCTTGCCGACCGACCCGCGTTTGCGGATCGCGTCCTCGCCCAGCAGCATGCAGGTGACCGGCGACATCTCCGTCTGGCCGAACGCCGCGAGGATCTGGCAGCCCGGAAAGATCGCGGACATCTCCCGCAGCAGCGCGTCCGGCGCCGGTGCCGCGCCCCACGAGATCACCCGTAACTTCAGGTCGCGGGGGCGCGCGCGTTGCTCGGCGCAGACGGCCTGCCATTGCGCGGGCACCAGGAAGAGTCCGGTCACCTTCTCGGCGGCCAAGACGTCGAGCAGCTGGCCGGGTTCGAACGCGCCGAGCGGATATATGACGGTGGGGAGGCCGAGCAACAGGCCGGTGAGCATGTTGCCGATCCCCGCGATGTGGAAGAACGGCACGCCGATGAAGCCGACGTCGCCGTTGATGTCGGCGCCGTTGGTGTACAGGCCCGTCATGGTCTGGCCGGTGAGGTTCGTGTGTGTGAGCACCGCGCCCTTGGGGCGCCCGGTGGTGCCGGAGGTGTACATGATCAGCGCCGGCGAGTCGTTGGGGATGTCGGCGGGTTCGGCCAGCTCACCGGGTTCGTCGATGAGGTCCTCGTAGCCCAGCACACCGTCGTCGGTCGGCGCCCCCGCCACCACGATGGTGTCCAGCAGCCCGTCGATCTCGCGGACCGCGACGGCCACCGGGGCCAGGACCGGTTCGGTGACGACCACCCGGGCCGCACAGTCCTGGACCAGGAAGGCGATCTCCGGCGCGGTCAGCCGGAAGTTCAGCGGAACCGCGATGCCCCCGAGCATGTTGACGGCCAGCGTCGCCTCGACGAACTCGGTGCGGTTGAGCATCAGGATCATCACGCGATCGCCGAAGCCGACGCCACGGCGGCTCAGCGCGTCGGCCAGCGCCGCGACCCGGTGGCGCAGGGTGCCCCAGGTGACCGTCTTGCCCAGGAATCGCAACGCCGTCGCGTCCGGCTGCATCAGCGCGTGCCGTTCCAGCTGGTTCACCCAGTTCTGACGGCGCGCGAGGTACGGCTGCCCCGCGGACGGGTGCGGTCCTCGCGCCGGATGGTTGGCCAGTTGCGCGGTCAAACGCAGCACTTCCCTTCACTCGCGCACCGCTTGCGCCGGGTTGATATTTGATAAAACATGGTGTTGTCTGGGTCACACTATGGCCTGCACCGGTCGCTGACAAGACCCGACGGTCACAGTCGAAACCCATTCGAAACCCGGACAAAACTTCACCGCGGCGTCCGCCGTCACCCCCGAAAGCCCTGGCAGCCCTGTGAACGCACCGACATCCATCCGGACGAGGGGTCGGCGGCCGTTGCGGCGGGCGCAGCTGTCCGACGAGGTGGCCGGGCACCTGCGGGCGGCGATCATGTCGGGCAGGTTGCGGGCCGGCACCTTCATCCGGCTCGACGAGACGGCGGCCGAGCTCGGCGTCAGCGTCACCCCCGTGCGGGAGGCCCTACTCAAACTGCGCGGCGAGGGGATGGTGCAGCTCGAACCGCACCGGGGTCACGTGGTGCTGCCGCTGACCGAGCAGGACATCGAGGACATCTTCTGGTTGCAGGCCACAATCGCCAAGGAATTGGCCGTCGCGGCGACCGCGCACATCACCGACGCCCAGATCACCGAATTGGACCGCATCAACGAGACCCTCGCCGCGGCCGTCGGGTCCAGCGACGCCGAGACGATCGCGGGCATCGAGTTCGCGTTCCACCGCGTGTTCAACCAGGCCGGCGGGCGGATCAAGCTGGCGTGGTTTTTGCTCAACGCCGCGCGGTACATGCCGGTGCCGGTCTACGCGGGCGACCCCGAATGGGGGCGGGCCGCGGTGGATAACCACCGGCAGCTGATCGGCGCGCTGCGCCGGCGGGACACCGCGGCCGTCGTCGAGCACACCGTGTGGCAGTTCACTGACGCTGCGGACCGGCTGCGCGAGCTGCGCAAGCGCACCGCGGTGTTCGACTGAGCGGCGCACCGCCGGGTCGGGCCGGTCGCCGCCGCCCGCGTCACGTCGCGGCGAGTTGCTCGGCGCGTTCCTTAAGCTTCCCCGCGAGGTGGTCCAGGACGTTGTTGAGCAGCTGCTTGACCATCGGCGCGGGCACCGGCATCGACGTCTCGACGTCCATGTCGACAGTCAGCAGGCTCGTCGGCCCCATCGCCACCACGCTGAACAGCTGTTCCTGCTTGGTGAACAGGTCGCCCTGCTGCAGGACGGTCTGAATCTGGTTCTCCCCGGGGTAGTACACGGCCTGGATGAAGACGCCCTTCATGCCTTGATAGTCGGTGTCGAGCCGCAACTGGCTGGGCCGCCCGTCGTCGTAGCGGGCCAGCACCCACAGCCCTTCGATCTCCTCGTTCCACCGGGGGTACGACTCGAAGTCGGCGACGATGGACATGATCAACGCGGCGTCCGCACTCACCTCGACGGTCTTGCTCAAGACTGGCATTGGCGAAGCATAGCGGGGCGGCCGTCGCGCCCGGGCGGCGCGACGCGGCGGCCGACGACGGCGAAAGCCCCGGCGGGAAAACGTTTCTCGGGGTCAGCGGTCCACTTGGGCGGTGGCCAGCAGGGCCCGCACGGCGTCGGGAATCCCGACGGCCTTGCGGGTGGTCCGGTCGACGTAGACGTGCACCCAATGGCCCAGCGCGGTGATCGGCTGCGCCGGGTCGTCCCCCTGGTCGGCCGGCGCCCGGAAGACGCCCAGCCGATAGGTGACGCTGCTGCGGCCCAATCGGGTGACCGCCAGGCCCACCGACAGGGTTTCCGGGAAGTGCAGCTCCGAGAAGTACCGGCACCCCGACTCGGCGACGATGCCCAGCGCGGGCGTGGTGAGCGGGTCCAGCCCGGTGCTGGTGTTGATCCAGGCGTTGATGGCCGTGTCGAAAAGCTGGTAGTAAACCGCGTTGTTGAGGTGGCCGAACATGTCGTTGTCGGCCCAGCGGGTCAGCACCGGCCACAGCACCGGAAAGTCGTTGCTGGTCAGCTTCTCCGGAGCGGGCGGAACCACCGGGGCGGAACTCATGGTTGTATTTCAGCATGGTTCAGATTCGGGGCGCGGTGCTGGACCACATCGGTTCGCCCCGCCCCTACGCGCAGTCCCGTCCCATCAGCGTCATCGACCTGGAACTGGGACAGCCGGGCGACGGCGAGGTGCTGGTGCGCATCGAGGCGGCCGGGATCTGCCACTCCGACCTGTCGGTCGTCGACGGTAACCGGGTCCGACCGACGCCGATGCTGCTCGGCCACGAGGCCGCGGGCATCGTCGAGCAGGTGGGCCCTGGGGTCGACGACCTCGCGATCGGTCAGCGGGTGGTGCTGGTGTTCCTGCCGCGCTGCGGCCACTGCGCGGCCTGCGCCACCGGGGGCCTCACGCCGTGCGAACCGGGCAGTGCGGCCAACAACGCCGGCACGCTGCTCGGCGGTGACATCAAGCTGCATCGCTCCGGCGATCGGGTGTTCCACCACCTGGGGGTGTCCGGTTTCGCGACGCACGCGGTGGTGAACCGGGCCAGCGCTGTGGCGGTGCCCGACGACGTGCCGCCGCAGATCGCCGCGCTGCTCGGCTGCGCGGTGCTCACCGGGGGTGGCGCGGTGCTCAACGTCGGCGCTCCGCGGCCCGGCCAGGCCGTCGCGGTCGTCGGCCTGGGCGGCGTCGGCATGGCGGCGGTGCTCACGGCGCTGACCTACGACGGCGTGCGCGTCGTCGCCGTCGACCAATTGCCGGAGAAGCTGGCCGCCGCACGCCGGTTGGGCGTCCACGACACCTACACCCCGCAGCAGGCCGCCGACGCGTCCGTCAAGGCCGCGGTGGTGATCGAGGCCGTCGGCCACCCCGCCGCGCTGGAGACCGCCATCGCGTTGACCGCGCCGGGCGGCCGCACCATCACCGTGGGCCTGCCGCCGCCGAGCGCGCGAATCTCGGTGTCGCCGTTGGGTTTGGTGGCCGAGGGCCGGTCGCTGATCGGCAGCTACCTGGGCTCCGCGGTGCCCAGCCGTGACATTCCGCGGTTCGTCGAGCTGTGGCAGTCCGGCCGGCTGCCGGTGGAGGCGTTGGTGTCGTCGACCATTCGGCTCGAGGACATCAACGAGGCGATGGACCACCTGGCCGACGGCACCGCGGTGCGTCAGCTCATCGAGTTCTGAAAGGCCCGTCGCAGGGCGTCGCCCTGCACGGCGAACAGCCGCTGCGCCACCGGCGAGTCGGGCATCAGCGAGTCGAACCCGTGACAGGTTCCCGAGAACACGTGCAGCCCGGTGGAGACGCCGGCGCGCCACAGCTGCTGCGCGTAGCCGATCGCCTCGTCGCGAAACGGGTCGATCTCCGCGCAGGTGATCAACGCCATTGGCAGGCCGGCGAATTCGCGGTGGCGGGCGGGCGCGGCCGCCGCGGTGGCGGCGGTCCGACCCAGGTAGTGGCTCCACATCAGCTCGGCGGCCTGCGCGTCGAACGCCGGGCTGGCCCGAAACTCGGCCTTCGACCCGGTGGGGCGGTCGTCGAGCACCGGCTGGTGCAGCAGCGCCAGCCGCAGCGGCGGCAGCGACCCGCCGGCCGAGGCGTGCGCCAGGCAGGCGGCGAGGGCGGCGCCCGCGCTGCTGCCCGCGACGGCCAGGCGCGCCGGGTCGACGCCGACACCGGTGGGCTCGGCGGCCACCCAGCGCAGCACGGCGGCCGCGTCGTCGAGCGCCGCCGGGTACGGGTGCTCCGGGGCCAGCCGGTAGTCGACGGACACGACCGTGCACCGGCCGCGCCGCGCGAGTTCGACGCACTGGCGCTGGTCGGTGTCCAGGTTGCCGAGCGCGAATCCGCCGGCGTGGCAGTAGACGACGGCCGGTGCCGGCGCGGCGGGGGCGCCGCGGTAGATCCGCACCGGCACGCCGGCCGCGACGCCGTCGGTGATCGACACGCCCCGAACGTCGACGAGGTCGGCCGCGGCGCGCCGGCGTTCGTTGAACGGTCGGCGGCTCAGTTGTATTGCCTCTAAAGAGAAGTCGGCCCTTGTGGTGGCGAGCGCGCGCAGCTGTGGGTCCAGCCGGTCGGTGCCGTCCAGGTACGTCACGGCCGGGGCCCGCCGCGCTCGGTCACGGGATCTGGAGGCATTGCCCGCCGTCGACGACCAGTTCGGAGCCCGTGACAAACGACGCTCGTTCGGAGACCAGGAACGCGACGGCGTCGGCCACCTCGCCGGGCCGGCCGATCCGCCCGAACATCGCAGTGTCGGCCAACCGGGTCTGGGTGGCCTGATCGAGCATCGGGGTGGCGATGGGCCCGGGGAACACCGCGTTGACCCGGACGCCCGCCGGGGCCAGTTCGGCCGCCGCCGCCTGGGTCAGGCCGCGCAGCGCCCACTTCGCGGAGCCGTAGGCGGTGTGCTGCGGGAACGGGCGGATCGCGCCGGTGCTGCAGATGTTGACGATCGAGGCGCCGGGTGCCTCGCGCAGCGGCCCGAGCGCCGCCCGCATCCCCAGGAAGGCGCCCAGGCAGTTGACGCGCCAGGCGCTTTCGAAGCCCTCGGCCGTCTCGTCGGCCAACGGCGTGCGGTGCAGCACGCCGGCGCAGTTGACCAGCGCGCTCAGGGCGCCGAACCGGTCGACGACCCGCCGCACCACCGTCTCCCATTGGGCGGCGGACGTAACGTCCAGGGCGAGGGGCAGCACCCGGGCATCGCCCAGCTCGCCGACGGCCGCGTCCAACTCGCCGGTGCGCCGGTCGCAGGCGGCTACCGAAAACCCTTCTTCGGCAAGGCGTTTCGTGATAGCACGACCTTGCCCGCCGGCCGCGCCGGTGACCACCGCCACGCGCGGGCCCGCCGCGTCACCCGTCATCGGCGCGCTCTTTCGTGGCGATCGCAATCTTGATCCGTTCGGGGTCCGGTGTGCAGGCCAGCCCGAAGGCGCTCTGCACGTCGTCGACGTCGAAGGTGTGGGTGAGGTACGCCTCGAGCAGCCCGGGGTGCTCGGCGACGAACTTGCCCGCCAACTCCAGCATGCGACGGCGGTCCAGCGTGACCCCGGACTTCAGCGTCAGGTTCTTGCGCAGCATGCTGCGCATGCTGATCGGGTAGGCCTCGTCGTCGGCGACGCCGAAATAGAAGACGGTGCCGCCCGGCGCGGCCGCGTCAATGGCGTGCGCCAGGGTCGCGACCTGATGACCCACGGCCTCGATCACCACGTCCGCGCGGTCCGCGGCGCCCAGCCGGCTCACCCACCGGTCGCTGGTGGCCCGGACCGCCTCGTCGACGCCGAAAACGCGTGCGAGCCGGCGCCGGTCGACGGGGTCCACGCCGGTGACGCACCGGGCGCCGGCCGCCTTGGCGACGTAGGAGAACAGCAGGCCGATGGAGCCCTGGCCGAGGACGGCGACGCGGCGGCCCGCCAGATCCGGCAGCTGCTCGCAGGCGTAGAGGACACACGCCAACGGTTGCAGCGCGATGGCCTGCGCCGGGCGCAGCGCCGGATCGTAGGGGGCCAGCCCGTCACCGTCGCTGACGACCCGTTCCATCAGGCCGTCGAACCCGGAGGCCCAGCCGACGACGCGATCGCCCGGGCGGTGGCCGGCATGCCGGCTGGCGATCACCTCACCGGCGACCTCGTGGATGGGAAAGCCGTCCTTGCCGGCCGCGCTCGGCCCGTCGTCGCCCGGCAACGGGCCCCGCGTGCCGCGGAAGGCGGGCAGGTCGCTGCCGCACACTCCGGCGGCGGCGAACCGCAGCAGGACCTGGCCGTCGGCGAGGTCGTCGGGTGTGGGTTGCGGGATCGAGGTGCGCTCGAATTCGTACGGCGCGACGATGCGGTAGGACCACACCTCAGACCGCCACCGGGATCGTGTTCCATCCCCACTGGAAGCTCGACGGCAACCGGGTGGCGGCGTCCCCGTCGACGGTGTAATCGGGGACGCGGCGCAGCCATTCGGTGAGCAGCACGTCAATTTCCAGCCTGGCCAGGTGGTAACCGAGGCAGAAGTGCTGGCCGCGCCCGAACGCCAGCGAGCGGCGGATCGGCCGGTCCCAGACGAAGGCGTCGGGCTCGGGATACTCCCGCTCGTCGCGGTTGGCCGAGGCCAGCAGGGTGATGACGCGCTGGCCCGGCTTGATCGTGGTGCCGTGAATCGTGAAGGGCCGCCGCACCGTTCGCGCGAACCATTGGGCGGGTGCGCAATACCGGATCATCTCCTCGCGGGCGAGCGCTACGTTGACCGCCGGGTCGGCGCGCACGGCGGCCAGCTGCTCGGGGCGCCGGCTGAGTTCCCACAACCCGTGGGCGACGATTTTCGGCACGGTCTCCGTCCCGCCGATGAAGATGCAGAGCATCTGCGTCGCGGCCTCCGCGTCGGACAGCGCGCTGCCGTCGGGCAGGCGGTAGCGCAGCAGGCCGTCGACGACGGGCAGCGGTCCGCCCGAGGCGTCGGTGCGCCGGCGGCGGACCACAGGGGTCAGGAAGTCCAGGTAGTTGGGCCGGGCCTGCGCGGTGTCGACCCCCTCGCCGGGTGCGGACAGGCTGCCGGCGTTGACGGCCGCCAGTACCCGGGGCGCGAGATCGGTTGACAGGCCGACTAATTCGCACACCATGGTGGCGGCGACGATGCCGCCGTAGTCCTGGGTCAGGTCGAACGAGCCGCGGGGCAGCAATTCGTCGAGGCGCTCGTTGGCCAGCGCGCGGATGCGGTCCGCCAGGCCGGTGACCGCCCGCGGCCGCAGCGGTGCCGAGTGTGCGCGCCGGATCTCGGCGTAGAGGTCGGTGTCGAACACCGCGTGGAACGGCAGGGGGTGCAGGGGCGGGTCTGCGACCGGCCCGTCGTTGTGCCGGGCCAGCGCCGAGGCGGGCGGTAGCGTGCCCTCCGAGGCGACGAAGGTTCCGTCGTTGACCTCCAGCACCTGCCAGATGTCGTCGAACCGCGACAGGGCGAAGGTGTCCCATTGCGGCAGGTAGTACACCGGGTGTTCGTCGCGCAGGACGCGGTAGAACGGCAGCGGGTCGGCCATCACCGCCGCGTCGAACGGGTCGTAGCGAAAGTCGGTGCCCGTCACGGTCACTGCAGCGGTGACGGCGGTAGGGCCTGAAGGATGGAGTCTTCCCAGCCGTCGCGCAGGGCGGGTGCCACGCTCATCCAGGTCACGATCTCGGCGGGCGGGTTCTCCTTCCACGAGGGGTAGTGCTCGGCGAAGCAGTCCCAGCCGCCGTCGAGGGCCCAGTAGTGGATGACCTCGTTGTAGCGAAACGTGGTGGTGAACGACCCGAGCCAGCGTTTGCCGGTGCGTTCCGACCATGGCACGTAGAGCCGCTCCAGCTCACGGACGTAGTCGTCCTGGCGCCCCGGCTTGGTCTGCATGATCTCCTGAATCACCAGCGGCGCGGTGAATTTCGCGTCCCGCAACTGCCCGAGGGTCCGGTTGCTGGGCCCCGGGTACATGATGCGGCCCTCGCCCGAAGCGCCGATTCCGGCCAGGTAGGCCGACCAGTCCCGGGCCGCCGCCTCGTGGCTACCGCCGCGGGTCTGAGCGGCACCGATTCGCGCGTAGTCGGCGAACCCGTCGATCTCCCAGACGATCGTCACCTGCGGCCAATGGCCGTTGTAGGGCGTGGACTCCCACAGGGCGAACAGCCGGGCGCCGAGCTGTTCGAGCATCGGCCGGTAGACCTCGGTGAATACCTCGGTGAAGCCGTCGCTGCGGCCGGATCCCAGGGAGACGGTCTCGTGCAGGTAGAGCAGCGTGTGACTGTGGTACTTCCGCATGCGCTCAGTCGAGCCGGATCAGCTCGGTGTCGATCGGCGAGCGGACATCGCACAGCAACGCCTCGACCGGGTCGACCGTGATCCCCGAAACGCCTTCCGCGGCAAGCGCGTAGCCCTTGAAGGTGCGGGCCGCCGCGCTCAACCGGTGTTGCGAGCGGGTGATCAGCCGGTTGACGCGCAGCGGCCACTCCTGGGCGGAGCGGCCCCACAGGGCGACCTCGGTCATGCGGTCGTCCAGGGACCGCAGCACCGTGTCGCGCACCCGCGTGTCGACGCTGAGCGCCTCCGCGCTGACGGCCAGGGTGTGGCTCGTCGAGCCGGTGCCCAGGGTGGCGAACCGCTCTTCCAGGCCGAGGCCGCGCACGCCGAGGATCCGCAGCGCGCGGTCGTCGCAGCCGTCGGGAAGCAGCGCGGTCACTTCCCAGCCGGCCATCGCGCGGTCGTAGAGCCAGCCGCCGGCCGACTGGATGAGGTCGGCGACGCTGCAGGCCACGACGTCGAGCCGGTAGCGCAGCCGTTCGGTGTCCCGGAGCGGCGCAGCGCTGCTGCTTCTGCTGACCTTGAACGTCGGAGCGACCATCGATCCATTCCTCACCACCGCGCGCCGGGAGTGCACCGGCGTCGCTGCGCGTGTCCCATGGGGTTTGTCATCGGCTGCGGCCGCGACGCACCGCCCGGCGCCGTGGCTCACCGGACAGCGTGACACTGGTACCGGATTTTGTAAAGGTTCGACGGCTCAGGTCTGCCGGCGCGCCGCGAGTTCGGCGAGGACTTCCTCGGTGTGCTGGCCGAGCTCCGGTGCCGCCGAACGAGGCGCCCAGGGCGTGCCGTGGAAGTCCGCGGGCGTGGCCACCATCGGGATGACCCCGTTGCCGTCCGGAACGTCGACGATGCCGCCCGCGGCGTGGAACTGCGCGTCGGCCACGACGTCCTCGAGGCTGTTCACCGGTGACCAGAAGAAATCGGGCTCCCCGGCGAACACGTCGGCCCACTCGTCGAGCGGCCGCGTCGCGAAGACGGCGTCCAGTTCGGCGATCAACTGCACCGAGTTCGCGGCGCGGGCGCGGGCGTCGGCGAACCGGGGGTCCTCGCCCCATTCGGGGCGGCCCACCGCGCGACACAGCGCCGGCCAGTGCCGCTCGGGCTCGAGCCCGACGATCCAGAACCGTCGACCGTCGGCGGCGGCGTAGTTGTTCATGCAGGGATTGCCCATCGACTCGCGCCGGCCGATCGCGATCGGCTGGCCGCTCATCAGGTAGGTGTTGAGGTCGAAGCTGACCGTGTAGGCGCCCTGGCGGTACAGCGAGGTGGTCACCAGCTGGCCCGCGCCGGTGCGGGCGCGGGCCACCAGCGCCGCGCAGACGGCCGCGGCCAGCGTCATCCCGGCCGAGTGGTCGCCCATGCCGCCCCGTTGGAACGGGGGCGTGTCGCCGGGCCGGGTCAACAGGTGGGCCACGCCGGCGCGCGACCAGAATGCGGCGACGTCGTAGGCGGCGCGGTCCGCGTCGGGCCCGGTGTCGCCGTAGCCGGTGATCAGCCCGTAGACCAGTCGGGCGTTGCGCTGCGCCACCGAGGCGAAGTCCAGCCCCAGCCGTTGCAGGGCGCCGGGGCGCACATTGGTCACGAAAACGTCTGCGGTGGCGAGCAATTCGAAGGCGGTGTCGCGGCCCTCGGTGGTGGTGAGGTCGACGACGACGCTGCGCTTGGACCGGTTGTCCATCTCGAAGGGCGGGTTGACGCCCAGGTCGCAGCCCAGCATCCGGCCGAACATGCGGGCCGGGTCCCCGGCCGGCGGCTCGATCTTGACGACGTCGGCGCCCCAGTCGGCGAGGATGCCCCCGGTGGCCGGTCCGGCCACCCACACCCCGAGCTCGACGACCCTGACGCCCTCCATCGGTCCAGCCATGGCTTAGTTCCTACTCCACCGGGTCGCCCCCGGACCGAAAGGGTGCTCGCGCGCAGCGCCGTCAGGCCGGCACCGCGGTGGGGCGCCGGTCGAGACGGCCGTCGTCACCGAAGTCGGCGCGGTGGGCGGCGACGAAGTCCGCCACGGTCATCGGCGGGTGGCCGCTGATCACCTCGACGAGGTTGTTCTCCCCCGCGAAGATCCCGTCCTGGTAGTCCTGCGCCACACTGGCCAGGTGCTGGGCCAAGAAGTCCGACCAGCCCTCGGCGGCCAGCCGCGCGGTGAAGGCGGGGATGTCGACCGGCCGGTAACGCACCGGGATGCCCAGCGCGTCCGACATCTCCTGGGCGATCTCGTAGTGGTTTAGCTCGCGCGGCCCGACCAGCGGATATACCTGGCGGTCGTGCGGGGTCGGGTTTTGCAGGATGGCCGCGATGACGCGGGCCTGGTCGCTGGCGGCGATGGGCGCGTGCCGCCCGACACCGAACGGCAGCTCCAGCAGGCCCTCCTCGCCGGTGCGGCGCCACTGCCAGGTGAGCCACTCGGCGAAGAACGTCGGATGCAGGTGGGTGGTGGTGAACGCGAATCGATCCAGCACCCGCTCGGCGATCCAGTGCTGCTGCGCCGCATGGCTTTTCGCTTCACGCCGGGCCGAGATCTGCGACATGTTCACCACCGCCTCGACGCCCGCCTCGCTGGCGGCCTGCGCGAAGATGGCGGTGGCCGGCAGCAGGTTGCCCGGCGCGATCGGGTAGCAGAAATACGCGGCGCTGACGCCCGCCATCGCCGAGCTGACGGCGCGGAAGTCGAGCAGGTCGCCCTCGACGATCTCGGCGCCCAGCGCCGCGAGCGGCGCGGAGCGCTCGTCGGCGCGGTGCACGAACGCGCGGACCCGATGGCCCGCGTCGCGCAGGATCTTGACGGTGGGCGCCCCAGTCTTTCCGGTGGCGCCGGTGATGAGGAACAACCGCTGCGCGGCCATGTCCGCCTCCTTGCTGAGTAACGACTTCGTTAGTTACGATGTAAGCACCGGGATCTGCATAACGCAAGCGTTAGTCAAGGGGTGAGGCGGTGGAGCTCGAGGAGCAACTGCAGGATCGCCGACGCTGGTCGGTCACCGACGCCTGCTCGATGTCGAAGGTCCTCGAACTGCTCAGCACCAAGACCGCCTTCCAGGTGGTCCGCGAATTGTTCTTCGGCACAACCCGTTTCGAGGACTTCGTGGAGAGAATCGGCACGTCGGCACCGGCGGTGTCGCGGGCGCTCAAGCAGCTGGAGTCGGCCGGCATCGTCGTCCGCGTGCCGTACCGGGAGCCCGGGCGCCGCGCCCGCGACGAATACCGGCTCACCGACGCCGGCGAGGATTTCCTGCCCGTCTTCCTGGCGCTGGTGCAGTGGGGGGACGCCCACCTCCAGGACGGCGCGGCCCCGCTGGCGTTCGTGGACGCCGACACCGGGCGCGCCGTGCGGGTGCGGGTATCGGCCGGCGACGACCCCGCCCAGCGCCGCTCGGCCGACATCCGGATCCGGCGCGCCGGCGGCGGGCGCGGCGCGTCGGCCGCGGTCTAGCCTCACAAGATGACCCTGGTAGCCGGGCGCGGCCCGCTCAGCGCCGAGCCGGCCGGGTGGTTCTCGCCCGCGGTCCCGCCCGGCGTCGTCTACGTGGAGCCCCACCCGCGCCGCGTGCAGGCCTGGCGCGCCGGCGCGCTGGTGATCGACACCGAACGGGCCCTGCTGATCCACCGGCGCGGCCAGCCGCTGAGCTATTTGTTTCCCGCCGAGGAGGTCGGTGACCTTCCGGCCGAGCCGGAGCCGGAGGCGCCGGGACATGTCCGGGTGCCGTGGGACGCGGTCGACACCTGGCGGGAGGAGGGCCGCGAACTCGTGCACTATCCGCCCAATCCGTACCACCGGGTCGACTGCCGCCCGACAACGCGCCGCCTGCGGGTCCACATCGGCGGCGTGACACTGGTGGACACGCTAGACACCGTGATCGTCTTCGAAACCGCTTTGGAGCCAAGGCTTTACGTCGATCCGGCGCTGGTGCGCGGCGAGCTGCTGCGCCCGTCGACAACGACGAGTTACTGCAACTACAAGGGTTACGCCACCTACTGGTCGTTCGTCGGGGCCGACCGTGTGGTCGACGACGTCGCCTGGAGCTACCCGGAGCCGCCGCCGGAAAGCCTGCCGATCAAGGGCTTTTTGAGCTTCGACCCGGCGCGCGCGGACGTCACCGCGCAGTTGCCCGGCCGTAGCTAGCGCGGCCCAGTCCGAGGGCGTGCTCGGCGATCATGTTGCGGAACACCTCGAGGGTGCCGCCATAGATGCCGGTCGGTACCGCCAGCCGGAACACGTATTCGGCCGCGCCGCCATCGGGTGAACCCTCGGCGTCGGTCGGCAGGGCGCCGGCGGCGCCGAGCAGGTTCATCAGTTCCGTGGAGACGTCGCGCATGGTCTGGGCGATCGCGACGCGCCCGAACATGGTGGGCGTGCCCTGCGCCGCCTCTACCCGTGCGACACAGCGCCCGAGCCGGTACGCGACGGCCTGGTCGTCCACCGGCCGCCGACCGTCCGGGCCGGCCCGTGACAGCGCCGCCGCGACCGCGTCCACCGCCTCCGCCATCAGGTTGCCGTGGCCGGCCATCGTCGCGATCTCTTGCAGGCCGTGCTCGTCGCGCTCGCCGATGCCGTGCTCGGAATCCAGCGCCGAACGCATCACCGTCCACCCGCCGTTGACCTCACCGATCCGGTAGAGATCGTCGACCCGCACGTCGCTGTAGAAGACGATGTTGGTGCGGTCGCCGTCCACGGTGCGAATGCCCCGGATCTCGACGCCCGGTGAATCCAGCGGCACCAGGAACATGGTCAGGTTGCGGTGCTTGCGCCCCTGGGGATCGGTGTTGGTGAGCAAGAAGACGTATTGGGCGTTATGGGCGTTCGACGTGAACATCTTGGCGCCGTTGATGATCCACGCCCCGTCGGCCGCCCGGACCGCGCGGGTCTTGCAGGTGGCGACGTCGGAGCCGCCGTCGGGCTCGGTGTAGCCCAGACAGAGCCGGATCTGACCGGAAAGCACCCCCGGCAACACCCGGTCGGTCAGCTCCGGCGCGCCGAACTGTTGCACCAGCCGGGCGACGACGGACGTCGTCCCCCAGTGATACCAGGGCGTGTGGGCCCGGGCGATCTCCAGCTCGAAGATGCGGCGGCGCAGCGGGGTGAAGCCGCCCTCGGCCTCACAGTTCCAGTCCCACGCCAGATATCCGGCCTCGCCCAGCGCCAAATGCACCTGCTCGTCGAAGTTTTCACCCGTCCGCCGGTCGCGGGCGAGCACCTCGTCGGTGACGTGCTTTTCGACGAAGGACCGGGTCTGCTGAAGGAACGCCGCGTCGTCGGCGTCGAGGTCGACGCGGGAGAAGTCCATCAGAGAGCCTCGACCACTCGGGTCCGGAACCGGTCGAGGGTTTCCAGCGCGTGCGCCACGCTGTCGCCGGGCAGGTGCACGCTGACCCACGTAACCCCCACCGCGGCAAGCTTTTCCAGGCCGTCCAAGTAGGCGTCTGCCTGGAAGTCGTCCGTCGCCGGGCTGCCGCCCTCGACGTTGGTGAAGGTGACGTCGAGCGTCGAGAAGTCCCGGCCCGCCGCGTCGCACCGGCGGCGCAGGTCGTCGATGCACTCCGACAGCGCCCGCACCGAGTCGATGACGGCGGTGCCCGCCGTCTGCGCCAGGTGTGGCGGTGCGGGGAAGGGGCACCAGCCGTCGCCGTACTGGGCCACCCGCTGACGGGACGCCGCGGTGTTGCCGCCGATCCAGATGGGTGGGTGCGGGTCGCTGATCGGGCGCGGGTGCGCGGTGATCCCGCGGGCGCTGAAGTGTTTGCCCTCGAACGTGACGTCGTCGCCGGTCCAGATGGCCCGGATCACCCGCAACGCCTCCTCGAACAGCTCGGCGCGCTCGTCATAGGAGACCCCCAGCGCCGCGAACTCCCGCTTGAGGTAGCCGACCCCGACGGCGAGGGTGAACCGCCCCCCCGACAGCAGGTCCAGGGTCGCCCCGGACTTGGCCACCACGAACGGGTTTCGATACGGCAGCACGACGACGTTGGGGATCAGCCGCAGCGTCGTGGTGACCGCCGCCGCGTAACCCAGCGCCACGAACGGGTCCACGGCGTCGTGGCCCCCGGCCTCGAGCCAGCGCTGCGACGGCGCGGGATGATCGGTGAATCCGAAGCCGTGGATGCCCGCCGCTTCGGTGGCCGCCGCCACCCTGGCGATGCCGTCCCCGCTGAGCAGCTCCGGGTTGTACGGATGGCTGTGCATCGGGTGAGTGATGGTGAAGCGCACGGGAACTCGCCGTCAGAACCGCGCCCGGGAGTCGATCGCGGCGTCGGTGGTGCGCAACGGCCTGATCAGCGCCTCCTGCGCGAACGACGCCAGCAGGGCGCCCTCCTCGGCGTGCACGGCACCGCGTACGTAGGACATGCCCGCGCCGACCTGAGTGCTCTCGTGGGTGTAGAGCAGCCAGCCGTCCCAGCGCACCGGTTCGTGAAAGGCCACCGAGATGGTCATCGGTGCGGTCGAGACGGTGAGGTGCGCCTGGGCGGTGCCGATGCCGGGATGCGCGCGCATCGTGGTGGAGATGCCCAAATGTCCGGTGAAGTAGGCCAGCAGCGCCTTGGCCAGGTCGTCGCGGGCCGGGATGGGGTCGTAGTGCAGCCAGGCGTGCAGCTCCGGGGGCCCCACCTCGTCGGGGCTGTTGACGTCCACCACGTCGACCAGCCGCAGGTCCCGGCCGATCATCGGCATCTCGGCGTGGTTGGCGTCGGCCGGGGCGGCGACGTCGGGGCGCGGCAGGTGATGCCGGATGACGTCTGCGGTCGGCACGTCGGCGAGCACCGTGATGCTCAGGCAGCGGCGGCCGTTCTGATGCACGGCGACCACGGCCGTCGCGGTCGAGCGACCCTCGGCGACCACGTCGAGCGCCAGCTCGATCGGCGGGCCGACGGCGACCGCCCGGGAGAAGACCGCGTGCGCCGAGCGCACCGACTTGTCCGGAAATCGTTTGGCCACCGCCACGATTGACTGAGCGAGCACCTGTGTGCCCTCGACCACCTGGCGTTCGTCGCCGGTCGCGATGCCGGTGTCACCGGTGAACCGGTCGTCGCCATCAGGTCGCACGTCGAACAGGTCCAGCAAACCCTGGACGCTCCACTGCGTCTGCTCAGCGTGCTCAGAAGCCTTCGTCAAGTCCGCTCCCTCTCTCGTCATCCCGGGCGAGCGCAGCTCACCGCACAGCGTGACACTTGACCCGTGCTTTGTAAAGCTTGGCTAACGAGCCCCGCCCGCGCCGGGCCGGCAGCGCCGCGGATTGACACCGGCACCCGGACTGCATGACACTTCTGCGGTGTTTTGTAACGCAGTTACGGCCCACGGCCTGAGCCGATGATCCCCGAGCCGCTGGCCAACGGGTTCTGCTTCGGCGAGGGGCCGCGCTGGTTCGAGGGGCTGCTGTGGTTCTCCGACATGCTGGGCGAGGCGGTGCACACCGCGACCATGGGCGGCTCGGTGACCACCCTGCCGCTGCCCGGCCACACCCCGTCGGGCCTGGGTTTCCGGCCCGACGGCTGCCTGCTGATCGCGTCATCCGAGGACCGCCAGGTGCTGCGCTACGACGGGGAGACCGTGGTCACCATCGCCGATCTCGTCGACCTGGCACCCGCCGACCTCGGCGACATGGTCGTCGACGACGCCGGCCGCGCCTACATCGGTTCCCAAGCGCGGCACGGCGGCGTGCTGATCCGGCTCGACCCGGACGACAGCGCCACGGTGGTGGCCGAGGACCTCGACTTTCCCAACGGCATGGTGATCACCGCGGATCGCGCCACATTGATCGTCGCCGAATCGACCGGCAGGCGGCTCACGGCGTTCACCATCGGCGAGGACGGCGGGCTGACCGACCGGCGGGTGTTCGCCGACGCGCTGGACGGCCCGCCCGACGGCATCGCCCTGGACGCCGACGGCGCCGTGTGGGCGTCGATGACCCTGGCCCATCAATTCGAGCGGATCGTCGCCGGCGGCGCCGTCACCGACCGCATCGACATGGGCGATCGGGTGGCCGTCGCGTGCGCCCTCGGCGGCCCGCAAGGCCGCACACTGTTCCTGCTGTCGAGCACGGACGCTTATCCTCAGCGCCTGGCAGGCACGCGGCTGTCCCGGTTGGACGCCGTCACGGTCGACACTCCCGGCGCCGGTCTGCCCTGACAGGGAAGAAGGGCTGGCGATGACGGACTCCTATTACGAGCTGATCGACCACGCCGCCGCGTTGGGGGAACGATTCCGGGCGACGGATCTGGCCCGCGGTACCTGGTCGGCGTCCATTCAGCACGGCGGGCCGGTGTCGGCGCTGCTGGTGCGGGCGCTGGAGCGCTGCGAGCGGCGCGCCGATACCCGGCTCAGCCGCGTTGTCGTCGACCTGCTGGGCGGGGTGCCCGCCGAGGGCGACCTGTGGGTGCGGGCACAGGTGCAGCGCCCCGGCAAGCAGATCGAGCTCGTCGGCGCCGAGATGCTGGCCCCGGGTCCCGACGGGGCGCCGCGCCCGGTGGCACGGGCCACCGGATGGCGCCTGCAGCACCAGGACACCCGGTCGCTGGCGCACGCGTCCGCGCCGCTGCCCCGCCCGCGGGCCGAGGCCTTCAACCGCAACCTCAAGGCGCGCGACTGGGACCGCAACTACGTCCACAGCCTGGACTGGCTGTGGTTGACCGAGCCACTGAGCGAGGGTCCCGGGGAGAGCTGGATTCACCCGACGGTGGATCTGGTCACCGGCGAGTCGATGACTGCGCTGGAGCGGCTGTTCGCGGTGGCCGACTGCGCCAACGGCATCGGCAGCAAGCTCGACATCAAGAAGTGGACCTTCCTCAACACCGACCTGGCCGTGCACGTCTTCCGCGTCCCCGACGGGGACTGGGTCGGCATCCGCGCCGAGACCAGCTACGGGCCCGACGGCATCGGGACGACGGTCGGCACACTGTTCGACGAGCGCGGCGCGGTGGGCGCCATCCAGCAGTCGGTGCTGGTGCGCCGGCGCCCGGATCGGGCCTAACGTGGGAGCGAACGACCATGACACCTCGGCGACCCTTCGGAACGTGGAACTCATGAGCCAGCCGGCCCGGGCGACGACGATCGCCGACAACGACACCTCGACGCGCCAGCGCATCCTCTCGGCGACCGCCGAGGTGCTCGGCCGCAACGGCAAGACCAAGCTCAGCCTGTCCGACGTCGCCAACCAGGCGGGGGTGTCCCGCCCGACGTTGTACCGCTGGTTCGCCTCCAAGGAGGAGCTGCTGGCGGCGTTTTCGCACTACGAGCGCCAAATCTTCGAGAGCGGACTGGTCAAGGCCACGGCGGGTCTCAAGGGCGTCGACAAGCTCGACGCCGTGCTGCGGTTCATCGTCGAATACCAGCACTCGTACTCCGGGGTTCGCATGGTCGACGTGGAACCCGAATACACCATCGCCCAGTTCTCCGGCGTCATTCCGCAGATGCGCGAGGGGCTGCAGCGCCACATGCCCGGGCCCAACGCCGCGGTGAAGGCGGCCACCGTGATCCGCATCGCGATCTCGCACTACATCGTTCGCAGCGACGACGCCGACCAGTTCCTGGCGCAGCTGCGGCACGCGGTGGGAATCAAGGGCAGCTGAACCGCCAACCGCTTTCCCTTTAGATCTGATAGCGGCCCCCGCGAGCGAATTCCGGCTGCGGTGGCGCTGCTGCCCAACGGCATCGCCGACGTGCGCGACGTGAAACGTTGAGCGAGCGCACGGCTTCCGGCTAGCGGCCCGGCGGATTCCCCCTGGTTGGCCACTTCATATCCCGTCGCCTACAGCTGTTCGCACACAGTGACATTCGCGGCGATCGCACCGCGGGGAAAGTCACTCGCTAGGCGAACAGCACCGCGGCGTTGAGGTAGCCCGTCGGATCCAACGCGGCCTTGACGGCCCGCATCGCGGCCACGTCCGCGGGCTCCCGCGACATCTGAAGGTAGGGGCGTTTGCGGCTGCCGACCCCGTGCTCGGAGCTGACGTTGCCGCCGCGCCGGGCGATCAGGTCCATCATCGGCTCGTACAGCCGCTGCTCGCGCTCGGCCGGACAGCGCAGCACGTTGAGATGCAGGTTGCCCTCGCCGACGTGCCCGAACAACACCGGCAGCGCGTCGGGCGCGTGCTCGGCCACCACATCGACCGCATCGCTGGCGAACTCGTCGATCGCCGCCAACGGCAGCGACACGTCGAACTTCAGCGGCGGCCCGTACACGCCGAGCACGTCGGCGAGCGCCTCGCGTAGCTGCCAAAGCCGTTGTTGTGCGGCAAGATCCAGGCCTACCGCGGGTTCGCCGACCAGCCGCACACCGTCGAGCAGGTCGGCGAGCCGCTCCGTCTGATCGTGGTCGGCGGCCAGCTCGACCAGCAGCAGCCAGTCCCCCTCGACCGGGGAGCCGACACCGCGATGTTCGGCGGTGAGCGCCGCGGCGCGCCCGTCGATAAGCTCCAGGGCGGCGACGCCGTCGACGTCGCGGAAGGTGCGCCCGGCGTCGACGAGCGCGTCGAGGTCGGCGAACCCGCAGACCGCGGTCACCCGGTGCGACGGCGTCGGGTGCAGCCGCAGCTCCAACTCCGTGATGACGCCGAGGGTGCCTTCGGCGCCCACGAACAGCGCCGGCAGGTCATAACCGGTGTTGTCGCGCCGGACCTGGCTGTGGCGGCGCAACAGGGACCCGTCCGGCAACGCCACCTGCAGACCCAGCACCTGCTCGCCCATGTTGCCGTATTGCACGGTCCGCAACCCGCCGGCGTTGGTGGCGGCCATCCCGCCGACCGTCGCGGTGTCGCGGGCGGCCAGGTCCACTCCGAACACCAGTCCGGCCGCGCCGGCCGCCTGTTGCACCGCGGCCAGCGTGGCCCCCGCGCCGGCCCGGACCCGGCGCTCGACGGTGTCGACGTCGCCGACCTCACGCAATCGCTCGGTGGACAGCAACACGTCGTCATGCTCGGGGACGGTTCCTGCCACCAGCGAGGTGCGGCCACCCTGGACGGTGACGTGGGTCCCGGCGTCGCGGCACGCCCGCAACACCGCGGCCACCTCCGCCGCCGAGCCGGGTCGCACCAGGGCGCTGGCCGCGCCGCGATAGCGGCCGGTGTAGTCGACGCTGCGCCCGGCGACGACGTCGGGGTCGGTGACGACGTGGGTCGGGCCGACGATCCCCTTCAGGGCGTCGAGGCTGGCGGGCATGCTCGCGGTTATAGCACGCCGCTGGCGCTCAAGGAGCGCGGAAGCAGCCGTCGAAGTGACCGTTCTCGATGCCGACGGCGTGCATGAAGGAGTGCGCCACAATCGGGCCGACATAGCGAAAACCTGAGCGCCGCAACGACACCGAGAGGGCCCGCGATTCCGGGCTGGTCATCCGGCCGTCGTCCCAGCCCCGCAACCGGTGCGGCCGACGCGGCCGATGCGCCCACGCCAGCGGCGCCAGCGGCTGTTGGGTCAGCAGCCGCGCGTTGTGCACCGTCGCCTCGATCTTGCCGCGGTGCCGGATGATCGTGGCGTCGGCCAGCAAACGTTCGACGTCGTCGGCGGTCATCGCCGCGACGTCGGCTGGCCGGAAGCCGCGAAACGCCGCCCGCAGATTGTCCCGCTTGTCGAAGACCAGCGCCCAGGACAGGCCGTTCTCGAAATACGTCAGCGCGAGCGCCTCGAACAGCGCCGCCTCGTCGTACACCGGCGTTCCCCATTCGCGGTCGTGGTAGGCCGTCAGGTCGCGGCCCGTCTCGGTGGCCCAGCGGCAGCGGGTGACGCCGTCGGCGCCGCGCACCACCGTGGGCACGTGCGCCGGCACGCCGACACCGGCCATCGCCTTCACGGCAATAGCCTGCCGCAGGGCCGTGCGCGGCGTGCTGACCGCATCAACCGCGCGGCACCTCCGCAAACCCCGGATCGCCACCCACCACAACGGAATTAAACCGGATGCGGGTTTCCAGACCCTCGTTGATCTGCCGGATTGCGTCGTCGGGCAACGCATTGACATTGAAGTTCTCGCGGATGCGGGCCGGGTTGACCGATGACGTCAGCACGGCGGTGCCGCGCTGAATCCCCCAGGCCAACAACACCTGTGCGGGGGTGCTGCCCACACCTTGGGCGATCGAGACGATCAATGGGTCGTCGAGCAGTCGCGGTTCCAGCGCGTGGCCGAGCGATGCGAACGCCAGCAACACGATTCCGTGCGCGCGGCAGAGCTCGTGCAGCTCCCACTGCGGGTGATAGGGGTGCGACTCGACCTGCACGACGGCCGGGATGATGCGGGCGGTCTCCACGATGTCTCGGGTGCCTTCGGCGTCGATGTCGGACAGGCCGATAGACCCGGCAAGCCCGTCATCGACAAGGGATTCCATCGCGTTCCACGTTTCCCGCAGCGTCACCCCGTCGTCGTAGACGATGTTGCCCTGCGCGTCACGCGGGTCTTGGTCGTCGCCGGGGGCGAAGGCGAACGGCGTGTGAACCAGGTAGAGGTCGACGGAGTCCAGCCCCAGTTTGTGCAAGCTGGCCTTCAAGGCCGGCTCGACCCGTTCGGGGCGATGGTTGTTGTTCCACAGCTTGGTGGTCACGAAGACGTCTTCGCGCCGAATGATGCCGTCGGCGAACAACTCTCGCAGTGCCGCTCCGACTTCTGCCTCGTTGCGATACCGCTCGGCAGCATCGAGGTGGCGAAACCCCACCTCGACCGCGGCTTTCACGGCCCGGACAGTTTGCGTGCGATCGGACAGTGACGTCCCGAATCCGAGCGCCGGGATGGCACCGCCGCCGTGGTTCAGGGCGAACCTTTGCTGGCTGAGATCGTCGTTGTGTGTCATGCGCTTTGGCCTCCTTGCGTGACCATTGCTGGTTTCGGCGCCGGATTCAGCGCCGCGACGGCTTGCGCCGTGGTCCACAGTGCGCTGGCGAGAAAGCGGAAATTCACCAACGCCGCCGAATAGCCGTCGCCTTCGGGCAGGCGCGGCCCCGCCGTGGCGTCCTTGACGACGACCACCTCAAAGCCTTGCTCGATGAGTTCGCGCAAGTGACCCTCGACGCACAGGTTGGCCGCCATCCCGGCCAGCACGACCTGGCTCACGCCGCGCTTGCGTAATTGCAGCACCAGGTCGTTGGACTCGGGGCCGACGATCTTGTGTGGCGAGACGATAACCGTCCGCCCGTCGCAAATGTCGTGGCGCAGGGCCGGCAGGAAGTCCGCGCCGGAGTCGGTGAATCCGCCCGCTGCGTAGGCGCTTTGACGCCGGAACATGCCGGCGGCCGCCATAAAACGCTCCAGCGGATCACCGAACCGCCACTGGTCGTCGGTCGGGTAGAAGTAGTGCGGGGACACCGCGACGGTGATGCCGGCCAGCTTCGCCGAGCGCAGGAGCTCCCCGATATGGGCGACGGTGTGGTTGTCGCGGATGCTGTCCCCGAATACCGGCCATCCGGCGCCTTCGGGACTGAGGAAGTCGATCTGCGGGTCGGTGACGACGAGCGCGGCGCGCTCTACATCGAGCGCGAAGCCGGACGGCGGCAGTGCCGGATTCTGCGGCTCGGGATACGGGTTCAGCTCTGGCACGGGCGGTCCTCGGAGGTGGGCGGGCGATCGGACATCTCAAAATAACTGACCGGTCGTCTATAAACAAGCGTGGCAGCGCTCTCCGCATTCCGCGACAACGCCAACACTTAGCGCAACAGCGCCGGGACCGTCGCGGTCTCGAAACGGTCGTAGGGGGCGCGGCTACGGGTGACCTTGCCGCGCAGCGCCGCGCCCTCCCACGCCTCGATCAGCACGCAGGCCAAGTCGTCGGCGTCCAGGTCGCCCCGGACGTCCCCGGCCGGGCGCTGTCCCGTACGTACGCACGCCGCCAGCACCGACCCCCAGCGGTCGAGTATCCGCAGCAGCTCGGCGCGGATCGGCTCACTCACCCCGCCGAGCTCCAGCGACAGGTTGCCCACCAGGCAGCCGAGCAGGAAGTCGCCCGCCTCATGGTCGTCGGCGAGCGCGTGGAAGAACCGGACGATGCGGTCACCCGCCGCGCCGTCTCGCTCGAGTATCGGCAGGAGCCGCGCCTCGATGTCGCCCCAATAGTGCGCGACGAGCGCCGCGGCGAAGGCCTCTTTGCTGGCGAAGTAGGCGTAGAACGACCCCTTCGGGATCCCGGCGGCATCGGTGATGTCCTTCACGCCGCTGGCGGCGAACCCGTGTGCATGGATCAGCTCGAGCCCCGCCGCAAGTAGCCGGCGTCGCACGTCAGGATTGGGTGGTCGGGGCACCGCCCAAGGATAGTCGACCGGTCGGCTATTTTGCCGCGCCTAGAACAGGTCCCGGTGCGGCACGTCGGTGACCAGGCCGCCATCCATCACGAACTCGCTGCCCGTGGCGTAGGACGACTCGTCGCTGGCGAGGAACAGGATGAACGTCGACACCTCTCGCGACTCGGCCGGGCGCCCCAGCGGGACGGTGACCATGTCGTCGGGCAGGTGCGCGGTCATCGGGGTGCGGATGAAGCCGGGGTGCACCGAGTTGACGCGGATGTTGTGCTTGGCCAGCTCCAGCGCCGCCGACTTGGCCAGGCCACGCACCGCCCACTTGGACGCCACGTACGGGTGCACCATGGGCGCGCCGCGCAGGCCCTCGATCGAGGACACGTTGATGATCGAACCGCCACCCGCCGCGATCATCGGCTCGACGGCCACCCGCATGCCCAGGAACGTCCCCGTCAGGTTGACGTCGATCACCTTCTGCCACTTGGCCAGGTCGAAACTCTTCAGCGGGCCCAGCGCGACCGTGCCGGCGTTGTTGACCAGGACGTTGAGCTTGCCGAACTCCTCGATCGCGGTCGCCACGGCGGCGTCCCAATCCTCGGGCTGGGTGACGTCGAGGTGGACGTAACGCACGGAGTCGCCGATCTCGTCGGCGACGGCCTTGCCCTTGTCGTCGAGGATGTCGCCGATCACCACCTTGGCGCCCTCCTCGGCCAGCAGCCGCGCGTGCTCGGCGCCCATGCCGCGGGCGCCGCCGCTGATGAGCGCAACTTTTCCGTCTACCCGACCCACGTGGGTCTCCTTTCGTTCAGGTGTTCACCAGAGTGCTCGGCGCGTACAGCCCGCTGCCGGTGACCAGCGGCAGGTCCAGCGTGGTCCGAATGCCCGGCGGCGCCGCCACCACCGCGGGAATGGCGTTGACGATACGGCCCGCCGCACCGGCGATCGCCGCGTGGTTGTGATCGCCCTTGCGGCTGCTCGGCACGATGTCCACGGCGTAGGACGGCTCGCCGGTGATCTCGATGCGGTACGAGCCGTCGCCCGAGGCAGGCTGCGGCAGGTCGGGACGCAGGTCGGGGCGCAGCCGGGTGACGTGTTCGATGACGATGGCCGGGTGGCCCTTGACCATGCCGCGGATCTCGAACTGCAGCACCGCGACGGTGCCCTTGGCGACGCGGCCGACCGCGATGTCGAAGTCCTCGGGCGCCGGCTCGCGCTGGTAGGACTCGGTGATCTCGTCGACCTCGATGCCCAGGCCGGCCGCCAGCTGACGAATGGCGGTGCCCCAGGCGATGGACAGGATGCCGGGCTGCAACAGCATCGGGATCTCGTCCATGGGCCGGCCGAACCCCATGTAGGTCATCACCTCTTCGCCGGCGTAACTGGCGTAGTCGTGGATTTCCATGCAGCGCACCTGCTCGATGCGCCGGCAGGTGCCGGCCAGCGCGAACGGAAGCAGGTCGTTGGCGAATCCTGGGTCGACACCGCTGATGAAGACGCTCGAGTTGCCTTGCCGCGCAGCGTCTTCGACGCGGCCGATGTACTTGTCGGGCATGACGCCCCAGGGGTGTTGCAGCAGCCCGGGCGACGATCCGACGACGTTGATGCCGGCGGCCAGGATCCGCATGACGTCGCCCATCGCCTCGGGTAGCCGGGTGTCCCCCATCGCGCAGTACACGACGCAGTCGGGCTTGCCGGCGATGAGGGCGTCCAGGTCGTCGACGGCCGCGACACCGGTGACCACCCCGGGCTCCAGGCCGACGCCGCACAGCTCGCCCGCATCGCGCCCGACCTTCTCCGGCGTGGAGACGCAGACGCCCGTCAGCTCGAACTGCGGGTTACCGATGAGGTGGGCCAGGGCCAAGCCGCCGACGTTCCCGGTGCCGACGTGCGCGACGCGAATCGCCATGTGAGTCTCCGTCCCCAGCTGGCCAGTTTTCTAGACACTAGTCCATAAAATCGGCCTGGCATACCGGCCCCAAGCCGCCCGGCGGCGGGCACAATGAATCGCTGATGACGCAACGCGAGGACGTCGAGTTCACCTCCGGCGCCGACCGGATCAGCGCCTGGCTCTACCGCCCACCGGGTGGCGGGCCGGTGCCGCTGCTGGTGATGGCGCATGGTCTGGGCGCGGTGCGCACCATGCGCCTCGACGCCTACGCGGAGCGCTTCAGCGCGGCCGGCTACGCCTGCCTGGTGTTCGACTACCGCAACTTCGGGGACAGCGGGGGGCGCCCGCGGCAGGTGCTCGACGTCGGCCTGCAACTCGCCGACTGGGCGGCGGCCGTCGACTTCGCCCGCACGCTGCCGGAGGTCGACCGCAATCGGATCGCGCTGTGGGGCACCTCGTTCGCCGGCGGGCACGTCATCGCCACGGCGGCCCGGTTGCCCGGCATCGCCGCCGTCGTCGCGCAGTGCCCCTTCACCGACGGCCTGGCCTCACTGCGCGCCATCGGCAACCCGGTCGTCGCCGCGCGCATCACCGCGCTGGCGGTGCGCGACACGGTGGGCGCCCGGCTGGGCAGGCCCCCGGTCCTCATCCCGACGGCGGGCGAGCCCGGTTCCGTCGCGCTGATGAGCACCCCCGACGCCTACTCCGGCTACCTGGCGCTGGTGCCACCGGGGGCCGACTTCCCCAACGAGGTCGCCGCGCGGATCGCGTTGCAGGTCAGCGCCTACCGGCCCGGGCGCCGCACCCCCGACATCAGCTGCCCCATCCTGTTCTGCGTGTGCGACTCCGACTCCGTCGCGCCCGCCGGGGCCACGCTGCGGCACGCGGCCCGAGCGCCCCGCGGGGAGGTCAAGCGCTATCCCGAGGGCCACTTCGCGATCTACGTCGGGGAGGCGTTCGAGCGGGTGGTCGCGGATCAGATCGCGTTCCTCGACAAGCATCTGGCGGGCTAGGGCCCCAGCGGGGCGTCGGTGCGGATGGACTCGTCGCGAATCAATCCGCGCAGCAGGGCGGTGCTGAACTCGGCGGCGATCTCCTTGGCCGACCGCCGGCCGCTGGGCCGCAGCCAGCGGTAGCTGCCCAGCGTCATCCCGATGTAGCCCAGCGCCAGCACGTGGGAGTCGCACTCGAAGAACTCGCCGCTGGCGATCCCGCGGTCGATCAGGCCGTGCACATGGTGGTAGACCTGCGCCTCTTTCTCGCGCACCTCGGCGACCTGCTCGGCGGTGAACCACTCGGTGATGTACGGCTGTTCTTGGAAGTACACGGCGGCCCGTTCCGGGTCGCCCGCGATGCCGGTCAACAGCCGAACGGTGTACTGGTAGAGCGCCTCCCGCGCGGTCCACGACGGGTCGTCGTGCACGGCGGCCAGCGTGCCCTCCGCGGCCTGCCGGTAGATGTCGAACAGGATCAGCGACTTGCTCGCGTAGTAGTGGTAGACCGTCGCCTTGTTCAGGCCGATCACGTCGGCCACGTCGTCCATCCGGGTGCCGTGATAGCCGCGCGCCGCGAACAGCTTGGTGGCCACGGCCAACAACTCCTCGCGGCGCGTCAGCCCACTGGGGGTGATGCTGTCGGCGGGCATCTCACACTCACTATCGTCGGCACGGGCAGGCCAGGCCGGTGCGCTATCAATCAACTGGTTGGACAGTTTAAGCAAATCACCATTAACGGCCCCGCGGCGCATGGGACTAGACTTCGTGACGAGCGTGCTGAGTCGAGAGGTGGGGAACGATGGATCCGAGTCCGGACTACGACGGCAGCGACGAGATCGAGTTCTTCTTCCGGTATCTCACCTGGGGTTTGCGCGGCGTCCAGGACGGCAACGGCTACCCGCCGCCGGCGTACCCGCCCGTCTGAGCGGTCACCCACACCCCGGGCGCGCTCGCCTGAATGCGCGCGCGCCGGCGTCGCAGCCGGCCCCCGCTACAGCGCCTTGAGCTCCTCGGCGACCGCGGTCACCGACTTCTTCGCGTCACCGAACAGCATGCTGGTGCCCTCACCGTAGAACAGCGGGTTGTCGATGCCCGCGAAACCGGAATTCATCGACCGCTTCAGCACGATCACCGACTTGGCCTTGTCCACGTTGAGGATCGGCATGCCGTAGATGGGGCTGGAGGCGTCGTTGCGGGCGGCCGGGTTGGTGACGTCGTTGGCGCCGATGACGATCGCGACGTCGGTGCGGGCGAACTCGTCGTTGATGTCGTCCATGTCCTTCATGGCGTCGTAGTCGACCTCGGCCTCGGCCAGCAGTACGTTCATGTGCCCGGGCATCCGGCCGGCCACCGGGTGGATCGCGTACTTCACCGTCACGCCCTTGTTCTCCAGCAGCGCGGCCATGTCCTTCACCGCGTGCTGGGCCTGCGCGACGGCCAGGCCGTAGCCCGGGACCACGATCACCTGGTTGGCGTAGGCCATCTGGATCGCGGCGTCGGCGGCCGAGGTGGACTTCACGGTCCGGTCGGCACCGTCGCCGCGGGCCCCCGGCGCCACTCCCCCGCCGCCGAAGCCGCCCGCGACGATCGCGGGAATGGAGCGGTTCATCGCCTTGGCCATCAGGTTGGTCAGGATCGAACCCGAGGCGCCGACGATCATGCCGGCCACGATCATCGCGGTGTTGTTCAGCGCCAGCCCGGCCGCGGCGGCCGACAGGCCGGTCATCGCGTTCAGCAGCGAGATGACGACGGGCATGTCGGCGCCACCGATCGGCAGCACCACCATCAGGCCGAGCACGCCGGCGGCGACCAGCAGGCCGACCATCCACCACAGCGACACCCCGCCGGTCCCCGGGTGCGCGTGCAGTCCGATCACGACCGCCGCGGCCACCGCGGCGGCCAGCAGCAGCAGGTTGACCGGCTGCTGGGCCTTGCCGAAGCCGATCGGCGAGCCGCTGATGATCTCCTGCAGCTTGCCGAAGGCGATGATCGAACCCCAGAAGGAGATCGAGCCGATGATGGCGGCGAACAGCGACGCGACCACGATGTGCACGGTCGGCGACTCGCCATGCTGGAAGGCCGAGAACCCGCTGGTCTCGATGAACTCCGCCAGCGCGATCAGCGCGACGGTGCCGCCACCGACGCCGTTGAAGAAGGCCACCAGCTGCGGCATCGCGGTCATCTTGGTCAGCCGCGCGGGCGGGATGCCCAGGGCCAGGCCCACGACCAAGCCGGCGATGATCAGCACCCACTGGTCGGTGTGGCGGATCTTGATCAGGGTCGCCACCACGGCCAGCGCCATGCCCACCGCGGCGATCAAGTTGCCGCGCACGGCCGTCTTGGGGCCGGTCAGGCCCATCAAGCCGTAGATGAACAGCGCGAACGAGACGATGTAGAGAACGGTGACCAGATAGTTCATTTCGCGGCGAGGTCCTCGGTCTTGACGGGCTGTTTCTTGCCCTTGAACATGCCCAGCATGCGGTCGGTGACGATGAAGCCGCCGATGACGTTCAGCGTGCCGAACACCACCGCGACGAACAGGACGATCTGCACCGCCAGCGACGGGTGCTCGACCTCGCCGAACACCACCAGCGCGCCGAGCACCACGATGCCGTGGATGGCGTTGGTGCCCGACATCAGCGGCGTGTGCAGCGTGTTGGGCACCTTGGAGATGACCGCGAACCCGACGAACCCGGACAGCACCAGGATCGCCAGGTTGGCCAACAGCTCGTCGTACATCTAGGAGTCCTCTCCGGTGCCGGCGCGGGTCACACACGACGCCGCGACGACCTCGTCGTCGAAATCGGGGGCCAGCTTGCCGTCTTTGATCAGCAGGCCGAGCAGGGCCGTGATGTTCTTGCTGTACAGCTCGCTGGCGTGCTCGGGCATGGTCGCGGGCAGGTTCAACGGCGAGGCGATCGTGACGTCGTGGCGGACGACCGTCTGCCCCGGCTCGGTGAGCTCGCAGTTGCCGCCGGTCTCCCCGGCCAGGTCGACTACGACGCTGCCCGGCTTCATCGCCTCCACCGCGGCGGCGGTGACCAGCCGCGGCGCGGGCCGCCCCGGCACCAGCGCCGTCGTGATCACCACGTCGAACCCGGCGATCGCCTTCTCCAGCGCCTGCTGCTGCTGGACCCGCTCGTCCTCGGTGAGCTCACGGGCGTAGCCGCCCTCGCCGGCCGCGTCGATGCCCACGTCGAGCCACTGCGCCCCCACCGAGCGCACCTGGTCGGCGACCTCGGGCCGCACGTCGTAACCGGTGGTCTTCGCGCCCAGCCGCTTCGCGGTCGCCAGGGCCTGCAGCCCGGCCACCCCGACGCCCAGCACCAGCACGCTGGCCGGCTTCACGGTGCCCGCCGCGGTGGTCAGCATCGGAAAGAACCGGGTTGACTCGGAGGCGGCCAGCAGGACGGCCTTGTAGCCGGCCACGTTGGCCTGCGAGGACAGCGCGTCCATGACCTGAGCTCGGGAGATCCGGGGAATGGCCTCCAGCGCGAACGCCTGCACCCCGGCGGCGGTGAGCGCGCCGATGGAGTTGTCGGCGTTGCGTGGCGCCAGGAAGCCGATCAGCGTCTGCCCGCTGCGCAGCCTGGCGACCTCGGCGGCGCTCGGCGGCGCCACCTTGACCACGATGTCGGCGGCCCAGGCGTCGCCGATGCTGGCGCCCGCCTCCGTGTAGAGCTGATCGGGCAGCAGGGCCCCTTCACCCGCGCCCGCGTCGACCACCACCGCGACGCCGCTGCCCACCAGCGAGGCCACCGCCTTGGGCACCAGCGCGACCCGGCGCTCGTCGGGCCCCGACTCGGCGACCACCCCTACCGTCGTCTGCGCATCTGTCATGGCGCGTGCATCTACTTTCCCGTGCGGTCCTGCGATGAATATGGCGCAGGCTCGGCCGCGCGCTTCGCTACCTTAACGCCTGGCCGTTTCCGCCCCGGACGCCCGATCGCCCGGGCAGGGATACCCGCGGGCGGTCCGGTCGACGCGGGCCGGCCGCGGTGGCCGTGTCGGAGCGGCCCGGAGCGACTCCCTCGGCACCGTCTTCACACCGGTGACCTTTAAGGGAGGCGTTTCGACACGTGTCCTATGGTGACGGGCATGGACTTCGCGATGTCGGCCAAGGCCAACGACTACCACAAGCGACTGTCCGACTTCATGACCGAGTACGTCTTTCCGGCCGAGGCCGACTACGACCACTACCGCCACGAAGCCGGCCCGCGCGATCACACCGTCCCGCCGGTCATCGAGGAGCTGAAGACCAAGGCCAAGGAGCGCGGCCTGTGGAATCTGTTCCTGCCGGCGGAGTCGGGCCTGACCAACCTCGAGTACGCGCCCCTGGCCGAGATCACCGGGTGGAGCCTGGAACTGGCGCCCGAGGCGATCAACTGCGCGGCGCCCGACACGGGCAACATGGAGACGCTGCACCTGTTCGCCACCGACGAGCAGCGCAAGCAATGGCTGGAACCGTTGCTGGCCGGCGAGATTCGCAGCGCCTTCTCGATGACCGAGCCGGCGGTCGCCAGCAGCGACGCCCGCAACATCGAGACGTCGATCGTGCGCGACGGCGGCGACTACGTGATCAACGGCCGCAAGTGGTGGACGTCCGGCGCGGCCGACCCGCGCTGCAAGGTCCTCATCGTCATGGGCCGCACCAACCCCGAGGCCGCCAGCCACCAGCAGCAGTCGATGGTGTTGGTCCCCATCGACACGCCCGGCGTCACGGTCGTGCGTTCCACACCGGTCTTCGGCTGGCAAGACCAGCACGGCCACTGCGAGATCGTCTACGACAACGTGCGGGTGCCCGCCACCAACCTGCTCGGCGAGGAGGGGTCCGGTTTCGCGATCGCCCAGGCCCGCCTGGGGCCGGGCCGCATTCACCACTGCATGCGGGCCCTCGGCGGCGCCGAACGCGCGCTGGCCCTCATGGTCGACCGGGTGCAGAAGCGGGTGGCGTTCGGTCGACCGCTGGCCGAGCAGGGCGTGGTCCGCGAGGCGATCGCCAAGTCCCGCAACGAAATCGATCAGGCCCGGTTGCTGTGCGAGAAGGCCGCGTGGACCATCGACCAGCACGGCAACAAAGCGGCCCACCTGCTGGTGTCCCAGATCAAGACGGTGGCCCCCCGGGTGGCCTGCGACGTCATCGACCGCGCCATTCAGGTGCACGGCGCCGCGGGCGTCAGCGACGACACCGTGCTCGCCCGCCTGTACGGCTGGCACCGCGCCATGCGGATCTTCGACGGCCCCGACGAGGTGCACATGCGGACCATCGCGCGCGCCGAGCTCGGACGCGAGAAGTCCCCGCTCGCCGCGGCGGTCACCGCGCATGCCTGACGCGGTGCGCGAACTTTCGGGCGCCTGGAACTTCCGCGACGTCGCCGACGGAACGGCCGGGCTGAAGCCGGGCCGGCTGTTTCGCTCCGGGGAGCTGAGCCGCCTCGACGACGCGGGCCGTAGCACGTTGCGCCAGTTGGGAATCACCGACGTCGCCGATCTGCGCGCCGCGCGCGAGGTCGCCCGCCGCGGCCCGGGCCTGGTTCCCGACGGCGTCGACATTCACCTGCTGCCGTTCCCCGATCTCGGTGACGAGGACGCGACCGACCCGAAAGACGACGCGCCGCATGAGACGGCGCTCCGGCGGTTGTTCGAGGGCAACCCCGACCAGACCGACGACGAGGTCAACGAGGCCGCCGTCCGCCACATGACCGACGAATACCGGCAATTCCCCACCCGCAACGGCGCGCAACGCGCTGTCCGCCAAGTCTTTTCGTTACTGGCGGCGGGGCGCCCGGTGCTCACCCACTGCTTCGCGGGCAAGGACCGCACCGGCTTCGTGATCGCCATGGTGCTGGAGGCGATAGGCGTCGACCGCGACACCATCGTCGCCGACTATCTGCGCAGCAACGCCGCGGTGCCACAGCTGCGCGAACACATCTACGAGATGATCCAACAGCGCTCCGACGTCGAATTGACCCCGGAGGTAGTCACTTTCACCAAGGCCCGGCTGGCCGACGGCGTGCTCGGCGTTCGCCCCGAGTACCTGGCCGCCGCCCGCGAGACGATCGACGCGCAGTTCGGGTCGCTGGACGCCTACCTGCGCGACGCGGGCGTCACGCAGGCGGATGTGGACCGCCTGCGTGACGAACTGCTCGTCTAGCCGAGTTTGAAGTCGGCCTTCTTGGCCGCGGACAGGTCGGTGATGTCGTCCCAGCGCGCGGCGACGTCGTCGACCGTCGGGGGCTTGTCGAAGTTGATCCCGTCGTTCTGAAACAGCGCGACGCGCTGCACCTTGCCGCCGCCGACCACGAAAACCGAAGCGCTGTTGGGGTTTTCCTCGGTGCACAGGTAGGCCACCACCGGCGCGACGTACTCGGGGGTGAGCTTTTCGAGCACCTCCTTGGGCAGGATGTCCTCGGTCATGCGCGTCGCCGCGATCGGGGCGACGGCGTTGGCGTGGATGTTGTACTTCGCGCCCTCGAGCGCCAGGCTGTTGATCAGGCCGACCAGGCCGAGCTTGGCGGCGCCGTAGTTGGTCTGGCCGAAGTTGCCGAACAGCCCGCTGGTGGAGGTGGCGACGACGACGCGGCCGTAGCTCTGCTCGCGGAAGTGCGGCCACGCGGCGCGGATGACGTTGTAGCCGCCGTAGAGGTGCACCTTGAGCACCGCGTCCCAGTTCTCGAACGACATCTTGTGGAAGGTGCCGTCGCGCAGGATGCCGGCGTTGCTGACCACGCCGTGCACGGCGCCGAATTCGTCGAGCGCGGTCTTGATGATGCCCTCGGCGCCCTCGGATTCGGCGACGCTGTCGTAGTTGGCGACCGCTCGCCCACCGGCGTCCTTGATCTCCTTGACCACCTCGTCGGCCATGTTGTGGCCGGCGCCGGTGCCGTCGCGGGATCCACCGAGATCGTTGACGACGACGCTCGCGCCCTCCTTGGCGAGGGTCAACGCGTATTCGCGGCCCAATCCCCCGCCGGCTCCGGTGACGACGATGACGCGATCCTGCACTCCTGGCATCGGGTTCCTTTCCTGTGATGGCTTCGTTCGGTACCGGCGTCGGCCGCCGGGCCGGGGTCAGAACATGCGGCGGGCCAACTTGAAGGCCCGGGCGGTGTACGGCGGGTAGATGAAGCTGGACAGGTCGGGCCGGGTCGGCTTGGTCAGCACCGACTTGCGGTGGCTGAACTCCTCGAAGCCGTACTTGCCGTGGTAGGCGCCCATGCCCGACGCGCCCACGCCGCCGAACGGCAGCTTGGCGGTGGACACCTGGAACGCGAGGTGGTTGACCAGCATGCCCCCGGCGGGCACCTCCTTGATCACCCGCTCACGGGTCGCGCGCGTCTTGGTGAACAGGTACGCCGACAGCGGCTTGGGCCGTGAGTTGACGAAACGGATTGCTTCGTCGAGGTTTTGGACGGTGATGAGGGGCAGCACCGGCCCGAAGATCTCGTTTTGCATCAACGGCCCGTCCGGGTCGGGGTCGACGACCAGCGCGGGCTTGATGCGCAGGCTGGACGCGTCGCAGTCACCGCCGACGACGACCCTGCCGTCCCCGCCGGCCAGGTAACCGCTGATCCGGTCGAACTGGCGCTGGTTGACCAGCCGCATGCCGTCCGGCTTGTCCGCGGTGAACTTCGTGATCGCGGCGCCGATCTTGTCGACCAGCTGGTCGCGGATCGAGGCGTCGGCCAGCACGTAGTCGGGGGCGACGCAGGTCTGGCCGCCGTTCAGCAGCTTCATCCAGGCGATCCGCTTGGCCGCCACGTCGACGTCGGCGTCCGCCGCGACGATCACCGGGCTCTTGCCGCCGAGCTCCAGCGTGCAGGGGGTCAGGTGCGGCGCGGCACCCTCGTAGACCTTGCGGCCGATCTCGGTGCCGCCGGTGAACAGCAGCCGGTCCAGGCCCTGCGCGATGAGCTCCTGGCTGACCGCGCCGTCGCCCTCGACCACGGCGACGGCGTCGTTGTCGAGGTAGCGCGGCACCAGCTCCGCCATCAGGTGCGCGGACGCCGCCGCGATCTCCGAGGGCTTGAGGATGACGGCGTTACCCGCGGCGAGCGCCCCGACGGCGGGGCCCAGCGTCAGGTAGAACGGGTAGTTCCAGGCGCCGATGATCAGCACGGTGCCGTAGGGCTCGTACTCGACCCAGCCGCGGCCGGGCAGCTGCGGCACCTCGAGCAGCTGGTAGCGCCGGCGCGCCCACCGGCGCAGCTTCTTGGCCGCGTACTTGGCCTCGCCGGCGGTGGTGGCGATGTCGGCGATGAACGCCTCGAACGGGCTGCGGTCCAGGTCCGCGGCCAGCGCGTCGGAGATCGCGCCTTCGTTCTCTTCCATCAGCTTGGCCAGCTGGAGAAGCTGCCGCTTGCGCCATTCCAGGTCGCGGGTGCGGCCGCTGGCATAGGTTTTGCGCAGCCGCGCGACGGTGGCCGGGACGTCGACCGGCGGGGCGGTGCCGTTGGTGGAGGTCGTGGGAGCAACCGATTCGGTGGTCATCATTGTCCTTCCCGAGCGCCCGCCCGCACGCGGACGACTGCTCATCGGTGATAACCGCGATCCTAACCATCCGGTTGGGAGAGCGGTCGGGAAGGATCGGTCTGGCGGCGGCCAGCACACGCCGCGCGTCGGGCGCTCGCACCCGGCGCGGTCGGATCCGGCGTTACAGCCGCTCGGCGACGACGAAGTCGGAGAAGGCGTCCTTATCGTCGGCCAGCGGCACGTTGTCGATCCAGCGGCCCAGCCGGCGCATCTCGTCCGTCGAACGCTGCGCGGTCGCCCGCCAGCCATGCTGGTTGAGCCACTCGGTGACGTCGGCGCGGTGCTCGTCGCGGTACATCAGCTCACCGACGTCGACGGTCTCCTCTAGGCCCAGCTCGTCGGCGACCTTGCGGAACCGCTCGCGCATCTGCTGCCGGCGCTCCTCGGCGTGCCTGGGCGCGGTCTCCGCCGACACCCGGCTGCCGGCCGGGCTGAGCTCGCCGATCTGGGTGAACAACCGGTCCTGCGCCTCCGCGGGCAGGTACATCAGCAGGCCCTCGGCCAGCCACGCGGTGGGCGCCGCGGCGTCGAACCCGGCGGCGCGCAGCGCGGCCGGCCAGTCCTGGCGCAGGTCGATGGCCACGGCGCGGCGGTCGGCGGTCGGCGTGGCGCCGTGCTCGGCCAGCGTCGCGGACTTGAACTCCAGCACCTGCGGCTGGTCGATCTCGTAGACCGTGGTGCCGGCCGGCCAGTCCAGCCGGTAGGCCCGGGAGTCCAGCCCCGACGCGAGGATGACCACCTGCCGGATCCCGGCGGCTACGGCGTCGGCGAAATAGCTGTCGAAGAAGTGCGTGCGCACCGCCTGGTAGCTGCGCATGTGTTCGAGCTGGGCGGCGGAGTCGGCGTCCAGGGCTTCGATCTTGGCGGCGACGTCGGGGTCGAGCATGTGCTCCCACAACACGCCCGCCCCGGCGCTGTTCACCAGCAGCCGGGCGTACGGGTCGCGGATCAGCGGGTCCGGCCGCTCGGTCTCGACGGCGCGCGCGGCGGCCACCATCACCGCGGTGCTGCCGACGCTGGTCTTGATGTCCCAGGTGTCGTCGTGGGTACGCAGTGAGCTCATCGCCTTACTCCTTGCCTAACTCCCTGATCAGTGTTCCGCTTCGCCGAGCCGGGCCCGCAGCAGCGTGCTGCGCACCGCCTCCTCGGTCAGTTCCTCGGGTACCGGGCGGCCCAACCGGGCCATCTCGTCGCGATTGCTGACGGTGTGCACCTGCCAGCCGTGGGCGCTCAGCCACCCAGCGGCATCCGTCCGGTCCGGCTCGTGATAGGTGAGCGCCTGCACGTTGACGTCCAGGCCGAGCCGCTCCCGCATCCGCAGCCAGCGCTGCGAATTGCTCCGTGAATTCATCCCGAACGCCTCGATCGCGACCTGGCTGCCGGCGGCGCTCAGCGCGGTGAACTTCTCGAACAACCGGTCCTGGGCATCGCTCGGCAGGTACGGCAGTAACCCCTCGGCCAGCCAGGCGGTCGGCTCGGTGCGGTCGAACCCCGCGCCGAGCAGCGCGGCCGGCCAGTCGTCGCGCAGGTCCACCGGGACCGGTCGGCGGATCGCGGCGGGTGACGCGCCCAGCGATTCCAGGGTCGAGGTCTTGTACTCCAGCACCTTGGGCTGGTCGATCTCGTACACCGACGTGCCGGTGGGCCAGGGCAGCCGGTAGGCCCGGGAGTCCAGCCCGGCCGCCAGGATCACCACCTGGCGGATGCCCGCGTCCGCGGCGGCGGCGAAGTAGCTGTCGAAAAAGTGCGTCCGCACCGCCTGATAGTCGATGCCGAGCCGGTGGGCGCGTTGCCCGTATTCGTCTCCGTCGAGCCAGCCGACGTCGGGGTCGGCCAGGCGGGCCCACGCCGGGCCGGCCGAGGACACCAGCACGCGGGCGTATTCGTCGCGGATCAGCGGGTCCGGTCGGGCGGTCTCGGCCGCGCGCGCGGCGGCCACCCCCAGCGCGGTGGCGCCGACGAGTTCGGTGATGGTCCAGCTGTCACCGGAGGTCCGTTGCGAGGGCGGTAACGAGGCGTCCAGGTCAGTCATATCCGCCCAGGATACCGGCAAAGGTTAGTTAGCCTATGCGCTTTGTGCGCTACGTCACTGCAGATCGGCCGACCGGCGGAACGCTCCCTCGAGGAGTCGGCGCATCATCCCGGTGATCGACAGCAGGGCTTCGGGGCCCTGCACGAAGCCCGCATACAGGCCCACCCCGCACAAAAGGACGAGCAAGGCCTCGATCAACGCTGGCACGTCGACGTCAGGGGGAACCTCGCCGCTGGTCACCGCGTCGTTGACGATGCGGTTCAGAAAGTCCCGGCACAGGCGCACGGAGTCGTTCTCGGTGGTGTTCCACTCGGGGTGCCGCTGCGACTCGAGGACGCCGGAGATGATCATCGCCGATCCGCCCATGGTCTCGATATTGCCGCGCACCGCCACGGAGATGAATGTCGTGAGCTGTGCCGCCAGCCCGGTTTCTTGATATGCCCGTTCAATTCCGGCACCGATAATGAATTTATTTGTTTCGTCCAGCACTTCCCGATACAACGTCCGCTTGCTGGAGAAGTAGTGGTTGATCGCCGGCCGGGTCAGGTCCGCGCGCCGCGAAGGCTGACGAAACACGTCAGCGCATAATCCACGCTGCACGTCTGGTTTTCAGCGAGCGGGGTTATGACGGCGCCACTTTTCAGGCCATTGCGGCGCGCGCGGACCTGACCCGGCCGGCGATCAACCACTACTTCTCCAGCAAGCGGACGTTGTATCGGGAAGTGCTGGACG
>NZ_LZJC01000106.1 GCF_001666755.1 Mycobacterium sp. E1214 | reverse complement strand
CCGGTCAGGGTGAGGCCCACCAGGAACGCGCCCACGGCGGCCGACGCATGCAGGGACTCCGCCAGCGCGGCCACCAACAGGGTGCCGCCCAGCACTCGAAGCAGCAGCTGTTCGGAGTCGGTGTGTTCGACCAGCCGCCCGACGTGATGGCCCCAGCGAAACGACGCGGCGAACGCCACGAGCAGGGCGCACACGGCGACGGCCATGCCGCCGAGCGCCTGCAAATAGCCCCCGCCCGACGCCAGGACGGCGAACAGCGGCAGGTAGGCCGCCATCGCGAAGTCCTCGAGTACGAGCACCGACAGGACCGACGGCGTCTCGAGGTTGCCCAGCCGGCGCAGGTCGCCCAGCAGGCGCGCGATGACGCCGGACGAGGAGATGTAGGTGACGCCGGCCAGGCACAGCACGGCGACGCCGTTCAGGCCGAGCAGCCAGCCGGCGACGGCCCCGGGCGCCGCGTTGAGGACGATGTCGACGCCCGCGGACGGCAGGTGGCGCCGCATGCTGCTGGCGAACTCGGCCGCGGAGAACTCACAGCCCAGGGTCAACAACAGCAGCACGATGCCGATGGGGGCGCCGGTGGTGATGAATTCGCCGGCCGCCGCGACGGGGAGCAGACCGCCCTTGCCGAGGCACAGGCCCGCGACCAGGTAGACCGGTATCGGGGACAGCGCGAAGCGACGCGCGACGCCTCCCAGCACGGCCAGCGTCGCCAGGAGGGCGCCGAGTTGCAACAGCAGCTCCCCCGAAACCTGCACGGTTTCAGCCTTTTTCGATGATTTGCCGAACGCCTGCGATGCCGTCTTCGGTGCCGACCACGATCAGGACGTCGCGGGCGTGCAGCATCTCGCCGGGCCCGGGCGAGGCGAGCACCTCCTCGTTGCGCACGATCGCGACGATGGACGCCCCGGTGCGGGTCCGCGCGCGGGTGTCCCCCAGCGGGCGCTGCGCGAACGGGCTGCCGCTCGGGATGTGCACCTGGCCCGTTTCCAGGCCGGGGATCTCGCGGGCCAGCTCGGTGAAGCGTTCGGCGATCCGCGGCGCCCCCAGGATCTGGGCCACCGCCTCGGCCTCCTGGTCGCTCAGGTGCAGCAGCTGCCGGGCCTCGTCGGGGTCCTCGCGGGCGTACACGACGACGTCGAAGTCACCGCCGCGCCGCGCGATGATGCCGATGCGGTCACCCCGGTGGTCGATGAACTCGTAGCGCAGACCGACGCCCGGCAGCAGCACTTCCTTGACGTCCATGTCCTCAATAGTGACAAACACCTCCGCGCCGCCGTCAGTGGATCGCCCGAAGCGGCGCCGATTCGCCGTCAGCCGGCGCGGGCCGTGCGCGACCGGCGCGGTCTCGGCACCAGCATCGGCACGCGCAGGCGGTAGTCCCGGTACTGATCGCCCAGCGCGGCGAGGAGATCACGCTCCTCGAACTGGGTGGCGATCACGATGTAGCCGGTCATGGCCAGCGAGAACAACAGGTGACCGGCCGTCATGGTCGGCACCGCCCAGAAGGCGACGACGAAGCCGAGCATGAGGGGGTGTCGCACCAGCCGGTAGAGCAGCCGGACGTGGAACTCGATATCGGTGTAGGGCTCGGCGCGCCAGGCCAGATACACCTGCCGCAGCCCGAACAGGTCGAAGTGGTTGATCATGAAGGTCGCCGCGAGGCAGATCGCCCAACCGAGCCAGAACGCCGCCCACAGGAGCAGCCGCGCTGCCGGCACCTGGACGTCCCAGACGACGGTCGGCGCCGGGCGCCACTGCCAGTACAGCAGCACGAGGGCGACGCTGGAGCACACCACGTAGGTGCTGCGCTCGACCGCGGGCGGCACGAGCCGCGTCCACCAGCTCTTGAAGCCGGGCCGCGCCATGACGCTGTGCTGGAGGCCGAAGACGGCCAGCAGCGCGGCGTCGATCGACACCGCCCAGCCGGTTGGTGACGCCGGGCCGCGGTCGACGGTCCGCGGCGCCCAAAAGTTTCCCAGGAAAGCGACGAGATAGAGGAACGCGGCGAGAAAGAGCAGATAACCGGCGGCCCCGTAGCCGACGGTCAGGTAACGCTTCATTAGCTGATTGTGCACCCGCCGGGCGTGGATGAGAATGGCCGAGCGCGGGGGCAGCGCGGCCGGGCGGACGGCTTGCGGGCCGCGGCCGGGTCAGCGGCGCTTGACCGACTTCGACGGCTTGGCGCCGCGCCCCTGCTGGCGCGCGGCGGCGCGGCGCTCCCGCCGGCTGCCGCCGCCCGCGACGCCGGCCGGCGTCTTCTCGCCGCCGCCGTTGCGTTGGACCTGCGCCGACCCGTCCTCCGACGGGCCGGTGTAGGTGAGCGCCGGGGCCTCGTTGTCGATCCCCTTGGCGCGCAGGGTGCTCGGCGGCTCCTCGCGGGGGGCCGGCGCGGCGGCGCTCTCGGAGGAGGCGCCGAGCTCCTTGAGGCCTTCGGGCGTCTCGACCGGCGCCACCTGCGGGCTGGGCACCGCCTCGACGGTCACGTTGAACAGGAAGCCGACGGACTCCTCCTTCATGCCGTCGAGCATCGCCATGAACATGTCGTAACCCTCGCGCTGGTACTCCACCAGCGGGTCGCGCTGCGCCATCGCGCGCAGGCCGATGCCCTCCTTGAGGTAATCCATCTCGTAGAGGTGCTCGCGCCACTTGCGGTCGATGACGTTGAGCAGCACGTTGCGTTCGAGCTGGCGCATCGCGCCCTCCCCCGCGATCTCCTCGAGCTGGGCTTCCCTTGCGGCGTAGGCGTTTTCGGCGTCCTTGAGCAGCTCTTCGAGCAGCTCCTCGCGCGTCAGGTCGTCGCGCTCGGAGTCCCCGTCCACGCGGATCAGCGTCTCGTGGTCGATGCCCACCGGGTACAGCGTCTTCAGCGCCGTCCACAGCGCCTCGAGATCCCAGTCCTCGGCGTAGCCGTCGTTCGTCGCGCCCGTGACGTAGGCGGTCACCACGTCGCGGACCATCTCCAGGGCCTGCTCCTTGAGGTTCTCCCCCTCCAGGATGCGGCGCCGCTCGGCGTAGATGACCTTGCGCTGCTGGTTCATCACCTCGTCGTACTTCAGGACGTTCTTGCGGACCTCGAAGTTTTGCTGCTCGACCTGGGTCTGGGCGCTCTTGATGGCCCGGGTGACCATCTTGGCCTCGATGGGCACGTCGTCGGGCAGGTTCAGCCGGTTGAGCATCGCCTCGAGCGCGGCGCCGTTGAACCGGCGCATCAACTCGTCGCCCAGCGACAGGTAGAACCGCGACTCCCCCGGGTCGCCCTGGCGGCCGGACCGGCCGCGCAGCTGGTTGTCGATGCGCCGCGACTCGTGCCGCTCGGTGCCCAGCACGTACAGGCCGCCGGCCTCGATCACCTCGGCGGCCTCGGCGCTGACCTCCTCCTTGACCTTGGGCAGCTCCTCGTGCCAGGCCGCCTCGTACTCCTCGGCGGTTTCGACCGGGTCCAGGCCGCGCTCGCGCAGCCGCAGGTCGGTGAGGAAGTCGGCGTTGCCGCCCAGCACGATGTCGGTGCCGCGGCCGGCCATGTTGGTGGCCACCGTGATGCCGCCCCGGCGGCCGGCGACGGCGACGATCTGCGCCTCTTGCTCGTGGTACTTCGCGTTGAGCACGTTGTGCGGCACCCGCCGCTTGGTGAACTGCCGCGACAGGTACTCCGAGCGCTCGACGCTGGTGGTACCGATCAGCACCGGCTGACCCTTCTGGTAGCGCTCGACGACGTCGTCGACCACCGCGATGTACTTGGCTTCCTCGGTCTTGTAAATCAGGTCCGACTGGTCTTGGCGGACCATCGGCTTGTTCGTCGGGATCGGGACGACGCCCAGCTTGTAGATCTCGTGCAGCTCGGCCGCCTCGGTCTGGGCGGTACCGGTCATGCCGGAGAGCTTGTCGTAGAGCCGGAAGTAGTTCTGCAGGGTGATGGTGGCCAGCGTCTGGTTCTCGGCCTTGATCTCCACGTGCTCCTTGGCCTCGATGGCCTGGTGCATGCCTTCGTTGTAGCGCCGGCCGTAGAGCACGCGGCCGGTGAACTCGTCGACGATGAGGACCTCGCCGTCGCGCACGATGTAGTCCTTGTCGCGGTTGAACAGCTCCTTGGCCTTCAGCGCGTTGTTGAGGTAGCTGACCAGCGGCGAGTTGGCGGCCTCGTAGAGGTTGTCGATGCCGAGCTGGTCCTCGACGAACTCGACGCCCAGCTCGTGCACCCCGACGGTGCGTTTGCGCAGGTCCACCTCGTAGTGGACGTCCTTCTCCATCAGCGGCGCCAGCCGCGCGAACTCCAGATACCAGTTGGAGGCGCCGTCGGCGGGGCCGGAGATGATCAGCGGCGTCCGGGCCTCGTCGATCAGGATGGAGTCGACCTCGTCGACGATGGCGAAGTTGTGGCCGCGCTGCACCAGGTCGTCGAGCGAATGCGCCATGTTGTCGCGCAGGTAGTCGAAGCCGAACTCGTTGTTGGTGCCGTAGGTGATGTCGGCGTTGTAGGCCACCCGACGCTCGTCTGGCGTCATCTGCGCGAGGATGACGCCGACCTCGAGGCCCAGGAAGCGGTGCACACGGCCCATCCACTCGCTGTCACGTTTGGCCAGGTAGTCGTTGACGGTGACGACGTGCACACCCTTACCGCCGATGGCGTTGAGATAGGCCGGCAGCACCGAGGTCAGAGTCTTGCCCTCACCGGTCTTCATCTCGGCGACGTTGCCGAAGTGCAGGGCGGCACCGCCCATCACCTGCACGTCGAAGTGCCGCTGGTCGAGCACCCGCCACGCGGCCTCGCGGGCTACGGCGAACGCCTCGGGCAGCAGGTCGTCGAGGCTTTCGCCGTCGGCGTGCCGCTTCTTGAACTCGTCGGTCTTGGCGCGCAGCTCGGCGTCGGTGAGCTTTTCGATCTCGTCGGACAAGGTGTTGACGTAGTCAGCCACCCGGTTGAGACGCTTGAGCATGCGACCTTCGCCGAGGCGCAACAACTTCGACAGCACAGCAATGTCCCCTGTTGGTAGGAGTCTTCGTTCAGGCGACTCCCATGGTAGGTGACGACCCGGCGACGACAGCCCGTCAGGAGAGCCTGATCAGCCCGTAATCGTAGGCGTGCCGCCGATAGACCACGCAGGGCCGCTCGGTGTGCTTGTCGTGGAAGAGGAAGAAGTCGTGCCCGACGAGCTCCATCTCGTAGAGCGCGTCGTCGACCGTCATCGGCCTGGCCGGGTGCTCCTTGGTCCGCACGATGCGCCCGGGCTCGTGGTCGGCCCCCGCGCCGTCACGGGCTCCGTCATGGGCGTCGTCGTGGTCGTGCCGGTGGTCGTGACCGCGGTCGGGGCCGACCGGCCCGGTCGCGCCGTTGGCCGCTTCGGGCGGCAGCACCGCGGTGGCGGCGGCCAGCGAGACCGGGGTCTTGTCGCCGTAGTGCACCTTGCGGCGGTCCTTGGAGCGGCGTAGCCGGTTCTCGAGTTTGTCGACCGCGGATTCGAACGCGGCGTAGAAGCTGTCCGCGCAGGCTTCGGCCCGGCTCACCGGCCCGCGCCCGCGGGCGGTGATCTCCACGCGCTGACAGGATTTTCGCTGGCGCCGGTTCGGCGCGTGTTTGAGCTCGACATCGAAGAGGTAGATGGAGCGGTCGAAGCGCTCGAGGCGGGCCAGTTTCTGCGAGACGTAGACGCGGTAGTGGTCGGGAATTTCGACGTTGCGCCCCTTGAACACAACTTCGGCGGTGGCGCTCGGTTGGGCATTCCCGTTGGTGGGGGGCAACGGTTGGTCCAGAATCTGACCGGAATTCACGGAAGGCCTTGACATACGGGACAACTCGTTTCTCTTACGCGTCGCACGCGCCGTGCGTGCCCGGCTGGCTGATGCGCCGACGAGGGTGAGAGCGAATCGAAGAAGCGTGACCGCCGCAGGTTGCCCGCCGGTGCAAGGTGTCGAACACTCACCCCTTCCCGCACCTGGGGTCTCAACCTGGGCAGAACCGCGACCAGTGAGGCAGACCGATGAGTCGTTGTCGTTGATCTCGACGTTAGCTCTTGTTCGCCTGCCCATGCCACTAATTTCTTCGAGCTGTTGCGAGTTCTTCACATGCTCTTGGCGGCCGCACGGGTTCGGTGGTCAGGCGGCGGCGATGGCCAGCACCGCGGCGACCCGGGCGCCCGCGGCGCGCAGCACCCGCACCGACTCGCGGGCGGTCGTGCCGGTGGTGACGATGTCGTCGACGATCAGCACCTCGGTGCCCGGCGGCCGCCCGTGCAGCACCACCCGGCCGGTGACGTTGCGTTCGCGGGCCGCGGTGCCCAGGCCCACCGAGTCGCGGGTGAGCGCCCGGGTCCGCAGCGCCGCGGCGACCGCGATCCGCGGGTGGCCGGCGACCGCCGCGCGGGCCAGCCGGGTGACCGGGTCGCCCCCGCGTCGGCGGGCCGCGGCGCGTCGGGTCGGCGCGGGTACCAGGGTCAGCGGCGTTTCCACCATGCCCCACGACACCAGCCGGTGCACGCCGAGGGCCAGCGACCGCGCCAGCGGGGCGACGAGGTCGCCGCGGCCGTGCTCCTTGAGCGCCAGGATCGCCTGGCGCCGGGCGTTGGCATAGCGACCGAGCGCGAACACCGGCACGCCCGGGTCGACGCGCGGCCGCACCACGTGCGGCTGGTCGGCGGCCACGGCCAGCTCGCGCCCGCACGCGACACACCAGCGCACCGACGGCGCGCCGCAGCCACCGCACTCCAGCGGCAGGAACAGGTCCAACATGCCGCCAGTGTGACCGCCGGGGCTGACAGGCCCCGACGAGTCGCGCGCCTACGCCGCGGCGACCGCCGGCGCGCACTGTGCGTGGCCGTCGACGAACCGCGCCCGCGCCGGCTTGAGGACCACCACCGCCAGCGCCGCCGTCGCCAGGTCGAACGCGATCGCGCACCCGAACACGGGGACCCAGCTGCCCGCTCGTTGGTGCAGCAACGCGGCGAGCGGGCCGCCCAGGATCGAACCGACTCCGAACGAGATGTAGAGCCAGCCGTAGTTGGCCGTCGCGTGCCGCGTGCCGAAGGTGTCGGTCAGGGTCGACGGGAACAGCGAGAAGATCTCGCCCCAGCCGAAGAAGACCAGCCCCGAGAGCAGCACGAACAGCGTGGCGTCCGAGCGGGTGAGCAACCACAGGGTCATGGCGACGCCCTCCAGCGCGAAGGCGAGGCCCATGGTGTTCTCCCGGCCCAATCGGTCGGAGACCCAGCCGAACAGCGGTCGCGTCAGGCCGTTGGTGAAGCGGTCGATCGTCAAGGCGAGCGGCAGGGCCGCGAGCCCGAACACGGCGACCTTGGCGGCACCGAAATCCGTCGCAAACGTCGCCATCTGCGAGGTCACCATCAGCCCCGAGGTGGCCATCATCGTCATCATGACGAACAGCAACCAGAACAGCGGCCGCCGAAGCATCTCCGACGGCCGGTAGTCGCGCGCCGTGACGGGCGTCGGGGCGGTCGTCACCCGGAGTTCCTCGGCGGGCGCGTGCAACCCTTGTGCAGCACCGAATCCGACGACGGCGAACACGATGCCGAACAGCCACAGGGTCGACTGCACGCCGCGCGCGGCGAGCGACGACGCAATCGGGAAGGTGGTCAGGATGGCGCCCATGCCGTAGCCGGCCGCGACCACGCCGACGGCGAAGCCGCGCCGATCGGGGAACCAGCGGACCATCAGCCCGACGACGCCGACGTAGACGATGCCCGTGCCGAGGCCGCCGATACCGCCATAGGTGAGGTAGAGCGCCGGCAGGTTGTGCGCCTGGGCAGCCAGCACCCAGCTCGCCCCCGCCAGCAGCGTGCCGATCGAGATCAACCGGCGCGGCCCGAAGCGGTCGATGAGCGCGCCCTGGAACGGCGAGAAGAAGGCTTGCAGGACCACGAGCAGGGAGAAGGTCACCTGCAAGGCGGGCAGGGCGACGCCGAGCTTGTCGGCGAGCGGCTTGGTCATCAGCGTCCACACGTACTGCGGGCTGGAGATCGTCATCATGCAGACCAGGCCCAGGCCGAGCTGCACCCAACGGGACTGCGACCAGGTCCGCGGGCGCGGTGCATCCGTTTCGGTCAGTACGTCCGTGCGAGTCGTCAAAGTCATCTCCGTCTCAAAGCGCGCTGAGGACGAATTACGCTGCGGCAGTGGGCTACATCGGTGGCGTTACCCGCACCGCGGTGAGAGCCAAGGCCTGCCGAAGGCAAGACATCGTCGGTGAACGAACACCTGGTGCGGCACCAAAGTGCTTCCCCGACAGTAAGTTTGGTGAATTACGCGAAGATTACCGCCGGTAGCGCGGATATCAACTTCGACTCACACCAGATTGCGTCGGCTCCCAGGTGGTGCACAACGCATCCCACGCGACACCCCAAGCGGTCGTGGACGACGCGGCGCCTATCCCGGCAGGACCGGCGCCGCCCCGGGCAACATCAGGCCGGGCACATCCGACCAGCCCTGCTGGCCGTCTGCCGACGGCGAATACTGCAGAATCCCCTGCGGCGCCGCCACATACGCGGTCGACGGGTTGGCGACCACCGTCGTCACGGGCATCTGCAAACCGTGGGCCGGCGCGTCGGAGTTCACCCCGTCGATGTTCACGTACGACACCGGGTGCGCGGGGTCGGTGCGGGTGACGACGATGTCGTCGCCGGTGCGCCACGACAGCGACACCACCGAATTGCCGAGCCCGAAGCCGAGCCGCCGCGGATAGGTCAGGGCGAACTGCCCGGCCTGGGTCTGCTCCACGCTGGCCAAGATCACCTGGCCGCCGATCACCATCGCCGCGCGGGTGCTGTCGCGGGATAGCTGCAGATCGGTGATCGGGCCGGGGAAGCGCGTCGCGACGGCCACCGAATCCACCGGGATGCGGGCCGGTTGCCCCGACGCCGGCTCCTGGATGGCGCGCAGCACGTTGTTGCCGTCCACCACCACCCACACCACGTCGTCGAGCGACCAGGTGGGCCGCGAGAGGCTGTGCCCGTCGGCGGATTGCACCGCCTCGGCGCCGACGTCGCCGATCCACAGCGACGCCGCCGAGTCGGGGGCGCCGCGGTGCAGGGTCACCACCGAAGCGAGCTGGCGGCCGTTGCGCGATAGGGCGGCCCCGGTCTGGTCGCCCATCCGGCCGAAGGCGCCGGGCACCATGGTGAAGCGCTGCCCGTCCAGGGAGACCAGCGATCCGTTCACCAGCGCGTGCAGCGGGACGCCGGCCCCGTCGGCCACGCCGGGGTCGGTGGCGGCGACGTCGGAGGTGGTCCACCCGTCGCGGAACCGGTCGTCCAGCGGCGCGCCGTCGGCGTTGATGACGTAGGGCCCGCGGATGTCGGCGCGCGCCAGCGTCCAGATGATCTGCGCGGCCAGCAATTGCCTGCTGTGCGGATCGGTGGTGGACAGCTTCTCGAGTTCGACGCGGGCGCCGCCGTAGCCGCGCCCGATCCCGTTCTTGCCGCCGTCGGCGCGGGTCACCGGCCCGCGCAGCCGCAGCGGCGGGGCGAGCAGGTTGCGCACGGTGTGAGCCATCTCGGGCCGCGGCCCGGCGATGAGCTTGGAGATCAGCTCGGTGGCCAGCGCGTCGTGGTCGGGCACCGCGACGTAGCGGGGATCGGGCGCCACGGTCTTGCCGGTCGGGTCGGCGAAGTACAGGGTGTTGCGCTTGTAGGTCGACTGGAACTGCTGCCAGTCCAGGAAGACGCCGTTGGGCAGCCGGTCGATGCGCCAGCCACCCGAGGTCTTCACCAGCTCGATGGGCCCCGGGTCGGGCAGCACGCCCTCGGCGGTTTCGAACACGCCCATGTCGGACAGCGAGCCCAGGATGTCGGCCCGCATGGTCGCCGAAACCCGTTCGGCGGCACGGGTTTCGACGAACACCACGTGGTCGATCAGCAGGGCGCTACCGGCGTCGTCCCAGGCGTTGGACGCCGACTGCGTGAGGAACTGCCGGGCCGCCAGATGCCGGTTGGCCGGATCGGCCGTCGCCTTGAGGAATTCGCGCAGCAGCACGTCGGGATCCATGCCCGGCGTCGGCTTGGGCAGGTTCGACGGCGCCGGCCGGTCGACGGTGCCGATGGCTTGCGGCGCCGACGAGCTGGGCACCCCCGCGCAGCCGGCGAGCAGCGCCGCGATCAGCAGCAGGCCCAGCAGGCGGCGCATCACACGCCCCTCTCGGCGTGCTCACGCTGGCGCAGCGGGCGGTCCTTGCGTTCGGCCCCGGCCGGCTGCGGGACGGGCTTCATGGGCAGCGGGCTGGTCGTCACCTTGTGGCCCCGCACCAGCGGCAGGGTGAGCCGGAAGCACGAGCCGTCGCCCGGTTCACCCCACGCCTCGAGCCGGCCCTGGTGGAGCCGCGCGTCTTCGATGCTGATGGCCAGGCCCAGCCCGGTGCCACCGGAGCGGCGCACCCGCGACGGGTCCGCCCGCCAGAACCGGCTGAACACCAGCTTCTCCTCGCCGGGCCGCAGGCCGACCCCGTAGTCGCGGACGGTGACGGCGACGGTGTCCTCGTCGGCGCCCATCCGGATCTGCACGGGCTTGTGCTCGGCGTGGTCGATCGCGTTGGCGATCAGGTTGCGCAGGATGCGCTCGACGCGGCGGGTGTCGACCTCGGCGATGACCTCCTCGCGCGGCAGGTCCACCAGCAGCTCGATGCCGGCGTCCTCGGCCAGGTGCCCGACGTTGTCCAGCGCGCCCTGCACGGTGGTGCGCAGGTCCACCGCCTCGACCGACAGCTCGGCCACGCCCGCGTCGTGCCGGGAGATCTCGAGCAGGTCGTTGAGCAGCGACTCGAAGCGGTCCAGCTCGTTGACCATCAGCTCGGTGGAGCGCCGCAGCGTCGGGTCCAGGTCCTCGCTGTGGTCGTAGATCAGATCGGCGGCCATGCGCACCGTCGTCAGCGGGGTGCGCAGCTCGTGGCTGACGTCGGAGGTAAACCGGCGCTGCAGGTTGCCGAACTCCTCGAGCTGGGTGATCTGGCGCGACAGGCTCTCGGCCATGTCGTTGAACGACACCGCCAGGCGGGCCATGTCGTCCTCACCGCGCACCGGCATCCGCTCGGACAGGTGCCCCTCGGCGAACCGTTCGGCGATCCGCGACGCGGACCGCACCGGCACCACCACCTGCCGCGAGACCAGCAGCGCGATGCCGGCCAGCAGCACCAGCAGCACGGCGCCGCCGGTGATCATGGTGCCGCGCACCAGCTGGATGGTGGCCTGCTCGTTCTTCAGCGGGAAGATCAGGTACAGCTCCAGGTTGGCCACCTGCGACGACGCCGGGCTCCCGACGATGAGCGCCGGCCCGGAGAACCCGTCGGTGTGCACGGTCGCGTACTGGTAGGACGCCTGGCCCGCCTTGACGAAGCCGCGCAGCGAGTTCGGCACCTGGTCGACGGGGCCGGCGGTCGTCGCCGCGCGGGGGCCGTCGCCGGGCACCATCAGGACCGCGTCGAACGCCCCGGCCAGCCCGGCGCCCGACGAGGGCTCGGTCTTGGAGGTCAGCGTGTTGCGGGCGAGCTGCAGGCTGCTATCCAGCGAGCGCGCCTCTTCGCCGTTGACGATGCCCGCGACGGTGGTGCGGGCCCGCTCGATCTGCTCGATGGCGGCCTTCACCTTGACGTCGAGCACCCGGTTGGTGACCTGGCTGGTCAGCACGAAGCCGAGCGCGAGGATGACGGCCAGGGACAGCCCTAGGGTGAGCGCCACGACGCGCAGCTGTAGCGATCGGCGCCAGGCGAGGCTGACAGCCCGGCTCAACGCGCCCATGCCCCGCGACAAGGGTCCCGAACGGCCCCAGCGACTACGAGTGCGTTGTCGCGAGCCCCAGATCAACGACGCCGTCCTCCACCAACGAGTGGCGCCCGCTCAGTACCTGCGGGGCGGATCACGGGGGTCCGGCCTTGTATCCCACTCCTCGAACGGTCAACACCACGGTCGGGTTTTCGGGGTCCTTCTCGACCTTGGCCCGCAGACGCTGGACGTGCACGTTGACCAGGCGGGTGTCCGCCGGGTGCCGGTACCCCCACACCTGTTCGAGCAGCACATCACGAGTAAACACCTGCCGCGGTTTACGCGCCAACGCGACCAGAAGGTCGAACTCGAGCGGGGTCAGGGAGATCTGCTCGCCGTTGCGCGTGACCTTGTGGGCCGGCACGTCGATCTCGACGTCGGCGATGGACAGCATCTCGGCCGGCTCGTCGTCGTTGCGGCGCAGCCGGGCGCGCACGCGGGCGACCAGCTCCTTGGGCTTGAACGGCTTCATGATGTAGTCGTCCGCGCCCGACTCCAGGCCCAGCACCACGTCCACGGTGTCGGTCTTGGCGGTGAGCATCACGATCGGCACGCCGGAATCGGCGCGCAGCACCCGGCACACGTCGATGCCGTTCATGCCCGGCAGCATCAGGTCCAACAGCACCAGATCGGGGCGCAGCTCGCGCACCGCGGTCAGGGCTTGGGTGCCGTCACCGATGACCGCGGTGTCGAAACCCTCCCCACGAAGCACGATGGTGAGCATCTCGGCCAGCGAAGCGTCGTCGTCGACGACGAGAATCCTTTGCCTCATGGCGTCCATGGTGTCACCGAACCGGGACAAAACTGGCGCGCCACACGGGCGTTTCTCGGCCGATCGCCGTAAAAATCGGACAAATCGACGGAAAACTGCTAATCGGGGCCATTCGGTGCTGACGGAATGGCGGACGGAGTGGCCGACTGAGTGGCCGACGAAGCGGCCGACGCGGCCGCCAACTCCGCGGCCAGCCGGGCGGCGTCGACGTCGGCGTCGACGACCCGCCAGGGCCCGCCCCAACCCGCCGCGGCCAGCTGTGCGTACACCGCCCCGGTGCGCCGCTGCAGCCCGTCGTCGCGCTCGTAGCTGTCGCGCTCGCGGCCCGGTTCGGTCGCCGCGCGGCTGCGGGCGCGCCGGTCGGCCAGCTCGGCCGGCACCGCCAGCAACACCTGCCAGTCGGGGGCCGGCAGCCGCAGCCGCTGGTATTCGAGCGCCAGCACCCAGGTCGCCGCGGCCCCGCCCGCGTCCTCGTGCAGGCGGGCGGCGCTGTAGGCGGCGTTGGACGCGACGTAGCGGTCGAGGATGACGACGTCGTGCTGGCGGCGCAGCCGCTCGAGGTCGCCGAGGGCGGCGGCGCGGTCGAGCGCGAACAGCAGCGCCATGGCGTAGACCGACGACGCGAGGTCGCCGTGCTCCCCGCGCAGCGCCTCGGCCGCCACGTCGGCGGGCACCGAGTGCCCGTAGCGCGGGAACGCCAGCGTGGCCACCGAGCGCCCGGCCTGTTCCAAGGCCCGGCGCAGGCCCTCGGTCAGCGTCCGCTTGCCCGAGCCGTCCACGCCTTCGATCGCGATGAGCACGGCGGAAAGCCTAGCGGTCCTTCGAACGTGAAGCTGCCTTCACGCTCGCCGCCGAACGTGAAGCTAACTTCACGTTCGGCGGCGAGACGCGTGAATCAGTAGCGGTAGTGGTCCGGCTTGTAGGGGCCGTCGACGTCGACGCCGATGTACTCCGCCTGCTCCTTGGTGAGCTTGGTCAGCTCCCCGCCGAGCGCCTCGACGTGGATGCGGGCCACCTTCTCGTCCAGGTGCTTGGGCAGCCGGTAGACCTCGTTGTCGTACTCGTCGTTCTTGGTCCACAGCTCGATCTGCGCGATGACCTGGTTGGAGAAGCTGTTGCTCATCACGAACGACGGGTGGCCCGTCGCGTTGCCCAGGTTCAGCAGCCGGCCCTCGGAGAGCAGGATGATCGACTTGCCGGTGTCCGGGAACGTCCACAGGTCGACCTGCGGGCGGATGTTGACCTTGGTCGCGCCCGACTTCTCCAGCCGCGCGACCTGGATCTCGTTGTCGAAGTGGCCGATGTTGCCCAGGATCGCCTTGTCCTTCATCGCCCGCATGTGCTCGAGGGTGATGATGTCCTTGTTACCGGTGGTGGTGACGACGATGTCGGCCTCGCCGATGACGTCCTCCACCCGCTTGACATCGAAGCCCTCCATTAGCGCCTGCAGGGCGTTGATCGGGTCGATCTCGGTGACGGTGACCCGCGCACCCTGGCCGGCCACCGACTCCGCGGAGCCCTTGCCGACGTCGCCGTAGCCGCAGATCAGCACCTTCTTGCCGCCGATCAGCACGTCGGTGCCGCGGTTGATGCCGTCGATCAGCGAGTGCCGGCAGCCGTACTTGTTGTCGAACTTGCTCTTGGTCACCGAGTCGTTGACGTTGATCGCCGGGAAAGCCAGGTCACCGGCCGCGGCGAACTGGTACAGGCGCAGCACGCCGGTGGTGGTCTCCTCGGAGACGCCCTTGATCGACGCGGAGATCTTGGTCCACTTCTCCTTGTCGGTCTCGAAGCGCTTGCGCAGCAGGTTGAGGAACACCCGGTGCTCGGCCGAGTCGTCCTCGTCGTCGGGCGGCACCACGCCGGCCTTCTCGTACTGCGCGCCGCGCAGCACCAGCATGGTGGCGTCGCCGCCGTCGTCCAGGATCATGTTGGCCGGCTCGTCGGGCCAGGTGAGGATCTGCTCGGCGGCCCACCAGTACTCCTCGAGGGTCTCACCCTTCCAGGCGAACACCGGGACACCCTTGGGCTCTTCGGGCGTGCCGTGCGGGCCGACGACCACCGCGGCGGCGGCGTGGTCCTGGGTGGAGAAGATGTTGCAGGACGCCCAGCGGACCTGCGCGCCCAGCGCGACGAGGGTCTCGATCAGGACCGCGGTCTGCACGGTCATGTGCAGCGAGCCCGAGATGCGCGCGCCCTTGAGCGGCTGCACGTCGTGGTACTCGCGGCGCAGCGACATCAGGCCGGGCATCTCCTGCTCCGACAGCTCGATGTCCCGGCGGCCGTAGTCGGCCAGCGACAGGTCGGCCACCTTGAAGTCGATGCCGTTCCGCACGTCGGCGGTGAGGGCGTTTTCGGTCGTCGTCATACGTATGTCATCCCTTTTCAGGCTCGCCGGATCCAACCGGTAATTAGCTTAGGTATGTTCTTGTGCCACTGTAGTCGCGGGTCCGCGGGCGCCCAGGCGCAGGGAAGCTCACGGAACGTTGATGACGCCGTGCCGCTCGGCGAACGGCGTCATCAGCCGGGCCAGGTCGGCCGCGACGTCGTGGCTGGCCTCGGGTGGCATCGACACGTAGCTCAGCGCCAGCCGCACGATCGCGCGGGCCAGCACGCCCGCGTCCTCGTCGCTGGCGGCCACCCAGCTGTGGGTGAGCACCGCCGTCAGCCGTTCCGAGGCCCGGGTGATGATGGGCGCGCTGTCGGTGGTGATGATCTGCAGCAGGTCCGGCTTGGCCACGCCGGTCAGCAACGAGACCACCAGCGGGTCCGCCGACAATTCCGAGAACAGGTCGCGGAAGCCCTGCAGGAACGCCTCGTAGAGCTTGCCGACGTTGGCCTGCAGCGCCGCCTGCACCGCCTCGACGAGCCGGTCGGCCAGGCGCAGGGCGTAACCCTGCGCCAGGCCCTGCCGCGAGCCGAACTCGTTGTAGATGGTCTGCCGGCTGATGCCCGCGGCGCGGGCCACATCTGACAGCGTGATCGCGGACCAGTCCCGGCTGAGCAGCAGCTCCCGCATCGCGTCCAGCACCGAGTCGCGCAGCAGGGCTCGCGACGCCTCGGCGTAGGGCATCCGCTTCACAGCCGCGAGAGTAGTGCTTTCGCGCCGGCTGCGCGCCGCCGCCACGTGGGTCACGGGCGCGCGATCTCGACCATCTCGAAGTCGGACTTGGCCGCGCCGCAGTCCGGGCAGCTCCAGTCGTCGGGGATATCGTCCCAGCGGGTGCCGGGGGCGATGCCGTCCTCCGGCCAGCCCTTGGCCTCGTCGTACTCGAATCCGCACTGCACGCAGACGAACAGTTTGTAGTCGCTCATCGGTTCACTCCTTCGCTCTCGCCGGTGCCGCTCACGCGCCGTAGCGCGCCAGCACCCGCTCGCGCAGCCGCGGCTGGATGTTCACGCGGGTGATGTCGCCGTCATAGTGCTCGAGGACCCGGTGGTCCATCACCTTGCGCCACAGGGGCGGCAGGTAGGTCAGCGAGATCATCGAGGCATAGCCGCTGGGCAGGTTGGGAGCACCGTCCATGCTGCGCAGCGTCTGGTAGCGCCGGGTCGGGTTGGCGTGGTGGTCGCTGTGCCGCTGCAGGTGGTACAGGAACAGGTTGGTGACCACGTGGTCGGAATTCCAGCTGTGCACCGGGGTGCACCGTTCGTAGCGGCCGTTCGCGGTGCGCTGCCGCAACAACCCGTAGTGCTCCAGGTAGTTGACCGCCTCCAGCAGGCTGAAGCCGAACACGGCCTGGATGACGACGAACGGGATCAGGCCCGGGCCGAACACCGCGATCAGCGCGCCCCACAGCACGACGGACATCAGCCAGGCGTTCAGCACGTCGTTGGCCAGGTAGGTCTTGGGGTGCCACGGGCTGGCGCCCTGCCGGCGGATGCGCTGGGCCTCCAGCCGCAGCGCCGAGCGCAGGCTGCCGACGACGCTGCGCGGCAGGAACTCCCAGAACGTCTCCCCGAAGCGGGCGGACGCCGGGTCTTCCGGGGTGGCGACGCGGACGTGGTGGCCGCGGTTGTGCTCGATGTAGAAGTGGCCGTAGCAGGTCTGCGCCAGGGTGATCTTGGACAGCCAGCGCTCCAGCGAGTCCTTCTTGTGCCCCATCTCGTGGGCGGTGTTGATGCCGACGCCGCCCAGCACGCCGACCGACAGGGCCAGGCCCAGCTTGCCCGCCCAGCCCAGCCCGCCGTCGAAGCCCAGCCAGTGCAGGTTCGAGGCGGTGAACAGGTAGGCGCCCAGGACGACGCTCAGGTACTGGAACGGGATGTAGACGTAGGTGCAGTACCGGTAGTACCTGTCGTTTTCGAGTTGCTCCATCACCTCGTCGGGCGGGTTCTGCCCGTCGGCGCCGAACCGCAGGTCCAGGATCGGCAGCACCAGGTAGACCAGGATCGGGCCGATCCACATCGGCACCTGCGCGGCGGCGTGCCAGCCGAGCCGGTTGAGGGCCCAGACCAGGGGCAGCATCACGAACAGCGCCGTCGGCGCGATCAGGCCCATCAGCCAGAGCCGGCGCTTCTTGTCCCGCCAGGCGGGGGCCTCGGGGTGGGTGTCGAACTGCGGGTCGACAGCGGTCATATGCCAAACCTCCTTGTGAGTCACAGCACGCTAGGAAGTTGACAATACTGCCCTAGGCGTCCTCTGTCTAGACAAAGGGCGCCGTTTTGTAAAGCGGGTTAGGGCACCGTGGAAGGCGACCCGGCCCGGGGGGCGTCCGGTTCCGGGTCGCCCGCGTCCCGGCGGCCCTGCACGGAGTGCCGGTAGCCGTAACCGGCGTAGATCACGGCGCCCACCACCAGCCACACCGCGAACCGGACCCAGGTGAGCGCGGTCAGGTTGATCATCAGCCAGATGCATCCAAGGATCGCGGCTACCGGCAGGACCGGCACCCACGGCGCCCGGAACCCGCGGTCCAGGTCCGGCCGCGACCGGCGCAGGGCGATCACCCCGGCCGAAACCAGCACGAAGGCGAACAGCGTCCCGACGTTGACCATCTCCTCGAGCTTGGCGATGGGAAACACCGAGGCCGTCGCGGCCACCACAATCGCCACCAGCACGGTGATGCGCACCGGCGTCCCGCGGGGGCCCGTCTTGGCCAGCGGGCGGGGCAGCAGCCCGTCGCGGGCCATCGCGAACAGCACCCGGCACTGTCCGAGCATCAACACCATCACCACCGTCGTCAGCCCGGCCAGCGCCCCGATCGCGATGATCTTGCTGGCCCAGTGGATGCCGTTGGCCGTGAACGCCGTGGCCAGGTTCGCCGGCTTGTGGCCCGGCATGGTCTTGAGCTGGGTGTAGGACACCATGCCCGACAACACCACCGAGACCATGACGTAGAGGACCGTGACGATCGCCAGCGAGGCCAGGATGCCGCGCGGGACGTCGCGCTGCGGATTGCGGGTCTCCTCGGCCATGGTGGCGACGATGTCGAACCCGACGAACGCGAAGAACACGATCGACGCCCCCGCCAGCACGCCGTACCAGCCGTAGTGGCTGCTGTGCGCCCCGGTCAGCAGCGACAGCACCGACTGGTTGATGCCGGACGCCTCGTGCCCGGCCTCGGGCTGCGGGATGAAGGGCGAATAGTTCGAGCTCTTGATGTAGAAGGCGCCGACGATGACGACCAGCAGCACCACCGCCACCTTGATCCCGGTGATCACCGCCGAAAACCGCGACGACAACTTGGTGCCCAGCGCGATCAGCGTCGCCACGCCGGCGACGATCAGCAGCGCCCCCCAGTCGAACTGCACCGACCCGAGCTGGGTGGTGCCGCCGGCGAAGCCGAACACCGTGCCCAGGTAGCTCGACCAGCCCTTGGACACCACCGCCGCGCCGATCGCCAACTCCAGCACCAGGTTCCACCCGATGATCCAGGCAAGAAACTCCCCGAAGGTGGCGTAGGAGAAGGTGTAGGCGCTGCCGGCCACCGGCACCGTGGAGGCGAACTCGGCGTAACACAGCGCCGCCAGCCCGCAGGTGATCGCCGCGATCAAAAACGAGATCCAGATTGCCGGCCCGGTGATGTCGCCGGTGGTCGACGCGGTCACCGTGAAGATGCCGGCCCCGATGACCACCGCGACCCCGAACACCACCAGATCCCGCCAGGTGAGTTCCTTGCGCAGCTTGGTGGCCGGCTCGTCGGTGTCGGCGATCGACTGTTCAACAGACTTCATGCGCCATCGATTGGCCATCGGCCCGTCCTTCCACGCATTCTCGTTGGACCGCACAGTACTGGGTACTCTCCACCAATGCTGGACAGCAAAGCAGACAGCAGGGGTCACGCGGTTGTCATTGGGGGCAGCATCGCCGGTTTGTGCGCCGCGCGCGTACTTTCCGACGCGTTTTCCCGGGTGACCATCTACGAGCGTGACGAGCTGCCGACCGAACCCGGCAGCCGCGCGGCGGTCCCCCAGGACCGGCACCTGCACATGTTGATGGCGCGTGGCGCGATGGAGTTCGACAGCCTGTTCCCCGGCCTGCTCGAGGGCATGGTCGCCGACGGCGTCCCGATGCTGGAGAACCGGCCGGATTGCATCCATCTCGGCGCCGCCGGGCACGTGCTGGGCACCGGGCACACGCTGCGCGACGAATTCACCGCCTACGTGCCGAGCCGCCCGCACCTGGAGTGGCAGCTGCGCACGCGGGTCCGCGCCATCGACAACGTCACGATCGAGCGGCGCTCGGTCAGCGAGCCCCGTTTCGACCGGGCGCGTCAGCGCGTCACCGGCGTGCAGCTGGACCCGCTCGCGCCCGACGGCGGCGAGCCCGAGTTCGTTCCCGCCGACCTCGTCGTCGACGCCGCCGGCCGCGGCACCCGGCTGCCGGTGTGGCTGGAGCAGTGGGGCTACGAGCGTCCCTACGAGGACGTGCTGGACATCGGCATCCACTACGCGACGCACCGGTTCCGGATCCCGGACAACCTGATCGCCGAGAAGGTGGTGGTGGCCGGCGCCTCGCACGACCAGTCGCTGGGGCTGGGCATGCTGTGTTACGAGGACGGCACCTGGGTGCTCACCACCTTCGGGGTGGCCAACGCCAAGCCGCCGCGCACCTTCCCCGAGATGGTGGCGCTGGCCGACGAGATGCTGCCGGCGCACTTCAGCGCCGCGTTGGCGCACGCCGAGCCGCTGGGCGAGCCGGCGTTTCACGCATTCCCCGCCAGCCGCTGGCGCCGCTACGACAAGCTGGACCGGTTCCCGGCGGGCATCATCCCGCTCGGTGACGCGGTCGCCAGCTTCAACCCGACGTTCGGGCAGGGCATGACGATGACGTCGCTGCAGGCCGGGCACCTGCGCCGCGCGCTGCACGGCCCCGATGAAGAGCTGGCCGCGACGCTGCACCGGGCCACCGCGAAGTCGACGTTCCCGGTGTGGACCATGAACGCCATCGGCGACGTCACCTTCCACCACGCCGGCAGGAAGGGCCGCATCCCCTGGTGGTGGCGACCCTCCGGCGCGCTGTTCGACCAGTTCCTGGGGGCCGCCGAGACCGACCCCGTCCTCGCCGAGTGGTTCCTGCGCCGGTTCTCGCTGCTGGACAGCCTGTACATGGTCCCGCCGCCGCGGGTGGTCGGGCGCACGATCGCGCACAACATGCGGCTGTGGTTGGGTGAGCGCCGCCAGGCCGTCAAACAGCGGCGTCGGCCCATGGCGACCGCGGGCGCGGCGGAGCAACGCGGCTGATCAGAGGCCGACGGTCGCCCTGAACAGCTTCGTCGGCTCGTGCGCGACCAGCCGGATCGGGGCGTCGTCGGCCGCCACCCAGGCGGCCATCCCACGCTGGAGCGTGACCGAGCCGGACTTGCCGTGCACGGTGGTGCAGCCCTCGATGCACAGCAGGATCTGCGGGCCCTCGTGGTGGCAGGTGGCGTCCACCTCGTGGCCGAGGTACTCGCCGTCCAGCGTCAGCAGCGCGACGGCGAACTCGTCGGCCGGCGTCTCGTAGATCAACCCGAAGCCCTCGGTGTGCACCCGCGGCCGCAGCTGGTCTTCGGTGCTGGGCGCGAAGTCGAGCACCCGCAGCAGCTCGGGCACGTCGACGTGTTTGGGGGTCAGCCCGCCGCGCAGGACGTTGTCGGAGTTGGCCATCACCTCCACCGCGAAGCCGCGCAGGTAGGTGTGCAGGTTGCCGGCCGACAGGAAGATCGCCTCGCCGGGCGCCAGGCTGACGCGGTTGAGCAGCAACGCGGCCAGCACCCCGGCGTCCCCGGGATAGAGCTCCCCCAGCTCGAGCACGGTCCGGGCCTCCGCGGCGAACTCCGTCGCCCCCGAGCTCAGGTAGGCGATCGCGCCGTCGAGCACCGCGGGCACCAGCACGTCGATGTCGGGCTGCGGCGCGGTGATCCAGGTGGTGAACAGCGCCCGCAGCCCGTCGGCGTCGGACTGGTCGTTGAGCAGGGCGATGAACGGGTCCAGATCGGAGACGGCCAAGGCGCGCAGCAGCTCGACGGTCCGCTTGGCCGGGCGGAAGCCGGCCAGCGCCTCGAACGGCTGCAGCGCCACCAGCAGTTCCGGTTTGTGCGAGGTATCGCGGTAGTTGCGCACCGGCGAGTTCAGCGGGATGCCGAGGCGTTCCTCCCGCAGGTACCCCTCGGCGGCCTGCTGGGCGCTCGGATGGGCCTGCAGGGACAGCGGCTCGTCGGCGGCAAGTACCTTGACCATGAACGGGAGCACGTCCCCGAACCGGGCGCGCGGCGCCGAGCCGAGCTGGCCTTCCGGATCGGCGACCAGCGCATCGAGCAGCGTCATCTCGCCGTCGTCGGATTCCAGCCAGGCGGGATCGCCCGGGTGGGCGCCGAACCACAGCTCCGCCTCCGCGTGCGCCGCCGGCACCGGGCGGCCGGTGAACTCGGCGATGGCGGTACGCGACCCCCAGGCGTAGGTGCGCAAGGCCCCGCGAAGTAGTTCCACTGTTGTCGTCTATCCCCGCGCCAGCCGCAGGTAAACCGCGGCCATCTCCAATCGAACGGCCAATATTGCCAGCTGCTGTTCCGGGGGCGTCGCGCGTCCCGGAGCCACCGCCCCGACCAGACCGTCCGAGCCGCCCACGCCCCCGGGCGCTTCGGGCACGTCCTCGGCGGTGATCAGGTAGATCTCGTCGAACCCGGCGTACTGGGCGGCCGCGACCGTCCGCTCCGCGGCCAGGGTCAGCGCCAGCACCCGCAGCCGCGGTGGCAGCGGGCCGTCGATCTCGTCGTCGTGGAACAGGGCGTCGACCGACGCCGACGCGTCCGCGAACGCCCCGCGCAGCGCGCTCACCGCGTCGGCCACCGGGGTGGCCGCGCTCACCTGCTGCGCGATGCGCAGCAGCACCGAGCTGGCGTGGCGGGCCAGGGCGACGGTGGCGGCGTCGTCGCCGGAGAGCACCACCCGGCGATCGACCATCCGCGCGGCGAGCGTCTTGGCCGGGTTGGTGAACAGCTCGCGCCCGGCGCTGTTGCGCAGCGCCTCGGCGTCCAGCTCGTCGGCCAGGCCGTCGAGGCCGATGCTGGGCCGGGGATCCACGGCGCGCACGACGGCCAGGCCGGCGGCCAGGTAACGGCACAGCCCGAACTCGTCGGGCAGCCACAGCCGCGGCGCTAGCACGGCCGCCCGGCCTGCGGTCGAGTCGCGCAGCGGGCCCTCGTACGGGGCCACCACGACGACCCGGGCACCGCGGCGCACGCCGGCCGTGGCGGCGGCGACCAGCGCCGGGTCACCGGGGTCGTCCCCGGCCACGATCAGCAGATCGAGCGGGCCCAGCCACGGCGGCGTCGCGCCGGTCAGCACGAACGGCTGGGAGGCGGACCCGCCGAGCGTGGCGGCGAGGATGGCCCCGGCCGTCTCGGCGGTGCCGCGGTTGGCCAGCCAGATCACGCTGCGCGGCCGGTCGTCGGCGCGCACCGGGTCCAGCGCGCCCTCGTCGACCGCCGCGAGCACCGCGCGCACCTGCGCACCAGCCGACGCCGCGGCGCGCAGCAGCCCGTCGCGGTCGGCGCCGAGCAAGCCCTCGGTGTCCTCGAGATCGACGGCGTGCGTGGCGTTCACCGGGCGGCCTTCACGATGGGGGCCTCATGAGGTGGCCTCCGCGCGGGCCGTGCGCGCGGCCACGCCGGCGATCTCGGCGCTGACCGCGGCGACCACCTCGTCGACGGCCTCGGTGGTGCGCCCCTCCACGTTGAGTCGCAGCAACGGCTCGGTGTTCGAACTGCGCAGGTTGAACCAGCTGCCGTCGCCCAGGTCCACGGTCACGCCGTCCACGTGGTCGAGGGAGTGGATGCGGGTGCCGAAGCACTTCAGCACCGCCTCGACGCACTCGGCGGCGTCGCGCACCATGAAGTTGATCTCGCCGGACGACTCGTAGCGCTGGTAGTCCGCGGTCAGCTCCGACAGGGGCCGGTCCTGCTCGCCGAGGGCGGCCAGCACGTACAGCGCGGCCAGCATGCCGGAGTCGGCACCCCAGAAGTCGCGGAAGTAGTAGTGCGCCGAGTGTTCACCGCCGAAGATGGCGCCGGTGTCGGCCATCATCGCCTTGATGTAGGAGTGGCCCACCCGCGAGCGCAGCGGGGTGCCGCCGCGCTCGGCGACCAGCTCGGGCACCGCGCGCGAGGTGATCACGTTGTGGATGATCGTGGCGCCGATCTCGCGGTGCAGCTCGCGGGCGGCGACCAGGGCGGTCACCGTCGACGGCGCGACGGGCGTGCCGCGCTCGTCGACCACGAAGCAGCGGTCGGCGTCGCCGTCGAAGGCCAGCCCGATGTCGGCGCCGGTGTCGCGCACGAACTTCTGCAGGTCCACCAGGTTGGCCGGGTCGAGCGGGTTGGCCTCGTGGTTGGGGAACGAGCCGTCGAGTTCGAAGTACAACGGCAGCAGCGTGATCGATTCGAGCGGACCGAGCACGGCGGGGGTGGTGAGCCCGGCCATCCCGTTGCCGGCGTCGACGGCGACCCGCAGCGGTCGCAGCCCGGCGGTGTTGACCAGCGAGCGCAGGAACTGGCCGTAGTCGGCGAGCACGTCGCGATCGGTGACGGTGCCGGCCGGGCCGTCGTGGCGCTGGATCCCGTTGAGCACGTCCTCCTTGATGACGCTCAGCCCGGTTTCGGCGCCGACGGGCAGCGCGGCGGCCCGACACAGCTTGATCCCGTTGTAGGCGGCGGGGTTGTGGCTGGCGGTGAACATGGCGCCCGGGCAGTCCAGCAGCCCGGAGGCGAAGTACAGCTGGTCGGTGGACGCCAGGCCGATGCGCACCACGTCGAGGCCCTGGCTGGTGACGCCGGCGGCGAACGCGGCGGCCAGGGTGGGTGAGCTGTCGCGCATGTCGTGGCCGATCGCCACCCGGCGGGCGCCCTCGGCGCGCATCAGCTTGGCGAATGCGGCGCCGAGGTCGGTGACCAACGGTTCGTCGATCTCTTCACCGACCAACCCACGGATGTCGTATGCCTTGACGACACGGTGCACAGTCGCGGCGGGCCGAGACATGCGGGGGCCTCCTGACGCCATCGATTCTTCGCCTCTTGGCCGTCAGCCTATCGGCCGCCGGAGACGACCGGCCGCCGCGGTGCGCGCGGGCGCCGGGCGGCGCCGACGGGTTAGTCGCTGGGGTCGGGCAATACCCGCAAGTGTCCGCGGCGCCGTCCCGAACGGTGCTCCGGCGTTGCGAGCAGTCCACTGCTGGGCGCGGTGGCTTGCGCTCCGGTGTGGTGGATGTGGGCCTCGGCGAAGCCGTCGTAGCCGGTCGAGCCGTTGCGGGCCGCGCCGGCGCCGCCGAACGGCACGCTGCGCTCGCCGGAACCGCCCTCGCGGACCGCGTCCGCCAGGGCGACGAGGTCGTCTTCGTCGGGGTGCAGCGGCAGGGGGCCCGCGTGCCGCACCAGCTCCCACCCGCGCGGGGCGGTGATTCGGCCGGCGTGGTTGACACACAGGTCCCAGGAATGCGGTTCCCGCACGGTGGCGAGGGGACCTACAACTGCCGTCGAGTCCGAATAGACGAACGTCAGGGTCGCCACCGCGTAGTGCGGGCACCCGGGCCGACAGCAGCGACGGGGAACGTTCACGAGCGAAAGGCTATCGTGCGGAAACGCCGCCGAAGCGGCGGACACGCGCAACTCCTCGACGCCCGATGTCCAACCGTTACCATCGGCCCGTGGGCGATTCGCGCAGTTCCCCGCGACGAGATCGGTTCCCCGACGCATCGGACGGGCGCCGCTTTGCGTCGCACCGATCCTTCCGGCGCGGGCGCGACATGCGCGGCCCGCTGTTGCCGCCGACGGTGCCGGGATGGCGCAGCCGCGCCGAGCGGTTCGACATGGCGGTGCTCGAGGCTTACGAACCCATCGAGCGGAATTGGCAGGACCGGCTCGCGGAGCTGGACGTGGCGGTCGACGAGATCCCGCGGATCGCCGCGAAGGATCCCGACAGCGTGCAGTGGCCGCCCGAGGTGGTCGCCGATGGACCGATTCCGCTGGCCCGCCTGATCCCGGCGGGCGTCGACGTCCGCGGCAATTCCACGCGGGCGCGAATCGTGTTGTTTCGCAAGCCGATTGAACGGCGCGCCAAGGACACCGTCGAACTTGGCGATCTGCTGCACGAGATACTGGTGGCCCAGGTGGCGATCTACCTCGACGTGGAGCCCACGGTCATCGACCCGGCGATCGACGACGAATAGTCAAGTGGCGCTAAAGGCGCCGGCGCGGCGTTAGATTATGCCGCGCTTGAGGCGCCGGCGCTCGCGTTCGGACAAACCGCCCCAGATCCCGAAGCGCTCGTCGTGCTCGAGGGCGTACTCGAGGCATTCGTGGCGCACCTCGCAGCCGAGGCAGATCTTCTTCGCCTCGCGGGTCGAGCCGCCCTTCTCCGGGAAGAAAGCCTCGGGGTCGGTCTGCGCGCACAGCGCGCGGTCCTGCCACTGGTCGGCGGCCGGGGCCTCTTCGACCTCGGGCTCGAAAACCATTGGGGCGTCAGGGACTACGGTCAGGTGCGGCCTGGCGGGCCGGTCCGTCGCCGGGCCGATGATGCTGTGCGGGGTGCTCGCCATGGCGCCGCGAAGATGTTCGTAAGACATAACGGTCGTCCGCCTCCTCGACATGAGTGTGAGAGTGTTAGTGGTGCCCACTATTTCCGATGTATCAGACAATTCGAACAAGTGATCGAATCTCGGTCTGCGACACCGGAATCGGCCGGCCAACCGGGAAATGACACTGTTGTGATTAGACACGGGTTGACCTGCTAGGTCAAGCGTTACGGCGCATTTCCATACCATCTCGTGATCAGATTTCGGCGTTTCTGTTGTTTGCCGTCTTCGGCGTGTCGATCACAGACCTATAACCTTCCGTTGAGGTCGAGATCAGCGGACCGCTACCGCACGGTCGTCGGGCGGTACTGTCGTGCAACGTGAAGGTCACGGTTCTGGTCGGTGGGGTCGGCGGCGCCCGTTTCCTGCTGGGGGTCCAGCAGTTCCTCGGGCTGGGTCAGTTCCATACGCAGCGGCGTCCGGGCCCGGGTTCCGGCAGTCACGAGCTGACTGCGATCGTCAACGTCGGCGATGACGCCTGGATCCACGGGGTGCGGGTCTGCCCGGATCTGGACACCTGCATGTACACCTTAGGTGGAGGTGTGGACCCGGAGCGCGGGTGGGGTCACCGCAACGAAACCTGGCACGCCAAAGAGGAATTGGCGCGCTACGGGGTGCAGCCCGACTGGTTCGGGCTGGGCGACCGCGACCTGGGCACGCACCTGGTGCGCACCCAGATGCTCAGCGCCGGGTATCCGCTGTCGCAGATCACCACGGCGCTGTGCGACCGCTGGCAACCCGGCGCGCGGCTGCTGCCGGCCAGCGACGACCGCTGCGAGACGCACGTCGTGATCACCGATCCGGCCGACGGCAAGCAGCGCGCCATCCACTTCCAGGAGTGGTGGGTGCGCTACCGCGCCCAGGTGCCCACCCACAGCTTCGCCTTCGTCGGCGCCGAAAAGGCCGCGGCCACAACCGAAGTGCTGACCGCCATCGCCGACGCCGACGTCATCATGCTGGCGCCGTCGAACCCGGTGGTCAGCGTCGGCGCCATCCTGGCGATCCCCGGCATCCGCGGCGCGCTGCGCTCGGCGCGCGCCCCGGTCGTCGGCTACTCGCCGATCGTGGCCGGAAAACCGTTGCGCGGCATGGCCGATGCCTGCCTTTCGGTGATCGGCGTGGAGTCCACCGCCGAGGCCGTCGGCCGGCACTACGGCGCGCGCCGCGGCACCGGGATCCTGGACTGCTGGCTGGTCGACGCCGGCGACGGCGCCGACATCGACGGGGTCGCGGTGCGCGCGGTGCCGCTGTTGATGACCGACCCGGAGGCGACGGCCAAGATGGTCAGCGCCGGGCTGGACCTCGCGGGTGTGGCGGCGTGACCGACCCCGCCGCGGCGCCGGCCCGCGAACACGGCAGCGCGGCCGCCGTCGAGATCCTGCCCGTTGCCGGGCTGCCCGAGTTCCGGCCCGGCGACGACCTGGACGCCGCCGTCGCCGCGGCCGCCCCCTGGCTGCGCGACGGCGACGTCGTCGTGGTCACGAGCAAGGTGGTGTCCAAGTGCGAGGGCCGGCTGGTGCCCGCCCCGCGCGACCCCGAGGAGCGCGACCGGCTGCGGCGCCGGCTGATCGACGACGAGGCCGTGCGGGTGCTGGCGCGCAAGGGCAAGACCCTGATCACCGAGAACCGCAACGGCCTGGTGCAGGCCGCCGCGGGCGTCGACGGGTCCAACGTCCACCGCGACGAGCTCGCCCTGCTGCCGGTCGACCCCGACGCCAGCGCCGCCCGGCTGCGCGCCGGGCTGCGCGAGCGGCTCGGGGTGCGCGTCGCCGTCGTCATCACCGACACCATGGGCCGCGCGTGGCGCAACGGGCAGATCGACCTGGCGGTGGGCGCGGCCGGCATGGCGGTGCTGCACGGGTACGCCGGCGCTGTCGACGAGCACGGCAACGAGCTGCTCGTCACGGAGATCGCCATCGCCGACGAGGTCGCCGCCGCCGCCGACCTGGTGAAGGGCAAGCTGACCGCGATGCCGGTGGCCGTGGTGCGCGGGCTGAACGCCGTGACCGACGACGGCTCGACCGCCCGGCAGCTGCTGCGCCCCGGCGAGGACGACCTGTTCTGGCTGGGCACGGCCGAGGCCCTGGAACTGGGGCGCCAACAGGCGCAGCTGATGCGCAGGTCGGTGCGGCGGTTCAGCCCCGAGCCCGTGCCCGCGGAGCTGGTGCAGGCCGCCGTCGCCGAGGCGCTCACCGCGCCGGCCCCTCACCACACCCGTCCGGTGCGGTTCGTCTGGCTGCAGACCCTCGACACCCGCGTCCGGCTGCTGGACCGGATGAAGGACAAGTGGCGGGCCGACCTGACCGGCGACGGTCGGCCCGCCGATTCCGTCGAGCGGCGGCTGGCGCGCGGCCAGATCCTCTACGACGCGCCCGAGGTCGTCATCCCGATGCTGGTGCCCGACGGCGCCCACGACTATCCCGACGCCGCGCGCACCGCCGCCGAGCACACCATGTTCACCGTCGCGGTGGGCGCGGCCGTGCAGGCCCTGCTGGTGGCGCTGGCCGTGCGGGGGGTGGGCAGCTGCTGGATCGGGTCGACGATCTTCGCCGCGGACCTGGTGCGCGCCGAGCTCGGGCTGCCGGCCGACTGGGAGCCGTTGGGCGCCATCGCCGTCGGCTACGCGGCCGAGCCGGCCGGCCCGCGGCCGCCGGCCGACACCGACGGCCTGCTGATCCGCCGATGAGCGTGCGGGAGTCGGCGATCCGGCTGCTCACCGACTGGCGGGCGCCCGACGCAAGTCAGGATGCGCTGCGGCACGCCGTGCTGGCGTTCCTGTACGGCCGCGACGACGCCTGCCGGCGCGAGTGCGAGGCCGGCCACGTCACCGCGTCGGCCCTGGTGCTCGACGACGGCGGCGGCCGGGTGTTGCTGACCCTGCACCCCCGCGTCGGCCGCTGGGTGCAGCTGGGCGGCCACTGCGACGAGGACGACGCCGACATCGCGGCCGCCGCGCTGCGCGAAGCCACCGAGGAGTCCGGCGTCGACGGGCTGCTGCTGGCGCCCGGGTGTGGCCCGGCGTGGCGATTCCCGACGGCGGCATCCGCTACTCGTCCGACGTGTAGTTCGTTTCGTTGTCGCCCCTGCGGGCCGAGCGTGCGGTTAGCTTCACGTTCGGCGCCGAACGTGAAGCCAGTTTCACGCTCGGCAGGCCCGGCCCACCAAATATCTCAGGGCGTCGTCGGAGCCGGGCGGCAGCTCGTCGGCGGGCCACCACCGCAGGTCGTCGGACTCGTCGCTGATCGCGATCCGCGCCCCGGCCGGGGCGTGCGCGACGAATTGCAGGTCCAGGTGCCGCGTCGGCTTGCCCAGCGAGCAGGTGACCGGGTGCACGTGCACGGCCGCCAGCCCGGGCGCCAGCAGCAGCCCGTCGACGCCGGACTCCTCGGTGGCTTCGCGCAGCGCGGCGGCCGCGATGTCGGCGT
>NZ_LZJC01000105.1 GCF_001666755.1 Mycobacterium sp. E1214 | reverse complement strand
TCGGCCCAATGCGAGCTCGCAACCGCGCTTACGGCGCCGGCGAGCGCGGGCCGAAAACCCTGCTGCGTTCGGCGCGGGCGTGGGTTGACCGGTCGGGCCCCCGCCCGATTAGGCTGCGACCCCTGCTGACGGCTAAAAGGTGAGGGGCTACGGATTTCGGCCCCCGCCGGGGGCCGCGTCGGCGGCCGCGCGGGGCGCGCCGCCGCCACCACAACCGGAACAAAAAGGGGGGCCCGGCCAGCGCCCCGCTGCCGGGAAGGCTGGCCGGGCCCAGGGCGGTGTGGTTAGGCGTCGGCCGCGGTTGCGCTCCGGTGACCGGTGATCTCGTGGTATCCGATCGTGTTCGTCCACGAGGCGCCGTCGTGTAGGCGAACGGACACGGTTTTCAGGTTGACCCGCACGACGGGGTACCAGTGGCCGCGGTACTGGATGAGATCACCTTTGCGGATGCTGTCGCGGCTGTGTGTGCTGGCAACGCCGGATGCTTGCAGATCGGCGTAAATGCCGCCCCAATAGACGATCTCGTCCCCGCGTTGGGCCATGCGCGCGATCACTTGGTCGCGGTAGGGCCCGGTCGCGGGACCGAACTCGTCGACGTATTCGTGGGTGGCGCTGCGGGCGACGACGCGGCGGTGGCCATCGAGAGTGCGTTGATCGGCGCGTTGCTCAGCCTGCAGCTTTTCGATGCGGTTCTTCACGGTCATCGGGTTGTACCGGTGCGCGGTGGTCGACGCCGCGGCCTCGGCCCGTCTGTTGGCGTGGTGTGCGAGGTCGGTGGCATCGATCGCGCGGCGAGTCGCCTCGTGGGCCCGGGCGATCGCGTTGCGGTGCCGGCGCTCGCTGTGATGGCCGATCAAAATCGGCTGTCCGTCGGGCGGCAGCGCCTCCACGGCACGGCGTTCGGTCTCCCAGGCCGCATCGGCTGCGGCCGCCTTGCGGTCGGCTTTGGCGTTGAGCGCGTCGACGCGGTGCTCTTGGCGCTGCGCCCTGTCGGCCTCGGCCTCGGCGGTGGGCCGGTGCGCGTCGTCGATGTCGACGCTGACGGTGTGGCCGGCGGCGCGCAGCGCGTCGGCCGCCCGCTGAATCTTGTACCGGTTGGGTTGGCGATCGCGGCTGCTGGCGATGCCCCACACCCCCAATGTGCGGAACCAGCGAAAGCCGGCGGCCTTGAGAAGGGTGTTGGTGCCGTCTCCACGGGTGGTGCCGTGAACGAGAGTGCCTTCGGCGGCGCTGTGCACGATCTCGATAGTCATGACGTGGTTCTCCGTTTCGGATGGTGCTTGTTGCGCCGGTCGGCGCTGGGGGAGCGGTTAATCGGGTGAGGGTGGGCGGTCAACCCCGAAGAGTCCGCGCCGAACGCAGCAGGGTTTTCGGCCCGCGCTCGCCGGCGCGTAGCGCCGTTGCGAGCTGGCATTGGGCCGAAAAGGTCACTCGGCCTGCGAAGTTCGGCGCGGGCGTGGGTTGACCGGTCGGGCCCC
>NZ_LZJC01000104.1 GCF_001666755.1 Mycobacterium sp. E1214 | reverse complement strand
CTCCGCAGGCGCCGCGTTCGATCCGGAGAAATTCGAGGACTCGGTCGCCTTGTTCGCCGACTACATCGAGTGGCGGGGGCCGAGGGGTTGGGGTGATCGTTGTGGAGGTGGCGATACACGCGGCGGACGACACGTCGTTCGACGCGTCGTATTGCTTCGGCGTGTGAGTCGCCGAGGTCGCGCCGGGCACGGTAGTAGGCTTCGCCGACGCCGCCGTGGCGGATCTGTGTCATGGCGATCCGGTAGAGCGCGTTGTTGATGCGCCGGTTGCCGGAACGGCCGATTTTGGCGTGCACCGATTTCGCTCCCGACGAGTGTGGAATGGGCGTGACTCCGGCGTGACGTGCGTAGGCAGCTTCGCTGCGGAACCGGGTGACGCCGGCGGTCTCGCCAACGAGTTTGGCTGCGGAAAGTACTCCACAGCCTTCGAGGGTCAGCAGTGACGGGGCGACGGCGCGCACTCGTACGGCGATGCGCTTATCGAGGGCTTTGATCGCCGGGGTGATGGCGATGATTTCGTCGATTTCGTCGCGGGCGAGTTCGGCCACGAGGCCGGTCTGGGTGGCGAGCCATTCGCGTACCGCGTGCATGTTCTTGTCGGTGCGCAGTGACCGCCCCTTGGCGCGGGAGGGGTCGAGCTCGTGTATCCGCCAGAGCACTCGATTGATCACAGCGGAGCGGTGGACGACGAGGTCTTCGCGTCGATCAACGAGCAGCTTGAGTTCTCGTGACCCTTCATCGTGACAGGCGACCGGCAGATCGGGTTCCCGTAGCACGGCGCGCGCTACCGAGAGCGCATCGATGGAGTCCGATTTGCCCCAACTGCGCGCTGAGGCACGGGTTTTGGCCATCAGCCGGGGGGGCACCCGCACCACTCGCTGGCCGGCGTCGAGCAGGTCGCGCTCCAGGCGCCGCGAGAGGTTGCGGCAATCTTCGATGCCCCAAACGACGTCGTCGGCGAATTCGCGTCGGGCCCAGTCCAGCGCTTTGAGATGTCCCTCGGGGGTGGCTTTGACTGTCAGCTCGGCGAGTTTGCGACCACCAGGGTCGACTCCCACCAGCGTGTGGGTGGCTTTGTGTGCATCAACTCCGATAACGACCATGACTCGTGCCCTTTGTGTTTGTGTGACGGCCGACTACGCAGGCGAGCGCGACGATGGCAACCCTGTTGGGCTTCCGTGCCGGCCCCGTCACACCCGGGGCCGGCAAACAAATACTTGGACGGCGCGGGGCCGGCAGTTCTACTCCAAGCCAAGCCCCGGGTGTGGGCGCGCGGACCGCCGCCTAGCTCACGTCGGTCACGCGCTTGCGGGTGACGTAATGTGCTGTCGCGCCGGCCATCCTCACCGGGCGTGGGCATAAACGTCCGAAGCCAAACCTGACGGCCGGCAGTGCTGAATCAAGCCCCATTACCCGCCTGCTGAGGACAGGCCCACCCTATCCGCGCACGCCTGCCGATCGGAACCCCCAACAGAAGACGCATGTGGGCCAGGGCCGACCTATCTTATTAGACGCGTGGCAAAGTGCGGTGGTCCGAGTTGGACGGTTGCTGGCTACAGTGCCGTGGTAGGCCGATGTGTTGCCGTGAGCGGAGTTTCACGCTCAGGTGGGCCGTAGCTATGGCATTAGCGCACCCGCGCGGGCTAACTTTGCCAGATGAGTATGGCGGCGTTTGTGGCTGGAGTCGACCGGCTGCTGAGTCGAGCGCACAATCTGTACCCGGCCGGCGGTGAAGGCGAGCCGTTGCCCACCTCAGGTGAGGGGTCGGTCCCTGAGTCGCCGCAGGGCGTTGGGGGGTTGCAGACCGGGGTGTCCCGCGCGGCAGGCTCGTATCGGCAGGCCCGCATCACCGCGGCGGCCCTGGACCAGGAGGTGCGGGCGGCCGCTCAGCAGGGCGCTGCGATCGGCGCTCAGGGCCGGCTTGGATCGGGGGTGATTCGCGATCAGGCCCGGGCGGTGGCCGCCGCGGCGGCACCGTTGTCGAAATCGCCCGCGGGCGCCCACCTGGTGATGGCCACGATGGATCAGCACCTTGCGGCGATGCAGGGCCAGCTGCAAACGACGAAGACTCAGAACCAGACCGTATCGGCGACTCTGCGCCAAGGCGCGGACGGGTATCAAGCACTGTCCAACGGCACGAAGGACTCCCCTGCCGATCCGACGATTCGTGCGGCTGGCTGGAAGCCAGGAGATCCGGTGCCGGCCGCGCCGGCACCACCGGGCGTGCCGCCCGTGGCGACAGATGCCCGCAACCCGTTTGTCGGCGATCCCCGTTTCGGATACTGGACCGACTACACCCCGCCGCCGTACACGGGGTCGAGTCCGCCTCCGCCGGCTAAAGAGCATGTGCCCTGGGCTGGCGGCGGCCCTGAGGGGGGCCCCACTGGCTTCTACACACCGGGCAGGACCTGGATCGGTGACAATGATGCCCCCTTCGCGGCTTACCAGCAGCAGTACAAGTTCCGGATTAACGGCGAGGACCTCACCTCCTACACCCAGGTCGGGCCGAATGGACAGATGCAGCGCTGGGTGGCCTACACCTATGAGGCGCAAGAATTCCAAAACGTCAGCCTCAACGGCGATATCTGGGTCAAGACGCCACCGGACGCGAGCACGGGCGGATTGGGTGGCGTGGCCACCGGGGGCATCAGCGGAATATCGGTGCCCCCCAAGATCGGGCCCTGGCAGCCCATTACACCCGCCCAGATCGCTGTCCTGTCGGCGAACAACCCGAGCGTGCACTACTACATGCCCGACCCCTGCGGGCAGCAATTCAGCTTCATCAACGGGGTAGCCACCGGCGGCAACGCACCCGGCCCTATCACGCCGAGCATTATTGCGGCCCCTCCGCCCTGACCGGCGGATTCCGGTTGGCGCACCACGTTGCCAGCGTTGGCGGGCACCCCAAGCGCTTGACACGGTGTTCGATCGACCCTGCCACCGAACCTATGCTCGGGCACCGGCTCCGTTGACAGTGTCAGCTGAGCGACAGGGGCAGACCCCGGCTCAGACCGCCGATCGGGACTGCCTCAGCCTTCTGAGGACACGAGCTCTCGCGCTGTGGTTTCACGTCACCAGCTATGGAGTGCTGTGTTGCGGCGAGCTAGGTGTCAGTACAGCTAGGAGGCGCGAGCAAGCAGTGTGCGCAGGCTGAGGTCGCGCATTAGTTGCGGCAGGCTGAGGCCTTGACGGTCGGCTTCTTGTTGCAGTGCTTGCAGGTCCTCTTCGGTGAAACGGACCAGGACCTTGCCGGTTAGTTTCCGCTGCTCGCTTCTGCTCACGTTCTCCTCCGGCGCGTGGGCGGGTGACGGGGCGCACCTCGTCGTGATGTCGTTAGTTTACGACATTGATGTCCTTAAATAGGCACCGGAGGTCATTTACTGGTCCGCATGTCGCTATTATTGTCCTTAATTAGCGCATGATGGGCTTACAGGCGCAGAGGACGCGTGCATTGGGGCCGGAGTAACCGAACGATGAGGCAGCCGAAGCAGCCGCCGCCCGGTGTGGAAACCACGCCGAGCGGCGCGGTCGTGTCGTTGTCCGAAGCTGCTCAACGTCTGGGCAAAGACCCGCGGACCATCGTCCGCGCGATCACGGCTGGGGAGATCCGCGGTGGGGCGATGCCGCGACCGGAGCGGTTGCGCTGGTATGTCTATGCCGACGAGATCACGGCAGCGACCGAGCCCGCTCCCCATCCCCCGTCGAGTGCTGAGCTCGATCTGCTTCGCGCGCAGGTGGTTTCACTGACCGAAGCTAACCGGCTTTTGATTGCCGCGCAGCAGGATCTGCTTGATGCCGACCGTGCCACCAGCGAGGCCGGCGACAGATACCGCGCGGTCGCCCGCAACTACCTTGACGCCCTCGCGCAGTTCATGACGCCGGGCAATCTGGGCGAGTTGACTGAGCAGACCTAGCGGGGGGCCTAGGTGGTCAGGGCCACCGGGCGACGCCGGCCAAACGGTGGGCCGATATCGGGGCGCCTGGCTGGGCTGATCGTCGGGCACGGGCGTTGATTCGTCACGTGACGGCGCGTGGCTGCGTCGTGAGTATGGCGAGCAAGATTTGCAGACGGTCGGGTCCCAGGTGGTTGTGCAGGGCCTCGGCGAGTAGCTGCGGTTTGGTATCGAAGTCGTTGAGCGCGGTGGCGATGAGCCGGGACGGGGTGGATGGCCGGCGGCCCCTCGCGCCGTGGGGCGTGCTGTCGTTTTTGCGGTCCTGGGCGACGCGCCAGCGCAGGACTTGGTCTTCCAGCGGCACGCGAGCTAGCGTGCGGGCTTCGCGGATGGCCAGTTCGCCTCGGCGCAGGGCGGTTTGCAGTTCGGGTGCCAGCGACAGCAGCGCTCGCCGTTGCGAGACCCAGGCTTGGGTCTTGTGCAGCCGGTGCGCCGCTTCGACGGCGCTGCCGCACTCGGTGGTGAGGGCCTCGACGGCTTTGGCTTCCTCGATGACGTCGAAATCTTGCCGGTCGACGTTCTCCGCGATCGAGGCGGAGATTAGTGTGACGCGGTCACGGGCGATGTCGTCGTTGACAACGATGGCTAGGTCGGTGCGACCGTATTTATGCGCTGCGGCAAGGCGCCGGCAACCGTTGATGACCACAAAGCGGGCGTCAATCGAGTCGTGCGGGTAAAGCTTGAGGTAGGCGCCGCGGGTGACGGCGACGGCGGGTTGCAGTTGGATGTCGGCGATGGATTCCAGGCCGGCAAGATCACCGAGATCCTCACGGGGGTTGCGCGGATTGGGCACCAGGTCGGTAAGCGGCGCGGTGCGGCTGGCAGCCGACAGCATCTGCTCGACCGGTGAGTGGTCGCCGACGGTGTTGGCGAGGGCCGCGAGGTTGGTGCGCTGTCCGCGGGCCATCAGCGTGCTCCTCCGCTGTTGAGTTCGAGGGCAAACTTGTAGAAGTCTTCTCGGGCTTGCAGCGCCACACGATTGACCGGGTATTCGGTCACCACCTGCCCGTCGGCGCTGGCCCGCGCGTGCAGCTTGTAGTGACGGATGACGGTGTGCGCCAGCGGCCAGTGGTTGGCCCGGACGAATTCCTTGGTCTCGTTGAGGTCATGGACGCCGTCGCGGGGGTCCCAGTTGTTGATGACCACCAGATAGGGAATGCCCCGCGGCTCAATGACTTTGGTGATGGTTCGGGCGGTCGGGTCGAAGCTGAGTGGCTCGGTCTCGATCGGCACGATGATGGTGTCGGCCACGTCGAGAACAACACGCAGAGCATCGGCGGCGGGTCCGCGGCCCAACGGGTCTCCAGTGTGGTTGCCGGCCTCGAGGTCGATCCATCCTGGGGTGTCGACGTAGACGTGGGCGATGCCGGGCAGTTCACCGAGGCGTTTGAGGCCGTCAAGATCGTCGTGGGCCTGCACGATGTGAAACGGCAGATCGTTGATCCGGGAGGCCCACCAGACGGCAGAGCCTTGCGGGTCGACCGAGACGGCGGCGACCGGTGAGCTCGCCTCGGGATCGTCGTCGCGGTTGAGGACGTCGGCGGTGACAGCGGCCAGGTTGACCGCGATGGTGCTTTTGCCGACCCCGCCTTTCTGATTGAGAACGACGTGCACAGCCATGAAAGGCCTTCCGTATGCTTCCCCCGCGTGCGGGGTACTTCGGATGAGACAGCCGCAGTCTACGGCGTGGCGGCCTGGGTGTCGTCACGACACGCGGTTGCCGCGCACCGTCGGTCGTCAGCCGGCCCGGTGAGTTGCACCCGTTCCAATGGCGGCGAGAGGTCACCGCCGCAGACTCGACCGGGTGTCCTTGCGCTGTAGCGATGAACTGGACCCTTCGTCGGGTCAGCGTTGATGCTTGATTCGGCGATCACAGCAGGCATGGACAGGGCTCAGGTTTCGACTTAACCGCGGTTAAGACTCGGACCGAGGTCACGGCGCCCGAGGCAACTTGCCTTTGTGGCCGCTCCCCCGCGCGGGATCGGGGACCGCCACAGTGACTAGCTCACCGCCCTTGTTCCCGCCCGGTGCGCGCGCTCGTTTTGCTGAACACCGGGCATCTGTACCGGCGTGCGGTCGCTGGTCGTTGGTGCCGCCACCGCGCTGTCACCCCGATGTCGGTCAGCTGATCCGTCACCGTGTGATTGCGTCACCCAATCACTGCCTGTCTGCACACACATGTACGCTCGCCGGGTCGGGTGACGCGGTTCCGGCGGTTGCTATTGATCCGCAAGATCACCGTGTTGCCGCGCGGCTGTGTCATTGGGTTGCTGACTGATCTGGCCACCGCGTGATGCCGTCCCCTGGTGATCTCGTCATCGGATGGTTGCATCACCCAGTCATTAGGTGATGTGATCGCCGCGCCACCTGGTCATCCGCTGATGCCGCGACGGCATGACCGGTTCGCCAGATCACCTCGTAACTGGGTGGCCGCGTCGCCACGTGACAGCGTCACACCGCCGCACACTGATTCCGTGACCGCATCACACGATGATCGCGCCACGCGGTGCGTTAGTTCCTCGGTCACCGCGTGGTGGAGTTACCCGGCGATCTAGTCACCGGATCACCGGGCGGCTGAGTGACGGCGTGAGGCGGCGATCGCATCGTCGGATTACCGCATCACCGCGTCGGCCTGTGACCGGGTCACCGTGTCCCCAAGTCATGCGATCACGGTGTCATGTGGTCATTGCATCGCTTCGACACACCGTGGCTGCGTCACCCAAATACCGGCGGGTCTTGCTCTAATGGTGTTACTGACGTTAAAGGAGTGGCCAGCGTGAAAGCAGAAGTGATCGCGATCGCCAACCATAAGGGCGGGGTGGGCAAATCTTTCACTGCGGTGAATCTCGCCGCCGGCTTGGCCCGGGCGGGATGGCGCACATTGTTGGTCGACTGCGACCCGCAGGGCAATTCCACGTCAATGTTCGACCCTGACGATGACGTCGAGTTCGACATCTATGACCTCATCGGCGACGGATTGCCGGTGGGCAAGGTGATCCGCAAGACGCGGCTGGACAATCTCGACCTGGTGCCCTCGACCTTGGCTGTGGCCAAGTTGGACATGGAATTGGTCACGATGCACCGTCGCGAAGAGCAGCTCACCATGGCGCTGCAGCCGGTGTATGACGATTACGACGCCGTCGTGTTGGATTTGTCGCCCAACCTCGGTCAGTTGGTGATTACCGCCCTCAATGCCGCGGACTGGTTCATCGTGCCGACCGATGCCAGTAAGTGGGGCAGGCGAGGGGTCAACATGTTTTTGGAGTGGTCAGCCACCTTGCGCAAGCATCAGGTGCTCTCCGCGGTGTTTTTGGGAGTGTTGCTCACCAAGTACGAGCCACAGACGTTGATCAGCCGCGAGACTCTGCACGCGCTGCGCGCGGACGGACTGGCGATCTTTGACACGCTCATCCCTAAGCGCACAGCCGCCGAGCGGATGGTCAGCGACCAGGTGGTATTGGGCGACGACCAGGCGGATGCGGATCTGGCGCAGGCGTATGCCAGCTTCAGTGTTGAGGTCATGACCCTTGTCGATGAGGGCCGACGGAATCGAGGAAAGCACCGTGCCTAAAAAAGACACTGCCGCCGCCGTACTCGGCATGTTATCGACCGCCGGCGCGCAGACCCGGCGGTCACCACAGATGCCCGACGCCGGCGAGCAGCCGCCGGCGTCGCCGGCCGTCACAGTGACGGAAAGCGCTCCACTGGCGGTACGCACGCTACCGGGGTCCACCTCAGCGGTAGAGCGACCCGCCGCCGGCGCGGAAGCGCCGCGCACCCTGCGGCTGCGCACCGGCACCGCGCAGCGGCTTCGGCAGGCCTGGCTGGAAGCCAAACGCGACGATGTCTTGCTCACCGCCCAGGACTTCGCGTCCGATCTGGTCGATGACGCCCTGGCGCGGCGCCGGCGGCGTCCAACCGCCCGACCTTAACCGCGGTTAAGGATCTACGCCGTCCGCGCCTGCGACCCTACCTCGCTGAGCCGTCCGTGTCGGTCCAGCAGCACCCAGCGCGTCTGACGCCACTGAAACGGCACCTCGGCGGGATCGCGGCCGCTGGCGACGAGGTATCCCGACCGAAGCGCGGACTGCGGGTCGAGCGCCGCCAGCTGCGCGGCGCACGCCCGGCAGGCGGCGAACAACTCTGCGCAGGACGGGGTTTCGAGGGGGATCGTAGGGTCGCCGCGCCGCGTTAGCATCTGGTCGCTGGTGTAGCGGCAGTGCTCACCGAGTACTTCACAGTGCCCGGAGCTGCGGGCCAATACGGCCGCGCGGGCGGAGCGGGCACGGATCGGTGCGGCCGCCCGGGAAGGCAGCGGGGGAGGTGGCGCCGGCCGTGCTGGGATCGTGCTCGATGCGGCCTGACTCCTATCGTCGCTGGGACTCGGGGTGGCGTTGGCGATGGCCCGCAGCCGGTGTGCGGCCTCATTGTGACTGCCGTCGATCCAGACGCCGGCCCACATTCCGTGGGAGGCACGTGCCTGCAGTGCTTGGCCGGCGCACCAGGTGCGGGCCGGGCAGGTCAAGCAGTGCATGAGTGCGTCACGGCGGCGACGTCGATCGAACCAGCGTTCCGAGTCTTGTTGGCAGGCCAGCTTCGTCGGGGGAGTGCAGTGGCTAATCATGGGCGGTGGGTGTCGCGGTCGTCGTAGCGTCGGCGGCGGACCCGTTCTTGGATGTCGCGCAGTGCTTGGCGGGCTGCTTGGTGGCCGGGTCCCGATAACGCCGCGCGGCCGGCGTCGCGAGCTTTGCGGCTGGCGTCGCGGCCGGCGAGTTGCTCGGCGATGCGCGCTCGGGCCTGCCGCAGCTCCTCTTGTTCGCGGGCCTCGTCGTAGGCCGACGGCCTGTCGGTGAGGTCCCCGTGGGCGGCCAGGATGGCGCCGAGCAGTCCGATGGGCTTGTGCGGTGCTTCGGGTACCCAATGGCCGGTGCCGGCCCAATCGCCGATCAGGGTGTTGACGTCGCGGGGTGTCCACCCGTGGTGGGCCGCTGGGGTGAGCACCGCTGCCCACGGCGTGCCGGTTCGATAGCGGCGGGCCCACGGCGGGCTTTGCTGATCCCGGATCCACTTGTTTGCCAGGGCCAGCCCCTGCTGGTCTGTGCGGTGGCGCCGCGGAGCGGCGCTGCTACCGGTGCTTGGGCGCCGGCTTCGGGTAGTGAGTGATCTTTTAATTGAGGGTTTCGGAGGGAAAAGAGACCCTCCGGGATGGGGTGACAGCAACTGGATTCGGCAGTCGTGCAGAGCCCACACCGAGGCCCATCCACGGCCGTTATCCCCAACCCGCCAGCTGGCGAATCGTTCGGTGCGGGTGCGCTGGCGGCCGCGCATCACCTCGGTCGCCACCCCCAGCAGCCGCAACGCGGTGGATGCACGCTGTACGGTGCGCACCGACAAGCCGGTCATCTGGGCTAGTGTGGCGTTGGTTGGGCGGCAGTTGCGCCCGGTGCGGTGATCGGCGAACGCTGCGCGCGCTTCCGCCACCGCCACAAGGGTTTTCAGGCTGACCGGATTGTTGGGCATCACAGGTCGCACGTCGCTGTCGTAGCGCGCCTGGTAGGCGGCCGGCACCGTGGATTGTGCCCACCGCGTGGCGCGACCACTCCAGCAGGGAACCGCGCTGCCGGCGGCGTCCAGTTCGAGAACGATGCGCGGAAGGCGGTCGAGGCAGTGCGCGCCGGCGCGCTGGATCCAGGCCGGCGCGGTTCGCGCGGTGCCGCGCCGACGTGAGGATCGGCTGCTGCCGCGGTAGGGATGGACGATGATGCGGGCGGGCTGGGGAGACGCGGCAGCTAGACCGGGCACAGGGTATGCGCTACCGTGGAATGCGCCTTTCATGACGATTCCCTTCGTGGGGGGTTTTCGCGAAAGCACGCATTCGGTTCGAGCGGCAACTCGAACCGGCCGCCCTCGGCCTTCGGGCCGGGGGCTTTGCCGTTAAGGGGCTATCGCTGACGGTGAATTCAGTTGTGCGACACAGTGTTAAGTCATCCGGCGGTCGCCGGGTCGTAGTCCTTTCTCTTGGATGGCGACAACTCGTCGGCGGATATCCGCCAGGTACTTCGCGGCGGATATCCGCCCTCGGCCAATATGCCTTACATCGATGTCATTTCAATCGTGACACGCCGCATCAGCAGTCACATCTGTCACGCGCTCTGTCGGGCGGTCCCGACCGACGCGCGTCGCGGTTTACCGCGCATGGGTCACTGTAAGCAGCATCGGCGCCTTTGCGCGCCGCCCGAAGGTGGAGATTTTTTGGTGACCGCGACCGACGCGTAACGGTCGGGTCGGCGGTAGTTTCAGTGTCAGTGTGCCGTGGCCGAGCCTGCGTGGGATCGTGGGCCCACGGCTTCGGTGGCCGGCGTGTGTGGCCGGTTCGTTGTCTGTGAAGGGGTTTGAGTGGCGACACTGAGCACGCGCCGCAATGGAGTAAGGATCGCGGAGCGATCCGACGTTAAGGTTCATGCCGCCGACGAGGACTTGGGCCAGGGAGCGATCTCGATTCCCACTGAGGTGGAGTCAGATCCACCGCAGTCGCGGCGGTCGTCGGAATCGCTGAGCGCACCACCTGCGCAGCGGGGTGCGGCCGGTGAAGACGAGATGCGCACGTTGCGGTTGGTTCGCCACAGCCGTACCGCGGCGGTGTGGCTGACGGTGGGTATCGCGGCCATCAGCTTCGTCTTGTCATTCACCTCGTTGCGGAATCTGGCCGCCATGTCGGCGTGGCCCGGTTGGCCGTCGTGGTTGTGGCCGTTGATCCTCGATGGGCTGATCATCCTTGCGACGCTGGGGATTGTGTCGTTTGCGCCCTACCGTGAGCAGTTTTGGAACCGGGTTTTTCTGTGGGCGGTGCTGGGGGTAGCGGCTTTGGTGAGCGTCGGCGGTAACGCGTTGCATGCGTGGCTCTTCACCGGGCAGCTTGCGCCGTGGATGCGTTGGGGTGCTGCGGGTTTGGCTTGTGTGCCACCGATAGCGCTGATGGTGACGACGCATATTCTGGGGGCCCTGTGGCGATTTCATCCCGCGACGCCGCCCGATGAACGCTGGCAGCTGCGCGAACGCGCCTTCGCGCTGGCGGTAGAGCGAATGGACCGGTGGGAAGCTGCTGCGGGCAAGATGCATGAAGAAGGCTATTGCCCGAGCGTGCCTACCGAGAAGTTGGCGCAGGTGCTGCGGTACTTGTACGAATCTCGCCCTGCGTTGTCATTGCGCGCGATCGGGGCAAAGCCAGAGGTGGGTTTACATCACGACACGGTCGGCAAGATTCGCGATGCCGCTGCAATCGCGCTGGGCATGACAGCCGGCGACCAGTGACCGAACGCGACGAAATCGGCTGTGCGTGACCGTGGCATAGTGCGCGTGAGCACCGGTAGCGTTTTGCCCAACAACCCGCCGCGAGAGGAGATTTGGGCGGCCATGGGCTTTTTCGATGACGTCTTGGATGACCTTTTCGACGACCTGTCGGGGATCTTCGGCGGTGACGACGACGGTGACGGTGGCGAAGACGATGGGCCACCACAGCAGCCGGTGCCTGGCACGTTGCCGCCAGGCGCGCCGCCGTGGGCGCCCGCGCCGGCGCCTCCGGGCGGCCCCAGCGGCCTGCAGCAGGGCGCCGGCCAGGCCGGCACGACCTATCAACAGACCAGTGGGGCAGTGAATCAGACCGATGAGAAACTGGCCGATTTGCTCAAGCAGATCTTCGCGACCAACGACGACAACCGCGCACGAATCAACGCCATCATCGGCAGTATCGAAAACGCGCGTAAGGCGCTGACGTCGAACCCGCAGACGGCGGGCGACCCGCACGCCATGGCGTTGTTCAACCAATTCCTCGACGGTCAGCTCGCCGAGATTCAGCGGATTCTCGACAGCTCGAAGGTGGACAGCAAGAAACAAGCTGAGTTGCTCGCCGCCCTCGGGGATGAATACCGCGGGACCGCCGGGGGTGATCCCAAAAAGAAGGGCAACGGTGACGGTGAGGGCGCCGGCGGCGGAGACGGTGGCGGTGGAACCAGCGGCGGCTCCGGCGGCGGTGGAGGTGGTGACGGTGGCGGTGATGACGCTGGGGACGGTGGCGGCGCGGGGGCTGGCGGAACCACTACAGGTGCAGGGGG
>NZ_LZJC01000103.1 GCF_001666755.1 Mycobacterium sp. E1214 | reverse complement strand
CCGCCGCCCAGCGCCTCTGCGCTCCCCAGCCCGGCGGCCCCCGCACCGGCCGGTCCGACGACCACTTCGCAGACGGTGACCGCGCTTCCCGCGCCCCCGCTTCAACCGGGTACCGACTGCCGGACGGTGGCATGACCACCCAAGTCCAGCCGCCGGTCGCGGTCACGCCTCCCTTGCCCACCCGGCGCAACGCCGAGCTGGCGCTGCTGTTCTTCGCCGCGCTGATCACCGTCGCGGCGTTGCTCATCGTGGAGGCCAACCAGGACCGCGGCCTGAGCTGGAACGTGACCAGCTATGGGTTGGCGTTCTTGCTCGCTTTCGGGTCGGCGCACGTCGCCATCCGGCGTTTCGCGCCCTACACCGACCCGCTGCTGTTGCCAATTGTCGCGCTCCTCAACGGACTTGGGTTGGTGATGATTCACCGGCTGGATCTGGTCAACAACCAGCTCAGCGGCCGGCATCACCCCAGCGCGACCCAACAGATGCTGTGGACCCTGATCGGCGTCGTCACCTTCGCCCTGGTGGTCACCTTCTTGAAAGACCACCGGCAACTGGCCCGCTATGGCTACATCTGCGGGATCACGGGGCTGCTATTCCTGTCGATTCCCGCCCTGCTGCCGGCGGCGCTGTCCGAGCAGAACGGCGCCAAGATCTGGATTCGCTTCCCCGGCTTCTCGATCCAGCCCGCCGAGAAGAAGATCAGCAACAGGATCTTGGAGAACTCGTA
>NZ_LZJC01000102.1 GCF_001666755.1 Mycobacterium sp. E1214 | reverse complement strand
AGGTCGTGCAGCCCCAGCACCGCGGTGATGCGTCCCGGCGCGGCGTCGACGTCGTCGACCGTGCTGACCGCGGAGTTGATGCCGGCGTCCGCCCGGGCGACCGCCACGGCGGCGCCGCCGGTCGACGAGCCGTCCCGCCCGGCGAGCAGGACCCCCGAGCCGTGCGGCGCCAGCGCCGCGGTGAAACGCGCCACGCTGGCGCCCTGGTTGCCGGCGTCCGGGGCCAGCGCGCCGCCGGTGACGACGAGCGCGGCGTTGGCCGGCCCCAGGTGCTCGGTCGGCTGATAGGTGATGAACCCGGTGTCGCGCAGCGCCGCGAGCACGGTGGCCCGCTGCGTGTCGTCCACGGGCGGCACCGCCGGATTCGGGTTGGCCAGCAGGGCGATGCCCAACAGGTCACCGGCCTGCGAACCCTGGTCGACGAGCTTGGTGCTCAACTGCTGCCCGGCGGGCAGGATCGACGAGTTCACCACGGTCAGCAATTTCTCCGCCGAGTTGGCCTCGACGAACTCCGCGGTCAGTGCCACCGTCCCGGTCACCGTTCCGCCCGCCTGACCCACGAACTTCGACACCGCGGCGACGTCGTCGTCCTTGGCGTCGGGGGTGCGGAACACCACCACCGATTTGGCGCTCAGCGCGTCGTGCACGATTCGGCCGACCATTTGCGTGTCGAAATTGTTTGCCGCACTGAGCTTCTCGTTCAGCACATTTTTCTGATCGTTGAGTCCGTTGATCTGCTGGGTCAGGTCGCGCTTCTCGTCACGCAGGCTGGACAGCAGCGTGTCGGACAAGAAGCCAGAACCCAGCACCACTCCCACGGCCAGCGCCAGGAAGACGGCGGCCAGGGAGAAGGCGTGTTGGCGTAACGAGATCACGAGGCGGCGTCCTTAAGGGGTTACGTCACCCACTTCTGCACCATCAGGCAGAAGTGGTTCCAGTAGTCGGTGGCCCAGTGCAGCACCACGCCGTCGGTGCGCGACACCCACAGCGCGACGATGACGGCGATGAGCATGGTGAGCGCGAGCAGCGCGATCGCGCCGGCCGAGATGTGGTTGCGGTACAGGGTGGCGACCGCGCGGGCGTCGACGACCTTCTCCCCCACCCGCAGCCGCGTCAGGAACGTCGACGGGTTGCTGTGCGCGCGGGTGCGGTCGAAGAACGTCTCGATGTTGGCGGTGTGCCCGGCGGTCACCAGCAGCGCGGCGCCGTGGTGGTCGGCCAGCAGCAGGGCCAGGTCGATCGCCGAGCCGGCGGCGGGGAAGGTCATCGCCCCGACGCCCAGGTCCTGGATGCGTTCCAGGCCGGGCGCGTGGCCGTCGGCGTCGGCGGGAAGCACCACCTGGGCGCCGCACTTGAGGGCCTCGGTGCTGATCTGGTCGGGGTCGCCGACGATCACCTGCGGCCGATAACCGCCCTTGCGCAGCACGTCGGCGCCGTTGCCCACGCCGATCAACACCGGCTGGTACTCCTTGATGAACGGCTTGAGGGACTTGAGGTCCTCCTCGGCGCTGGGCTCGTCGGCGACGATCACCACGTGCCGCCGGCGCAGGTCGACGTCGATGTCCGGGATGCCGATGCCGTCGATGAGCAACGGGCTCTCGCTCTTGATGAACTCGATCGTGTTGCCCGCGAACGCTTCCAGGTGCGCGGCCAGGCCGCTTTTGGCCTCGCGCATCAGGTCGGCGATGTCGTGGTCGGTGCGCTCGGTGCCGCGGACCAGCCGGCGGTCACCGGAGTACACGCCGCCCTCGTGCAGCCGAATCTTGGCGCCGTCCTTGATCTTCTTGAAGATGTCGGGGCCGGTCTCGTCGATCAGGGTGACCCCGTTGTTGACCAGGACCTCCGGGCCGAGGTTGGGGTAGCGGCCGGACACCGACGGCGACGCGTTGATGACCGCGGCGATGTCGGCCTCCACCAAGGCGTCCGCGGTGATGCGGTCGAGGTCGAGCACGTCGAGCACGACGATGTCGCCGGGGCACACCCTGCGCAGCAGTCGGTCGATGTTCCGGTCAACCCGCGCGGTGCCGATGAGTCCCGGCCGGGCGGTGTTACGTGAGAGCAGCCCTGACATCTTCATGGGGGCGATTCTGTCGGCCGGTCCGGCGCGACGCGGGGAGGCGCGCCGTAACATCAGCCACAGAAGTTATCTAGAGTCCCACCAGTCACAGGCCGGTACCGACTGGGTCTCGACCCGTCACACCGGGGTTTGGGGGCGCGCTAGGCCTTTTCGCTCTGCGCCGTCTCGAGCAGCTCGCGGGCATGGGCGCGCGCGCTGTCGGAGTCGCCGAGGCCGGCCAGCATCCGCGCGAGCTCGGCCACCCGCTCGTCGCCGCCCAGACGCCGCACCACGCTGGTGCCGCGCGGGCCGGCCCCGTGCACCACCAGGTGGACGTCGCCGTACGCCGCGACCTGCGGCAGGTGCGTGACGACGATGACCTGGTGGGTGCGGGCGAGCCGCGCCAGGCGGCGGCCGATCTGCACGGCGGCCCGCCCGCCGACGCCGGCGTCGACCTCGTCGAACACCATCGTGGTGCCCGCGGCGGAGGCGGCCAGCACCACCTCCAGGGCCAGCATGACCCGCGACAGCTCACCGCCCGAGGCGCTCTTGGCCAGCGGCAGCTGGTCCATGCCCCGGTGGGCGGCGAAACCGAATTCGACCTGGTCGACGCCGTCGACGCCGGCCCGCGCCAGCTCGCCGGAGGGCAGCGTGAGCGCGGCGGGGTCGTCCGGGGTAACGCCGGTGTCGACGGTGACGCCGATGCCGAATTGCGCGTCGGCCATGGCCAGCCCGGCCAGCTCGGCGGTGACCTCCTTGGCCAGCCGCTTGGCGGCCTTTCGCCGGATATTGCTGAGATCGGTTGCGGCCGAACCTAATTCGCGGGCCAGCTCGTCCACCCGGGCCGCCAGCGCGGTCAGGCCCTCCTCGGAGACGTCGAGTTGGGCCAGCCGTTGCCGTGACTCGTGGGCCCAGGCGAGGACGCCGTCGACGTCCGCGGCGTACTTGCGGGTCAGCGTGCGCAGCTCGGCCTGCCGCGCCAGCTTGGATTCCAGCGCGCTGGCGTCGACCGGGAGCTCGTCGAGGAAGCCGCTCAGCTCACCAGCGGTGTCGAGCACCACGGTCAGCGCCTCGCCGAGCTGCCCGGCCAGCGCGACGAGCTTCGCGTCCCCGGTGGATTCCAATGTGGCCCTTGCCCGTCCGAGGCTGTCGGTGGCGCTGTAACCGCCGGAGCCGTCGGTGTCGTCCGCGGACAGCGCCGCGCGGGCCTCGGCCGCGGCCTCGCGCAGGGTGTCCAGCTCGGAGAGCCGCACGATCTCGGCGACCAGGGCGTCGTCCTCGCCCGGTTGCGGGTTCACCACGTCGATCTCGTTGAGCGCGAAGCTCAACCGGTCGGCCTCGAGCGCGAGCTCGCGCATCCGGCTCTTGCGGTCGACGAGGTCGCGGCGCGCCGTCGCCCACGCGTCGCGCAGCTTGCGGTAGCGCTCCAACGCGGCGTCGGCCTTGGCGAAGGTGTCCAGCGCGCCGCGCTGCTCCTCGGGCCGCATCAGGCGCAGCTGGTCGTTCTGCCCGTGCAGGGTGAGCAGCCCGGTGGTGAAATCGCCCAGCGATTTGGCGGGCACGCTGCGCCCGCCCAGGTACGCCCGCGACGGGCCGTCGCGGCTCACCGAGCGCAGCGCGATCACGCTGCCGTCCTCGTCGCGCTCCCCGCCCGACGCCGCCAGCATCTCGTCGAGCCGCACGGCCGTGGCCTCGTCGAGATCGGTTGTGGTGAACCGTCCTTCGACGACCGCCCGGTCGGCGCCCGAGCGCACCCGGGTGGCGTCGGCGCGGGCCCCGCCGAGCAGGTGCAGCCCGGTCACCACCATCGTCTTGCCGGTGCCGGTCTCGCCGGTCAGCACCGTCAGGCCGCGGTCGAATTCACCGACCGCGGCGCTGATGGCGCCCAGCGACTCGATGCGGATTTCGGTCAGCATTCAGCGAACACCGCGCCGCGCCGTCAATTTCCACGCCAGCCGGTCACCGGCAACCGGAACTTGTGCACCAGCCGGTCGGTGAACGGCGCGCTGTCCAGGCGGGCCCACTTGACCGGGGTGTCGCACCGGCGCACCTCGATGCGGCTGCCCGCGGGGATGAGTACCTCGCGGCGCCCGTCGCAGAACACCAGCGCGTCGTGGCCGCCGGCCTCCACCTCGATCGCGATGGTGGCGTCGGGGCTGGTGACCATGGGCCGGCCGAACAGCGCGTGAGCGTTGTTGGGCACCACCAGGATTGCCTCGAGATCGGGCCACAGCACCGGGCCGCCCGCGGAGAACGCGTACGCCGTGGACCCGGTGGGCGTCGACACCAGCACCCCGTCGCAGCCGAACGCCGACACCGGCCGCCCGTCGATCTCGAGCACCACGCCGAGCACGCCCAGCCGGGGGCCCTTCTCCAGGCTCACCTCGTTGAGCGCCCAGCCGTGTTCGATGATGCGGCCGTCGTGGCGCACGATGAGGTCCAGCGTCAGGCGGTTCTCGACTCGATAGTCGTGGGTGACAACGTGATCCAGGACCGTGTCGATGGCCTCCGCCTCGGCCTCGGCCAGAAACCCGATGCGGCCGAGGTTGACGCCCAGCACCGGAATGTCGGCGTTGCGAGCCAATTCGCCGGCGCGCAGGAAGGTGCCGTCACCGCCCAGCGCCAACACCAGCTCGCAACCCTCGGCGACCTGCGGGTCCGGCTCGACCACCTCGATCTCCCCGCCCATCGCCTGCAATTCGTGCGGGTCGAGCTGCCGGGCGCCGCGATCCACGGCCTCGGCGGACAACACGCGAAGCCCGATCTTGTTGTCGCCCAGCACCTTTTGCACGCGACGCGCGGTCTCGGTGGCCTCCTCGCGCCCGGTGTGCACCACCATCAGCACCGTGCGGTGCGCGGCGCTCACTGCGGGCCCTCGCTTACCGCACGCCGGACCGCCGACACCAAGCGGTCGCCCGTGAGCGCGCGGTCGGTCTCTGCGCGCAGCCACAGGAAGTATTCGACGTTGCCCGACGGGCCCGGCAGCGGGCTGGCGGTGGCATCCAGCGTGCACCAGCCGAGCTCGTCGGCGCGGCGGGCGACCGCCAGCACCGCGTCGGCGCGCAAGCCGGGATCGTGCACCACCCCGCCGGCACCGACCTGACCCTTCCCCACCTCAAACTGTGGCTTCACCATGGGAACGATATCCGCGTCGGGCGCGGCGCAGCCAGCCAGCGCGGGCAACACTGTGGCCAGCGAGATGAACGACAGGTCGGCGACCACGACGTCGACGGGCCCGCCGATGACGTCGGGCGTCAGGTCGCGGGCGTTGGTGCGCTCGACGACCCTGACCCGCGGATCGCTGCGCAGCGACCACGCCAGTTGGCCGTAGCCCACGTCCACGGCCACCACCTCGGTGGCACCGCGGTCGAGCAGCACCTCGGTGAACCCGCCCGTCGACGCGCCGGCGTCCAGGCAGCGCCGGCCCGCCACGTCGATCCCGAAGGCGTCCAGGGCCCCGAGCAGCTTGTGGGCGCCGCGCGACACCCAGCCGCGTTCGCCGTCGTCGGCGACGGTCAGCGCCGCGGTGATCGCGACGGCGGTGCCCGGCTTGCGCGCGGGCAGGCCGTCGATGCTGACCCTGCCGGCGTCGATCAACTCCGCGGCCTGCTGCCGGGACCGGGCCAGCCCGCGCCGGACCAGTTCGGCGTCGACGCGGGCACGTCGAGACATGCGCGCACTCAGCCCTTCTCCGCCGACTCCAGCGCGCGCAGCAAGACGTCGTGGGCCTCGGACAGCCGGCGGGCGATCTCTTCGAGTTCCTCGATCGAGGGTTGGACGTCGGGGTTCTCGGCGTCCCCGGGCTCGGGCAGCCGGGCCAGCAGCGTGTCGATCTCGGCGCGGATCTGATCGGGGTCGATAGTCATCGCGTCCCTACGCTAGTCACCGCTCAGTCGTCGCGCACCAACGACCAACGCCGCAGCGCCTCGCGCGCCCGGTCGTCGGCGGCCTCGATGCGCGGCTCCGCGCCGTCGGCGCCCCACACGGCGCTGGCGACCGCGCGCACCACCGACAGGCCGTCGTCCTCGCCGTCGTCTTCGCGGGCGGCGGCCACCGTGATCGCCCCGCCGGCCGCCTCGACGCGCCAGCCCGGCTGCGGTCCCACCGCGAGCCGCTCGCCGTGGCAGTGCAGCGAGCGCAGGTCGTGGCCGAGGTAGGTGGGGCGGCGGCCCGGGCGGGCGTAGACGGCGTCGCGCGCGGAGTTGACCCCACTGAGCACCATCAGGCTGGGCAGCCGCGCGGCGTTGGCGCCCTCGATGTCGGTGTCCAGCCGGTCACCGACCACCAGGGGCGCCCGGAAGTCGCCGCGGGCCGCCGCGTCGGTCAGCAGGCCGGGCGCCGGCTTGCCGGCCACCTGGGGCTCGGCGTCGGTGGCCGCCCGCAG
>NZ_LZJC01000101.1 GCF_001666755.1 Mycobacterium sp. E1214 | reverse complement strand
GCAGGCGGCGCTGGCCGTCCTGTTGAGCAAGCTGTGCGCGACCGCCGATGTGGCCGTGGGCTTCCCGGTCGCCGGCCGCCCCGACCCCGCGCTGGACGACCTGGTCGGTTTCTTCGTCAACAGGTTGGTGCTGCGGGTGCAGCTGGCCGGCGACCGGGAAGCCCACGGCCACATCGGCGGTCGCGCACAGCTTGCTCAACAGGACGGCCAGCGCCGCCTGCAGCACCATGAAGCTCGTCGCGTCGTGGTCGCGGGCCAGCGCGCGGACGCGGCGCTGCACCTCGGCGGACCACTGCACTGGCGCGGTGGCGCCGCGGTAGTCGGCGACGGGCGGGTACGGCCGGTCGGTCGGGAGGTGCAGCCGCTCGGGCATTTCGGCGAGCGCCTGCCGCCAGTACGCCACTTGCGCGGCGAGGGGGCCGTCGTCGGCGTCACCGAACCGGTCCCGCTCCCACAGCGCGTAATCGGCGTACTGCACCGCCAGGGGCGCCCAGTCGGGGGCGCGGCCATCGCAGCGGCTGGCGTAGGCCACGCCCAGGTCCCGCACCAGCGGGGTGACCGACCAGCCGTCGGCGGCGATGTGGTGCACCGTCGCCACCAGCACGTGCTCGTCGTCGGCAACGCGGAAAAGCCCTGCGCGCAATGGCGTTTCGGTGGTCAGGTCGAACGCGTGGCGCGCCACGGCGTCGACGGCGTCGGCCAGCCGAGCCGTCGACCACCCGGCGGCATCGACGGCGGCCCAGCCGAGCTCGGCACGTTCGGCCGGCAGCACCTGTTGGTAGGGCACCCCGTCGATGTGGGGGAACACCGTGCGCAGCGATTCGTGGCGGCCCACCACGTCCGTCAGCGCGGCGCCCAGCGCCTCGGGGTTCAAGCGACCACGCAGCCGCAGGCCCACCGTCATGTTGTACACCGGTGACGGCCCGTACAGCTGGCCGAGGAACCACAGGCGATTCTGGGCGTACGACAACGGGATTCGCTCGGGCCGTGCGCCGACGACCAGCGGCCGGGCGGCGCCCGCGCCGTCGTGCAGCCGCGGTGCGAGCTGGGCGACGGTGGGCGCGGCGAACAAGGTGCGCACCGTCAGGTCGGTGCGCAGGGCTTTGTTGACGGTGGCGGCGAGGCGCATCGCCGACAGGGAGTCCCCGCCGAGGTCGAAGAACGAGTCGTCGACGCCGACGCGGTCCAGGCCGAGGACCTGAGCGTAGACACCGCACAGCACGTCCTCGATGGCGTTCGACGGGGCGCGGTAGACGGCGTCGCGGTACTGCGGCTGCGGCAGCGCGCGGGTGTCCAGTTTGCCGTTGACCGTCAGGGGCAGGGCCGGCACGCCCACGACCGCGGCCGGCACCATGTAGGCGGGCAGCCGTTCACCCAGCCGGGTGCGCGCTGCGACGAGATCCACTGCGCCAGGTGCGGATTCGGTGACGTAACCGACCAGGCGCTTGTCGCCGGGCCGGTCCTCGCGGACGATCACCACCGCCTGCTCGACGTGCAAGGTGTCGGCCAGCGCCGCCTGAATCTCGCCGAGCTCGATGCGATAACCGCGGATCTTGACCTGCTCGTCCGCGCGGCCCAGGTATCGCAGCTGCCCGTCTGCGCCCCAGGAGACCAGATCCCCGGTGCGGTACATGCGCTGCCCCGGCGCGAACGGGCAGGCCACGAAGCGCGACGCCGTCAGCCCGGCGCGGCGGACGTAGCCGACGCCGACACCGCGGCCCGCCACGTACAACTCGCCGACCACGCCCGGCGGCACCGGGCGCAGCCACCCGTCGAGGACGAACAGCGCCGCACCGGGAATCGGCACGCCGATGGGCACCAGCTCAGCGCCGGCCGCCAGCGGCACGCTGACGGTCACGCACAGCGTGGTCTCGGTCGGGCCGTAGGCGTTGGTCATGACACGGCCGGGCGCCCACCTGTCCACCAGTTCCACCGCGCACGGTTCGGCCGCCACCACCACCGCCGTCGACTCCAGGCCCCGCGGCGAGAGCGCGGCCAGGGCCGACGGCGTCTGGTGCAGCACGGTCACCCCTTCGGCCACGATCAACGCTTGGAAGTCCTCGGGCACCGCGGCCACCGACTCGGGGACCACGACCAGGCGGCTGCCGTGCAGTAACGCCCCCCAGATCTCTTCCACCGAGGCGTCGAACGCATACGAATACCATTGCGTCCATACGTCGTTGGGGCCCGAGGGCAGGCCCGCGTGCAGCGGCTCGAGCAACTGGGTCACGTTGTGGTGGGTGGTCGCCACGCCCTTCGGCACCCCCGTGGTGCCCGACGTGTACACGATGTGCGCGACATCGTCGCCGGCCGGCCAGGGCAGTGGGGCGTCGACGGCGGCTCCGGGGTCGTGCGCGTCGAGCACGGTGAGCCCGCGGCCGGCGAACCGCGGGGCCAGCTCCGCCGTCGTCACCGCCGCGACCGGCGTCGCGTCGGCGAGGACGAAATCGATCCGCGCGTCCGGCACGGCGGGGTCGATGGGCAGATACGCGGCCCCGGACTTGAGCACCGCCAGGATCGCGACGATCGCCTCCCCGGACCTGCCGAACATCACCGCCACGCACTGCCCGGCGCGCGCGCCGTGCCCGATCAGCCGGTGCGCCAACCGATGTGACGCCAGGTCGAGCTCCCGGTACGTCCAACTGCGGGCACCGCACCGCACCGCCACCGCCTCGGGGGTCCGGCGCGCCTGCGCGGCGAACAGCTGCGGGATGGACGCACCGGCCGCCGCCCGGTCGAGGACCGCGCGGTTGCCGAACCGGTCGAGGCGCGCGCGCTCGTCGGCGGCGAGCACATCGACCGTCGACAACCGCCGCGACGGGTCGGCGGCCATCACCGACAGGATTCGCTCCAGCCGATCCGCCAACCTCGCGACGGTCTCGGCGTCGAACGTGTCGGCGTCGTATTCCAGCGCCAGCGCCAGCGCGGGGCCGGGCGTCGCCTGCAGCGTCAGCGGGTAGTGGGTCGACTCGTGGCTGCTGAAATCGGTGACGGCCAGCTCACCGAGCTGCATCGAGGCCGCCGCGTCCAGCGGGTAGTTCTCGAAGACGAACAAGGTGTCGAACAGTTGATCGTGTCCGGTGACGCGTTGAATCTCGTTGAGCGCCAGGTGTTCATGGTCGATAGTCTGCTGGTAGGCGCGGTGCAGCTGGCCGAGCAGGTCGGCGACCGTGGTCGCGGTGGTCAGCAGCGCCCGCACCGGCACCGTGTTGATCAGTAGGCCCACCATCGACTCGATGCCGACGACGTCGGCCGCGCGGCCGGAGACCGTGGCGCCGAAGATGACGTCGTGCTGCCCGGTCAGCGACACCAGGAGCTGCGCCCAGCCGGCGCGCAGCACCGTGTTCACGGTGGTGCGGTGCGCGCGAGCCAGCTGCTGCAACGCCTGGGTGGCCTGTTCGGAGAGCCTGCGTGACTGCACGCCGTGCCGCCCCCGCGGCTGCCGGTGCGGCGACCCGACCAGGGTCGGAGTGTCGAAGTCCGCCAACGCTTCTCGCCACGCCGCGTGGGCGGCGCCGTGGTCCCGCCCGGCCTGCCAGGCCACGTAGTGGCGATACGGCACGGCCGCGGGGAGGCGCTGCCCGTGGTAGACGGCGAAGATTTCCTGCAGCAGGATCGGCAGCGAGGAGCCGTCGAGCACCACGTGATGGTTGGTCAGCACGAGCCGGTGCCGGTCGGGGGCGGTGCGGATGAGCGCGGCTCGGAACACCGGCGGGCCGGTCAGGTCGCAGACCGCTTCGCGTTCGGTGGCGCACAGCCGCCGGACTTGCTCGTCGAAATCGTTTCTGCCGGAGTCGAATTCGACCTGGCGCCATGGCACGTCGGCCGCGGCGGGGATGACCTGCACGGGCGGGTCGACCTCCGGGCAGAACCGGGCGGCGAGGTTCGGGTGCCGGGCGACGACGGTGCGCAGCGCCGCGCGCAGCCGGTGCGGGTCGAGCGGGCCGGCAATGCCGATGGCGAGCTGGACGGCGTACAGGTCGACGCCCTCGGCGCGCGCGGCCGTGGCGTGATAGAACAGCCCCTGCTGCAGCGGCGTCAACGGCAGCACGTCGGCCACGCGGCCGTGCCGTTCGAGGTCGTCGAGCTGCGGTTGGGTCAGGCGCGCGGGTGCGACGTCCGACGGCGTCAGGCCGCCGCCGCCGGCGCGCACGTGCGCGCAGATGCCCCGCAGGGCCTCGAACCACAACGCGCTCAATCGGTTCAGCCGCTCCGCGTCGAGCGCGGACGCCGCCCACGTCCATTCGGCGTGCAGGCGGGGGCCGTCCTCGGCGTCGAGGACGCCGGCATTGAGGGCGAGGGTGTGGCTCAGCGGCATCGAGACCGCCGTCGCGACGGCGCCGGCCGACACGCTATCGAAGTCCGGCCGCCACAGGTCGTCGGACAACTCGGCGGTTCCGGCCAGGCGGCCCAGGTAGTTGAACGCGACCGTCGGGTCCGAACCATGCTCTGCGGCGCCGGGGTTGAGGTATCGCAGCAGGCCGTAGGTGAGGCCGTCGGGCAGGGCGCGCAGCTGCTCCTTGGCGGCCTTGACCGCCGTGCCGACGGCGGCTCCGCCGTCGAGCACTCCGGCCCAGTCCAGCGGGTCCAGCGTCAGGGCCACCGGATATTTGGCGGTGAACCAGCCGACGGTGCGGGACAGGTCGATCTCGGACGACCAATCTGCTTGCCGGCCATGGCTTTCCACATCGATCGTGACGGTGCGGCGCCCGTTGCCCAACAAACGCGCGACCGCCATCCCGAACGCGATCAACAGGATGTCGTGGGCGCCGGCGTGAAACGCCGCGGCCGCGTCGCCGAGCAGCATGCGGGTGGTGTCGGCGTCCAGCCGCGCCGACATGCGTCCGGCCGTGGCGTAGGTGTCGACGGGGCTGGGCGCCGGCAGGGCGGCCGCGGCGGCCGCGACCCGTTGCCAGGTGTCGGCCTGGGCCAGCACCTCGGGACGGCGCGCGTATTCGTCGAGCAGGAAGCTCCAGCGGGCGAACGAGGTGCCGCCCGGCGGCAGCGCCACGGGTTGACCGAGGCGATGCTGCGCCCAGCCGATATTCAGGTCTTCCAACAGGATTCGCCAGGACATCCCGTCGACGGCGAGGTGGTGCACGACGAGGGCCAGCTGTCGGGTCGGCGGCACCCACAGCGCGCTGAGCACCATCCCGGCGCCCGGGTTGAGCCGCGACCGCGCGCCGGCGAGCGCCCGCTCCGACAGCACCGGCGACACCCGCAGGCAGGCGGCGGCGTCGACCGCCCCGGGCTCCGGCACCGTGAGCGACCACGCCCCGGCGCCGTCGTCATCGACCCGCAGCCGCAGCATGGCGTGCCGGTCGAGCAGGGCCTGCAGCAGCGCCACCACGTCGGCCTCGCCCACGCCGGCGGGGGCCCGCACCACCATGGTCTGGTTGAACTGGTCGACCGGGCCGGCGATGCCGTGCAGCCACCGCATGATCGGGGTGGCGAGCACCTCGCCCACCCCCGCGTCGTCCGGGCGTTCGTCGTCGACGGCGACCTCGGCGATCCGGGCCAGGCGGGCCACGGTCTGCTCAACGAAGATGTCGCGGGGGCGCACGATCACGCCGGCCGCGCGGGCGCGCGACACCACCTGCAACGACATGATGCTGTCGCCGCCGAGGTCGAAGAACGAGTCGTCCACGCCGACCCGGCGCAGGCCCAGGACTTCGGCGTAGATGCCTGCCAGCACCTCTTCGATGGCGCCGGACGGCGCGCGGTAGGCGCCGGCGGTGAACTCCGGCGCGGGCAGCGCCCGCACGTCGAGCTTGCCGTTCGCGGTCAGCGGTAACGCGTCGACGACGACGATCGCCGCCGGCACCAGGGCGGCCGGCAGGCGCTCGGCCAGTAGGGCGCGGACCCGCGCGGGGTCAGCGGTTCCGGTCAGGTACCCCACCAGGCGCCGGTCGTGGGCGCCGTCCGCACGGGCGACCGCCACCGCCTGCCGCACACCGTCGCACGCGGCCAAAGCGGCTTGGACTTCGCCGAGTTCGATGCGGTAGCCGCGGATCTTGACCTGGTCGTCGGCGCGGCCCACGAACCGCAGCTGCCCGTCCGGATCCCAGCACGCGCGGTCGCCGGTGCGGTACATCCGCGTGCCGGGGGCGCCGTAGGGGTTGGCGACGAAGCGTTCCGCGGTCAGGTCGGCACGGTCGACGTATCCGCGGGCCAGCGCGGGGCCGCTGAGGTACACCTCGCCGACCACGCCGACGGGCGCCGGGTTCAACCGGGCGTCGAGCACGAGAGCCCGCACGCCGGCGATGGGCGCACCGATGCGCACCGGCCGCCCCGGCGCGAGCGGCGCGCTGCAGGTGGCCCAGATGGTCGCCTCGGTGGGGCCGTAGGCGTTCACCATTCGGCGGCCCACCGACCAGGCGGCCGTCAGCTCCGCCGGGCAGGACTCCCCCGCGGCGACCAGCGTGCCGAGCCCGTGCAACCGGGCCGGGTCCAGCGAGGACAGCACCGTCGGCGTCAGCACGGCCGCGGTGACCCGCTGGGTCGCCAGCAGCGCGGTCAGCGCGTCACCGGCGTACACGTCGCGCGGCGCGACGACCAGCGCCGCCCCCGAACCCGCCGCCCACAGCATTTCGAAGACCGACGCGTCGAAGATCGGCGAGGCCACCATCAACACCCGGGCGTCCCCGCCCACGCCGAGCGTGGCGCGCTGCGCCGCGGCGACCCCCAACAGGCCGGCGTGCGTGACGGCCACCCCCTTGGGAGTGCCGGTGGACCCGGACGTGAAGATCACGTAGGCGGTGGTGTCGGGCAGCAACGGTGTCAGCCGGTCCGCGTCGGTGAGGGGGTCCGCCGACCACCCGGACAGGTCCACCGTGTCCAGGTCCAGCACCCGGCGGTCCCCGGCCACACCGTCGCCGCCGCAGGTCACGACGCAGACCGCCGCGACCGCGTCGAGCACCGTCGCGACGCGCTCGGCCGGCTGATTCCTGTCCACCGGCACGTACGCCCCGCCGGCCTTGGTCACCGCCCACCACGCCACCACCAACTCCACGCGGCGATCCACCGCCACCGCGACCGCCCGCTCGGGGCCCACCCCGGCGTCGACCAGCAGCCGCGCCAATCGCGTTGAGCGTTGGTCGATTTCGCGGTACGACCACGTCCGGTCGCCGTCGACGACCGCGGTCGCGTCGGGCCGGGCGTGCGCGGCCGCGGTCAACAGCGGCGGCGCCACCCCCACCGGCGCGCTCGCCGCGGCACCCGACCACCGGGTCAGCAGGAGGTCGCGCTCGGCGCGGTCGAGCACCGGCACCCGGCTCAGCGGCAGCGCCGGGTCCGCCGTCAGGATGCGGTCGAACACCGACTCCAGCCGGGCGAGGTGCCGGTCGATCTCGTCGTCGCTGTACCGCTCGGGGTTCCAGGCGAACTGGATCCTGGGCGTGCCCCCGCCCAACGGCGGGTAGATGTTGATGGCGACGTCCTGGATCGGCAGCGTGGTCAACACGGTGCACGTGGGCTGCGAGGGCCCGAAGCGCATGGGCTCGGCGAACCCGAAAACGTTGACGACTTGGCCGAATTCGACGTTGGTGTCGACGGGCGACGCGTCCGCGACCAGCGCCGGCCAACCGCGGAACTGTTGATGGCGCAACGCGCCGATCACGGCGGTGCCGACCCGGTCGGTCAGCGCCGCGACCGTGTCCTCGTCCCCGACGGTGATGACCAGCGGCACCAGATTGGACACCATGCCGGCGGTGTTCTTCAGCGCGGCGGTGGTGCGCGCCGACACCGGCAGCGATAGCGAAACCCGTTGCCGCCCCGTCGTCTTCGCGATGAATGCGGCCATCGCCGCGACGACCCTGGCCACGTCGAACCGGTCCTGGCCCGTCTCGAGCAGCCGATGGGCGCACCGCACCTCGCGGACCCGCGGGTGCCGTGGCGGCACCGGGCGCTGCGTCCCGGCCAGGTCGGTGACCGCCACCGGGTCGCGCAGGACCGTCGCCCAGTACTGCGCGTCGGCGGCGCTGCGCGACGACTGCTGGTAGTTGCGATCCGCGTCGCGCAGGAGCGCGAACGCGGAGAAATCGACCGCACCGGTGTGGGCGTCCGCCCCGGAGTAGACGGCCGCGACGTGCCGGATGATGTTGTGGGCGCCGTAGCCGTCGACGAGCACGTGGTGCGTGCGCAGGTAGAAGTACGCCAGCTCGTCGGCGACTCGCAGCAGCGCGAAGTTGACGAGCCGGTCGGCGAGCAGGTCGAGCGGTCGGCGGTAGTCGTCGTCGATCCAGCGCAGGGCGGCGGCGCGCGGGTCGGCCTCGGCGCGCAGGTCCACGCTGCACAGGGTCGACGGGAACTCGCGGTCCACCACGAAGACCGGTTCGCCGCCGTCCAGGGCCAGCCGCGCGCAGGGCGTGCCGAAGCGCGCGACCGCGGATTCGCACGCGGCCATCAGCTTGTCGGCGTCGACGTCGTGGTCGATCGCGAGGTAGCCGGCGAAGTTGTACGGGACGTCGGGGCGCAGTTGCTGCGCGGCCCAGATCGCGCGCTGGGCCGGGGTCAACGGCCCCAACATGTCCGGCTGCGTGCCGTAATCGAGCATCTGACGACGAACTTTCTCCTCAGGCGAGCGCCGCCGCGCCCGCAATGTTGGCGTGCCTCACGGCAAGGGTTGCGCCGCAACCCCTTTCGAGTGCCTCATCGGCAGGAAAGCCGCGGCGACGCTGGCGGCGACCGCCAGCGCGGTGGCCACGGCGAACACCGCCGTGTAGGCCTGGGTCAGGTGGTGGGCGGCCTTGGTCCGATCCGTCAGCAGCACCGTCATCAGCGCGGCCCCGACCGCACCGCCGAGCTGATTGTTGACGCTGCGCAACGTCGTGCCGCGGGCGATCTGGCGGGGGGCCAACGGTTGGACGCAGGCCGCGGACACCGGTGTGGCGGCGCAGCCCACCCCCATGCCGATGAGCAGGAGGCCGGCGAACAGCGTCGGCGCATACGCTGCGTGGTGGGCGACGCCGAAGGTGAACACCCCCAGCCCCACCGCCATCAGGGGGAAGGCGATCAGCACGATGCCGCCGGGCCCGTCTTTGTCCATCAGTGCGCCGGCGAACGGCGTCGTCACCGCGATGCCGATTCCCATGGCCACCAGGTGGATTCCCGATTGCAGCGGCGTCTGGTGCAGCACCGCCTGGAGGTAGCTGGGCAGCAGCAACAACACCCCGATGTAGGTGACCGCGAAGATCAGCAGCGTCACATTGGCCTGCCTGACCATCCGATTGCCGAGCAGTCGCAGGTCGATCAGCGGGCCGTCGGCCCGGCGCCAGGCGTGCCGGACGAAGGCTGCGATCAGCGCGGCGCCGATGGCCGTGGGCAGCAGCACATGCCGGTCGGCGAGGGTGCCCCGCCCCGGCACCGCCGACAACCCGGCGAGCAGGGCCGCCATGCCCGGCGACAGCAGCAGCATGCCGGTCACGTCGAGCGCCTCCGCCGGCGCGGGCCGGTCCTTCGGGAACATCAACGCGGCGAGCGCGACGGTGCCGAGCCCGATCGGCAGGTTGATCAGAAAGATCCATCGCCAGCCGTAGCTGCCGGTCAACCAGCCACCCAAGATCGGTCCACCGATCGGGCCCAACAGGAAGGGCACCGCGCCCACGGCGACCAGGCGGCCGAGCCGCTTGGGGCCCGACTCGCGGGTCAAGACCACGAAGCTCAGCGGTGTCATGATGCCGCTGCCGCACCCCTGGATCACCCGGAAAGCGATCAGCGACAACATGTTCGGCGCCATGGTGCACAGCAGCGACGCGAGCGTGAAGACCAGGACGCCGCCGACGAAAAGCCGCTTGCTGCCGAATCGGTCCGCCGCCCAGCCGGTGACCGGGACGACGGCGGCGAACGCCAGCATGTAGCCGGCCATGGTCCAGGACACGACGGCCTGGGTGGACCCGAATTCGGCGAGGAAGGTCCGCTGCGCGACGGCGACCGCGGTGCCGTCCAGGTGGCCCATCATGCCGGCCAGGCCGCAGACCGCGCCGATGCACAGCAACCGGGCGTCGATCTGGTCCGGGTAGTCGGGCGGGCCCGGGTCCGGTGGCGCGATGGCCGGTGGCGGGGCCGACGGGGTGGGGGACGCGTGATCCATGGCGTTACCCGGGGCGTCGCTCAGGGCCGGCTGGTCAGGTAGCCGCCGCGCCGGAAGAATTTTTCGCCGTTGCATTCGACGCCGTCCGCGGCGCGGACGCGGGTGATGACCAGGCCGCGGTTACCGCCGCGGTGCGGGTCGGGGCCGCACACCACGACGCCGCCCTCCTCCTGGACGATCACCCGGCCGGCGGTGCCGCCGTAGCCGGCGTCCGAAACGTGCGCCTCGAGGACCTCGATCCGCTCGCCGCGGTAGAACGTGAAGGCCCGCGGGTACGGGTCGGACAGCGCGCGCACGAACCGCGCGAGGTCCTCGGCCGACCAGCCCCAGTCGAGCAGGCTGTCGCGTTCCGAACGCTTGTGGAAGAAGGTCCGTTCGGCCTTGTTCTGGGGCCGCCAGCGCGCGGTGCCCGATGCCAGGGCCGCCAACGCCTCGGTCAGCACGTCGGGGATCAGGTCCATTCCCCGCAACACCAGATCGGTGCCGGTGTCGGTGGGGCCGATCGGCACCGACCGCTGCACCAGGATGTCCCCGGTGTCCAGCCCGTCGTCCATGCGGTGCACCGTCAGCCCGAACTCGGATTCGCCACTGATCAGCGCCCACAGCACCGGGGAGAAGCCGGTGAACCGGGGCAGCAACGAGTCGTGGAAGTTCAGGGTGCCGTGCGGCGGCAGGTTGTAGAGCTCCGCGGGCATCCGGTAATACCAGCTGTTGACCACGATCACGTCGGGTTCGGCGCGCTTGACCAGGTCGATCGTCTGGGCGTCCACCCGCTCGGTGAGGTGCAGCGGGATGCCGTGCTCACGCGCGAGTTCGTCGACCGGGGCTGACCAGATGGCCTTGTACGATTCGTCGCTCGACGGGTGGCTGACCGCGAGGACGACCTGGTGGTCGGTGTCGATCAGCGCCTGCAGCGTTTTATAGCCCCACATCTGGAACCCGAAGAAAACGACGCGCATACGTCAACAACCCCTTTGTTTCATCGACGATCACCGGCCCGTGCCGCGGCCTCAGCAAAGCCCACGCCGCAATGACCTTACGGTAGGCTTACCTAAGTTGCATAATGGGGCGGGCGCCCGCCACGCACCGTCAGGGGTTGATGGTGTTGTCGCCCACCTGCCGGCCCCACACGTACTCGATCGCGTACGGCGAGCCGGTGTCGAGGTGGTTGTACGGGGCGATGCTGTTGCCGGTGTCCATCACCAATTCCGGTGCGGGCCACAGGTCGTGGGTGATCTTCTGCCAGCAGCCCGGCGCGCCGCCCGGCCCGCCGTGGGCGTTCACCCGGGGCAGGTTCTCCGGATACACGTAAGGGTTGGGCGCCCCACCGACGACGCCGGCGATGCCGCCGAAGATGGACGCGATGACGGGCACCGCGGCGACCGGGTTCAGCAGCAGGCCCAGGCCGGAGAGAACCTCGGTGTCCATGTTCAGCGAGTAGCCGTTGAAGCCGCCCTCGGAGTTTCCGGTGAAGGGCACGATGTCGTGGTAGTTGCGCAGGGTGCAGTAGATCGCCGGGCTGTAGGTGTCGAGCAACTGCGCCGAGGGCACCAGA
>NZ_LZJC01000100.1 GCF_001666755.1 Mycobacterium sp. E1214 | reverse complement strand
GTCACCGACTACGCCCACACCCACCGCACCGACATCGACGACCTCACCTTCGCCTGCGGACCCCACCACCGCCTCCTACAACCCGGCGGCTGGACCACCAGAAAAAACCCCCACGGCGACACCGAATGGATCCCCCCACCGAACCAAGACCGCGGCCAACCCCGCACCAACACCTACCACCACCCCGAAAAGCTGCTGAGCGATAAAGACGACGACGAAGACCACAATCCGGGGGCGGCGTGATACGCCTCGGCCAGCGCTGACCGACGCGTCCTCCAGGAGTAGGTTGCGCTGATTGCCCTTGCGCCCGGCGCGCCGCTCGTGAATGTCAGTGGGCCAGAAGCGCTTTGGCGGACAATGACGACAACGCCAAGCCGCATCAGGACGACGGCGCGGGGTGAGTCGTCAGGCTGTCAGTGTCGCGCGGATGCAGACGGTGACGTAGGGCAGCGCCAGGCCGGTCGAATTCGCCAGCGCCGGATGGGTGGCCAGCAATTCGCGCACCTCGGCGAGCGTCCTGCTACGGACCTCCGTCGGGGAGGTGATGCAGTAACTGCGCGACGCCACCAGGTCGATAAGAGCTTGCGGCGTCACGTAATTCGTCCACTCGACCAGGTGGCGCTCCGGCTCGCTGAACGACGGTGATAGTGCCACGTCGAAGCGGCCCGCGTCGCCGTCGCTGCCGATGATCCGTCCCAATTCCCGCACCCAGCCGAGCCGCTCGTCGCGGGTGTTCCACACCAACGCCAGCCGACCGCCGGGCCGCAGCACGCGGGCCACCTCCGGGATGGCGCGTTCCGGATCCACCCAATGCCAGGCCTGCGCCACCAACACCGCGTCAACGCTGTTGTCCTCCAACGGGATTTCCTCCGCGGTACCCAACAGGGCCTGGGTCTCCGGCAGCGCGGTGCGCAGCACCTCGAGCATGTCGGGGATGGGATCGACCGCCACCACGTCGAGGCCGCGCTCCACCAGCCGGGTCGTCAGCTTGCCGGTGCCCGCCCCCAGGTCCAGGACCTTGCGGGCGCCGACAGGCAGCAGCCAGTCGATGGCCTCCGGCGGATACGAGGGGCGCCCGCGTTCGTAGGCGGCGGCCGCCGCGCCGAACGACAGCGACTGGTCTTGCCGGGAGCGGGTCACCGCCGGCACGTGCCTTCGCCGCCATCCCCGTCGGCAAGCTCGAGCGTGCGGCGAATCATGTCGCCCACGGCGTCGGTCTCCACGAGGAACCCGTCGTGCCCGCAGATCGACTCGACCACCTGCAGGCCGGCGCAGCCCGGCAACAGCTCGGCCAGCTCCTCCTGCAGGCGCAGCGGGTACAGCCGGTCCGAGGAGATGCCCCCGACCACGGCCGGCACCGGGCAACCGCGCAGTGCGCTGGGCACACCGCCGCGGTCGCGACCCACGTCGTGACTGTTCAGCGCCTCGGTCAGCGCGACGTAACTACCGGCATCGAAGCGGGCCAACAGCTTGTCTCCCTGGTAGTCCAGGTAGCTCTGCACCGCGTAACGCCCGTCCTCGCCGCCCTGCTTGTCGTTGCCGAACCGCTGGTCGAGCTCCACTTCGCCGCGATAGGTCAGGTGCGCGAAGCGGCGGGCGATCGCCAGCCCGGCGTCGGGACGGAGGCCCGTGCCGTGGTAATCGCCGCCCTGCCAGTGCGGGTCGGCCTTGATCGCGGCGATCTGCGTGGACTGGGTGCCGATCTGGTCGGCGGTGGCGCGCGCGCCGACCGCCAGCAGCAGCCCGGCCCGCACCCGGTCCGGGTGGCCGACCATCCATTCCAAGGCCCGGGCGCCGCCCATGGATCCGCCGACCACGGCGGCGACCTCGTTGATGCCCAGCGCGGCCAGCGCCGCCACGTCGGCCGCCACCTGGTCGCGCACGGTGATCATGGGAAACCGTGAGCCCCAAGGCTTTCCGTCCCGGGCAAGCGAGCTGGGCCCGGTGGAACCGCGGCAACCGCCCAGCACGTTGGTGGCCACGGCGCACCAGCGGTCGGTGTCGATCGGCGCGCCCGGGCCCGCCACCCCGTCCCACCAACCGGCGGTGGGATGCCCGGGACCGGCGGGGCCGGTGATGTGCGAGTCGCCGGTGAGCGCGTGCAGCACCACCACCACGTTGTCGCGGGCGGGCGACAACTCGCCCCAGCGCTGGACGGCGATCGTGACGTCGTCGATCACCGCGCCACTCTCGGTGGTCAGCGAACCGATGTCGACGAAGCCGATCTCGCCTTCGGCGGGCAGCGTCTGGGTGGGCACTTCGAAGATGGTCATGGCCGACTCCTCTAGAACGCAGCCACGGCCTGCGGGTCGGAGCCGGCATCGGACGTTGCGGCGCCGTACTTGCGGGCCGCGGCGAACCCGAGTTCGAGGTCGGCCAGGATGTCGTCGATGCCCTCGATGCCGACCGCCAGCCGGACCAACCCCGGCGTGACGCCGGTGGTCAGCTGCTCCTGCGGCGAGAGCTGGGCGTGGGTGGTCGACGCCGGATGGATCACCAGCGAGCGCACGTCGCCGATGTTGGCGACGTGGCTGTGCAGCTGCAGCGCGTTGACGAAGGCCTTGCCGGCGTCGATGCCCCCGGCCAGCTCGAACGCCAGCACCGCCCCGGTACCCTTCGGCGCCAGCTTCTTGGCCCGCTCGTGCCAGGGCGAGCTGGGCAGCCCGGCGTAGTTCACCGACAGCACGCCGTCGTGGCCTTCCAGAAACTCGGCGACCCGCTGCGCGTTCGCCACGTGCCGCTCCACCCGCAGGCTCAGCGTCTCCAAGCCCTGCGCCACCAGGAACGCGTTGAACGGGGAGGCGGCCGACCCGAGGTCACGCAGCAACTGCACCCGCGCCTTGAGCGCGTAGGCCGGCGGGCCGAGCTCGGCGAACACCACGCCGTGGTAGCTGGGGTCGGGAGTGGTGAAACCGGGGAACCGACCCTGCGTCCAGTCGAAGGTGCCGCCGTCGACGATGACGCCCGCGATCGCGGCACCGTGGCCGCCCAGGTACTTGGTGGCCGAGTGCACCACGACGTCGGCGCCGTGGGCGAAGGGCTGGATCAGGTACGGGGTGGCGATCGTGTTGTCGACGATCAGGGGCACGCCGTGGGAGTGCGCGACGCCGGCCACGCCGGGGATGTCGAGGATGTCGATCTGCGGGTTGGAGATGGTCTCGGCGAAGAAGGCCTTGGTGTTCGGACGGACCTCGGCCTGCCACGACTCGAGGTCGTCGGGGTCGTTCACGAAGCTGACCTCGATGCCGAGCTTGGCCAGCGAGTAGTGGAACAAGTTGTAGGTGCCGCCGTACAGCCGGGGGCTGGAGACGATGTGATCTCCAGCACTCGCGACGTTCAATATGGCGAACGTCTCAGCCGCCTGCCCGGACGAGAGGAACAGGGCGGCCACGCCGCCTTCGAGCGCGGCGATGCGCTGCTCGACGACGTCGGTGGTCGGGTTGCCGATTCGGGTGTAGATGTTGCCCGGCACCTCCAGCCCGAACAGGGCGGCGGCGTGGGTGGTGTCGTCGAAGGTGTACGACGTCGTCTGGTAGATCGGCAGCGCCCGGGCGTTGGTGGCCGGGTCGGGTCGCTGGCCGGCGTGCACCTGTTTGGTCTCGAAGGACCAGTTCACCGCAGGATCGGTGGGGTGTTCGTTGTTGCCGTCGGCGTTATCGCTCATGCGAAGTTTCCCCTTCAGTCAGGGGTCCGTTCTGACGGACCCGCGCTTGCCGCGCAGCCTGTGGCTACTAGACCTGGTCTTTCACCCGGGGCACCCCACCGCGGTTGGAGGGTTGCCGGCCAGCAAGCCGGGGCTTGATGCTGGCGCTCATGACCAATACGAAGGCTATCTTACTGTGCCGACTCGGTGCTAACCGCGGCGGTGCGCGTGCAGGTCGACACCTGTCCAAACACCCTTGCTAACGTGGCGGTGAGAACGCCGAGCCCCATCATTGACGCCGGAAGAGGGACCGTGAGCGCCGAACAGCCGACCGTCATCTACACACTGACCGACGAAGCGCCGCTCCTGGCGACCTACGCGTTCCTGCCGGTCGTGCGGGCCTTCGCCGAGCCCGCGGGCATCACGATCAAGACCAGCGACATCTCCGTCGCCGCGCGCATCCTCGCCGAATTCCCCGAGGACCTCACCGAGGAGCAGCGGGTGCCGGACAACCTCGGTGAGCTCGGGCGGCTGACCCAGGACGCCGACACCAACATCATCAAGCTGCCCAACATCAGCGCCTCGGTGCCCCAGCTGACCGCCGCGATCAAGGAACTGCAGGGCAAGGGATTCAAGATCCCGGACTTCCCGCACAACCCGAAGACCGACGAGGAAAAGGAAATCCGGAACCGCTACGCCAAGTGCCTGGGTAGCGCGGTGAATCCCGTTCTGCGGCAAGGTAATTCGGACCGGCGCGCGCCCAAGGCGGTCAAAGAGTACGCGCGCAAGCACCCGCACAGCATGGGGGAGTGGTCGCAGGCGTCGCGCACGCACGTCGCGACCATGAAGCACGGCGACTTTTATCACGGCGAGAAGTCGATGACGCTGGACCGGGCGCGCAACGTGAAGATGGTCCTGGAGACCAAGAGCGGTAACACCTTGGTGCTCAAGGAAAAGGTCGCGCTGCAAGACGGCGACGTGATCGACAGCATGTTCATGAGCAAGAAGGCCCTGATCGACTTCTACGAAGAACAGATCGAGGACGCCTACGAGACCGGCGTGATGTTTTCGCTGCACGTCAAGGCCACGATGATGAAGGTGTCGCATCCCATCGTCTTCGGGCACGCGGTGAAGGTCTTCTACAAGGACGCGTTCGCCAAGCACCAGGCGCTGTTCGACGAGCTCGGCGTCAACGTCAACAACGGCCTGGTCGACCTCTACAACAAGATCGAATCGCTGCCCGCGTCGCAGCACGACGAGATCATCCGTGACCTACACGCCTGCCACGAGCACAGGCCGGAGCTGGCGATGGTCGATTCGGCCAAGGGCATCACCAACTTTCACTCGCCCAGCGACGTAATCGTGGACGCCTCCATGCCGGCGATGATCCGCGCGGGCGGCAAGATGTACGGCGCCGACGGCCGCCAGAAGGACACCAAGGCCGTCAACCCCGAGTCCACCTTTTCCCGGATCTACCAGGAGATCATCAACTTCTGCAAGACCCACGGCGCGTTCGACCCGACGACCATGGGCACCGTGCCGAACGTCGGGCTGATGGCGCAACAGGCCGAGGAATACGGTTCGCACGACAAGACTTTCGAGATCCCCGAGGACGGCGTCGCCAACATCGTCGACCTCGACAGCGGGGAAGTGCTGCTGACGCAGAACGTGGAGGAGGGCGACATCTGGCGCATGCCGGTCGTCACCGACGCGGCGATCCGCGACTGGGTCAAGCTGGCCGTCACCCGGGCCCGCAATTCGGGCATGACCGTGGTGTTCTGGCTGGACACCGAGCGCCCGCACGAGGCGGAGCTGCGCAAGAAGGTCAAGGCGTACCTCAGGGAGCACGACACCGAGGGCCTGGAGATCCAGATCATGCCCCAGGTGTGGGCGATGCGGTACACGATCGAGCGGGTGGTCCGCGGGCAGGACACCATCGCCGCGACCGGAAACATCCTGCGCGACTACCTCACCGACCTGTTCCCGATCCTCGAGCTGGGCACCAGCGCCAAGATGCTGTCCATCGTGCCGTTGATGGCCGGCGGCGGCATGTACGAAACCGGCGCGGGTGGGTCGGCGCCCAAGCACGTGCACCAACTGGTCGAAGAGAACCACCTGCGCTGGGACTCCCTCGGTGAATACCTGGCCCTGGGGGCGTGTTTCGAAGACATCGGCATCAAGACCCACAACGAGCGCGCGAAGATCCTGGGCAAGACGCTGGACTCCGCCATCGGAAAGCTGTTGGAGAACAACAAGGGTCCGTCGCGCAAGACCGGCGAGCTGGACAACCGCGGCAGCCAGTTCTACCTGGCCCTGTACTGGGCGCAGGAGCTCGCCGCGCAGAGCGACGACGAGAAGCTGCGCGAGCGCTTCGCCGCGCTCGCCGACACGCTGGGCAAGAACGAGGACACCATCGTCGCCGAGCTGGCGGAGGCCCAGGGTGAGGCCGTCGACATCGGCGGTTACTACTACCCGGACGCCGAAAAGACGACCGCGGTGATGCGCCCGAGCAAGACGTTCAACGAGGCCCTGTCGAAAGACTAAGACCGGCAGAGGAAGTCGGGCCCGTCATGGCGAACCGCGACGCGAGGCACCCCAAGATCAAGGTCGAGGGTGTGGTGGTAGAGCTCGATGGCGACGAGATGACGCGCGTCATCTGGAAGATGATCAAGGATAAGCTGATCCTGCCCTACCTCGAGGTCGACCTGGACTACTACGACCTGGGCATCGAGCACCGCGACCGCACCGACGACCAGGTGACGATCGACGCCGCCTACGCCATCAAGAAGCACGGGGTGGGCATCAAGTGCGCCACCATCACACCGGACGAGGCCCGTGTCGCCGAGTTCAACCTGAAGAGGATGTGGCTCTCGCCCAACGGCACCATCCGAAACATCCTCGGCGGTACCATCTTTCGCGAGCCGATCGTCATCTCCAATGTGCCGCGGCTGGTGCCGGGGTGGACCAAGCCGATCGTCATCGGGCGCCATGCCTTCGGCGATCAATACCGGTCGACCAACTTCAAGGTGGACAAGCCCGGCACCGTCGCGATCACCTTCACCCCGGCCGACGGCAGCGAGCCGATCGTGCACGAGATGGTGTCCATCCCCGAGCACGGCGGCGTGGTGATGGGCATGTACAACTTCAAAGACTCCATCCGCGACTTCGCGCGCGCGTCGTTCTCCTACGGCCTCAACGCCAAGTGGCCGGTGTACCTCTCGACGAAGAACACCATCCTCAAGGCCTACGACGGCATGTTCAAAGACGAGTTCCAGCGCATCTACGACGAGGAATTCAAGGAGCGCTTCGAAGCCGAGGGCCTGACCTACGAGCACCGCCTGATCGACGACATGGTGGCCGCGTGCCTCAAGTGGGAGGGCGGCTACGTGTGGGCCTGCAAGAACTACGACGGCGACGTGCAGTCCGACACCGTCGCGCAGGGCTACGGCTCGCTGGGGCTGATGACCTCGGTGCTGATGACGGCCGACGGGCAGACCGTCGAGGCCGAGGCCGCCCACGGCACCGTCACCCGGCACTACCGGCAATACCAGGCCGGCAAGCCGACCTCGACGAACCCGATCGCCTCGATCTTCGCGTGGACCCGCGGGCTGGCCCACCGGGGCAAGCTCGACGGCACGCCCGCGGTGACCGAATTCGCCCAGACGCTGGAGCGGGTGGTGGTCGGCACCGTGGAAAGCGGGAAGATGACCAAGGACTTGGCGATCCTCATCGGACCCGATCAGCCGTGGCAGCAGAGCGAGGAGTTCCTCGACTCCATCGCCGAGAACCTCGAGGAGCGGCTGGTCAGCTAGCCGGCGGCTGGTGGCGGTCGGCGGGCCGCGTGCAGTCGTCGATGAAGTCGGTCAGCACGGCCGCGACGCGCTCGGGCGCCTCGAACATCGGCACGTGGCCCACGCCTTCGAGCTCGGTGACGCGCGTCCCCGGGGGCAGGAACTTGGTGAAGTGCCGGTTGAACCTGCTGGCCGGCACCACCCGGTCCTTCTCGCACAGCACCAGCTGGACGGGCACCGCGGTGTCGGCCAGCTGCAGCAGGCCGGGGTCGGACAGCGACTTGGCGAGCAGCTGGAAGTACGCCGGGCAGTGCACCGCGTCGTCGATGACGACCGAGAGTTGCTGGGTGCTGATGCCGTCCGGCGTCGCGGTCAGGGGCAGGGTGGCCATCCGCCGGCTCAACGGCAGCCGCAGCACCCGGTCACCGAACAACCGGGCCAGGGCCAGCACCGGCATGCCGGCGACGAACTTGCCGATCACCTCGAACTTCACCGGGCTCCACCGCGTCCAGCCGCCGGCGGCGCCGATGCCGGTGACGCTGCGGGCGCGCCCGCGCCGCTCCAGCTCGAACGCCACCCAGCCGCCCAGCGAATTGCCCACCAGGTGGGCGGTCTCCCAGCCGAGCTGGTCGAGTTGGCGCTCGACGTGATCGGCCAGCACGGACGAGCTGAGCAGCCAGGTGCCCGCGTACGGCCCGCCGTTGTGCCCGGCCATGGTGGGGGCGAACACCTCGAAGCGGCCCGTGTCGGCCAGCCGCGGCGCGACGGGCTCCCACACGGTCTGCGACATCAGGAAGCCGTGCAGCATCAGGATCGGTTCGGCGGAGCCATCCCTGGGACCGAGGTGGATCGGCGCACGAGTCGTCATACCCGCGACATTAAAGCCGGTACCGGCGGTACCGCAAGCAGGCCCCGGCTCGGGTGGACGGCCGGGCGCGGACTCCGCCCGCGAAGCGCCCGTGAAAAGATCGGTGCATCATGAGCACCGCTTCCGGATCCGGCCGGCTATTCTCCGGCGTCCAGCCCACATCGGACTCCCTGCACCTGGGCAACGCGTTGGGCGCCGTCGCGCAGTGGGTGGCGCTGCAGGACGACCACGACGCGTTCTTCTGCGTGGTCGACCTGCACGCGATCACCATTGCCCAGGACCCCGACGCGCTGCGCCGCCGCACCCTGATCACCGCCGCCCAATATCTGGCGCTGGGCATCGACCCGGCCCGCAGCACCGTCTTCGTGCAGAGCCACGTGCCGGCGCACACCCAGCTGGCCTGGGTGCTGGGCTGCTTCACCGGCTTCGGGCAGGCGTCGCGGATGACCCAGTTCAAGGACAAGTCGCAGCGCCAGGGCGCCGACTCCACCACCGTCGGGTTGTTCACCTACCCGGTGCTGCAGGCGGCCGACGTGCTCGCCTACGACACCGACCTGGTGCCGGTCGGGGAGGACCAGCGTCAGCATCTGGAGCTGGCCCGCGACATCGCACAGCGGTTCAACGCCCGGTTCCCGGACACCTTCGTGGTGCCCGACATGATGATCCCTAAGGCCACCGCCAAGATCTACGACCTGGCCGATCCGACGTCGAAGATGAGCAAGTCCGCGGCCACCGACGCCGGGCTGATCAACCTTCTTGACCCGCCGGCCGTGTCGGCGAAGAAGATCCGCTCGGCGGTGACCGACAGCGAGCGCGAGATCCGTTTCGACGTCGAGGCCAAGCCGGGCGTGTCGAACCTGTTGACCATCCAGTCCGCGGTGACGGGCGTGGGCGTCGACAAACTCGTCGAGGGCTACGCCGGTCGCGGCTACGGTGACCTGAAGAAGGAGACCGCCGAGGCCGTCGTCGAGTACGTGAGCCCCATCAAGGCCCGGGTTGACGAGTTCATGGGCGACACGGCGGAGTTGGAGGCGGTGCTCGCGGCGGGCGCGCAGCGGGCCGACGAAGTGGCGGGGGAAACCGTGCGGCGGGTCTACGATCGGTTAGGTTTCCTTCCGCAACGGGGGATTCGGTAACGGGGACTGCACTCGCTTCTCATTGGAGCCGCGCATGAGTGAGCCGGCCAAGCCGGGCATCCTTGACCGGCTGCGGGTCCGGTACGGGTGGTTCGACCACGGCGTGCGCGCCTATCAGCGTTTCGACGCACGCAACGGCGGCTTCTTCGCGGCCGGCCTGACGTACTACACGATTTTCGCGCTATTCCCGTTGCTCATGGTGGGTTTCGCGGCGTTCGGTTTCGTGCTGGCCCGGCGGCCGCAGCTGCTCAACGCCATCGACGACCACATCCGCTCCCAGGTCTCGGGCGCGCTCGGCCAGCAGCTGCTCGATCTGATGAACTCGGCGATCGACGCGCGCACGTCGGTCGGCGTCATCGGCCTGGCGACCGCGGTGTGGGCCGGGCTGGGCTGGATCTCGCACCTGCGGCAGGCGCTCACCGAGATGTGGTGGAACCAGCGCGTCGATTCGCCGGGATTCGTGCGCAACAAGTTCTCCGACCTGCTGGCGATGCTGGGCACGTTTGCCGTCACCCTGGCCACCGTCGGGCTGACCACCCTGGGCCACGAGGCGCCCATGGCCGCCGCGCTCAAATGGCTTGGCATCCCGCAATTCGTGGTGTTCGACTGGCTGTTTCGGTTGTTCTCGATCGTCATCTCGACGCTGGTGTCCTGGCTGTTGTTCACCTGGATGATCGCCCGGCTACCCCGCGAAAGGGTCGACGTGACCGACTCGGCCCGGGCCGGGCTGATGGCGGCGGTCGGCTTCGAAGCCTTCAAGCAGGTCGCGTCGGTCTACCTCAAGGTGGTGTTGCGCAGCCCGGCCGGCGCCACCTTCGGGCCGGTGCTCGGCCTGATGGTGTTCGCCTACATCACGGCCTATCTCGTACTGTTCTGCACCGCGTGGGCCGCGACCACCTCCGAGGATCCCCGCGATCGGCCCGTCGACCCGCCGCCCCCCGCGATCATCGCGCCCCGCGTGCAGCTGGACGAGGGCCTGTCCACCCGGCAGACCGTCACCGCGATGGGCCTGGGAGCCGTTGCGGCGCTGGCGTTTTCGCGTCTCACGCGCTGGCTGCGTTAGCCGCCCACCGCCCAGTCGCCCCGGCGCAGCACCGCGACGACCGACCAATCGTGGTCCAGCACAACAAGGTTCGCGTCGTAGCCGGGCCGTAGAGCGCCGACCCGCCGCAGGCCCAGGGCGCGCGCCGGGGTGGTCGCGGTCACCTGGACCGCGGCGGCCGGCCCGGCGCTCGCGGCCACGGCGGCGAACAGCCGGTCCATGGTCGCGGTGCTGCCCGCAATCGTCGACGTGCCGCGCACCCGCGCCACCCCGGCGACGACGTCGACGTCCACGGCGCCCAGCCGGAACGTGCCGTCGGGGCGCCCCGCCGCGGCGGTCGCGTCGGTGACCAGGGCGACGCGGTCCGGGCCGGCCGCGTCGATCACCGCGGTCACCACCTCGGGATGCAGGTGCACGCCGTCGGCGATCAGCTCGACGGTCACCCGCGGGTCGCGCAGCAGGGCCAGCGCCGGGCCCGGGTCGCGGTGGTGCAGCCCCGGCATCGCGTTGAACAGGTGCGTCGCGACGGTGGCGCCCAGCGACACCGCGCGGCGGGTCTGCTCGTAGGTGGCGTCCGTATGCCCCACGGCCACAACCACTCCCGCGTCGAGGAAACGCCGGATCGCCCGGTCGGCGCCGGGCAGCTCGGGTGCCAAGGTGACCATTTTGATGGCCCCGGCGCCGGCCGCCAGCACCGCGTCGACCTCGTCGGGGTCCGGGTCGCGCATCAGCGCGGGGTCGTGCGCGCCGCAGCGCGCCCGGCTCAGCCAGGGGCCTTCCAGGTGGATGCCGGCGACGGTGCGCCGCGCGGTCGCGTCGGCCAGCGCCCGCACCCGCGCGATCAGGTCGACGGGTGCCGCGGTGACCAGGCTGGCCAGCGTCGTGGTGGTGCCGCGGGTCAGGTGGAAGGCGGCGGCGCGATCGGCGGCCGGGCCGTCGGTGTAGGAGGCGCCGCCGCCACCGTGGACGTGCATGTCGACGAACCCCGGCACCACGGTGCCGCCGGGGAACGTGCGGTCGGCCGGGTGCGGCGGCGTGCCGCCGCCCGCGGCCAGGATCTGCGCGCCGGCGATCTGCACCCAGCCGGGGCGGTGAATCCGGCCGTCCACGACGACGGCGCCCGCCGCGATCGCGCTCACCCGGTCGCCCCGGGGGGTTCGGGCCATCGCCCGCCGTTCTCCCAGAACAGCCTGATCTCCTCGAGCTGGCGGCTCTTGGTCTCCGGCGCGTAGCGGTACACGAACGCGAAGGCCGCCACCGCGAACACGGTCAACAACGCGTAGGTGCCGGCGCCGCCGAGTGAGTGCAGCAGGGTGAGGAAGACGGCGGCGACGATGGCGTTGGCCACCAGGTTGGCGGTCAACATGGTGCTCGAGCCAAGGGACCGCAACCGCGACGGGAAGCTTTCGCTGGCGTACACCCAGCCCAGCGAGCCGAAGCCCATGGTGTAACCGAAGATGAACAGCAGAATGCCGGCGAGCCCGGCGAGCGCGCCGCCGAAGTTCGCGCCGAACACCGCCGTCAGCGCCACGTCGGCGGCGATCATCATGGCGGTGCCGCACAACAGGATCGGCCGCCGGCCCACCCGGTCGACCAGCAACAGCGCCACGCCGACGGCCGCCAGGCCGGCGACCTGAAGCAGCGCCGGGAGCCCCAGCAGCGCGAGATTGCCGCTGAAGCCCATGGCCGCGAAGATGCGGGGGCTGTAGTAGATGATCGCGTTGATGCCGGTGATCTGGATCAGGAAGCCCAGGACGATCACGAAGGCGGTGGCTCGCGCGTACGGGGGGCGCAGCATCTCGGACACGCCGCCCCGGCGCGCGGGGGATTCCTCGGTGAGCGCACGCCCGATCTCGAGCAGTTCGTGGTCGGCGTCGGCGTCGGGTTCCACCAGCGCGAGCGCGCGCCGGGCGTCGTCCATCCGGCCCTTGAGCACATACCAGCGCGCGGTGTCGGGCAGCCGAAACACCCACGGCAACAGCGCGAGCGCGGGCACGCAGGCCAGGCCCAGCATCCACCGCCAGCTGTGGGTGCCGGCCAGCGCGTAGCCGGTCAGGTAGCCGACGATGAGCCCGCTGACGATGGCGAGCTGGTAGGCCGTCAGCAGCGACCCGCGGATCGCGGTCGGCGCGGATTCCGCGACATAGACGGGAACCACCACCACGGTCACCCCGATGGTGAGGCCGAGCAGCAGCCGGGCCCCCAGCAGCATCGGCAGCGACACCGACACCGCGGCCAGCAGCGCGAACACCGCGTAGGCGGTCAGGATCAGCACCAGGGAGCGCTTGCGGCCGATCAGGTTCGCCAGCACGCCGGCGCCGAGCGCGCCCGCGATCTGCCCGATCACCACGATGGTGGTCAGCAGCTCCTGCTGCCGCGTCGACAGCCCGAACTGTTCGGTGACGAACAGCTGGGCGCCGGCGATGATCGACAGGTCATAGCCGTAGATCACGCCGACGCACGCGGCGGTCAACCCGACCAGCAGGCCCCGCGAACGGCCGGTCAACGATGCTGCGGCCGGCGGTTCATCGAGCGTGCGGCCATGATCAAGCTAAACACGACGAGGGTGCCGATGACGCCGACGCCCACCCGCACCGGCATCGCCTCGGCCGACGGCAGCATCGCCGCGGCCTGTGGGGCGGCCCCGGACCGCTCGTCCGCGTCCCGCTTGGCGGGCAGCAGCGACGGGTCAGGGTCCAGCAGCGCGCCCACCTGGGTGCCCTGCGGCGTGGCGAAGCCGTAGTCCAGCAGGTGCGCGGCCTGCTCCCACGGCGCGATCGGCTGCCGGGTGCCGTGCAGCAGCACCGCCATCAACCGGCGTCCGTTGCGGTTGGCCGCCCCGACGAAGGTCTGCCCCGCGTCGTCGGTGTATCCGGTCTTGCCGCCCAGCGCGCCGGGGTACTTGTAGAGCAGCTGGTTGTCGTTCTCCAGCTCGTAGCCGGGGTGGTCGCCGTGGCCGGGGAAGTCGAAGGTGCGGGTGGCGACGATGTCCGCGAAGGTCGGGTTCTGCCACGCGTAGCGGTAGAACAGCCCGATGTCATAGGCCGAGGTGCTCATCCCCGGCGCGTCCAGCCCCGACGGCGAGGCCACCCGGGTGTCGTGACCGCCGAGCTTGGCGGCGAGCACGTTGATCTTCTCCAGCGCCTGCTGCATGCCGCCGAGCTGCATCGCCAGCGCGTGCGCCGCGTCGTTGCCCGAGTGCATCAGCAGCCCGTGCAGCAGCTGGTTGACGGTGAACATGCCGCCCTCGTCGACGCCCACCTTGGTGCCCTCGGCGGCCGCGTCGTCGGACGTCCCGGGCACCGACTTGTTCAGGTTGAGGGCGTTCATGGACGCCATGGCGACCAGCACCTTGATGATGCTGGCCGGACGGTGCCGGCCGTGCGGGTCCTTGGCCGCGACCACCGCGCCGCTGTCGAGGTCGGCGACCAGCCAGGCGTCGGCGGAGACGTCGCCGGGCAGCGGCGGCGTGTCCGGCGCGGCGACGATGCCGCAACTGCCCAGCGCGTCGCCGCCGACCGGCTTGGCCGGCACGGCCAGCGGGATGGGCGCGTCACCGGCCGTCGGCGCCTCGGAGGAGTCCACCGCCGGCGGGGTGTTGATCTTGTACGGGCAGTCCGTCGGTGCGGCGTTGGGACCCGCGGCGGGTTCGGCCCGGGAGATCGGCGCGCCGACCGCCGCCGGCGCGGCGAGCACGATCAGCGCCGCTGCCAGGCACGACGTGGAACGTAAGAGGCTCATTAGTTGTGCAGAGTAGGGGATCGCCGGCCCGAATCCGGGGAGCCGCGCTGTTACTGGTGTGGCTCGTGTTGCGATGCGGTCGGCGCGCGCGGGCCGCACCCAACCCCTACACTGGCGGCTATTCCGAACAACACGTGGTGGGCCAGGCTGGCGGGCTCCCGAGGCGGCGCGGCCGAATCCGGTCCGCGGTCGCTGGGGCACCTGCTCAAGCAAGCCGAGAAGGCGACGCAGGTGCGGCGCACCGGCACCGAGCAGGTGGTGACCGAACTCGAGGCGCACCGCGAGGCCACCGGCGATTCCGAGCTGCGCTCGGCGCTGACCTGGCTGTGCAACGCGCTCACCCGCCTGACGAAAAGCTCGTCGGCGGCCCATTCCCGCGAGGTGTTGCTGGCCGCCGCCGCGGTCAGAGCCGCCGCGACTCCTCGCTGAGCACGGCCCGCAGCATCGACTCCATCGCGTCGAACTCGGCCTGCCCGCTGATCAGGGGCGGCGCCAGCTGGACGACGGAGTCACCGCGGTCGTCGGTGCGGCAGTACAGCCCGGCGTCGAACAGGGCCGGCCCGACGCGACCCAGCAGCGCGCGGCGCTCCTCGTCGCTGAACCTCTCCTTGGTCGCCTGATCCTTGACCAGCTCGATGCCGTAGAAATAGCCCTCGCCGCGCACGTCGCCCACGATCGGCAGGTCGTAGAGCTTCTCCAGGGTGGCCCGAAAGGCGGGCGCCTGGTCCCGGACGTGATCGTTGAGCCCCTCGCGTTCGAAGATGTCGAGGTTGGCCAACGCCACCGCGGCCGAAACCGGATGTCCGCCAAAGGTATACCCGTGCGGGAACGTGGTGGCGCCGTCGTTGAACGGCTCGAACAACCTGTCGGTCGCGATCATCGCACCGATCGGTGAATAGCCCGACGTCATGCCCTTGGCGCAGGTGATCATGTCGGGCACGTAGCCCAGGTTCCCGATCTCGCTGCTGCAGGCGAACATCGAGCCGATGCGGCCGAACGCGCAGATCACTTCGTCGGAGACCAACAACACGTCGTAGGCGTCGCAGATCTCCCGGACGCGGTCGAAATAGCCTGGGGGAGCCGGGATGCTGCCGCCGGCGTTCTGCACCGGCTCCAAGAACACGGCGGCGACGGTGTCGGGTCCCTCGAACTCGATCGCCTCGGCGATGCGGTCGGCGGCCCAGCGCCCGAAGGCTTTTGCGTCGACGTCGGCACCGGCCGAGAACGGCTCCGGCGCCCGGTAGGCGTTGGTGTTGGGCACCCGGAAGCCGCCGGGCGTCACCGGTTCGAACGGCGCCTTGTATCGCGGCAAGCCGGTGATCGCGAGCGCGCCCTGGGTGGTGCCGTGGTAGGCGACCGCACGCGAAATCACCTTGTGCTTACCGGGTTTGCCGGTCAGCTTGAAGTATTGCTTGGCCAGCTTCCACGCCGTTTCCACCGCCTCGGTGCCGCCGGTGGTGAAGAACACCCGGTTCAGGTCGCCGGGCGCGTAGCGCGCGAGGCGTTCGGCGAGCGCGATCGCGGGCGGGGTGGCGTAGCCCCACACGGGGAAGAACGCGAGCGTGCCGGCCTGCCGCGCGGCGACCTCGGCGAGTTCGGCGCGGCCGTGGCCGACCTGCACAGTGAACAGGCCAGAGAGCCCGTCGAGGTAGCTCTTGCCGCGGTCGTCGTAGATGGTGACGCCCTCGCCGCGGGTGATGATCGGGGGCGTGATGCCGGCGCCGTGCCGCGAGAAGTGCAGCCACAGGTTGTCGGTCATGGTGTCGGCCTCCTGTCGGTCACCGCCGCGAGCGTAACGCCCGCCCGGATCACCGCAGCAGGACCCCGGCGTCCACGGGCAGCGTCGCGCCGGTGAGGTAGCGACCGGATGTGCCGCACAGGTACAGCATGGCCTCCGTGACGTCCTCGGGGTCGACGACCGGCACGGGCAGCAGGTTGGTGAAGGCGGCCGCGAACCCCGGATGCTCCTCGATCAAGCTTTGCACCACCTCGTTCTGGATCATCGGCGTCGCCACCCCAGTCGGGTGCACGGAATTCACGCGGACGCGGTGCTCCGCCAGGATGGTCGCGTAGTAGCGCATCAGCCCGATCACCCCGTGCTTGGCCGCCGTGTAGCCGGCCAGCCCCGGGGAGCGCATCTCGTAGTTGCGCACCATGGGCTTGAAGCCGGCCGCCGAGCTGGTGATGACGATGGCGCCGCCGTCCCCGTGGGAGAGCAGGTGCGGCAAGGCCGCCTCGATCGTGAAGTAGACGCCGTTGAGCATGACGTCGACCGCGTCGCGGAACGCGTCCACCGTCGGGTGGGCCAGGCCGACGCCCGGCGCTATGCCGGCGTTGGCGATGACGAAGTCGATGCGGCCGAGCTCGGACACGGCGTTCGCCAACACCCAGCGCAGGCGGCCGAAGTCGCGGACATCCGCGCGCTCGGCGAAGATGCGCCGCCCGGTCTTCTCCACCAGGTTGACGGTCTCGTCGAGGTCTTCCTGGGAGGCCAGGGGATAGGCGACGGTCTCGATCGGCTCGCAGATGTCCAGGGCGATGATGTCCGCGCCTTCTTCCGCAAACCGCACGGCGTGCGAACGCCCCTGGCCGCGCGCGGCGCCCGTGATGAACGCGACCTTGCCGTCGAACCTCGATGCCACGATGCCCCCTTCAGCACGCGCCCCTGCGGGCACACCGACGCCAGTGTCGATGCGGGGCACGGGCACTGGCTTGCCGACGCACGCAGAAAACTTCGCATGACGCGCATGCCGCATCGCCCACGCGGCAGGGGCCGGTGGTGGTGTGATCCGAGCCCGTCGCCGGGCGTGGGTCCCGCCGGGCCGCCGGGTTAGGCTTTGCCCATGACCTCGGCGCAGCAGGTCAACGAATTCGAAGCCCTGCGATCCCATCTCATGGCGGTCGCCTACCGCCTGACCGGCAGCGTGGCCGACGCCGAGGACATCGTGCAGGACGCCTGGCTGCGCTGGGACGGGCGCAGCGCGGACGTCACCGATCCGCGGGCCTGGCTGACCACCGTGGTCAGCCGGCTCGGCCTGGACAAGCTGCGATCGGCCGCCCACCGCCGCGAAAGCTACACCGGCGCTTGGCTTCCCGAGCCCATCGTCACCGGGCTGGACGGCGCCGACCCGTTGTCGGCCGTGGTGGCCCGCGAGGACGCGCGGTTCGTCGCGATGGTGGTGCTGGAGCGACTGACCCCGGATCAGCGCGTCGCGTTCGTGTTGCACGACGGGTTCTCGATGCCGTTCGCCGAGGTCGCCGGGGTGCTGGGAGTCAACGAACCCGCCGCCCGCCAGCTGGCGTCGCGGGCCCGCAAAGCCGTCGCCGCGCAGCCGCCGCCCGCCCGCGATGCGAGTCACGACGAGGTGGTGGGCCGGCTGCTGGCCGCGATGGCCGCGGGCGACGTGGACGCCGTGGTGGCGCTGCTGCATCCGGACGTCACCCTGACCGGGGACGCGAACGGCAAGGCGCCCACCGCGATCAACGTCATCCGCGGGGCGGACAAGGTGGTGCGGTTCCTGTTCGGCCTCGCCCGACGGTACGGACCGGCCGTGTTCGCGTCCTACCAGCTGGGGCTGGTCAATGGGGAACTGGGCGGCTACACCGCGGGCATGGCCGCCGCCGACGGGCACCGCGAACTGATGCCGCGGATCATGGCCCTGACGGTGCGCGACGGAAAGGTCAGCGCCCTGTGGGACGTCGCCAATCCGGACAAGTTCACCGGGTCTCCGCTACGGCCCCGCTAGCTCGCTTGCCCACGGGACGCGGCACGCGTCCCCGGAACTGAAGCCCTGCTCGGTGATGCCCAACGCGGTGTTCATCCGCGCCCGCATGTTCTCCACCCCGATCTGATAGGTCAGCTCGAACACCCCGGCGTCCCCGAACCGGGCCCGCAGGTCGGCGACCTGCTCGTCGGTGACGGTGTGCGGGTCGGTGGTCATCGCGTCGGCGTAGGCGATGGCCGCGCGTTCGTCGTCGGTGAACGCCGGTGAACCGGCGTAGTCGTCGATCTCCTTGAGCCGCTTGATGTCCAGGCCGTCGAGGCGCTGCAGCATGGCACCGAAGTCGACGCACCACGAACAGCCGATCGCGCGGGCCGTCCAGTAGACAGCGAGCTCACGCACCCCGGCGGGCAGCGCGGTGCAAGCCCGGTCCAGCATCGTCTCGTGCACCACCCCGGCGATCAGCAGTCCGCGATGGTGCGCGGCGACGGTGAAGGGTTCGGGAACCTGGCCGTAGCGGCGTTTGGCGATCCGGTACAGGGCCCGGGTGAGCAACGGCGCGCGGTGGGGTGGCAGGGGCGCAAGGCGGGTTTTCTGGGTCATGCGCTCTAGACGAGCCGGACCGCGCAAACGTGACGGCCGCTTCGACGGAGCTGGCGGGGCCCGGTCATCCCCTGCTTAGCGCGAGAACAGCGTGGCCCGCTTGACCTCTTGGATCGCCTTGGTGATCTGGATGCCGCGCGGGCAGGCGTCGGTGCAGTTGAACGTGGTGCGGCAGCGCCACACGCCGTCGACCTCGTTGAGGATGTCGAGGCGCTCGGCGGCGGCCTCGTCGCGGCTGTCGAAGATGAAGCGGTGCGCGTTGACGATCGCCGCCGGGCCGTAGTAGCTGCCCTCGTGCCAGAAGATCGGGCAGCTGGTGGTGCAGGCCGCGCACAGGATGCACTTGGTGGTGTCGTCGTAGCGGGCGCGGTCGGTGGGGCTTTGAATGCGTTCGCGCGTCGGGGGATTGCCGGAGGTGATCAGGTAAGGCTTGACCGCCCGGTAGGCGTCGAAGAACGGTTCCATGTCGACGACGAGGTCCTTCTCCACGGGCAGCCCGCGGATGGGCTCGACCGTGATGGTCAGCGACTTCCCCGCCTTCTTGGGCAGCAGGTCGCGCATCAGCACCTTGCACGCCAGCCGGTTGACGCCGTTGATGCGCATGGCGTCCGACCCGCAGACGCCGTGCGCGCAGGACCGCCGGAAGGTCAGCGTCCCGTCCAGGTAGCTCTTGATGTAGATCAGCAGATTGAGCATCCGGTCGCTGGGCAGGCACGGCACCCGAAAGCTTTGCCAGCCACCGGTTTCCGCGTACGCGTCGGGCTGGTCCGGGTTGAATCGGGCGATCTTGACGGTCACCAACACCGCCTCGTCTGGAATCGGCGGCAAGGGCGGTTCGATGGTTTCGACCTGGGGTTCGGCAGACTCGACGCTCATCAGTATTTCCGTTCCTTGGGTTCGTAGCGGGTCTGCACCACGGGCTTGAAGTCCAGCGCGATGTCGCTCAGCAGGTCGGTGCCCTGCTTGTAGGCCATGGTGTGCCGCATGTAGTTGACGTCGTCGCGGTTCGGGTAGTCCTCGCGGGCGTGGCCACCGCGGGACTCCTTGCGGTTCAGGGCGCCGACGACGGTGACCTCGGCCAACTCCAGCAGGAAGCCCAGCTCGATGGCCTCCAGCAGGTCGCTGTTGTACCGCTTTCCCTTGTCGTGCACGGAGATTCGAGAGTAGCGCTCCTTGAGGGCGTGGATGTCGGTGAGCGCCTGCTTCAGCGTCTCCTCGGTACGGAACACCGCCGCGTTGTTGTCCATCGACTGCTGCAGGGCGCCGCGGATGTCGGCGACGCGCTCGTTGCCGTGCTCGGAGAGGATGTCGGCCACCCAGCCCACCACCATCGCGGCGGGGTCGGGGGGCATGTCGACGAAGTCGTGCCCGTCGGCGTAGTCCGCCGCGGCGATGCCGGCGCGGCGGCCGAACACGTTGATGTCCAGCAGCGAGTTGGTGCCCAGCCGGTTGGCACCGTGCACCGACACGCACGCGCACTCGCCGGCCGCGTACAGGCCGGGCACCGTGGAGGTGTTGTCCCGCAACACCTGGCCGGTCACGGTGGTGGGGATGCCGCCCATCACGTAGTGGCACGTCGGGTACACCGGCACCAGCTCCTTGACGGGGTCCACGCCCAGGTAGGTGCGGGCGAACTCGGTGATGTCGGGCAGCTTGGCCTCCAGCACGTCCTCGCCCAGGTGCCGGACGTCGATGTAGACGTAGTCCTTGTGCGGCCCCGCGCCGCGGCCCTCCAGCACCTCCAAAACCATTGAGCGGGCGACGATGTCGCGCGGCGCCAGGTCGACGATCGTCGGGGCGTAGCGCTCCATGAAGCGCTCGCCCTCGCCGTTGAGCAACCGGCCGCCCTCGCCGCGCACCGCCTCGGAGATCAGGATGCCCAGCCCGGCCAGGCCGGTGGGGTGGAACTGGTGAAATTCCATGTCCTCCAAGGGGAGTCCCTTGCGGAAGACGATGCCGATGCCGTCACCGGTAAGGGTGTGGGCGTTGGAGGTGGTCTTGTACATCCGGCCCGACCCGCCGGTCGCCAGCACCACGGCCTTGGCGTGGAAGACGTGGATGGCCCCGGTGGCCAGCTCATAGGCGACCACGCCGGTGGCCACCGGGCCGCTGGGGGTCTGGGTGAGCACCAGGTCAAGCGCGTAGAACTCGTTGAAGAACTGCACGTCGTGCTTGACGCAGTTCTGGTACAGCGTCTGCAGGATCATGTGGCCGGTGCGGTCGGCGGCGTAGCAGGCCCGGCGCACCGGGGCCTTGCCGTGGTCGCGGGTGTGGCCGCCGAAGCGGCGCTGGTCGATGCGGCCCTCCGGGGTGCGGTTGAACGGCATCCCCATCTTCTCCAGGTCGAGCACCGCGTCGATGGCTTCCTTACACATGATCTCGACCGCGTCCTGGTCGGCCAGGTAGTCGCCGCCCTTCACCGTGTCGAAGGTGTGCCATTCCCAGTTGTCTTCTTCGACGTTGGCCAGCGCCGCACACATGCCGCCCTGCGCGGCGCCGGTGTGGCTGCGGGTGGGGTAGAGCTTGGTCAGCACCGCGGTGCGGGCCCGCGGGCCCGCCTCCACCGCGGCCCGCATGCCCGCGCCGCCCGCGCCGACGATCACCACGTCGTACCGGTGTTGCTGGATCATCGGGTCACCCTCCGATATTCGGGTCGAACGTCAACAGCACGTAGGTGCCCAGCACCAGGGTGAACCCCATCGACAGCAGCAGCAGGCTGTTCAGCCAGAACCGGGTGCTGTCCTTGCGGCTGTAGTCGTCGATGATCGTGCGCAGGCCGTTGCCGCCGTGCAGCTGGGCCAGCCACAGCAGCGCCAGGTCCCAGAATTGCCAGAACGGCGACGCCCACCGCTGCGCCACGTAGTTGAAGTCGATGCGGTACACCCCGCGGTCCCACATCAGCATGATGAACAGGTGGCCCAGCGCCAGGAAGAGCAGCGCTATCCCGGAGAACCGCATGAACAGCCACGCGAATTTCTCGAAGTTGGGGATGCCGGCGCGGCGGCGCGGCGAGCGGGGGTTGTCCAGGCTGGCGGGCCGGTCGTGGCTGCGCTGGCGGACCGGGGCGATCTCGCCGCGGCCGAGCTGAAGGTCGGGGCTGCTCATCGGAAGTGGTCCATCATGTGGATGACGGTCACCACGCCGGCGGGCACCATCAGCAGCAGGAACACGACGCCGACGAGCCAGAACATCAGCCGCTGGTAGCGCGGGCCCTCCGACCAGAAGTCGATGAGGATGACCCGGATGCCGTTCAGGCCGTGGAAGAGCACCGCGGCGACCAGCCCGTACTCCATGAGGCCGACCACCGGCGTCTGGTAGTCGTGGATCACCGCGTTGTAGGTCTGCGGGCTCACCCGCAGCATCGCCGCGTCCAGCACGTGGACGAACAGGAAGAAGAAGATCGTCGCGCCGCTGATGCGGTGCAGCACCCACGACCACATACCGGGATCGCCCCGGTACAGGGTTCGTGGCGGCCGCCGCTTGCGCGTGTTGGACGTCTGTGCCGCCGACTCGGAAGTTGCCGGTTCCGCGGCGCTCGCTTGCGTGGTCACCCCAGTCCTCACCGCCTTCATGGACATTTGGCCGGGCAGTTGAGCTTATCTCGATCAGGGCCCTGTTTGCGCCGGGCGGGCCGTCCTGCGAAGTGCCGGTTCGGGCTAGGGTGACTGTGCACTGTGGCCATCGTCGAGCGGGGTTGCGCTATGCCGGAGATCGACTGGGAAACGTTGCGGCACAAGGCCATACACGCTTCTAAGGGTGCCTACGCGCCCTACTCCGAGTTCCCCGTCGGGGCCGCCGCGCTGGTCGACGACGGCCGCGTGGTGACGGGCTGCAATGTGGAGAACATCTCATATGGTCTTGGTCTCTGTGCCGAGTGCGGGGTGGTGAGCGCCCTGCACGCCTCCGGCGGCGGCCGGCTGACCGCGCTGGCCTGCGTCGACGGCCGCGGGGCGGCCCTGATGCCGTGCGGGCGGTGCCGCCAGCTGCTCCTCGAGCACGGCGGTCCCGGCCTGCTCATCGACCACCCGGCGGGGCCGCGCCGCCTCGACGAGCTGCTGCCCGAGGCGTTCGGGCCCGCCGACGTGGAGCGGGGACGCCGATGAGCGCCGGCCGGGGCTGGACCGGATTGCTGGCCGGGGTCCTGGTCGCGGCCGGGTTCGGCGCGGCGGGCTGCGCGGCGAAGGCGCCGACCGCGAGGCCCCCGTCGCCGGCCACGTCGCCGTCCACGTCGCCGGGGCAGGCGGGCTGGGTGGACGACGCTGTCTCCTTCTCGGCGGCGGACATGACGGTCTACGGCACCTTTCGGCACCCCGCGGGGCCGGGGGCCGTGCCGGCGGCGCTGTTGATCGCCGGCAGCGGGCCGACCGACCGCAACGGTGACTCGGCGCTGCTGCCGGGGCACGCGGACACGCTGCGCAACCTCGCGCAGGCCCTGGCCGCCGACGGCGTCGCCACCCTGCGGTACGACAAGCTCGGCACCGGCCAGACCGGCTTGGGCCCCTACGCGGCGAACCCGGCGCAGGTCGACATCAGCGCGTTCCAGGGCGAGGCGACCGCGGCGCTGCAATTCCTGGCCGGGCAGGCCGGCATCGACCGCACCCGCCTGCTGGTGATCGGGCACAGCGAGGGCGCCCTGTACGCGCTGACGCTGGCGACCGCCGCGCCCGGGGTCGTCCCGCCGGTGCGGGCCGTCGGCCTGCTGGAGCCGGCGAGCCGCCGCATTCTCGACGAGGTGTCCGAGCAGGCCCACGCCCAGGCCGAGGCGGGTGTACGGGCCGGTCGGCTCACCCCCGCGCAGGCCGCCGAGAGCACCGCGGCGATCGACAAGGCGATCGGAGAGTTCCGCGACACCGGCCAGGTCCCACGGGACGAGCCGCCGGGGCTGCGACCGATCATCAACGCCGCCAACGCGCGGGCTCTGGCCGAGGAAGACGCCCTGGACCCGGCGGCGTTGGCCGCCAAGGTGCCCCGCGGCACGCCGGTGTTTCTCACCTGCAGCGACGCCGACCGCCAGATCCCGTGTTCGGACGTCGACCTCGTGCTGGCCGGGCTGTCCGGCGCGGGGGCCAAGGTCGACTACGTCCACCTCACCGGCGTCGATCACGTCCTCAAGCAGGACCCCGGCGGAACCGACTACGGCAATCCGCTGCCGTTCTCCGCCCAACTGGTCGGCGCGCTCGCGTCGTTCGTCCGCGACAACGTGACGACACCCTGAGCACCCAGGTGAACCCCGTGACCGAGCCGGCATTCGACGCGCCCACCGTGATCAGGACCAAACGCGACGGCGGCCGGTTGTCCGACGCCGCGATCGACTGGGTGATCGACGCGTACACCCACGGGCGGGTGGCCGAGGAACAGATGGCCGCGCTGCTGATGGCGATCGTGTGGCGCGGCCTGGACGCGGCCGAGACCGCCCGCTGGACGGCCGCGATGCTGGCCTCGGGGGAGCGGCTGGACTTCACCGGCCTGGGGTTGCCGACCGTGGACAAACACTCCACCGGCGGGGTGGGCGACAAGATCACGTTGCCGCTGGTGCCCGTCGTCGCCGCCTGCGGGGCGGCGGTGCCCCAAGCCTCCGGCCGGGGCCTCGGGCACACCGGCGGCACGCTGGACAAGCTGGACTCCATCGCCGGGTTCGGCGCGGCGTTGTCCAGCGGGCGGGTGCGGGCGCAGCTGCGCGACGTCGGCGCCGCGATCTTCGCCGCGGGCGACCTGGCCCCCGCTGACGCGAAGCTGTACGCCCTGCGTGACATCACGGCCACCGTCGAGGCCTTGCCGCTGATCGCCAGCTCGGTGATGAGCAAGAAGCTTGCCGAGGGCGCCGGCGCGCTGGTGCTCGACGTCAAGGTCGGCTCCGGGGCGTTCCTGGCGTCGGAAGCCCAGAGCCGCGAGCTGGCGCACACCATGGTGGGCCTGGGCGCCGCCCACGGGGTGCCCACCCGCGCGCTGCTGACGGACATGAACCGGCCGCTGGGCCGCACCGTGGGCAACGCCCTCGAGGTCGCCGAGGCGCTCGAGGCGGCAGCCGGCGGCGGGCCGCCCGACGTGGTCGAGCTGACCCTGCGGCTCGCCGAAGAGATGCTCGACCTCGCCGGGATCGACGGCCGCGACCCCGCCGACACGCTGCGCGACGGCAGCGCGATGGACCGATTCCGCCGGCTCGTCGAGGCCCAGGGTGGTGACCTGTCGGTGCCGCTGCCGCTCGGTCGGCATGCCGAGACCGTGACCGCGGACCGGGGCGGCACAATGGGCGACATCGACGCGATGGCGGTGGGTCTGGCGGCCTGGCGGCTCGGCGCGGGACGCACCCGCCCGGGTGACCGGGTGCAGGCCGGTGCCGGCGTCAGGATGCACCGCCGCCCGGGTGACCCGGTCGCCGCCGGCGAGCCGCTGTTCACCCTCTACACCGACACCCCGGAGCGTTTCGGTGCCGCGCTGGCGGAGCTCTCCGGTGGCTGGACCGTTGCTGCCGCGCCGCCGGTGGCGCGGCCGCTGATCATCGATCGGATCACCACGTGACGACGCAGCTGGACCTCGCACAGATTGCCAAGGCGCCCAAGGCGTTACTGCACGACCACCTCGACGGCGGGTTGCGCCCGTCGACGGTGGTCGACATCGCCGGCCAGACCGGCTACGACGGGCTGCCCACCAACGACGTGGACGAGCTGGCGACCTGGTTTCGCACCCGGTCGCACAGCGGCTCGCTGGAGCGCTACCTGGAGCCGTTCTCGCACACCGTGGCGGTGATGCAGACGCCCGAGGCGCTGCACCGCGTCGCCTTCGAATGCGTGGAAGACTTGGCCGGCGATTCGGTGGTCTACGCGGAGGTGCGCTTCGCGCCCGAGTTGCACATCGACCGCGGCCTGTCCTTCGACGAGATCGTCGAGGCGGTGCTCGCGGGGTTCGCCGACGGGGAGCGGGCCTGCGCGGCCGCGGGCCGCCCGATCGTGGTTCGCCTGCTGGTGACCGCGATGCGGCACGCCGCGGTGTCGCGCGAGATCGCCGAGCTGGCGATCCGGTTCCGGGACAAGGGCGTGGTGGGGTTCGACATCGCCGGCGCCGAGGCGGGCAACCCGCCCACCCGGCACCTGGACGCGTTTGAATACATGCGAGACCACAACGCGCGCTTCACGATTCATGCCGGTGAGGCTTTCGGGCTGCCTTCTATCCACGAGGCGATCGCGTTCTGTGGCGCCGACCGGCTGGGGCACGGGGTGCGCATCGTCGACGACATCGAGGTGCTCGACGGGGGCGGCGGGGCCGGGCAGATCCGGCTGGGCCGGCTCGCGGCGATCCTGCGGGACAAGCGGATTCCGCTGGAATTGTGCCCGAGTTCGAATGTGCAGACCGGCGCGGTCAACAGCATCGCGGAGCACCCGTTCGACCTGCTGGCCCGCGCCCGGTTCCGGGTGACGGTCAACACCGACAACCGGTTGATGAGCGACACCACCATGAGCCGCGAAATGCACCGGCTGGTACAGGCTTTCGGCTACGGGTGGAGCGATCTGGAGCGGTTCACCATCAATGCGATGAAGTCCGCGTTCATTCCGTTCGACGAGCGGCTGGCGATCATCGATGAGGTGATCAAGCCGCGGTACGCAGTACTGATCGGCTGACGCCGCCCACCCGTAACAGGGTGGGCGGCGCCGCTTTCGGGCAGGTTAGCGGGGCAACCGGGTGCCGGTGCGGCGACCCGTCACCGCCTCGTAGACGGCGATGAGGACGGCGGCCACCGCGACTCCGATGAAGAACGGAATCCAGGCGATGCCACCGTTGGCGTTCTGGTAACCGAAGTGGGCGGCCAGCCAGGAGCCCACCAAACCGCCGATCGCCCCGAGGACGACTGTCATCACCATGCCGACGTTCTGGCGGCCAGGCATCACGAGGCGGGCGACCACACCGATGATCGCGCCAACCACAACGGCGAGGATTACGGATCCGATCATTTTGCGACTCCTGTTGTAGCGGCTCCCGGAGTGGGCGCCATCTGAGGAGGGGATTTCCCGAATCCGGCGACTTGTAACATTTTTCAGTCGACGGCGAGCCCGATGGCCCGCACCGTGCTCGCCAGGTGCGTCCGCACGGCGCGCGCGGCCCGCTCGCCGTCCGCGTCGCGCACCGCCTCCGCGATCTCGCGGTGCTCGTCGAGGATCGTCGTCACCCGCCGCGGGTCGCGCAGCGCCGATTCCCCGATCATCCGCATCTGCCGATCCCGCAGGGACGCATAGAAATCCGACAGGATGGCGTTCGCCGACTCCTGCAGGGTGATCGCGTGGAAGGCGCGGTCGGAGTCCAGGAACTGCGGCCAGTCGGCGGCCGCCGCGGCGTCGCGCTGCCGGTCCAGTTCGCCCGCGAGCCGCTCGAACACCGCCGCGCACGCGGCCGGGCCGCGGCCCACCACCTTGGCGGCGGCGAACTGCTCCAGCACCAGCCGCGCCTCGATCACCGAGCGCACCTCGTCGGGGGAGACGGGCACCACCAGCGCGCCGCGTTGCGGGTAGAGCCGCAGCAGGCCCTCGGCCTCCAGCCGCAGGAACGCCTCGCGCACGGGCGTGCGGGACATGCCGAGCGCCGCGGCCACATCGCCCTCGCTGATCAGCTCCCCGCCGGGGAACGTGCCGGTGAGCACCTGCGCCTTGACGTACGCGAGCGCGCGGTCCTTGGCCGTGCCCGGCCCGTCCGTTGCCACAAGTCGTCCCCTGGTAGCTCAGTCGTATCTCAACCGTGGCTGACCGTACACCGCGGCGGCGTAATTTGGGCCGACGCGAACCCGGTTGACGCTGAGATACAAGTTGGATACGATAAAAACACAAGATGCCCGAGCCGGAAAGTGAGGCGGCCCCATGACCACCATGCAGCAGTCACTGATCCCGAACCTGGACCCGACGATCCCCGCGCCCGCGGTGAACGTGGCGGAGTACGGTTTCGAGGGCCGCTTCGAGGAGTGGGCCGACGACGCCCAGTATTTCGAGTACTCCAAGGCGGCCAACCCGATCGGCTCGGGGCACACCCCGCAGGTGCCGGTCACCAAGTTCGGCCCGGAGCTCTACCGCGACCAGCCGACCGGTGTCATCCCCCTGGATCTGTCCGCCGACCTCGGCATCACCACCGGCGCGGCGACCAGCCCGGCGCTGCTGGCCAACTTCGTGCGGATCCGTGCCGGCGAGCAGGTCCACACCAGCCCGAACGCCACGTCGCAGCTCTACTACGTGCTGCACGGCCGCGGCTTCGCGGCGGTGAACGGGCGGCTGGTCGGCTGGGAGAAGGGTGACTTCCTGACCCTGCCCGCCGGCAGCGAGTCGGTGTTCTACGGCGCCGCCGACGCGACCATGTACTGGGTGCACGACGAGCCGCTGATGCGCTACCTCGGCACCCGCGCCGACGAGCCGCGGTTCCGCGCCACCAAGTTCCGCCGGTCCGACGCGGTGGCCAAGCTCGAGGAGATCGCCGCGCGGCCCGGCGCCAACGAGAAGAGCCGCGTCAGCGTCCTGCTGGCCAACGCCGACCAGGAGCAGACCCTGACCATCACCCACGTGCTGTGGGCGATGTTCGGCGTGCTGCCGCCCAACCAGGTCCAACGCCCGCACCGGCACCAGTCCGTCGCGCTCGACCTCATCCTGGACGCGCCGTCGACCGGCTGCTACTCCCTGCTGGGCACCCGGCTGGACGAGCACGGCGACATCGTCAACCCCACCCGGGTGGACTGGCAGGCCGGTTGCGCGTTCACCACCCCGCCGGGGATGTGGCACGCCCACTACAACGAGACCGACCAGCCGGCGCACCTGATCCCGATCCAGGACGCCGGGCTGCAGACCCACCTGCGCAGCCTGGACATCAAGTTCACCCAGCGCCGCGACCTCGTCGCCGGGTAACCCCGGCGGCGGGGGCGGTGCAGGGCACATCGTCGACGCCTAGTGTGGCTGGGCATGAAGGTGCCCCTGCTGGGTCCGGTGTCGCTGACCGGGTTCGCCAACCCGTGGTTCTTCCTGTTCCTGTTGGCCGTGCTGCTGGTGGTGGGGCTTTACGTCGTCCTGCAATTCGCCCGGCGCCGGCGGGTGCTGCGGTTCGCCAACATGGAGGTGCTCGAGCGGGTCGCCCCGGCCCGGCGCAGCCGGTGGCGGCACCTGCCGACCGTCCTGCTGGCCACGTCGCTGGTGCTGCTGACCACGGCCATGGCCGGGCCGACGTCCGACATTCGGATCCCGCTGAACCGGGCGGTCGTGATGCTGGTGATCGACGTGTCGGAGTCGATGGCCTCCAACGACGTGCCGCCGTCGCGGCTGGCCGCGGCGAAGGAGGCCGGCAAGCAGTTCGCCGAGCAGCTGACGCCCGCGATCAACCTCGGCCTGGTCGAGTTCGCGGCCAACGCCACGCTGTTGGTGCCCCCGACCACCAATCGGGAGGCCGTCAAGGCGGGCATCGACAGCCTGCAGGCGGCGCCCAAGACCGCGACGGGCGAGGGCCTGTTCACCGCGCTGCAGGCCATCGCGACCGTCGGCTCGGTGATGGGGGGCGGGGACGGTCCGCCGCCGGCGCGGATCGTGCTGGAATCCGACGGCGCCGAGAACGTGCCGCTGGACCCCAACGCCCCGCACGACGGGGTGTTCACCGCCGCGCGGCTGGCCAAGGACGAGGGCGTCCCGATTTCCACCATCTCCTTCGGCACCAAGGGCGGCGAAATCGAGATGGACGGGCAGCGCGTCGCCGTGCCCGTCTCGACCGACCAGATGAAGACCGTCGCCAAGCTCTCCGGCGGGCAGGCCTACACCGCGACCAACGCCGCCGAGCTCAACAAGAGCTACAACGCCATCGAGAACGAGATCGGCTACCGCACGGTGCCCGGCCCCGGCAGCGCCGGCTGGTTGCGGCTGGGGGTCGTCGCGGCGCTGATCGCGACGGTGTTGGCGTTGGTCCTCAACCGGCGCCTGCCCACCTGAGACTCAGGCGGGCAGCCGGCGGTTGAGCAGCAGCCCGGCCAGCACGGCACCGGCCATGGCGACGGTGCCCAGCAGCATCCAGGCCAGGCTGGCGTCGCCCTTCACGGACTCGTAGCCGATCTGGCGCTGCAGGGTCGTGTAGACGTTCTTCAGCGAGTCCAGGCTGTCGGCGTGAAACGACTGGCCGTCGGTGATCTCGCAGATTTTCTGCAGGGTCTGGTCGTCCACGGGCACCGGGATGGTGGCCCCCTCGTAGTCGACGGTGCCGTAGGGCGTGCCGAACGAGATCGTCGAGATCTGCACGCCCTCG
>NZ_LZJC01000099.1 GCF_001666755.1 Mycobacterium sp. E1214 | reverse complement strand
TGCCGAGCTCGAAATCGGCCCCCGCGAACGACATTCCCATCGCCCGGGTGGCCGTCAGCGATTCCGGCGTGCTGGCCAACGCGAACCGCTGGTCCACCAACTCGGGGGTGATCAGTTTTTGGTCGTAGACCATCACCCGCAGGAACGCCTCGAGGTTCTCCCGGGTGGGGTCGACCGAGAACTTGCCGAGCCGTTTGACACCCTCGGTCGGGTCGGGCGCGAACAGGTTGACGCTCAGGCCGCCAGGCCCCATCAGCACCAGGCGCCCGGCGCGATCCGGGTAGTCCAGGGCGAACCGCACCGCGGTGCCCCCGCCCAGCGAATTGCCCACCAGCGGAACGCGTTTCAGCCCCAGCTGATCGAACAGCCCGTGCAGGGCGCGCGCCGCGTAGTGGTTGAACTGGCCGTGCTCGGCGCGCTTGTCGGAGTGGCCGTAGCCGGGCTGGTCGACGGCCAGCACGCCGGAATCGCTGACGGCCACCCGGGCGATGGGAATGTCGTTCGCGGGGGCCGATTTCGAGCTCGGCA
>NZ_LZJC01000098.1 GCF_001666755.1 Mycobacterium sp. E1214 | reverse complement strand
GGTCGAGCACCTCCAGCACCCGGCGCAGCGCGGCGTCGGCGAAGCTCGCGGCCTGGCGCATCGGGGCGGACAGCGCGATCGGGGGGCCCGCCGCAGGCTGCGGGGCATGCGGCCGGTGCGGGGCCTGACCGCCGCGGCGCGACGCGGCCCGCGCGGCCGGCCGACACGCGGGGACGACTCGCGGGGCGGCCTTGGTCGGGGGTTCGTAATCGACGACGGGCGTGACGGTGAAAGCGCCAGCCGGTTGCGCAACGGGACTAATGTTCAACGCGCACTCTCCAACTCCTCGGTATAACCGGCAGCCCGCTGGAGAGTGGCAGACAGTGGTCGTGGGTCATCATGGCACAACTCGAGCGCGCGCGTACCCGCGCTGACCCGGCGCACCGGCCCGGCGATTACCGTGGGCCAGGCATGGGTCCCGCTCGTGCCGTGCTGACGAATGACGAAGGAGGACGGCCCGCATGGTGACCCGGTTGTCCCCGTCCGACGCGTCCTTCTTCCGGCTCGAGAACACCGCCACCCCGATGTATGTGGGGTCGCTGTCCATCCTGCGCCGCCCGCGCGCCGGGCTGAGCTACGAAACGGTGCTCGCGATGGTCGAGCAGCGCCTCCCGCAAATACCGCGGTACCGGCAAAAGGTGCGGGAAGTCCCGGGCGGCACCGCGCGGCCCGTGTGGCTCGACGACAGCGACTTCGACATCACCTACCACGTGCGGCGGTCGGCGCTGCCGTCGCCGGGCAGCGACGAGCAGCTTCATGAGCTGATCGCCCGCCTCGCGGCGCGGCCCCTCGACAAGACCCGGCCGCTGTGGGAGATGTACGTCGTCGAGGGTCTGTCGAAGAACCGCGTCGCCCTCTACACCAAGTCGCACCAGGCCCTGATCAACGGCATGACGGCGCTGGAGCTCAACCACGTCATCGCCGATCGGACCAAGCGGCCGCCGACCTTCCCCGAGGACATCTGGGTGCCCGAACGCGACCCCGGCAACACCCGGCTGATGCTGGGGGCGATCGGCGACTGGTTCGTGGGCCCCGGCACCCAGCTGCAGGCCGTCGGATCGGCGGTCGGCGCCCTGGTGACCAACCACGGCGAGCTGATCGACGCGGGCCGCCGGGTCCTGGACTTCGCCCGGACGATCGCCCGCGGCACCGCTCCCAGCAGCCCGCTCAACGCCACCGTGTCCCGCCACCGGCGATTCACCGTCGCCAGCGGCAGCCTGGAGGACTACCGCGCCGTGCGCGCCCGGTACGACTGCGACGTCAACGACGTGGTGCTCGCAGTCATCGCCGGGGCCCTCGGCAATTGGCTGATGTCGCGCGGGGTCGCCGTCGCGACGTCGGCGACGGTGCGCGCCATGGCGCCGCTGTCGGTGTACGCCGACGGCCAGCTCGACGCGACCGGACCCGGGCAGGCGATCAGCCAGGTAATGCCCTTCCTGGTCGACCTGCCCGTCGGCGAGCCCAACGCCGTGGTGCGGCTGTCGCAGATCGCGCACGCCACCGAGTCGAACCCCACCGCAGCCCGGCTGGTGGACGCCCGGACCATCGTCACGCTGTCGGGTTTCGCGCCGCCCACGCTGCACGCCATGGGAATCCGGGTCGCCACCAGCTTTCCCAGCTTCTCCAAGCGCACCTTCAACCTGCTGATCACCAACGCGCCGGGCGCCCAAAAGCAGATGTACGTCGCGGGCACCAAGCTGCTGGAGACCTACGCCGTGCCGCCGCTGCTGCACAACCAGGCGCTGGCGATCAGCGTGACGTCCTACAACGGCATGCTCTACTTCGGGATCAACGCCGACCGCGAGGCCATGAGCGACGTGGACCTGCTGCCCGGCCTGCTGGCGCAATCCCTGGAGGAACTGCTCGACGCGTCCCGCTAGCGGCTCGGGTCGAAACGGCCGCCGAGCTCTATCATTCGTTGACGTGAGCACCGCCACCGCGAAGGCGAGCAAGAAGAAATCGGCGCCCAAGATCTCCGACGCCGTCTACGAAGCCGAATTGTTCCGGCTGCAAACGGAATTCGTCAAACTTCAGGAATGGGTGCGCCACAGCGGGGCCCGGCTGGTGGTCCTCTTCGAGGGCCGCGACGCCGCGGGCAAGGGCGGCGCCATCAAGCGGATCACCGAATACCTCAGCCCGCGGGTGGTGCAGGTCGCGGCGCTGCCGGTGCCCACCGACCGGGAACGCGGGCAATGGTATTTCCAGCGCTACATCGCGCACTTGCCCGCCAAGGGCGAGATCGTGCTGTTCGACCGGTCCTGGTACAACCGCGCCGGCATCGAAAAAGTGATGGGATTCTGTACGCCCCACGAGCACGCCCTGTTTCTGCGGCAGACGCCCATCTTCGAGCAGATGCTGATCGACGACGGGATCCTGCTTCGCAAGTACTGGTTCTCGGTGTCCGAGGGCGAGCAACTGCGCCGGTTCAAGGCCCGGCGCAACGACCCCGTGCGCCGCTGGAAGCTCTCGACCATGGACCTCGAATCGGTGTACCGCTGGGAGGATTACTCCCGCGCCAAGGACGAGATGATGGTGCACACCGACACCCCGGCCAGCCCCTGGTACGTCGTCGAGTCCGACATCAAGAAGCATGCGCGGCTGAACATGATGGCCCACCTGCTCTCGACCGTGGATTACCACGAGGTGCAGACGCCGGAGGTGACGCTGCCGCGGCGGCCCGTGGTCAGCGGCGCCTATCGCCGGCCCCCGCGCGAGCTGTCGACCTACGTCGACGACTATGCGGCCACGTTGATCGAGGGAGCGGCCCGGTGACCGTCGTCTACATTCCCGCCACGCTGCGCATGCTGCGGCAGCTCGTCGCCGACGGGTCCCTGTGGCCGGTCAACGGCACGGCGTTCGCGCTGACGCCGGCGCTGCGCGAGGCCTACGCCGAGGGCGACGACGACGAACTGGCCGACGTGGCGTTGCGGGAGGCGGCGCTGGCGTCGCTGCGGCTGCTGGCGCACGACGACCCCACCGCCGCGCCGGACGCCCTGCCGCCGCGGCGGGCCGTGCTGGCGGCCGAGGTCGAGGGAGCCACCTACCGGCCCGACCTGGACGACGCGGTGGTCCGGCTCGCCGGGCCGGTCCGGGCCGAGGACGTGATCGCCGCCTACGTCGACAACGCGGCGGCCGAAGCGGCGGTCGCCAGGGCGATCGAGGCCGTCGACGACGCCGACCTGGGCGATGAGGACGCCGAGTTGATCGTGGGCGACGCGCAAGACCATGATTTGGCTTGGTACGCCAACCAAGAGCTGCCGTTTCTGCTTGACCTGCTCTGACGCACCGCTGGCTACGGTACCGTAAGTTACGGTACCGTAGGGTGCAGGCCGGGCGGCGCGGGATCGCGCCGATTGCAAGCAGGAAGCCACAACGCCGCGCCGTATGCAGGAGCTTCCCCGTGGGTAAGGATTCGACACCGATGGCCGCGCACATCGCCGACACCAAGCGGCCCGTCATCGCGGGCGCCGAGCGCAATCCCGGGTGGCATCTGCTGCGCAAGATCGCCGCGCGCATCACCACGCCGCTGCTGCCCGACGACTACCTGCACCTGGCCAACCCGCTGTGGTCGGCGCGCGAGCTGCGGGGCCGGATCCTCGAGGTGCGCCGCGAGACCGAGGATTCCGCGACCCTGGTCATCAAGCCGGGCTGGGGCTTCAACTTCGACTACGAACCCGGCCAGTACATCGGCATCGGCCTGTTGATGAACGGGCGCTGGCGGTGGCGGTCCTACTCGCTCACCTCGACGCCGGCCACGGGCACCCTGGGCAGGGGATCCGGCGCGCCCCGGACGGTGACCATCACCGTCAAGGCGATGCCCGAAGGCTTCCTGTCGACCCACCTGGTGGCCGGCGTCGAACCGGGAACCATCGTCCGGCTCGCCGCGCCGCAGGGCAACTTCGTGCTGCCCGACCCGGCGCCGGCCTCCATCCTGTTCCTCACCGCCGGCTCCGGGATCACGCCGGTGATGTCGATGCTGCGCACCCTGGCCCGCCGCAATCAGATCGGCGACATCGCGCATCTGCACTCGGCGCCCACCGAGTCCGACGTCATGTTCGGTGCCGAGCTGGCCGCCCTGGCCGCCGACCACCCGGGTTACCGGCTGTTGCTGCGTCAGACCCGCACCCAGGGCCGGCTCGACCTGAACCTGCTCGATCACGACGTGCCGGACTGGCGCGAACGCCACACCTGGGCCTGCGGGCCGGAGGGCCTGCTGACGCAGGCGGAGCGGATCTGGACGTCCGCCGGCATCGGCGACCGGCTGCACCTCGAGCGTTTCGCGGTGTCGAAGGCGGCCCCGGCCGGCGCCGGCGGCGCGGTGACCTTCGCCCAGAGCGGGCGCACGGTGGCCGCGGACGCCGCGACGTCGCTGATGGACGCCGGCGAAAGCGCCGGTGTGCAGATGCCGTTCGGCTGCCGGATGGGCATCTGCCAGTCGTGCGTGGTTAGCCTGGTGGAGGGCCACGTCCGCGACCTGCGTACCGGCGTCGAGCATGAGCCGGGCTCGCGCATCCAGACTTGCGTGTCGGCCGCCTCTGGCGACTGTGTGCTCGACATCTAAAGGCTACTCATTGGTAACCTACGGATTCGTAGGTTACGATAGCGTAGGTACGGCACTGGCTTAGGCCGGAACACCATCAACCGGAGGGAGGACGACGATGGCGATCACCGACGTCGACGTATTCGCCCATCTGACGGACACCGACATCGAAAACCTGGCCGCTGAGCTCGACGCCATCCGCCAGGACGTCGAAGAATCGCGCGGGGATCGCGACGCCCGCTACATCCGTCGCACCATTGCCGCCCAGCGGGCTTTGGAGGTCGCGGGCCGGCTCACGCTGGCCGCGAGCTCGCGCCGGTCGGCCTGGTGGGCGGGCGCCCTGACCCTGGGCGTGGCCAAGATCGTCGAGAACATGGAGATCGGCCACAACGTCATGCACGGCCAGTGGGACTGGATGAACGACCCGGAGATTCACTCCTCGACGTGGGAGTGGGACATGAGCGGGTCGTCCAAGCACTGGCGTTACACGCACAACTTCGTGCACCACAAGTACACCAACATCCTCGGGATGGACGACGACGTCGGCTACGGCCTGCTGCGCGTCACCCGCGACCAGCGCTGGAAGCGGTTCAACCTGCTCAACCTGGTCTACAACACCATGCTCGCGCTGCTGTTCGAGTGGGGCGTCGGCCTGCAGCACGTGGAGCTCGGCAAGATCGTCAAGAAGCGCATGGACCAGGACGACGCCCGGCAGCGGGTCGACGAATTCCTGGCCAAGGCGGGGCGGCAGGTGCTCAAGGACTACGTCGCCTTCCCCGCGCTCACCGCGGTGTCACCCGGCGCGACCTATCGGTCCACGCTGACGGCCAACGCGACCGCCAACGTGATCCGCAACGTGTGGGCCAACGCCGTGATCTTCTGCGGACACTTCCCCGATGGCGCGGAGAAGTTCACCAAGACCGACATGATCGGCGAGACCAAGGGCCAGTGGTACCTGCGCCAGATGCTGGGCAGCGCCAATTTCGAGGCCGGGCCGCTGCTGCGGTTCATGAGCGGCAACCTGTGCCACCAGATCGAGCACCACCTGTACCCGGATCTGCCGAGCAACCGGCTGCACGAGATCTCGGTGCGGGTGCGCGAGGTCTGCGACTCCTACGACTTGCCTTACACCACCGGCTCGTTCCTGCTGCAGTACGCCAAGACGTGGCGGACGCTGGCGAAGCTGTCGCTGCCCAACGAGTGCCTGCGCGACGACGCCGACAACGCGCCCGAGACCCGCAGCGAGCGGATGTTCGCCGAGCTGGGGCCCGGCTTCGCGGGCACCGACCCGGCCACAGGCCGGCGGCGCGGGCTCAAGACCGCGATCGCGACCGTGCGCGGCTGGCGCCGCGCCAAGCGCGCGGCGGCCGCCGTCGAGCGCGACGACGAGCTGGCGGCCTAGAAGTTCGCGTCAGAACTTCGCGGTGGCACCCGCGTCGATCGGCAACGCCGCGCCGGTGATGTACTGCGCCTCGTCCGAGGCGAGGAACAGCACCGCATTGCTGACGGCGCGCGCCTCGATGACCGGCACCGGCAGCATGTGGAAGTGCCCGAGCACCGCCGCCGTGTCGTCCATGGTGGGTTCGGGCAGGTCCGGCCGCAGCGTGCGGTGGAACGGCTCGTTGTCGATCATCGGCGTGCGGATGTTGCCGGGATGGATCGAGTTGACCCGAATCAGCTGGGGCGCAAGCTCGTTCGCCAGAGAATTCATCAGCCCGACGACGCCGTGCTTCGCCGAGGCGTAGTGGGCCATGTACCCGCCGCCGCGCAGCCCCAGCATGGAGCTCACCAGGATGATGGAGCCGCCGCGCCCGTCGGACATGTGCGGCACCGCCACCTTGATGGTGTGCCAGACCCCGGTGAGATTGATGTCGAGCATCGTCTGCCAGGCCGTCTCTTCGATCAGCGCGGCGGGCGCGGGGCTGCCGCTGATGCCGGCGTTGGCGATCACGACGTCGGGACGGCCCAACTCGTCGACGCCCCGCTGCAGCGCATCGCGCAGACCGGCGACGTCTCGGACGTCGGCCTTGGCGGCCACGATGCGCCGCCCCGACTTCTCGACCAGCGTCGCGGTCTCGTCGAGGTCGGCCTCGGTCGCTCCCGGGTAGATGACGCCGTCGACGTCGCCGCAGAGGTCCACGGCGATGATGTCGGCGCCCTCCTCGGCGAGGCGGACGGCGTGCTCTCGGCCTTGGCCGCGCGCGGCGCCGGTGATGAACGCGACCTTGCCGGCGACTCTGCCAACGGCTTTCGTCATCGTGACTGTCTCCTACGATCGAGGGGTTTCCCCGAGAGCCTAGGCCCGCTACGGCGCGGCGCAGAACGTCGTCGCGGTACGGGCGGCAGTGCGCGCCCATGCAGTCGAATGACCGCCCGTCAGGGTGACCCGCGGACACCAACGGACTAGCCGGCTGGCTACGGCCGGTCAGGGCATACCGTCGAGGGCATGGATCTGTCTGTTTCCCCGCGCGCGGCCGAGCTGGCCGACGAGGTGCGGGCGTTCGTCGCCGACGAAATTCTGCCGGTCGAGGAGGCGCTGCACCGCCGGCAGCTCGAGGCGCGCCGCGACGGGTGTGGCGCCGACCTGTGGCAGGTGCCCGAGGAGGTGCACGCCCTGCGCCGCGAGGCCCGGGCCCGAGGCCTGTGGAATATGTTCCTGCCGGCCGGCCACGAGGGCGCCTACGCCCAGCAGTTCGGCACCCGCGGCGGCGCCGGGCTGAGCAACGTCGACTACGCCCCGATCGCCGAGGCGACGGGCTGGTCCTTCTTGGCGCCGTACGTATTCAACTGCAACGCACCGGATTCCGGCAACGCCGAGGTGCTGTTGCGCTACGGCAGCGAGCGGCAACGGGCGCGGTGGCTCGAACCGCTGCTCGCGGGGGACGTCCGCACGGCCTTCGCGATGACCGAACCCGACGTGGCGTCCTCCGACGCCACCAACATGCAGCTGACCGCCGTGGTCGACGGCGACCAGGTGGTGATCAACGGCCGCAAATGGTGGACCACCGGGATCGGGCATCCCGACTGCGCCGTCCTGATCGTCATGGGCCTCACCGACCCGCAGGCGGGCAAGTACGCGCGGCACTCGATGGTGCTGGTCCCGCGCGACGCCCCGGGCGTCAAGGTGGAGCGGATGCTGGACACCATGGGCTTCTTGGACGAGCCGTTCGGGCACGGCGAGGTGTCGTTCACCGACGTGCGGGTGCCGCTGGACAACGTCATCGCCGGCCCCGGGCGCGCGTTCGAGATCGCGCAGGGCCGGCTGGGGCCCGGCCGGGTGCATCACGCCATGCGGATGGTCGGGCTGGCCGAGCGGGCGCTGCACCTGGCCTGCGAGCGCGGCCTGGCCCGAACGGCGTTCGGCAAGCCGCTCATCAACCTGGGCGGCAACCGGGAACGGGTGGCCGAGGCCAGGATCGCGATCGACTCGACGCGGCTGCTCATCCTCGACGCCGCGTACAAGCTCGACACGGTCGGACCGCTCGGCGCGCTTAGCGAGGTCAGCGCGATCAAGGTGGCCGCCCCGAACGTGGCCCAGCAGGTCATCGATTTCGCCATGCAGATCCACGGCGGCGGCGGGATGTCGAGCGACTTCCCGCTCTCCGGCGCCTGGACCGCCGCCCGGGCGGTGCGGCTGGCCGACGGCCCCGACGAGGTCCACAAGAACGTCATCGCGCGGGTGGAACTCGGCAAGCACGGGGCCAGCCGATGACGCGCGTGCTGATCACCGGCGGTTCGTCCGGCCTCGGAGCCGCCCTGGCCGCCCGCTATGCCCGGGCCGGCGCCCGCGTGCTCATCGCCGATCTCGCCGAGCCGGCGGCCCCGCCGCCGGGGGCGTTCTACCAACGCCTGGACATCAGCTCCGCCGCGGATTGGGCCGCCGCGGCCGAGCGCGTCGCCGGCGAGTTCGGCGGGCTCGATGTGCTGGTCAACAACGCCGGCATCGCCGCCGGTGGGCGCATCGACCACGTCGACGACGACCACTGGGACAGGGTGCTGAGGATCAACGTGCTCGGCGCGGTCAACGGCTGCCGCGCCTTGGTGCCGCTGTTCAAGCGGCAGGGTGCCGGCCACGTCGTCAACGTCGCCTCGCTCGCCGGGCTGGTGCACCCCGCGGCGATGAGCTCGTATTCGGCGAGTAAGGCCGCCGTCGTCGCGCTCTCGGAGAGCCTGCGCTACGAACTGCGCCCGTGGGGCGTCGACGTGTCGGTGGTGTGCCCGTCGTTCTTCCGCAGCAACCTGTCGTCGTCGCTGGGCGGCGGCGACCCGATGGCCGACCAGGTGGCGGCCAAGCTGATCGACCGCGCGCCGCGCAGCGCCGACGACATCGCGGCCCGCGTCGTCGCGGCCGTGGCACGCAAGGAGTTCCTGGTGCTGCCCGACCGCCAGGCGCGGGTGGCCGCCTGGACCAAGCGGCTGGCCCGCCCGCTCTACGAACGGCAGATGTTCGCCGCCGGGGTCAAGATCCGCCGCGCCGAGGAGCGCGCCGCCAATCCCGAAGGGGGTCAACCGCAGTGACGCAGGCCCGCCGGATTCTCAAGACCGGATCCTGGACGCCCCCGCCGGCCCCGCCCGAGCAGGGCCGCACCGACCGCACCGCCCCCTTCGCCATCACGCGCCGATTTCCCACCGGCGGCGAGGGGCCCGAGGACGTCATCTTCGACCGGGACGGCCTAGTGCTGACCGGCTTGGCCGACGGCAGCATCGTGCGCATCGATCCGGCCACGGGCCGGCGCACCCTGGTGGGTCGCACCGGGGGGCGGCCGCTCGGCTTGCAGCCCGGCCGCGACGGCTCGGTGCTGATCTGCGATCACGACCGCGGTCTGCTGCGGATGTCGCCCGACGGCGGCGTGCGCGTCCTCGTCGATCACGTCGCCGGCGCCCCGCTGCGCTTCGCCAGCAACGTCGTCGACGGCGCCGACGGCACGATCTGGTTCACCGTCTCCAGCCGCCGCTGGGACCTGCAGCACTACCTCGGCGACGTCTTCGAGCACTCCTGCACGGGGCTGTTGGTGCGCCTGGACGCCGACGGGGTGGTCACCGTCTTGCGCGACGGCCTCAAGTTCGCCAACGGGCTGGCCCTGGCGCCCGACGAATCGCACCTGCTGTTCGCCGAGACCGAGGGCTACCGCGTGAGCCGGTATTGGCTGACCGGCGCCAAGACCAGCAGCGTCGAGCCGCTCGTCGAAAACCTGCCCGGGTTGCCGGACAACATCAGCCTCGGCAGCGACGGGCTGATCTGGGTGGCGGTCGCCGCCCCGCGCAACGCGCTGCTCGACAGGCTGCTGCCGCGCCCGGGGTTCCTGCGGACGGTGCTGTGGAACCTGCCGACCGCCGTGCGGCCCAAGGCCACGCCGATCGCCTGGGTCATGGCCTTCGACCTCCAAGGGCGGCTGGTCCACGACCTGCGCAGCGAGGACGGCTCCTACGACTTCGTCACCAGTGTCGCCGAGCGCAACGGCGTGGTGGTGGCGGGCGGGCTGCACGCCTCCGACATCGTGCAGATCCGGTTGCCGGCAAGCTGATCCGCCGATGGACGACGTGCAGGTGTTCGCCGGGCAGCAGGTGTCGCACTGGGATTTCCCGCGCAACATGGCCAGCGTCGTCCTGATGACCGACTTCGGTTGCCGCAACGGCCTGGCCGCCGGCGACGTGCTGGACGGCTCCGGCCTGTCGGAGGCCGACCTGCACGACCACGACCGGACCATCCTCGGGCGCCAGGAGCTGACCGTCGCGACCAACCTGGTCACCCGGCTGGCCGGGGAGGCCACGCAGCTGGGCATGCGAGTGGGCGGCAGCTACCACGTCGGGTCGCTCGGCATCTTCGGCTTCGCGTGCCTGACCAGTTCGACGCTGGGCGACGCCGTGCGGTTCGCGGCCCGCTACTACGAGCTCAGCTACGGCTTCTGCCTGCCCAGCGTCACGGTCGACGGGCCGGTGGCGGCCATCCGCCTGGACCTGCCCGACCTGACCGGCCCGGTGGCGCAATTCCTGGTGCGCCGGGACCTGACCGCGATCGCCAAGGTGATGGCCGAGCTGCTGGGCAGCCCGGTCCCGTTCACGGCGATCGAATTCAGCGGCCCCGCACCGTCTTCGGGCGACGCCGCGGCCCGGGACGTGTTCGGCGTGACGCCCACCTACGGCGCGCCGGTGAACGCGGCGAGCTTTCCGGCGGCGTTGCTGAGCAACCGGCTGCCCCGCGCCAGCGAGCTGAGCGTGGCCATGTGCGAGCAGCAGTGCCAGGCGTTGCTGGAGACCCGCCGGGCCCGCACCGGCGTGGCCCGGCAGGTCCGCGACCGGCTCGCCTCCATCGACGGCGAACCGCACACGATCGCGGGCATCGCCCGGCAGCTGGCGATGAGCGAGCGGACGCTGCGGCGCCGGCTGGCCGAGGAGAACACGAGCTTTCGGGAGCTGGCCGAGGAGGTGCACCGCGTCCTCGCCGAGGAGCTGTTGGCGACGGGCGCGCTGACGGTCGAGGACGTCGCGCTGCGGCTCGGCTACGCCGAGGCGACCAGTTTCATCGCGGCGTTCAAGCGCTGGACGGGCACCACCCCGGCGCGCTATCAGCGCTCGGTGGCGCCGCGCGCGCGGCCGCTGGCGGTGTGAGCTTTCGGCGGCCGGGCGCGCCGGCAGCGTGGCCGGAATCCTGGATTTCGCGACCGCAATTGGCTGCCGCCGAGCCGCGACCAGCCCCTACGTTGGACGTATGACTTCCACGACTCGTCCTCGCGTACTGGTGATCGGGGCCGGCTTCGGCGGCCTCGCCGCCGCCTACGAGCTCTCCAAGGACGGCCTCGCCGAGGTGACGGTGCTGGAGAAGGCCGACGACATCGGCGGCGTCTGGCGGGAGAACACCTACCCCGGCGCCGCGTGTGACGTCCCGTCGAACCTGTATTCCTATTCGTTCGCGCGGAAAACCGACTGGGGCCGGCGCTACGCCGAGCAGCCCGACATCCTCGGCTATATCCACGACACGGCCGACCGGTTCGGGCTGCGCGACCTGGTGCGCACCGGGGTGGAGGTGACCTCGGCGCAGTACGACGAGGACACCGCCACCTGGCGGGTGGCGACCGCGGGCGGCGAAAACTACGAAGCCGACGTGCTGGTGCCCGCGGTGGGCCAGCTGTCGCGACCGTCGCTGCCGGCCATCCCGGGGCTGGACACGTTCGCGGGGCCGTCGTTTCACTCGGCGCAGTGGCGTCACGACGTCGACTTGGCCGGCAAGCGAATCGCGGTCCTCGGCACCGGGGCGTCCGCCATCCAGTTCGTTCCGCGGATCCGCGAAACCGCGCGGCGCGTCACCGTTTTCCAGCGGTCGGCGCCGTACGTCATCCCCAAGCCCGACCGGGCCTACACCGGCGCGCACCACGCCGCCTTCGCGAAGGTGCCGGTGTTCGCCGCCGCGATGCGGGGCCTGATCTGGCAGATCTCGGAGTTCTTCGGTCTCGCCCTGACCAGGGTGGCGCTGCTGGCCCGCCTGGTGGGGGTGCTCGCGTCGCTGAACTTGAAGTGGCACGTCAAGGACCCGGTGCTGCGGGCCAAGCTCACCCCCGATTACCCGGTGGGCTGCAAGCGGGTGTTGTTCAGCAGCGACTGGTATCCGGCCCTGGCCAAGGAGAACGTCGCCGTACAGACCGAGCCCATCGCCGAGGTGACGGCGACGGGCGTGCGCACCGCCGACGGACGGCTGCACGAGGTGGACGTCATCATCTACGGCACCGGGTTCAAGGCCACCGAATTCCTGGCGCCGATGACGATCACCGGGCGCGACGGGCGCGACCTGCACGGCGAGTGGGCGGAGGGGGCCCGGGCGCACCTCGGCATGTCCGTGCCGGGCTTCCCGAACATGTTCCTCATCTACGGCCCGAACACCAACCTCGGCACCAGTTCGATCATCCTGATGATGGAGCAGCAGGCCCGCTACATCCGGCAGATCACCGAACGGCTCAGCCGCTCAAATGAGCTGCGAGCGTTGGAGATTCGGGACACCGTCGAGCAGGCCTACGACACCGACGTGCAGTCCCGTCTGGATTCCGGGGTGTGGACCACCTGCGACTCCTGGTATCGCACCGCCTCGGGCCGCGTCACCACCAACTGGCCCGGGCTGGTGCGCGAATATCAGCGCCGCACCGACACAGTGAATCTCGCGGATTACGTCGAGGTACGGCCGCGGCGAGTCGCCGAGGGGGTCAACGCGTGACGTTCGACTACGACGTGCTGGTGATCGGGTCCGGCTTCGGGGGAAGCGTCACGGCGCTGCGCCTGAGCGAAAAGGGGTACCGCGTCGGCGTGCTGGAGGCGGGCCGCCGGTTCCGCGACCAGGACCTGGCTAAAAACAGTTGGCACATCAGGGATTACCTTTTCCGGCCCGCCGTCGGCTGTTACGGCATCCAGCGCATCGACGTCCTGTCCGACGCCGTCGTGCTCAGCGGCGCGGGCGTGGGCGGGGGCTCGCTGGTCTACGCGAACACCCTCTACGAGCCCGGCGACCCGTTCTACGCCGACCCGCGCTGGAGCACGATCACGGACTGGAAGGACGAGCTGGCGCCCTGTTACAGCCAGGCCTCCCGGATGCTCGGCGTCGAGACCTACCCGCGAACGACGCCGTCGGACAAGGTGATGCTGCAGGTGGCCACCGATCTCGGCGTCGCGGACACCTTCCACGCCACCCGGGTCGGGGTGTGCTTCACCGGCGCCGACGGTGAGCTGGCCGCCCCGGGCGCCCCGGTCGGCGACCCCTACTTCGGCGGGGCCGGGCCGGATCGCAACGCGTGCCGGCACTGCGGGGAATGCATGACGGGGTGTCGGCACAACGCCAAGAACACGTTGGTCAAGAACTACCTGTACCTGGCCGAAAAGCTCGGCGCGAGTGTACATCCGCTGACCACGGTGGTCGACGTGCGGCCCCGCCCGGGTGGCGGGTACGACGTCGCGACGCGTCGCACCGGGGGCAAGCTGCGCCGGGGCCGCCGCACGTTCACCGCCGAGCAGGTCGTGTTCTCGGCCGCCGCGCTGGGGACCCAACGGTTGCTGCACCGGCTGCGCGACCGCGGCAGCCTGCCGAACGTCTCGCCGCGCCTGGGCGAGTTGTCGCGCACCAACTCCGAGGCGATCCTGGCGGTGCGGGCACGCGGCGACGACGTGGACTACTCGGAGGGCGTCGCGATCACCTCCTCGATCCATCCGGACGAGCACACCCACGTGGAGCCGTGCCGCTATGGGCACGACTCCAACCTGATGGGGTTGCTGGGCACCGTGCTGGTCGACGGTTCGGCGAACCTGCACGAGGGCGGCCGGCGCTGGCGGACGGGATTGAAAGAGCTTGCGCGCCAACGCCAAGACCTGCGCCGCCTGCTGAACCCGCGAAACTGGTCGGAGCAGACGATCCCCCTGCTGGTGATGCAGACCCACGACAATTCGCTGACCACCTGCACCCGGCGCTGGCTGTTCGGGCGGCGCATGGTGACGCGGCAGGGCGTGGGGGAGCCGAACCCGACGTGGATCCCGGTCGGCCACGAGGTCGCCCGCCGCGCGGCCGAGCACCTCGACGGCATCGCCGGCGGCGCCTGGGCGGATCTGGCGGACATCCCGATGACGGGGCACTTCATCGGGGGCTGCGTGATCGGTGAGACGGCCGCCGACGGCGTCGTGGATCCCTACCACCGCATGCACGGGTATCCGGGGCTGCACGTCATCGACGGCTCGACGATCACCGCGAACTTGGGCGTCAACCCGTCGCTGACCATCACCGCGCTCGCCGAACGGGCCACCTCGCTGTGGCCGAACAAGGGTGAGCCGGACCCGCGCCCGCCGCTGGGCTCGGGCTACGTGCGGGTCCGGCCGGTGCTGCCGGCCCACCCCGCGGTGCCCGACACCGCGCCCGGCGCGCTGCGCATCGGTGCCTGACGTCGTCAGCCCGGCCGGCGGGCGCCGTGGCCCGCGGTCATCTCCGAAGCGCCGGCATCACCGGTCGATGGCGTAGGGCGGCCCGAGGAACCGGCGCACCATGGCCTCCTCGGCATCGGCGTCGCCCAGGGGCCAACACCACAGCGCCAGGAACACCCGGATCAGCCATTGCGCCGCCAGGGGGTCGGGCTCGCTGAGGCCGACCATCTCGGTGGCGAAGCGGGCGACGACGGGTGAGTCGGTCAGCCACTCGTTGCTGCGCGCCGCGGTTCTCGTGCGCATGAGTTGCGCGAGGGGGTCCGCCCGCAGGCGCCGCAGCGCGACGGTGGTGGCGGTGACGACGCGGTCGGTACCGGTCAGCCCGGCGATCGCCGCACGTACCGAATCGAGGATGCGCTCCGCTTGCCGGCCCATCACCGCGTCCCGGATCTGCGCCTTGCCGCCGGCATGGCGGTAGATCGTCGCCGGTGAACAGTGGACGGCGGCGGCCAGGTCCTCGATGCGCAACGCCTCGTAGCCCCGCCGGACCATGAGGTCGGCGGCCGCGGCGTAGATCCGCTCGACGCCCGCGCTGTGGCGGTCGCGCCCGACTAGCCAGTCGTCGCCCATCAGCGGCGTCCCCGCAGCGAAACCACCAACTCGTTTTATCATCGTGCGAAAAAATCCGCCGCTTCTCTCATCGGCGGTGCTGGTCGGCGCGGTGGCCTGAGAGAACCCACGCCCCGCACGTCCAACGCGGCTCCGCAGGTTCCCCGCGACCCGTTGACGCAGCTCACGGGCACCGCTCAGCCTTGGCTCATGACCGCCGTGGTGGATCCGTGCGCATTCTTCGGAAGCGCCGCGATCCAGGACCCCTACCCGTTGTACGACCGGATGCGCAGCGCGGCGGGGGTCAACCGCATCGGCGACTCCGGTTTCTACGCGGTCTGCGGGTGGGATGCCGTCCTCGACGCCGTAAACCGCGTCGAGGACTTCTCGTCGAACCTCACCGCGACGATGGTGTATCACGACGACGGGACCGTCACCCCGTACGAGATGGGTTCGCTCGGCGGCCCGATGAACGCGCTGGCGACCGCCGACGATCCCCTGCACGCGGTGCACCGCAAGTTGTTGCTGCCCCACCTGTCGGCGCGCCGGGTGCGCGTCATCGAGGAGTTCGCCGAAGCCACCGCCCGGCGGCTCTGGTCCGAGGCGTTGGTCGACGGGCGGATCGAGTGGATGAGCGCCGTCGCCAATCGGCTGCCGATGATGGTGGTCGCCCGCCTGCTCGGGCTGCCCGACGGCGACGTCGACAGGCTGATCCGGCTCGGGTATGCCACCACCACGCTGCTCGACGGCATCGTCAGCCCGCCCCAACTCGAGGCCGCCGGTATGGCCGCGCTGGAGCTGTCCGGATACGTCCTGGAGCACTTCGCCAACGCCGACGATGCCGGGCAAGGCCTGATCGGCGACCTCGCCGCGCGCAACCGCTCCGGCGAGCTGGACCAGCTTCCCGCGCTTGCGATCATGCTCACGCTGTTCAGCGCGGCGGGGGAGTCGACCGCGTCGTTACTCGGCAGCGCCGCCTGGCTCCTGGCCGACCGCCCGAGCCTGCAGGAGCAGCTGCGCGCCAACCCGGAAGCGCTGGACGCCTTCATCGAGGAGACCCTGCGCTACGAGTCGCCGTTTCGGGGCCATTACCGGCACGTGGTGCGCGACACGACGTTGGCCGGCGTCGAGCTGCCCGCCGATGCGCACCTGTTGTTGCTGTGGGGAGCGGCCAACCGGGACGTCCGACACTTCGACTGCGCCAACGATTTTCGGCTCGATCGTCGCGGCGCGAAGGGGCACGTCACGTTCGGCAAGGGCGCTCACTTCTGCGTCGGAGCCGCCCTGGCGCGCCTGGAAGCCCGCATCGTCTTTCGCATGCTGCTCGAGCAGACGACGTGGATCGAGGCGGCCGACGTCGGCCCGTGGCTGCCCAGCGTCCTGGTTCGCCGCCTCGAACGGCTGCACCTCGCTGTGCGCTAGCCCATCACCTGCTCGGCCAGCGCGGCCAGCTTGGCGTCCAAAGCCTCTGCGGCGCTGCGCAAGTCGGCGTTGGGTTCGACGACCATCAGCGACGACGGCTTGACGTAAGTGAGGCTGCTTCCTTCGCCTTCGTCCACGATCACCACCTCGACGGGCGCGAACAAGCCGGCCTTGACGTCGTGGCGCAGCATCGTGATGGCGATCAGCGGGTTGCCCAGGACCACGCGCAACACCTTGCGGTCGATGCCCGCCTTGGTGATCCACGCGCCGTGGTCGAACGTGCCGAACAGCATGAACCCGCTGGGGCTGACGTGGGGTTCGACCTCCTGCTCGAACGACTCCCAGCTGTCGCGGGTGCGGGCGAACTCGTTGATCGGCACCGGCCGGTGACCGATCTCGTCCAGCAGCGCGCTGACCAGTTGGTCGTAACTCTTGGCGCTGTCGTACCGCACCCGCACGCCGTCGAAGCGAATTTCTGTGCGCTCAGACATGTTCGGCCTCTCTGTCGTGGTGCTCTTCGAACATCGAGCGGTGGTCGTTGACAAAGTCCGCGACCGTGCTGAGCGGGCGGCCGACGATGGTGCGCGCGGTATCGCTGACGCCGGCCAAGCGCCCTTCCCGTTGGTCGACCGTGACTGCTTCGAAGTGCCTGCGCTTGGCGGTGTCGTCGGGGATCCCGAGCAGCTCCAGAAACGTTGCCGCGCCGACCTTTTCGAACGGGAGCTCCCGACCGAGGACGCGGCCGACCTCGGCGGCCAGTTCCTGGTGGCTGTACTCGACCGGCCCGGTCAGGGTGTACGTGCGACCGCCGTGTCCGCGCGGATCGCTCAAGATGGTCGCGGCGGTCAACGCGATATCCCGTGCGGCAATGGGGGCGAAGCGACTCTCGGCGTCAAAGGGCATCACATAGCGGCCGCCGCGGATCGCCCCCGCGATGTAGGTCAGCCATTCCATGAAGAACGTGACCCGCAGGTTGGTCGTCGGAATGCCCGACCAGTCGAACACCTGCTCGGAGAGCCAGTGGTTCTGGGTTGCCTTACTCCGCGCCCGGGGCCGCGACTGAATGTGGCTCATGTTCACGATCAGCTCGAGGCTCTGCTCCCTGGCCGCCTCGGCGAACATCACCGCCGCTTCCACCAGTCCGTCACCGACCGGGAAATTGAAGTAGGCCCGCCGCACGCCGGCCAGTGCCGCGCGAACATCGCCCAGATCGAGCTGGTCTCCGCACACCACCTCGGCACCGGCATCGCGCAGACGTTGCGCGCGGTCGTCATCCCGCCGGACCATCGCCCTGACCGGCAGTCCGCGGTCGAGCAGGCACTCGACCATCGGACGGCCGGTGTCGCCGTTGGCGGTGGTCACCAGGACCTTGGTCATGGCCGCGCTCAGCCCAGGCGCTCGATGATGGTGGCGTTGGCCATGCCGCCGCCTTCGCACATCGTCTGCAAGGCGTACCGACCGCCGCGCTGCTCCAAAGCGTTGACCAGCGTGGTCATGATGCGGGCGCCGCTGGCGCCCAGCGGGTGCCCGATGGCGATCGCCCCGCCGTTGACGTTGGTCTTGGCCAGATCGGCTCCGGTGTCCTTGGCCCAGGCCAGCACCACGGGCGCGAAGGCCTCGTTGACCTCGAACAGGTCGATGTCTGCCAGCGTCAGGCCCGCGCGACGCAGCACCTTCTCGGTGGCCGGGATGATGCCGGTCAGCATGTAGAGCGGGTCGTCGCCCACCACCGTGGTGGTGTGGATGCGCGCCAGGGGGCGCAGGCCCAGTTTTGTGGCGCCCTCGCTGCTGGTGATCAGCACCGCGGCGCTGCCGTCCGACAGCGGTGAGGAGTTACCCGGGGTGATCTCCCAATTGATCTGGGGGAAGCGCTCTTTCATCTTGTCGCTATAGAACGCGGGTTGCAGCTTGGCGAGCGTCTCGACGGTGGTGCCGGGACGGATGATCTCGTCGGTCGACAGGCCGGCGATCGGCGCCAGCTCGTTGTCGAACAGCCCCTCCTTGGTGGCGCGGGCGGCCTTGTCGTGGCTGCCGGCGGAGAACTCGTCGAGCTCGGCGCGCGACAGGCCCCACTTGGCCGCGATCAGTTCGGCGCTGATGCCCTGCGGCACCAAGCCTTCGGGGTAACGCGCGGCCATGCCCGCGCCGAAGGGATCGCTGCCGGGCAACACCTGGGTGCCCATCGGCACGCGGCCCATGGACTCCACGCCCCCGGCGATCACCAGGTCGTAGGCGCCGGCGATGACGCCCTGGGCGGCGAAGCTGATGGCCTGCTGGCTGCTGCCGCACTGGCGGTCGATCGTGACCCCGGGGACGGACTCCGGGAAGCCCGCGCCCAACAGGGCGTTGCGGGCGATGTCGACCGCCTGGTCGCCGACCTGGGTGACGGCGCCGGCGATGACGTCGTCGATCTGCGCGGGGTCCACCCCGGTGCGGGTCACCAGCTCACGCAGGCTGTGGGCCAGCAGGTCGACGGGCAGCACGTCGTGCAGCGCGCCACTGGCCTTGCCCTTGCCGATGGGGGTACGAACGGCTCCGACGATAACGGCGTCGCGGCCCTGATTCATGGCTCCTCCTTGAGTCCACCATCTAGGTATAGAAAGCTGTACCCAGGTAAACATCTCGGTATGCTGATTGCAACCCAGCCCGGGAGGTGATTTACATGACACTGCTGCAGGGGCCGCTCGCCGACCGTGACGCCTGGTCGGCGGTCGGTGAGTGCGCGATCGAGAAGACGATGGCGGTGGTCGGCACGAAATCAGCGATGCTGATCATGCGCGAGGCCTACTACGGCACCACGCGTTTCGACGACTTCGCCCGGCGGGTCGGCATCACCAAGGCCGCCACGTCGGCGCGGCTGTCCGAACTGGTCGACCTGGGGTTGTTGCGGCGCCAGCCGTACCAGGAGCCCGGCCAGCGCAGCCGCGACGAATACGTCCTCACCGAGGCGGGCGTGGAGTTCATGCCGGTGGTGTGGTCGCTGTTCGAGTGGGGAAGGCGCCACCTGCCCGGACGCAACCGACTGAGGCTGACGCATGTGGGCTGCGGGGCCGAGGCGACCGTCGAAATCCGCTGCGCCGAAGGGCATTTAGTGCCGCCCGACGAGCTGGGTGTGCGACTGGCGGCTAAGGCTCCCTAAGCGCGCCCAGCAGCCTCCTGGCCGCGGCGACGCGGCGCGCGGCCGGCCCGGTCAGCCCGTCCAGCGCGCACTCGGGGTCGGCCGGGGGCCCCATGTGCCCACAGCCGCGCGGGCAGTTCTCGATGGTCTCGGCCAGATCGGAGAACGCCATCAGCACGTCGTCGGGCGCGATGTGCGCCAGCCCGAACGAGCGGATCCCTGGGGTGTCGATCACCCAGCCCGAGGTGGCCAGCGGAAGCGCCACCGATTGGGTGGAGGTGTGCCGGCCCCTGCCGATGTCGGTCACCGCGCCGACGGCCCGCTCCGCGTCGGGGACCAGGCGGTTGACCAGCGTCGACTTGCCGACGCCGGAGTGGCCGAGCAGTACGGTGATGTTTCCCTCCAGCAGGTCGGCCACCGCCAGCAGCGGGTCGTCACGGCCCGCGGTGACGACCGTCAGGTCGAGGTCGACGAACTGCTCGGCGAACGGCCCGGGCGGCGCGAGGTCGGTCTTGGTCAGGCACAGGATCGGCGTCAGCCCGCCCGCGTAGGCGGCGATCAGCGCCCGGTCGACCAGGCCCGTGCGGGGCGGCGGGTCGGCCAGCGCCACGACGATCAGCAGTTGGTCGGCGTTGGCGACCACCACGCGTTCCGTCGGATCGGTGTCGTCGGCCGTGCGCCGCAGAACCGTGCGGCGCTCGCCGCGCCGCACGATGCGGGCCAGGGTGTCGGTGCGCCCGGACAGGTCACCGACGACGTCCACGTCGTCGCCGACGACGATGGGCGTGCGCCCGAGTTCGCGCGCCCGCATGGCGGTGACGCGGTGCGCGGGGTCGCCGTCCAGCACGCACCCCCAGCGGCCTCGATCGACGCTGACCACCATGGCCGACCGGGCGTCGGCGTGCCCGGGCCGGGTCTTGGTGCGCGGCCGCGAGCCCCGCCCGGAGCGGATCTTGACGTCGGATTCGTCGTAGTCGCCGGGTCTCACATGCCGGGCTCCCCGAGCATGCGGGCCCACAGCTGCGGAAACTCGGGCAGCGTCTTGCCGGTGGCGCCGATGTCGTCCACCTCGACACCGGGCACCCGCAACCCGACGATCGCACCGGCCATCGCCATCCGGTGGTCGGCGTAGGCGCGCCAGGTCCCCGCCCGCAGCGGGGTGGCGGTGATCACCAGGCCGTCGGAGGTCTCGCGGCAGTCGCCGCCGAGCCGGTTGATCTCCTTGCTGAGCGCGGCGAGCCGATCCGTCTCGTGGCCGCGCAGGTGCGCGATCCCGGACAGCCGCGACACCGACCCGGGGGTGGCCAGCGCGGCCAGCGCCGCGACCGACGGGGTGAGTTCACCGACGGCCCGCAGGTCGACGTCGAAACCGGCGTACTCGCGGGTGCCGCGCACTTCCACTGACGAGTCATCCTGTGTGACAGTCGCTTTCAGGTCACGCAGCACCGCCAGGATGTGGTCGGCGGGTTGCACGCTGGCGGCCGGCCAACCCGTGACGCGCACGGTCCCGCCGGTCACCGCCGCGGCCGCCAGGAACGGCACGGCGTTGGTCAGGTCCGGTTCGACCTCCCAGTGCCGCGCGGCCACCGGCCCGGGCCGCACCTGCCAGCGGTTGGGCTCGGAGTCGTCGACGTCCACCCCGGCCTGCCGCAGCATCACCACCGTCATCGCGATGTGCGGCGCGGAGGGCAGCTCGGCGCCTGTGTGCCGCACCACCACCCCCTCGTTGAAGGACGCCGCGCACAGCAACAGCCCCGACACGAACTGCGAGGACGCCGACGCGTCGATGTCCACGGTCCCGCCGACCACCTCCCCGGTGCCCAGGACGCGGAAGGGCAGTGCGGAGCCGTCGATGCGCACGCCGAGCCCGCGCAGCGCGTCGAGCAGCGGGACGATCGGCCGGCTGCGGGCCTGCTCGTCACCGTCGAACTCCACCATCGACTTGGCGAGCGCCGCCAGCGGGGGGACGAACCGCAGCACCGTGCCGGCCAGGCCGCAGTCCACCTGCGCCATCGGCTCGGGCGACACGCGGCCGCTGACCGTCAGCTCGGTCCCGTCGCCGTCGACCCGCAGGCCCAGGGTGCGCAGCGCCCCGATCATCAGGTCGGTGTCCCGGCTGCGCAGCGCGCCGCTGACGGTCGGGCTGCCCGTGTCCTGGGCGGCCGCGAGCGCGGCCAGCAACAGCGCCCGGTTGGTCTGCGACTTCGATCCGGGGACGGTGACGGTCGCGTGCACAGGGTCGGTTGCGGTGGGGGCGGTCCAGGTGGTCACCGGTCCATCATCGCCTGTCGCCCCGCCCTGCCACTATGGGACGTATGTGCGGAAGGTTCGCGGTCACGACGGATCCGGCCCTGCTGGCCGAGAAGATCAAGGCGATCGACGAGGCCACCGGCGCGGCGCCCGACGCGGCGGCCCCGAACTACAACGTGGCCCCCACGTCCACGATCGCCGCGGTGGTCAGCCGGCACGCCGAGCCCGACGACCAGCCCACCCGGCGGGTTCGGCTGATGCGCTGGGGCCTGGTCCCGCCGTGGGCCAAGGCCACGGCCGACGGCACGCCCGAAGCCAAGGGGCCGCTGCTCATCAACGCCCGCGCCGACAAGCTCACCACCTCGCCCGCGTACCGGTCGAGCGCCAAGTCCAAGCGCTGCCTGGTGCCGATGGACGGCTACTACGAGTGGCGGGTCAACCCCGACGTCGGGGACAAGAAGTCCCGCAAGACCCCGTTCTTCATGTACCGCGAGGACGGGGAGCCGCTGTTCATGGCGGGGCTGTGGTCGGTGTGGAAGCCGCCCGGCGGGTCCGAGGACGCGGCGCCGCTGCTCAGCTGCACGATCGTCACCACCGACGCGCCCGGCGAGCTCGCCGGGATCCACGACCGGATGCCGCTGGTGCTGCCCGAGCGCGACTGGGATCGCTGGCTGGACCCGGACGCCCCGGTCGACGAGGGCATCCTGTCCCGCGTGCCCGACGTGCGCGACATCCGGACGCGGGAGGTGTCGACGCTGGTCAACAGCGTCCGCAACAACGGGCCGGAGCTGCTCGAGCCGGCCGAGTCGCACGCGGAGCAGATGAAGCTGCTCTGACGGGGTCAGTTGCTCAGAACGAGCTTCCAGTTGCCGTTGACGTTGCGGTCCGGGACGCACCAGAAGTTGTTCCAGTTGCCCGGCGTGCTGGCCTTGACGCCCGGCCCGGCGTTCTGGCACGCCTCCCGGGTTTGATAGTTGCCCTCGGTCTGGATCGTGTCGGCGTTGCCGACGCCCACGCCGGTGCTCAGCAAGCCGGCCGCGGCCAGTGCGCCCGCGGCGAGCAGGGTCGCCGCGCGGGGTCGCTTCGTCATCATGGCCGGAGCGTAGCGCGACGGCCCGCGCGCCGACCCGCTTTTCACCGCGGCTTCACCTTCGGCCCTCAGGCGCACAGGTCGGCCGTCACGGCGCCGGTCACGCGGATCAGGTCCCGCGGCGCGACCGCGACCTCCCAGCCGCGCCGCCCGGCGCTGCAGAACACGCGCTCCCACGCCAGCGCGCTGGAATCCAGGACCGTCGGCAGCGGCCTGCGCTGCCCGAACGGCGAGACGGCGCCCAGCACGTACCCGGTGCTGCGGGCGGCGACCGCGGGCTCGGCCATCGACGCCTTGGCCACGCCCAGCGCCGCGGCGGCCGCCTTGAGCGACAGGCGTGCCAACGCCGGCACCACCGCCACCGATAGCCCGGTGGGCACCTCGATGATCAGCGTCTTGAAGATCTGACCCGGCGCGGCGTCGCCGGCCCGGGCCAACGCCTCGATCGCCTCCGCGCCGAACGACTGCTCCCGCGGGTCGTGCTCGAACTTGTAGATCTCGTGCGGCACACCGGCTTTGATCAGCGCGGCGATCCCGGGTGTGGCGGCGCCGGCCACGCCTGGCCCGTCAGGGGCCGGAGTAGCCCGGCGGGTTGACGCCGTCGACCCAGAAGTCCTCACCGAGCTGCGACCCGGGCACGCAGTCGTACACCGACAGGTCGGTGACCCCGGACTCCAGCAGCACGTCCTCGCACAGCAGGGTGTGGCCGGTGAATTCGCGGGCCGGCTTGGTGAGCACGACGTACGCCGCGTCGGAATACACCTCGGGCTTGCGGGCGCGGCCCATCGCCTCGTCACCGCCGAGCAGGTTCTGCACCGCGGCGGTGGCGACCAGGGTGCGCGGCCACAGCGTGTTCGACGCGATGCCTTCGTCGCGCATCTCCTCGGCGATGCCGAGCGCGCACAGCGTCATGCCGTACTTGGCCATCATGTACGCCGTCGGCTTCAGCCACTTGCTCTCCAACAGCACCGGCGGCGACAGCGTGAGGATGTGCGGGTTCTCCCGGCCCTTCATGTGCGGCAGACACGCCTGCGACACCGCGTAGGTGCCCCGCACCTGGATGCCGTTCATCAGGTCGAAGCGCTTCATCGGCACCTCGGCGATGGACCCCAGGTTGATCGCCGACGCGTTGTTGACGACGATGTCGATGCCGCCGAACTGCTCGACGGCCTGGGCCACGGCCGACTCCACGGACTCCGGGTCGCGCACGTCCCCGACGATCGGCAGGGCCTGTCCGCCCGCCTCCTCGAGCTCCTTGGCCGCGGTGAACACCGTCCCCGGCAACTTCGGGTGCGGCTCGGCGGTCTTGGCGATCAGCGCGACGTTGGCGCCGTCCTGGGCGGCGCGCTTGGCGATCGCCAGGCCGATCCCGCGGCTGGCCCCGGAGATGAACATCGTCTTGCCCTGCAGGGACTGTGCTTGCGACATGGCTCACACTAACGCGCTGGTCGGACGCCCCGGATTACGGGACCGCGGGGCGCGGAAATAGTCGGGCCGCCGGGGCTGTTGATGCTTTCGGTTCTGTAGATGCGGATGCGGCCTACCCGGGCGGACAGTGTCGGGAGCAGCCTTTAGATTGGGAGGAGCAGTTTGGTGTCGACGGCGACGAGCCTGTTGGGCACGCCAGCGGCTGCCCAACCGTTGGCCGGTTTCCTGGCCGGCCCGGTGGCGTGGCCGGTGCTCTCCGGGGACACCGCAGCAGAAGGGACCGGGTTGATCCACATGGCCGACTCCGAGGATGGCCTGGACGGCGCGACGGGACCGGACAGTCCCGAGGCCGCGCCGCGCGAGGAGACGGACGCGGAACTGACCGCGCGGTTCGAGCGCGACGCGATCCCGCTGCTCGACCAGCTCTACGGCGGCGCGCTGCGCATGACGCGCAATCCCGCCGACGCGGAGGACCTGCTGCAGGAGACGATGGTCAAGGCCTACGCGGGGTTCCGGTCGTTCAGGGCGGGCACCAACCTCAAGGCGTGGCTGTACCGCATCCTGACCAATACCTACATCAACAGCTATCGCAAGAAGCAGCGTCAGCCGGCCGAATACCCCACCGAGGAGATCACCGACTGGCAGCTGGCGTCCAACGCCGAGCACTCGTCGACCGGGCTGCGCTCCGCCGAGGTGGAGGCGCTGGAGGCCCTGCCGGATTCGGAAATCAAGGACGCGCTGCAAGCTTTGCCGGAAGAATTCCGGATGGCGGTTTACTACGCCGACGTCGAGGGTTTCCCGTATAAGGAAATCGCCGAGATCATGGATACGCCCATCGGAACGGTGATGTCGCGGCTGCATCGCGGTCGACGGCAGCTGCGCGGCCTGTTGGCCGACGTGGCCAAGGAGCGCGGTTTCACCCGCGGGCAGCAGGCGCACGAGGAGGTGTCGTCATGAGTGAGTCGTCCAACCCAGGCGACGTATGCCCCAACGACGCTGCGCACGGCAGCGTCGGCTGTGCGGAGGTGATCCGCCAGGTGTGGTTGCTGCTCGACGGCGAATGCGGCCCGGACACCCGCGAGCAGCTGCGCGCGCACCTCGAGGCGTGCCCGGGCTGCTTCAAGCACTACGGGCTCGAGGAACGGATCAAGGCGCTCGTCGCGTCCAAGTGCAAGGGCGAGCGGGCCCCCGAGGGGTTGCGGGAGCGGCTCCGGCTCGAGATCCGCCGGACCACGATCATCCGCGAACTGCAGTAGCCGCCGGCCGTTCGGTCAGGCGTTGGGCCGCTTGCCGTGGTTGGCCTTGCTGTGCTTGCGGTCGCGCTTCTTCCGGCCTCGTTTGGCCATGGTGAAAACCTCCGTGGATATGCCTGGGAAATGGGGCGCCGGGCGCCCGCTGGCGTGACCCCTAGTCTCTCACAGCCGCCCGTGCCCCGCGGCCACGCCCGGTCCTATGGTTCGATGTAGGCCGAGCCTGATGATGCTCGACGGACCAGCAGCAGCCGTGAGACGAGTGGGGTGAAGATGCCGGAGGACGTACGCGCCGAGATCGTGGCCAGCGTGCTCGAAGTCGTTGTGAACGAGGGCGATCAGATCGGTAAGGGCGACGTCGTCGTGCTGCTGGAGTCGATGAAAATGGAGATTCCCGTCCTGGCCGAGGTCGAGGGCACCGTCAGCAAGGTGAGCGTGGCCGTCGGTGACGTCATCCAGGCCGGCGACCTGATCGCGGTGATCAGCTAGCCACCCGGGGGATCCGGGGAGTCCACGATGTCAACTCTCGGTGATCTGCTCGCCGAACACACGATGCTGCCGGGCAACGCGGTGGACCACCTGCACGCCGTGGTGGGGGAGTGGCAGCTGCTCGCGGACCTGTCGTTCGCCGACTACCTGATGTGGGTGCACCGCGACGACGACGTGCTGGTGTGCGTGGCCCAGTGCCGGCCGAACACCGCGCCGACGGTGCTGCTCACCGACTCGGTGGGCACGGTCGTCCCCGCCGACCAATTGCCGCTGGTGGCCGGGGCGTTCGCGGACGGCACCGCCAGGCGCGACGACGACGCCGGCGAAGAAGACGCCTGGCTGCCCGGCCCGCACGTCGAGGCGTCACCGGTGCGCTACGGCGAGCGGGTGGTCGCCGTGCTCACCCAGCACCAGACCGCCGTGGCCGCCGACCGCACGTCCGGGCAGCTGGAGACCGCCTATCGGGACTGCGCCCGCGACCTGGTGCGGATGCTGGCCGAGGGCACCTTCCCCGACGTGGGTGACGTGGTGATGTCGCGATCCACGCCCCGGGCCGGTGACGGCTTCATCCGCCTCGACGTCGACGGCGTCGTCGCCTACGCCAGCCCCAACGCGGTCTCGGCCTACCACCGGATGGGGCTGACCAGCGACCTCGAGGGCCGCAACCTGGTGAAGGTGACCAGGCCGTTGGTCTCCGACCCGTTCGAGGCGCAGGAGCTGGCCGAGCACGTGCTCGACCTGCTGGCCGGCGGCAAGAGCATGCGGATGGAGGTGGACGCCGGCGGCGCGACGGTGCTGCTGCGGACGCTGCCGCTGGTGGTCGACGGCGCTAGCGCCGGCGCCGCGGTGCTGATCCGCGACGTCACCGAGGTCAAGCGCCGCGACCGCGCGTTGATCTCCAAGGACGCCACGATCCGCGAGATCCACCACCGGGTGAAGAACAACCTGCAGACGGTGGCGGCGTTGCTGCGGCTGCAGGCCCGGCGGACCGTCAACGCCGAGGGGCGCGAGGCGCTGATCGAGTCCGTGCGCCGGGTGTCGTCGATCGCCCTGGTCCACGACGCGTTGTCGATGTCGGTGGACGAGCAGGTGAACCTGGACGAGGTGATCGACCGGATCCTGCCCATCATGAACGACGTGGCATCCGTGGACCGGCCGATCCGGATCAACCGGGTCGGCGACCTGGGGGTGCTGGACTCCGACCGGGCGACGGCGCTGATCATGGTCATCACCGAGTTGGTGCAGAACGCGATCGAGCACGCCTTCGATCCGGCGGCCGAGGAGGGTTCGGTGACCATCCGCGCCGAGCGTTCGGCGCGGTGGCTGGACGTCGTGGTGCACGACGACGGGCGCGGGTTGCCCGACGGGTTCAGCCTGGAAACCTCGGACAGCCTCGGCCTGCAGATCGTGCGGACGCTGGTGTCGGCGGAGCTGGACGGGACGCTGGGAATGCGTCAGGCCGCCGCCCGGGGCACCGACGTGGTGCTGCGGGTGCCGATCGGCCGGCGCGCCCGGCTGCTGCTGTGATGACCCCACGCAAGAGTGCGGCCCCGACGGTTCGTCGGGGCCGCACTCTTGGCACTGACTGGGTCAGACTCCGCTGCGGGCCTTCGTCCGGGCGTTGCGACGCTTGAGTGCGCGCCGCTCGTCTTCGCTCATGCCGCCCCAGACGCCCGAGTCCTGGCCCGTGTTCAAAGCCCAGGCGAGGCACTCTGTGGTCACCGAGCATCGATTGCAGACCAGTTTCGCGTCAGCGATCTGCGCGAGCGCCGGGCCGCTGTTCCCTACCGGGAAGAACAGCTCCGGGTCTTCGTCACGACAGACCGCCTTGTGGCGCCAATCCATAAGTTGTTACTCCTCACTGAGTGCGCAGCAAGGCGCACGGCCGTTTTCTCAAGGCTGCTATCGCGTGCACAAGAAACAGGTCCGTGCCCCTACATGTATTTCTGCATGCAACCTTCTGATCGTTTCACAGGCTCAACGGATGTCAATAGCGCCACGTTCGCTCGTGTGCTATCTCACTTTGATCAACCCGTAGCCGAACCCTTACTCCGTTGTACTACACTGCGGAGCTCCGCCGCCCGAGCAGGCGTTTCGCGACTTCGTCGCGGACGGCGTTACGGCTGCTCGGCGGCCATTTTCGAGGGAGGCGCGACGACCGCGAGGGCGTCCGGGACGGACCTGAATGTCATTGTTTCGCGCACGCCGAGGTAATCGCCGTCGAACTGGCACGCCACCGGGCCGCCGGTGGAGGTGATTCGCAGAAAATCGACGTCGTCGGCGGTGATGAGGTGTTTGAAGTCGAATCTCGGCCGTTTGGCGAACATCTGCCGCACGATGCGCAGGGTGGGAATCGGCTTGAGCGTCGTGGGGGCGAACACGCCGAGCCCCTTCTCGAAGGCGCACCCGGGGTTGGTCCACACCGGACGCTCGTTGGCGAACGTCCAGGGGCTGGAATTCGAGACGAAGGCGAAGCTGACGCCGCCCACCGGTTCGCGGCCGGGCAGTTCGAGCTCCAGCATCGGCTCGCGGCGGGTGTAGCCCCACACGGCCGGGACCGCCGCGCGGATGTAGCGCCAGGCCGAGACCTTGCCGCCCTTGTCGCGCTCGGCCTCGACCGCCGCGACCACCTCGGCGTCCACGCCCATGCCGGTGTTGAACACCGCCCACCGCTCACCGCAGTCGATGAGGCCGATGCGGCGCCACGTCCGGTGCCGGCGATAGTCGTCGAGCAGTTGGATGAGCTGGTTGGTGGCCGCCACCGGATCGCGGGAGATGCCCAACGAGCGGGCGAGCACGTTGGCCGAGCCGCCGGGCACCACCGCGACCGCGGGCACCGGTCCCGTCGGGGTGGAGCCGGGGCGGCCGAGCAGGCCGTTGACCACGCCGCTGACCGTGCCGTCACCGCCGTGCACCACCACCAGGTCGACCCCGTCGGCCAGCGCCTTCTCCGCGAGCTCGGTGCCGTGGCCGCGGTGGTTGGTGTGTTCCACGCTGAGCTGCAGGCGGCTCTTCAACGCGTGGGCGAGCAGGTCGCGGCCGGCCGGGGTGGTCGAGGTGGCGGTGGGGTTGACGATCAGCACGGCCCGCATGAGGCCTGAGCTTAGGCGGAGCGGCTAAGGCCCCGCTGTGCGGTCAGCGGTGGGCGCGCGGTGGCTACGCTGACGCTGTGACCTCACCCGCCGCCCCGGCGCCCGTGCGCGGCGCGGGTCGCGTCGTGGCGGGCCAGGGCGCGGCCGCGCTGGTCGTGGCGGTGGTGTTGGTGGTGCGCGGCATCGCCGGTGCCGACCAGCGCGTCGTCAACGGCCTGGGGACGGCGGCGTGGTTCGTCGTCGTGGGCGGTGTGGTCCTGGCCGCGGGCCGCGCCTTGACGATGGGCAAGCGCTGGGGTCGCGGGCTGGGCGTGTTCACCCAGCTGTTGCTGCTTCCGGTCGCGTGGTACCTGACGGTCGGATCGCACCGGCCGGCGTTCGGGGTCCCGCTGGGCGTGTCGGCGCTGGCCGTGCTGGCGCTGCTGTTCAGCCCCGCCGCGGTGCGCTGGGCCGCCGGCGGCGATCAGGGCGACGCCGCCAGCTCCGCCAGCGGGGCGCCGGACAACCGGTAGGTGGTCCACTCCCGTTGCGCCGCACCGCCGATGCCGTCGTAGAGCGCGATGGCGTCGGCGTTCCAGTTCAGCACAGCCCAGGTCAACCGGGTGTAGTCGCGTTGCACGCATTCGGCGGCCAGCGCCGCCAGCAGCGCGCGGGCCAGCCCGCGGCGCCGAGACGCGGGCCGCACGAACAGGTCTTCGAGATAGATGCCGGCCACGCCGTCCCACGTCGAGAAGTTGGTGAACCACAACGCCATCGCGGCGACCTCGCCGCCGACCTCGGCCACATGCCCGCGGAGCGTCGGCTCCGCGCCGAACAGCGCCGCGGCGATCTGCGTCTCGGCCACCGTGCACTGATCGGCGGCGTGTTCGAAGGCGGCGAGCTCGTGGATCATGGCGGTGATGGCCGCGGCGTCGCCGGGCGCAGCGCGGCGGACGTGCTGGCTCATCGCGGGACCTCCAGGGCGTCGAGGATGGTGGCGAATTTCGTTGTCGTCTCGGCGACTTCGGCGTCGGGATCGGATTCGGCGACGATGCCGCCGCCCGCGTGCGCCAGTGCGCTGCGCCGGTCGGGTGACAGTTGCGCGCAGCGAATGGAGACCACCCAGCGGCCGTCACCGTTCGCGTCGCACCAGCCCACCGCGCCGGCATAGAAGCCGCGGTCGCCCTCGAGCTGGGCGATGAGCCGCGTCGCGTCCCGGGTTGGAACGCCTCCGACGGCCGGGGTGGGGTGCAGGGCCAGCGCCAGATCGATGGCGGTGATCGAGGTGTCGCGCAGCCGGCCGCTGATCGGGGTGCACAGGTGCCACACCGCGGCGGTGCGGCTCAGTTGCGGTTCGGCGGCGATCGACAGCTCGTCGCACAGCGGTTCCAGCGCGGTGCGGATCGTCTCGATGACCAGCCGGTGCTCGTGGCGGTCCTTGGCCGACGCGGCCAGGGCGGCGCCGTTGGCGGCGTCGGCGTCGGGGTCGGCGGCCCGCGGGGCCGACCCGGCGAACGGGCGGCATTCGACGCGGTCGCCGCGGCGGGCCACCAGCAGTTCCGGGCTGGCGCCCACCAGCGCCGCGCCCGCGTGGTCCCCGCCGGCGGGGGTCAGGTCGACGAGGTAACCGTAGGCGGTCGGGTCGGCGGCGATCAGCCGGCGCAGGACGGTGCGGGCGTCCAGTGGCGCGTCGGCGACCAGGCGCAGCGCCCGCGCCAGCACCACCTTGTGCAATGAACTGCCCGGCGCCGCCAGCGAATCGCGCGCCCGCCTGACGCGGTCGCGGTAATCGGCCGGGAGCGGGAGGGCGGCGTCGATCCGCACCGCGGGCAGCGGGAAGTCGGCCCAGCGCGGCGGGACCTCGAGACGCCGCACCGCCTCCGGCGCCACCAGGGCGACCGGCCGAGCTACGTCAAAGGGCAACGCCCCCAACACGATCGGCGCATCACCGTGCCGCAGCGCCGCCTGGGCCGCCGGCAACTCGCGGTAGCTGCACCGCACCCCGTCGCCGATCAGCGTCCCGGTGGGCCCGCACAGCACGAACGGCGGCTCGGCGGCCGTCACTGACCGGTCAGCCCGAGCGAAGTCAGCTGTCGCACACCGTGTTCGAATCCGCACACCCCGATCGAGGCGGTGATCATGGCGAAGCGGCTGCCCTCGACTAGCGGCAACTCGACCCACCGGGTGATCACCGCGCGGGAGAAGTGTCCGTGCCCGACGAACACCACGTCGCGCGTGTCCATGTGCTCGAGCGCCATCGCGACGGCCTCGTCGGCGCGGCGGCTGACATCGGCGACGCTCTCGCCATCCGGGCAGCCGTGCGTCCAGACCAGCCAGTCCGGGTCGGTTTCGTGGATCTGGTCGGTGGTCACGCCCTCGTAGGCCCCGTAGTCCCACTCGGCCAGCAGGGGGGACACCTCGTCGACGGTGAGCCCGGCCAGCTCCGCGGTGTCCAGCGCCCGCTGGCGGGGGCTGCTGATCACCAGCGGGTCGGCCAATCCGAGGTCGGCGAGGACCCGCCCGGCCAGCTTGGCCTGGGTGCGCCCCGTGTCGGTGAGGTCGACCTCGGTGCGGCCGGTGTGCTGCCCGGATTTCGACCACTCAGTCTCGCCGTGGCGCAGCAGCGCCAGTCGGTGATTGTGCACGCCCATGTCCACCGATTCTGCCGGACGACATGCCGTGGCTGCTGGCCGAAGCGCGCCCCGGGTCGGCCATGCCAGGATGGGCACTGGAACCGCGCGGCGACGCAGTGGGGGCACCTTGCGTTGTGCGGGGGACGAAGCGATGAAAAGGAGCGGCGCCTGTGACCAAGTGCCGGGTGTTGGCGGTGGCCAACCAAAAAGGGGGCGTCGCCAAGACGACCACGGTGGCCTCGCTGGGAGCGGCGATGGCCGACGCGAAACAACGGGTGCTGCTCGTCGACCTGGACCCCCAGGGGTGTTTGACCTTTTCGCTGGGTCAGGATCCCGACAAGTTGGCGGTGTCGGTGCACGAGGTGCTGCTCGGTGACGTCGAGCCCAACGCCGCGCTGGTCGCGACCATCGAGGGCATGACGCTGCTGCCGGCCAACATCGACCTCGCCGGCGCCGAGGCGATGCTGCTGATGCGGGCGGGCCGCGAATACGCGCTCAAACGGGCGCTGGCGAAGCTCGCCGACGACTTCGACGTGGTCGTCATCGACTGCCCCCCGTCGCTGGGAGTGCTCACCCTCAACGGGCTGACCGCCGCCGACGAGGTGATCGTGCCGCTGCAGTGCGAGACGCTGGCGCACCGCGGCGTCGGCCAATTCCTGCGCACCGTCAGCGACGTCCAGCAGATCACCAACCCTGACCTGCGGCTGCTGGGCGCCCTGCCGACGCTCTACGACTCGCGCACCACCCACACCCGCGACGTGCTGCTCGACGTCGCCGATCGTTACGACCTGCCGCTGCTGGCCCCGCCGATTCCGCGCACCGTGCGGTTCGCCGAGGCCAGCGCCTCGGGCTCGTCGGTGATCGCCGGCCGCAAGAACAAGGGCGCCGTGGCCTACACCGAGCTCGCGCAGGCGCTGCTCAAGCATTGGAAGACGGGCAAGCCGCTGCCGACGTTCACCGTCGACGCCTAACCGAGCGCCACCACGGTGTCGCCGCGCTGCTCGAAGATCCGCGACCCGGAAACCGCCGGCACCACCGCCGCGCCGCTCGGCGCCCGGTCCACCGGGATGTCGCGCTCGTTCGCGCCGCTGAGCGGGTCGTAGACGCCGAGCCCGCCGGTCACCGGCACCAGTAGCCGGCCCGCCATCATCACGCCCGGCCCCAACGGGACGGTGTTAGCGCCCGCGGCGATGGTGTACCGCAGCGCCAGGGTGCCGGCGTCGAACACCAGCACCGAATCGCCGGTCCACCAGGTCACCAGGCTGCCCGTGCGCGACACCGCCGCCGCAGTGGACGGGGGCCGGGCCAGCAGCGTGCTCGAGACGGTGGCGCCGGTCTCGTCGAGGACTTCGACGCGCGGCTGCGGAGTGGGCAGGTACACGGCCGTGTTGCTGTCGACGACCGCCAACACCCGAGCGCCCGCGTCCGGCGCGACGCCCGGCTCGGACACCAGGTGCTGCTGCGGTTCGTCGTCGTCCTTGCCGGGGCGCAGCAGGTTCAGGCGCAGGTCGGCCTGGTTGGCGCAGCTCTCCAGCACCGAGACCGCCGACGAGCTGGCCGCGGCGGACAGCAGCCGGCACCCGGAGTGCAGGCCGCGCGCCGACGGTTTGACCCGGGCGTCGGTCTCGCCGTAGACGATCATCCGAACCATGTCCGAGCGCCACAGCTCCACGCGGGTGGCGCCGGAGGAGAGCACCGTGGTGCCGTCGGAGGACAGCCGCACCCGCGGGTCGGCGTAACCGCTGCGGGCCGCGCCGCGCCGGCCGGTGGACCCCTCCAGGGTGCTGACCTGCCCGCAACCGCGGTCGTCGTGGTAGACGGCGACGGCGTAGTGGTACACCCACGACACGCCGCACAGGTCGGCGTCGCGGGCGTAGCTCCAGCGGGATCGGCCGGTGTCGAGGTCGCGGCCGTCGACCTGGCGGCCGTCGCCGGTGACCAGGGTGCCGCCCACCGCCACCGGGCCGGTGGTGGCGGGGCTGGCGGCAGTCCAGAGTTGCCGCAGCACGGCCGGCACCTGGCGCGCCGACCCGGGGTTGGGCGCGGGCACCGCGGCCGGCCGGCTGATGGTCGCGCGGGCGTCGCTGGTCCACCAGATCAGCGACGCGGCGGCCGCCACGACGACCGCGATGGCCGCGGCGGCCAAGAGATCGCGCTTGGTCCGGCGCTCGGGTCTGACCATGCGGCGGCGGGGGGCGCTAGTTGGCGCCGGCAGACGGGGTCGTTGCCGCCTCGGCGGGCTTGCGGCGCCGGCGGCGACGCCGGTTGGCGCCGGCGGCGTTGCCCGGGGGAGCGCTGGCCGGGGCGTCCGCGGGCGCGTCCCCGCCCGATCCGCCGGCGGGCGTGCCGCCCGTCGGGTGGCCGCTGACGGGCTGCCCGGCGCGGGTGCGGGTGCGCCGCCGGTTGCCCGAACGGGCGCGCGGGGACCGCTCGGCCTTCGGCGCGTCCTGGTCCTTCGGGCGGCGCTGGCCGTGCGACTTGCGCTTCTCGCCGACCGTGCCGGCGGCCTCGGCGGAGATGCCGAGCTCGGCGTAGAGGTGCGGCGAGCTGGAGTAGGTCTCGGGCGGCTCGGGGCAGTCCAGCCCGAGCGCCTTGTCGATCAGCGACCAGCGGGTCAGCTCGTCCCAGTCCACCAGCGTGACCGCGACGCCGGTCTTGCCGGCCCGTCCGGTGCGGCCGATCCGGTGCACGTAGGCCTGCTCGTCCTCGGGGATCTGGTAGTTGATGACGTGGGTGACGTCGTCGATGTCGATGCCGCGGGCGGCCACGTCGGTGGCGACCAGGACGTCGATCTCGCCGGTGCGGAAGGCCTTCAGGGCCTTTTCCCGGGCCGCCTGGTTGAGGTCGCCGTGCACGGCCCCGACCTTGAAGCCGCGTTCGGCCAACTCGTCGGCGACCTTCTGGGCGGTGCGCTTGGTGCGGGTGAAGATCATCGTGGCGCCGCGGCTGTCGGCCTGCAGCACCCGGCTGACCAGCTCCACCTTGTCCAGGGCGTGGGCCCGGTAGACGTACTGCTTGGTGGTGTCGTGGGTGGCCGCCGAGTGCGGCGCCTCCGCGCGGATGTGGGTCGGCTGGTTCATGAAGGTACGGGCCAGGGTGATGATCGGCCCGGGCATGGTCGCCGAGAACAGCATCGACTGCCGGTCGGTGGGGATCTGACGCAGGATGCGCTCGATGTCGGGCAGGAAGCCCAGGTCCAGCATCTCGTCGGCCTCGTCGAGCACCAGCATGGACAGCCCGCCCAGCTGCAGATGCCCCTGCTGGGCCAGGTCGAGCAGCCGGCCCGGGGTGCCGACGACGACGTCGGCGCCGGCGCGCAACGCCTCGATCTGCGGCTCATAGGCGCGGCCGCCGTAGATGGGCGTGACCGACAGGCGCCGGCCGCCGTCGGCGGTCAGGTACTTGGCGGCGGACGCCAGGTCCTCGGTCACCTGGACGCACAGCTCCCGGGTGGGCACCACGACCAGGGCACGGGGGGTGCCGTTGAGGGGTCGCGTCGCGTTGCCGGTGCTGATGCGCTGCAGCAGGGGCACGCCGAATGCGAAGGTCTTGCCCATGCCGGTGCGGGCCTGCCCGATCAGGTCGTCGCCGGCGAGGGCGAGGGGCAGGGTCAGTTCCTGGATGGCGAACGGGCGCTCGATGCCCTTCTCGGCCAGAGCGCGCACGATTTCGTCGCGAACATCGAGTTGGGCAAAGGTGAGTTCAGTTGTGTTGGTCAGTGTCGTCATGCGTGGATGAGCAGCCTTTCGGTGACGTCTCGGGTGAAATTGTCGGTGTTTCTCTGTCGCGGTCACGCGCGCACGAGTTCCGACTCCGGATGACGTCGCCGAGTCGCGGGCCCCTGCTGAAGAGTGGCGGGCCAGCTGTGCGCGCACATTTCGCCGATAACGGCGGCATCAAATACAGCCGCTATCTACTCCCATGATAGCTGGTCGACAGCTGGCACCCATTTTCCGCTAAGTCCGCCGATTAGAGTGTTGCCATGACCCGGCCCTCCCGTCAGCCCTCCCAAGCCGATTCGGAAGCCGATTCGGAAGCCGACCAGGGGGACGGGCCCAGCGGTTCCGGGGCGCCCCGCCTGTCGGCAGACCACCCGGGCGTCAACGAGTTGTTCGCGGTCCTGGCCTACGGGGAGATCGCTGCGTTCTACCGGCTGACCGACGAGGCGCGGATGGCCCCCGACCTGCGCGGACGCATCTCGATGGCGAGCATGGCCGCCGCCGAGATGCAGCACTACGAGCTGCTGCACGACGCCCTGGAGCGCCGCGGTGTGGACGTGGTGGCGGCGATGTCGAAGTACGTCTCGGCGTTGGAGAACTACCACCGGCTGACCATGCCCAGCACCTGGCTCGAGGCGCTGGTCAAGACCTACGTCGGCGACGCGTTGGCGGCCGATCTGTATCTGGAGATCGCCGAGGGGTTGCCGGAAGAGATCGCCGGCATCGTGCGGGAGGCGCTCTCGCAGACCGGGCATTCCCAGTTCGTGGTGGCCGAGGTCCGCGCCGCCGTGACCTCCAGCGGCAAGCAGCGCAGCCGGCTGGCGCTGTGGTCGCGACGCCTGTTCGGTGAGGCCATCACGCAGGCCCAGTACCTGCTGGCCGACCACGACGAACTGGTCGACTTGGTGGTCGCGGGCGCGGGCGGCCTCGGCCAGCTCAACGCGTTCTTCGACCGGCTACAGCAGACCCACGATCGCCGGATGCGCGACCTCGGGCTGAGCTGACCTCAGCGCGCGCAGCTCGCCAGGCTGGAGTTGTTGCCCGCCGCCACCACGACCTGCCCGGCGGAGTTGACGATCGAGCAGTTCAGCTGCCCGAGGAAGCTCGTCGCGACGACCGACGGGTTCTGCACGCCCGGGTTCAGGACCACCACCTTCGACCAGGGCAGCGACACGTTGAACTCGGTCTGCGGGTAGCCCCGCGCGTCGGTGTAGACGATGTTGACCAGATCCAGCAGCTGCTTAGTGCCGGTCACGCTGTAGACCACGGTGCGCGGGTTCAGCGCGGCCGCGGGCGGCGCGGCGGCCAGGGGCGGCGCCGCGGTGGGCGTGGCGGCCGGGGCGAGGGCCGGCAGGGTGCCGGGCGCCGCGCTGGGCGTGATGGTGGTCACGGTCTCCTGGGGCAGCTGCGCGGTGCGTGACGGCGCCGGGGCCGCGCTGGGCGACGCCGACGGGCTCGTCGTCACCGACGCCGAGCTCGCGGGTTGGGCAGTGGGCGCCCCCAGGGTTGCCTTCGTGGACGCGCTGTCGCCGCTGTTGATGATCACCGCGGTGCCGATGGCGCCCAGGGCCAGGACGGCACCCAGGACGGCCGTCGCCGGGCGCCAACGCGGGTTCGCCGGCCAGCCGGTCCAGTTGTAGTCGTCGTCGACGTACGCGTCCCCGTCGAGGTCGGCGTCGACGTCCTCGTCGTGACCCTCGTCGTAGGAGCCGTAAGAGTCGTAGGACTCGTCGGAGGCCCGGTACGAGCGGTAGCGGTCCTCGTCCGGGTAAGCCCGGATCCGGTCGGTGAGGCGGGGCAAGGTGGTACCCATGGCGCCGAAGTTAGCGACGGGACAGCACGGTTCGGTCGTCCGACATTGGTGTACGCCCACCCGGTAGCGAATCGTTACCCGTTCGCGACCCGGGGTTTCGCTGACCGCGAACCGTCCGGCGGGGGCTGTGGCGGATGCGGGTCGCCCGCGTCCACTAGCCTGCTGCTGACGGGTTCGCGGCGGCAGCGCCAACGGAAGGGCCAACGGAAGGGCCGACGGAAGGGGTGACCGTGGAGGTCAAGATCGGGATCACGGACAGTCCGCGCGAGTTGGTCATCGCCAGCGCGCAGACGCCCGCCGAGGTCGAGGAGGCGGTCGGCCAGGCGTTGAGCGCGGGTCCGGGCCTGCTCAAGCTCAGCGACGAGCGGGGCCGTCGCTACCTGATCCACACCGGCAAGATCGCCTACGTGGAGATCGGCGCGGCCGACGCCCGCCGGGTCGGCTTCGGCATCGGCGCCGAGAAGCTCGCCGCCAAGGGCGCTAAGAGCGAGTAAGCGGCACGTGTGACAGGCCGCCCCAGGCGAACTGGACGGTGCCCTCGACGGCGTCGGCCTTGGAGATGGGGCGGTCGGAGTCCAGCCAGTACCGGGCGCAGTCCACGCTGATGCCGACCAGGCCCACGGCGATCATCCGGGCGCGGTGCGGGTCCAGGCCCGAGTCCGCGCTGATCAACGCGAACACCGCGTCGATGCAGGATTCGGTGGCCACCCGCACTTGGGCGGCCACCTCGGGCTCGGTCACGTAGTCGTTTTCGAAGATCAGCCGGTAGCCCTGGCTGTCGTGTTCGATGAAGTCGAAGAACGCCTGGACCGCGGCGTGCAGGCGCTGCCGGTTGTCGGTGGTGGTGCTCAACGCCTGCTGCACGCCCGACACTAGGTTGTGCACGTGCCGGGCCAGCACGGCCAGGTACAGCTCGAGTTTGCTCGAGAAGTGTTGGTACAGAACGGGTTTGCTGACGCCGGCGCGCTCGGCGATCTCGTCCATGCCCGCGGCGTGGTAGCCGCGGTCGACGAAGACGTCGCTGGCGACGACCAGCAGTTGGCCCCGGCGCTCGTCGCGGGGCAGCCGGTTGCCGCGCCGGCTGGAGGCCGCCAGCCCGTCGGCGGGCCGAGCGCGATCGCCCGTTTTGACGGCACGCCGTGCCGGCGCTTTGGCGACTTCGCTCATCGAGTCCTCATCTGATCGGTCGGCAACCGGGCATCGGCTCCACCGGCCCGCCGCGCTACTCGTTGTTGAAAGACCTTACTACCCGTAACAGCTCGGTGACCGCCGTCGCCGCCGTCGCCGCAGGCAGCGGCGGTGTCGCGGGGCCGGCTCGGGCGCGCCACGGGCGGCCCGCAGGGCGGGTTGTGCAATCCTGGGAAAATGACGTCGCAGCGGCCCGCCCGCGGCGCCGGCCGAGCGCCGGTGCTGCGCGACGAGTGGCGCGAGCCGCTGCGGGCCCTGCGCGACCCGCTGGCGCGGGACGCCGGGCGGGTGCGCTCCGACCGGGAGCGGCCACGCCAGTGGCGCAAGCAGACCTGGCTGGGCCGGTTCGTCTCCACCTACGGCTGGCGGGCCTACGCGCTGCCGGTCCTGGCCGTGGTCACCGTCGTGGTCGTCTACCAGACGGTCACCGGAACCGCCGCCACCGCCCCGTTGGCGAGTCAGCCCACGCAGAGCCCGCAGCCGATCGGCTCGCTGGGCACCTCGATCATCGACGCCCCGCCGCGCGGGCTGGCCGCCTTCGACGCCAACCTGCCCGCCGGGACGCTGCCCAACGGCGGGCCGTTCACCGAGGCCGGGGACAAGACGTGGCACGTGGTGCCGGGCACCACGCCGCAGATCGGGCAGGGCACCATGAAGGTGTTCCGGTACTCCGTCGAGGTCGAGAACGGCGTCGACCCCGCGATGTTCGGCGGCGACAACGCGTTCGCCGAGATGGTGGACCAGACCCTGGACAACCCCAAGAGCTGGACGCACAACCCGCAGTTCGCGTTCATCCGGATCGACGACGGTAAGCCCGACTTCCGGGTCTCGCTGGTCTCCCCCGTCACCGTGCGCGAGGGCTGCGGCTACGAGTTCCGGTTGGAAACCTCCTGCTACAACCCGGTTTACGGGCCCAACAAGGAGGCGCGGGTGTTCATCAACGAGGCGCGCTGGATCCGCGGCGCCGTCCCGTTCGAAGGCGACATCGGCTCCTACCGGCAGTACGTGATCAACCACGAGGTCGGCCACGCCATCGGCTACCTGCACCACGAGGCGTGCGAACAGCAGGGCGCCCTGGCGCCGGTGATGATGCAGCAGACCTTCTCGACGTCGAACAACGACGCGGCCCAGTTCGACCCCGACGTGGTCAAGGCCGACGGCAAGACCTGTCGGTTCAACCCCTGGCCGTTCCCGATCGCCTAGCCGTTCGTTGCCGTCGCGGCGGGTGGCTGCTGTGATGGTGGCAGACCCGCGATCGAGGAGATGAGCACCGTGTCCACGCCGTTGCCGCCGCTGGTGGCGCCCGCCGACGACCTGACCGGCGACGAGGTGGCGCGCTACAGCCGGCACCTGATCATCCCCGACCTCGGCGTCGACGGGCAGAAGCGGCTGAAGAACGCCCGGGTGCTGGTGATCGGCGCGGGCGGCCTGGGTGCGCCCACGCTGCTGTACCTGGCCGCCGCCGGCGTCGGCACGATCGGCATCGTCGACTTCGACGTCGTCGACGAGTCCAACCTGCAGCGCCAGATCATCCACGGCGTCGCCGACGTCGGGCGCCCCAAGGCGCAGTCGGCCCGCGAGTCGATCGCCGCGATCAACCCGCTCGTCGAGGTGTGCCTGCACGAGGTCCGCCTGGACCGCGGCAACGCCCTCGATCTGTTCGGGCGCTACGACCTGATCGTCGACGGCACCGACAACTTCGCGACCCGGTACCTGGTCAACGACGCGGCGGTGTTGGCACGCAAGCCCTACGTGTGGGGGTCGATCTACCGGTTCGAGGGCCAGGTGTCGGTGTTCTGGGAGGACGCGCCCGGTGGCCGCGGGCTGAACTACCGCGACCTCTACCCCGAGCCGCCGCCGGCCGGCTCGGTGCCCTCGTGCGCCGAAGGCGGCGTGCTGGGCGTCGTGTGCGCCTCTGTCGCGTCGGTGATGGCCACGGAGGCGGTGAAACTCATCACCGGGCTGGGCGAGTCGCTGCTCGGCCGGTTGATGATCTACGACGCGCTGGCCATGACGTATCGCACCATCGCGATCCGCAGGGACCCCGCCGAGGCGTTCCGGCCCGCCATCACCGAGCTGATCGACTACGACCAGGTGTGCGGCGTGGCGCCCGAACCGGCGCCCGCCGACGGCGGTTCCACCATCACGCCGCGGGAACTGCGGGACCTGCTGGACTCCGGCGCCCGGCCAGCGCTGATCGACGTGCGCGAGCCCGTCGAATGGGACATCGTGCACATCGACGGGGCGCAGCTCATCCCGCAGTCGCTGCTCGCCTCCGCCGAGGGCCTGGCAAAGCTGCCGCGGGACCGCAAGACGGTGCTCTACTGCAAGACGGGGGTGCGCTCGGCGCGGGCGTTGGAGCAGATCCGCGAGGCCGGCTTCACCGACGCGGTGCATCTGCAGGGCGGCATCGTGGCCTGGGCGGAGCAGATGCAGCCCGACATGGTCCTGTACTGATCCGGTCGCGCCGGCGGCCTCGTTTAGAGTACCGGTGTGACTGTCGAGCCGCCGCCGGACCATGTGCTCTCGGCGTTCGGCTTGGGCGGCGTCAAACCCGTCTATCTGGGCGCCAATTGGGAAGGCGGCTGGCGCTGCGGTGAAGTCGTCCTGTCGCTGGTGGCCGACAACGCGCGCGCGGCGTGGTCGGCGCGCGTGCGCGAGACGTTGTTCGTCGACGGCGTCCGGCTGGCCCGACCCGTCCGCTCGACCGACGGGCGCTACGTGGTGTCCGGCTGGCGGGCCGACACGTTCGTGGCGGGCACGCCCGAACCCCGGCACGACGAGGTGGTCTCCGCGGCGGTGCGCCTGCACGAGGCCACCGGCAAACTCGAACGCCCGCGGTTCCTGACCCAGGGCCCCACCGCGCCGTGGGGCGACGTCGACATCTTCATCGCCGCCGACCGCGCCGCCTGGGAGGAACGGCCGTTGGGTTCGGTGCCGCCGGGCGCGCGGGTGGCCCCGCCGACCGCCGACGCGGAGCGCTCCGTCGAGCTCGTCGAGCAGCTCGCCACGCTGCGCAGGCCGACCAAGAGCCCCAACCAGCTGGTGCACGGCGACCTGTACGGCACAGTGCTTTTCGTGGGCACCGCGGCGCCCGGGATCACCGACATCACCCCCTACTGGCGTCCCGCGTCGTGGGCCGCCGGCGTCGTGGTGGTCGACGCCCTGTCCTGGGGTGACGCCGACGACGGGCTCATCGAGCGCTGGAACGCCCTGCCGGAGTGGCCGCAGATGTTGTTGCGCGCGTTGATGTTCCGCCTGGCCGTGCACGCCCTGCACCCGCGGTCGACCGCCGAGGCCTTCCCGGGGCTGGCCCGCACGGCGGCGCTGGTCCGGCTGGTGCTCTAGGCGCCGGACGGGAATTCGTAGCGGACCGCGTCCAACGGGACCCTGCCGTCGACGGCGAGCACCCCCTCGGCGCGCAGCAGTTCCAGCTGCCGGGTCCGCAGGTGCTGCGCGGGGCGTCCCGACGCGGTGATGACCCGATGCCACGGCAGGTCGGAGGAGTCGGTCCGCATGATCCAGCCGACGATGCGGGGGCTGGAAAGCCCTGCGACGGCGGCGATGTCGCCGTAGGTCACCACCCTGCCGGGCGGCACCGCCGCCACCAGCCCGCGCACCCGCTCGACCTGCTCGTCGGTGACCGGCGCCACGGTCAGCGGCCTTGCCGGAGCTCGCGGGCCAGCGCGGCGACCTCGTCCGGCTTGGCGTAGGGCACCATGTGGTTGCACTCGAAGCTCAGCAGCCGCAGCCCGGCGCCCAGCCGCTGCCGCAGGGCGCCGGTCAGCTGGTCGGTCACGTACGGCGGCGACGTCCAGTTGGCGCGCACCAGGACCGTCGCCGTGTCCGCCGGCGGCAGCACCGCCGGGCGGGCCAGCTCGCTCCAGTACGACATCATCGCGGGCAGGCTGACCCGCCAGCCATAGCGGCCGTTCGGCAGCTCGATCAGGTGCTCGTCGATCTCGGCGTCCAACAGGTCCCGGTCGACGTCCGACCAGGAACCGTGCGCCTTCTCCTGCCGCGCCTGGTCGGCGTCGGGGTAGTCGGGCGAGGACAACATCGCCTGGGCGATGTCGCTCATCCACGCGCCGTCGAGCCCGACGGCCGGGTCGAGCAGCAACAGGGCCGCCACTTTGTCCGGCCGGGCGGCGGCCAGGTGCATGGCCAGTGCCCCGCCGAACGAATGCCCGATGACCAGCACCGGCGCGTCGGCCGCGTCGTCGAGCAGCGCGCCCAGCGCCGCGACGTTGGCGTCGATGGACCAGGGCGCCGCCCACGACGACCTGCCGTGCCCCACCAGATCCGGTGCGGCAAAGCGCAATTCGGGGAGCAGCCCGGCCAGGTGCTGCCAGCGTTGCCCGTGGCCGGTCAACCCGTGCAGGGCCAGGACGTCGACCGCGCCCGGCGGCCCGAAGCGGTGCACGTGCAGCTCAGCGGTCACCCGTCGATCGTGCCAGGTGCCCGCGATGGGACCGGTATGGGCACCGGCAGCGGCTCAGCGATCGTCGTCCCACTCGTCCTCGCCGGAGACGACGTAGGCCTGCTCGATCACGTCGGCTTCGTTGGCCTCCCGCTCGCCGGCGTTCACGTAGCCGACGTCCAGGCCGACCTCGTCGTCGGGGTCGACCGGTTGCAGCTGCTCCACGGCGTCCCCCTCCGGAGCCTCGTCGGCGGGAAACCCGCGTTCGTCATCCCTCACGACCGAAAGCCCTCCTTTGCGTTTCGTCGGGTTGCTTGCGCCCTCCAGGGTAGGGGCCGCGGCGCGGCGGCGTCGGCCCGCGAGGTCGCGGCCCTTGTCGGACCCCCGTGGTGTCATGCCCTCATGCCGTACACGTGGGGTGCCGACGCGCACGCCGTCCTCGACCCGGGCGCGCGCGGCCGGGTGCGCATCCTCGGCGGTCCCGGCACGGGCAAGAGCAGCCTGCTCGTCGACGCCGCGATCGCCCGGATCCGCGCCGGCGTCGAGCCGGAATCGCTTCTGCTGCTTACCGGTTCGGGCCGCCTCGGCGCCCGGGCCCGCAGCGGCCTGACGACGGCGCTGCTCAACTCGCGCCCCGCCGGCGCCGGGCGCGCCGCCGTGCGCGAACCGTTGGTGCGCACCGTGCACGGCTACGCCTACGCGGTGTTGCGCCGGGCCGCCGAGCGCACCGGCGACGCGCCCCCGCGGCTGGTGACCAGCGCCGAACAGGACGCCATCATCCGCGAGCTCTTGGCCGGTGACATCGCCGACGGTCCCCGCTCGGCGGTGGCGTGGCCGGCGCCGCTGCGGCCCGCGCTGGGCACCGCGGGCTTCGCCACCGAATTGCGTAACCTGCTGGCGCGCTGCGCCGAACGCGGCGTCGACCCGCAGGAGTTGGAGCGCCTCGGCCGGCGCAGCCGCCGGCCGGAGTGGACGGCCGCCGGCCAGTTCGCGCGGCAGTACGAGCAGGTGATGCTGCTGCGGGCGGCGGCGGGCACGGCGGCGCCGCAGGCGACCACGCCGGCGCTGGGCGCCGCCGAACTCGTCGGCGCGGCGTTGGAGGCGTTCGCCATGGACGCCGAGCTGCTGGCGGCCGAGCGCGCCCGCATCCGGGTCCTGCTGGTCGACGACGCCCAACAGCTCGACCCGCAGGCGGCCCGGCTGGTCCGCGTGCTGGCGGCCGGGGCCGACGCGGCGCTGATCGCCGGGGACCCCAACCAGGCGGTGTTCGGCTTCCGCGGCGGCGAATCCGCGAGCCTCCTCGACGACGCGGGTCCGCAAACCTCGTCGGTGACGCTGACGGTGTCGCATCGCTGCGCGCCGGCGGTGGCGCGCGCCGTCAGCGGCATCGCGGGCCGGCTGCCCGGCAGCGGCCCCGGCCGGCGGATCGAGGGCACCGGCGCCGAGGACGGCTCCGTGACGGTCCGCCTGGCCGCGTCCGAGCACGCCGAGGCGGCGCTGATCGCCGACACGCTGCGCCGCGCGCACCTGCTCGACGGCGTGCCGTGGTCACAGATGGCGGTCGTCGTGCGGTCGGTGCCGCGCGCCGGCGCCCGGCTGCCGCGGGCACTGGCGGCCGCCGGGGTGCCGGTGGCCGCGCCCGCGGTCGGGGCCGCCGTGTCCGAGGAGCCGGCGGTCCGGGCGTTGCTGACGGTCCTGCTCGCCACCTCCGACGGGCTCGACGGCGAGCGGGCGCTGGCCCTGGTGACCGGCCCGCTCGGCCGCGTCGACCCGGTGACGCTGCGCCAACTGCGCCGCGCCCTGCAGCGCGCCCACCCCGGGCCGGCGGACCTTCCCGAACTGCTGGCCGAGGCGCTGTCCGGCGCCGCCGGGTGCCCGCCGGCGCCGCAGTTCCGCCCGCTGCAGCGGGTCCGCGCCGTGCTCGACGCCGCCGCGAGGTCCCACCGCGCGGGCCAGGATCCGCGCTACATCCTGTGGGCGGCGTGGCAGCGGTCCGGCCTGCAGCGCCGCTGGCTGGCGGCGGCCGAGCGCGGCGGCCCCGGCGGCGCGCAGGCGACCCGTGACCTGGCGTCGGTCACGCGACTGTTCGACATCACCGACGACTACGTGTCGCGGACCGCGGGCGCGTCGCTGCGCGGGTTCATCGAGCACGTCAGCGCGCTGCAGTTGCCGGGTGCCACCGCCGAACCGGTCGCACCGGCCGAGCAGGTCGCCGTCCTCAGCGCGCACGCCGCGCTCGGCCACGAGTGGGACGTCGTGGTCGTCGCCGGCCTGCAGGACGGGTTGTGGCCCAACACCGTTCCGCGCGGTGGGGTGCTGGCCACGCAGCGGCTGCTGGACGCGCTCGACGGCGTGGCCGAGCAGGCGTCGGTGCGGGCGCCGCTGCTGGCCGAGGAGCGCCGGCTGCTGGTGGCGGCGCTGGGCCGGGCCCGGCGCCGCGTGTTGGTGACGGCCGTGGACAGCGACGCGGGCGGGGCGGGGGACGAGGCCGCGCTGCCGTCGCCGTTCTTCTCCGAGATCGCCCAGTGGGCCGGCGACGGCGGCGATCTCGCCGCGGCGCAACCCGTCGCCGCGCCGCGGGTGTTGTCCGCCGCGGCGTTGGTGGGCCGGCTGCGCGGCGTGGTCTGCGCCCCCGACGGCGCGGTCGACGACGCGGCCCGGAGTTGCGCGGCGGCGCAGTTGGCGCGCCTGGCCGCCGCCGGGGTGCCGGGCGCCGACCCGTCGAGCTGGCACGGCCTGACCCCGCTCAGCACCGGCGCGCCGTTGCGCGGCGCCGCGGATGCCGTGACGCTGACGCCGTCGTCCCTGCAGACCCTCAGCGACTGCCCCCTGCGCTGGCTGGCCGAACGGCACGGCGGGACGAACCCGCGCGACCTGCGTTCGACGATCGGCTCGGTGGTGCACGCGTTGGTCGCCGAGCCGTACCGCGGCGAGCCCGAGCTGCTCGCCGCCCTCGAGCGCGCCTGGCAGCACCTGCCCTTCGACGCGCAGTGGCACTCGGCCAACGAGCTGGCCCGGCACCGGGCGATGCTCGAGGCGTTCGTCGAGTGGCGGGCGCAGACCCGCGGCGCGCTGACCGAGGTGGGCGTCGAGGTCGACATCGACGGGACCCTGGGCGCGCCGCGCGCGGACGGCGGCGAGGTGCGGCTGCGCGGCCGGGTCGACCGGCTGGAGCGCGACGCCGCGGGCCGGCTGGTGATCGTCGACATCAAGACGGGCAAGACGCCGGTCAGCAAGGACGACGCCCAGCAGCACGCCCAGTTGGCGATGTACCAGCTGGCCGTGGCCGAGGGCATGGTCGCCGCCGACCCCGACGCCGTCGAACCCGGCGGCGCCCGGCTCGTGTACGTCGGCAAGACGGGCGCCGCCGGGGCGGCGGAACGCGAGCAGGACCCGCTCACCCCCGCGGGCGTCGCGCAGTGGCGCGACGCCGTGCGGCACGCGGCCGACGCGGCGACCGGCCCGCGGTTCGTCGCGCGGCGCAACGACGGTTGCGCGCACTGCCCCGTCCGCCCGGCCTGCCCCGCCCACGGCGACGGGGCGGCATCGTGAGCGCCCGCTACAGCCCGGCAGAACTGGCCGGCGCCCTCGGGCTGTTCCCGCCCACCGACGAACAGGCCGCCGTGATCGCCGCGCCGCCGGGGCCGCTGGTCGTCATCGCCGGCGCCGGGGCCGGCAAGACCGAGACCATGGCCGCGCGGGTGGTGTGGCTGGTCGCCAACGGATACGCCGACCCGGGCCAGGTGCTGGGCCTGACGTTCACCCGCAAGGCCGCCGGGCAGCTGCTGCGTCGGGTCCGCTCGCGGCTGGGGCGGCTGGCCGGCGTCGGCCTGGGCGCCGGCGGGGCCCCGGCGTTCGAGACCGACGCCGCGCCGACGGTCAGCACCTACCACGCGTTCGCCGGCTCGCTGCTGCGCGACTACGGGCTGCTGCTGCCCGCCGAACCCGACAGCCGGCTGCTCGGCGAGACCGAGCTGTGGCAGCTGGCGTTCGACGTGGTGACCGGCTACCGCGGTGAGCTGCACCTCGACAAGACCCCGGCCGCGGTCACCGCGATGGTCCTGCGGCTGTGGGGCGCGCTGGCCGAGCACCTGGTGGACACCGCCCAGCTCCGGGACACCCACGTGGAGCTGGAGCGGCTCGTGCACGCCCTGCCGGCCGGCCCCTACCAGCGCGACCGCGGGCCCAGCCAATGGCTGTTGCGGCTCGCCGCGGCCCAGGCCGAGCGCACCGAGCTGGTGCCGCTGCTCGACGCGCTGGCGCAGCGGATGCGCGCCGCGAAGGTGATGGACTTCGGGGCGCAGATGGCCTCCGCGGCACGGCTCGCGGCGGCCTTCCCGCAGGTCGGTGACGACCTGCGGGCCCGCTATCGGGTGGTGCTGCTCGACGAGTACCAGGACACCGGGCACGCGCAGCGCGTCGCGTTGTCCGCGCTGTTCGGCGGCGGCGTCGACGACGGGTTGGCGCTCACGGCCGTGGGCGACCCGATCCAGTCGATCTACGGCTGGCGTGGTGCGTCGGCCACCAACCTGCCGCGGTTCAGCACCGACTTTCCCCGCTCCGACGGCACGCCCGCGCCGGTCCGTGAACTGCGGACCAGCTGGCGCAACCCGCCGACCACCCTGCAGGTGGCGAACGCGGTCTCGGCCGAGGCGCGCAGCCGCTCCGTCTCCGTGCACGCGTTGCGCCCACGCCCGGACGCCCCGCCGGGCACCGTGCTGGCCGCGCTGCTGCCGGACGTCCAGGCCGAGCGGGACTGGATCGCCGACCAGCTCGACGCCCACTACGCGCGGGCTCGCGCCGACGGCGTCAGCCCGCCGACGGCCGCGGTGTTGGTGCGGCGCAACGCCGACGCCGCGCCCATCGCCGACGCCCTGCGGGCCCGCGGGGTGCCGGTCGAGGTCGTCGGGCTGGCCGGGCTGCTGTGGGTCCCGGAGGTCGCGGAGCTGGTCGCCATGTTGCGCCTGGTGGCCGACCCGACGGCGGGCGCGGCCGCGATGCGGGTGCTCACCGGCCCCCGCTGGCGTCTGGGGGCCGCCGACCTGGCCGCCCTGTGGCGGCGCGCGGTGACGCTGAGCGGCGGTGCCGGGGCGCCCGCGCCCGGCTCGCCCGAGTCGATCGCGAGGGCGGCCGGCCCGGACGCCGACGCGGCGTGCCTGGCCGACGCGATCGCCGACCCCGGGCCGCCCGAGGCGTATTCGGCCGCCGGTCACCGGCGCATCACCGCGCTGGCCGCGGAGCTGAGCGCGCTGCGCGGCCACCTCGGACACCCCCTGCCCGACCTGGTCGCCGAGGTGCGGCGAACGCTGGGCCTGGACTGCGAGGTCCGCGCGACGGCCGGGGCGGCGGGCTGGGCCGGCACCGAGCACCTCGACGCCTTCGCCGACGTGGTCGCCGGCTACGCCGAGCGGGCCGGCGCCGCGGGGCGGGTCACCGACCCGCCGGCGGCGGCGTCGGTGGCGGGGCTGCTCGCCTACCTCGACGCGGCCGAGACCGTCGAGAACGGGCTGGCGCCGGCGCCCGTGGCGGCGGCGCGCGACCGCGTCCAAATCCTTACCGTGCACTCCGCGAAGGGCCTGGAGTGGCAGGTGGTGGCGGTCGCGCACCTCTCGGGCGGGGTGTTCCCGTCGACGGCCTCGCGCAGCACCTGGTTGACCGACGCCGCCGAGTTGCCGCCGCTGCTGCGCGGGGACCGCGCGTCCACCGGCGCGCTGGGCATCCCGGTGCTCGACACGTCCGCCGTCACCAATCGAAAGCAGCTGTCGGACACGATCTCCGAGCACCGCCGCCAGCTCGAACAGCGGCGCGTCGACGAGGAGCGCCGCCTGCTCTACGTCGCGATCACCCGGGCCGAAGACACCCTGCTGGTGTCGGGCCATCACTGGGGCGCCACCGGCATCAAGCCGCGCGGGCCCTCGGAGTTCCTGTGCGAGGTCAAGGACGTCATCGACCGCTCGGCCGCCGCTGGCGCGCCGTGCGGGGAGGTGGCGCACTGGGCGCCCGCCCCGGCCGACGGCGAGGCGAACCCGTTGCGCGACAACGCCGTCGAGGCGCACTGGCCGGTCGACCCGCTGGGTGCGCGCCGCGACGCGGTCGAGCGCGGCGCGGCCCTGGTGGCCGCGGCGATGGCGGCCGGGGACTGCGCGGTCGCCGGCGTCGGGGCGGGGGACGCCGACGCCGAGGGGTGGGCGGCCGACGTCGACGCGCTGCTGGCCGAGAAGGCGCGGCTGGCCGCCCCCGCGCCCCGCGCCCTGCCGGGTCAACTGTCGGTCAGCGGCCTGGTGGACCTGGCGCGCGATCCGCAGGCCGCGGCGCAACGTCTGATGCACCGCCTGCCGTCGCGGCCGGATCCGCACGCGTTGCTGGGCAACGCCTTTCACGCGTGGGTGCAGAAGTTCTACGGCGCCGAGTGGCTGTTCGATCTCGGTGACCTACCGGGCGCCGCCGACGCCGACGTCGGGGATCCGCACGAGTTGGCCGCCCTGCAGGCGGCCTTCACCGAATCGCCGTGGGCGGCGCGCACACCCGTTGCCGTCGAAGTGCCGTTCGAGATGCCAATCGGCGACACCTTGGTGCGCGGCCGCATCGACGCGGTGTTCGCCGACCCCGACGGCGGGGCCACGGTCGTGGACTGGAAGACGGGCGAACCGCCCCGCGGCCCGGACGCGCTTCGGCAGGCCGCCGTCCAGCTCGCGGTGTACCGCCTGGCGTGGGCCGCGCTGGCCGGCGTTCCCGAGGCGTCGGTGCGCACGGCGTTTCACTACGTGCGCGCCCGCACCACGATCCGCGCCGACGATCTGCCCAGCCCCGCGGAGCTGGCCGGGCTGCTCGGCGCCGGCGCCGCCGACGCGTGACCCGGCCGTCGGGCGGGGACCGTGGTTACATGGACTCGTGCCTGTCACATGCGCTGAGGTGAAGCCGACGACGGACCGCTGTGCGCCACGGTAGGTTACGCACGCTGCGTGGGCTGAACGAGAGCCTGACGGCCCAGCGCGGCCACCAACTGGTCGGCGTCCTGCGCATTCCCGAGGATCACGGGAGCCCCATCCGGGTGATCGTGCGCCGCGTGGCCATCGCGCTGGTGGTGCTGTTCGGCGCGGCGCTCATCGTCTATGCGGACCGCACCGGCTACCGCGACGTGCGCAACGCGCCGCTGACGTTCCTGGACTGCCTGTATTTCTCCGCGGTCTCGCTGTCGACCACCGGCTACGGCGACATCACCCCCTACACCGAGACCGCCCGGCTGGTGCACACGTTAATCTTCACCGCGCTGCGCATCGCGTTCCTGGCCGTCCTGGTCGGCACGACGCTCGAGGTGCTCTCCGAGCGCTCCCGGCAAGGGTGGAAGATTCAGCGTTGGAGGAGCAGAGTGCGCAACCACACCATCGTCATCGGCTACGGCACCAAGGGGAAAACGGCGGTCACCGCCATCCTCGGGGACGAGGCCGCCCAGGGCGACGTCGTGGTCGTCGACACCGATCGCGGCACGCTGGAGGGTGCGGCGAACGCGGGCCTGGTGACCGTGCACGGCGACGCCACCAAGGCCGACGTCCTGCGCCTGGCCGGGGCGCAGCACGCGGCGTCCATCATCGTGGCGACCAGCCGCGACGACACCGCGGTGCTGGTGACGTTGACGGCGCGCGAGCTCGCGCCCACCGCCAAGATCGTGGCGTCCATCCGGGAAGCCGAGAACCAGCACCTGCTGCAGCAGTCGGGGGCGGACTCGGTGGTGGTCTCCTCCGCCACCGCGGGCCGGCTGCTGGGGCTCGCCACCACCACGCCCAGCGTCGTCGAGATGATCGAAGACCTGCTGACCCCGGATGTCGGCCTGGCCATCGCCGAGCGGGAGGTCGAGCAGACCGAGGTCGGCGGCTCGCCGCGGCACCTGCGGGACATCGTGCTCGGGGTGATGCGCGACGGCCGGCTGCTGCGCATCGGCGCGCCCGAGGTGGACGCCGTGGAGGCCACCGACCGGTTGCTGTACCTGCGGAACGCGGGGCACTAGTGGATTTTCAGCTGAGCAGCGTGCCGTTGCTGTCTCGCGTCGGCGCCGACCGGGCCGACCAGCTGCGCACCGACGTCGAGGCCGCGGCCGCGGGGTGGGCGGACGCGGCGCTGCTGCGGGTGGACGGCCGCAGCCAGGTGCTGGTCGCCGACGGCGGGGTGGTGCTAGGGCGGGCGACGGAGCTGGCCGACAAGCCGCCGGCCGAGGCGGTGTTCCTGGGCCGGCTGGAGGACGGTCGCCACGTCTGGGCCGTGCGCGGGGCGCTGCAGGCCCCGGAAGACCAGGGGGTGCGCGCCGAGGTGGTCAACCTGCGCGGCCTCGGCCCGGTGTTCGACGACACCAGCAGTCAGCTGGTGTCGACGGCCGTTGCGCTGCTCAATTGGCACGACAGGGCGCGCTTCAGCGCGGTCGACGGCTCGCCGACACGGCCGGCGCGGGCGGGCTGGGCGCGGGTCAACCCGGTGACCGGCCAGGAGGAATACCCGCGCATCGACCCCGCGGTGATCTGCCTGGTCCACGATGGCGGCGACCGGGCGGTGCTGGCCCGTCAGACGGTGTGGCCGGAGCGGATGTTCTCGTTGCTCGCCGGGTTCGTCGAAGCCGGGGAGTCCTTCGAGGTGTGCGTCGCGCGGGAGATCCACGAGGAGATCGGCCTGACGGTCCGCGACGTGCGGTACCTGGGCAGCCAGCCGTGGCCGTTCCCGCGGTCGCTCATGGTCGGCTTCCACGCGGTGGCCGACCCCACCGAAGAGTTCGCTTTCAACGACGGCGAGATCGCCGAGGCGGCGTGGTTCAACCGCGACGAGGTCCGTGCGGCGCTGGCGCAGGGCGACTGGTCGAGCTCGTCGGACTCGAAACTGCTTCTGCCCGGGTCGATTTCGATTGCCCGCGTGATCATCGAATCGTGGGCGGCGATCGGCTGAGGGCTACTTGACGCGCTCGGTGATGGTCTGCAACACCCGGTGGGCGATCTGGTCGGTCGGCTCGATGCCCAGTACCCCGACGGAGGCCAGCACGGTGTTCTTCGCCCGGTACATGTGACTCCAGCCCTCCGAGGAGAGCTGCAGGGTCGACGGGTCGGGCTTGCTGAGAGTGAACTCGTAGGCCTTGTCATGCAGGGAGGCGCACTGTCCCAGCGTCGATTGCAGCTGAGTCAGCGCGTCGCGCGCCGCGTCGGCGTCGCGGTACAGCGCGACCGCGTGGGTGACCTCGTTGATCGGGGCGATGCCGCCCGGCCGCAGGTCGTCGGTGGTGCCGCTGTAGGCGACGGCGCGGAACTCCTTCCACCCGGCGGTGAACGTGAGGTCGCTGCTGCCGACCGCCCGGCAGGGGCCGGGGGCGTTCAGATTGCCGGGCACCGGGTGGTGCCGGTCGGCGTACGAATACGGTTGCAGGCCTTCGAAGTTGGCGATGTGCCGGACGTCGTCGAGGCTGACGATCAGCGACTCGGCGTAGGCGTGCTCGGGCGGCTCGACCCGCAGGTCGATCGGCGGATCCGCGCACGCCGACGCCAGGGCCACCAGGCCGCAAACCACGGCGGTGGCCAGCGTCCTGGCGAGGCGGGAGAGACGGAGCAGAAAGGGAAGGGGTGTCGGCGCGACGCGATCCGGCCGGAGACTCGACGCCATGGTCAGTATCGTACGGGCGTCGCGCCCGGGCGCCGCAGCGCTCAGGCGCCCGCTTCGGCCAGCTTCGCCTTCACCTGCGCCGCGCTCGGGTTGGTCAGGGTCGACCCGTCGGCGAACTTGACCGTCGGCACGGTCTTGTTGCCGCCGTTGACCGAGCCGACGAACTCCGCGGCCGCCGGGTCGTGCTCGATGTCCACGGCCTCGTAGGCGATGCCGTTGGACTTGAGCACCGTCATCAAGCGGTGGCAGTAACCGCACCAGGACGTGGTGTAGACGGTGAGCGGGGCTGTGGTCATAGTTCGTTAACGTAGCCCGGCGACGCAGTGTTCCGCGCAGCGGGATGCGCAGGAGTCGGGCGCTGTGGTGGGCCCGGCGACGCAGTGTTCCGCGCAGTGGGATGCGCAGGAGTCGGGCGGTGTGGTGGGCCCGGCGGCGCAGTGTTCCGCGCAGTGGGATGCGCAGGAGTCGGGCGGTGTGGTGGGCCCGGCGACGCAGTGTTCCGCGCAGCGGGATGCGCAGGAGTCGGGCGCTGGCGCGGCAACTCGCCGGGCGACACGCGGAGCCACGCGGGCGGCCCGCGGCGGTGCCGACCGTTTGTCGGTCGCGGCTGCCAGTATGGGAGGCCGATATGGACGCCATGCCGACGGTCGTTGACCCGCTCACCGCCGCCCTCGATGAGGAGCAACGCGAAGCCGTGCTGGCGCCGCGCGGCCCGGTGTGTGTGCTCGCGGGCGCCGGCACGGGCAAGACGCGCACCATCACGCACCGGATCGCCCAGTTGGTCGCCGGTGGCCATGTGGCCGCCGGGCAGGTCCTGGCGGTCACGTTCACCCAGCGCGCGGCGGGGGAGATGCGCGCGCGGCTGCGCGCGCTCGACGCCACCGCCGGCACCGGCGTCGGCGCGGTGCAGGCCCTCACTTTCCACGCGGCCGCGCGTCGGCAGCTGCGGTACTTCTGGCCGCGGGTGGTCGGCGACACCGGCTGGCAGCTGCTGGACAGCAAGTACGCCGTCGTCGCCCGCGCGGCCAGCCGCAGCCGGATCAACGCCAGCACGGACGACATCCGGGACCTGGCCGGCGAGATCGAATGGGCCAAGGCGTCGCTCGTCGGGCCGGAGGAGTACCCGGCCGCCGTGGCCGCCGAGGGCCGCGACACCCCGCTGGACGCCGCCCGCGTCGCGACGGTCTACGCCGCCTACGAGGCGCTCAAAGCCCGCGATGACGACGTCACGCTGCTCGACTTCGACGACCTGCTGCTGCACACCGCCGCCGCGATCGAAAACGACTCCGCCGTCGCCGACGAGTTCCGCGACCGCTACCGCTGCTTCGTCGTCGACGAGTACCAGGACGTCACCCCGCTGCAGCAGCGGGTGCTCACGGCGTGGCTGGGCGACCGCGACGACCTGACCGTCGTCGGCGACGCCAACCAGACCATCTATTCGTTCACCGGCGCGACGCCGCGGTTCCTGCTCGACTTCTCGCGGCGTTACCCCGACGCCAGCGTGGTGCGCCTCGAGCGGGACTACCGCTCGACCCCGCAGGTGGTGTCGCTGGCCAACCAGGTGATCGCCGCGGCTCGCGGCCGGGTGGCCGGCAGCAAGCTGCACCTGCTCGGCCAGCGGCCACCGGGTCCGGCGCCGGCGTTTCGCGAGCATCCCGACGAGCCGGCCGAGGCCGCCGCCGTCTCGGCCGAGATCGCGCGGCTCATCGAGTCCGGCACCCCGGCGTCGGAGATCGCCGTGCTCTACCGCGTCAACGCGCAGTCGGAGATCTACGAGGAGGCGCTGACCGAGGCGGGCATCGCCTACCAGGTGCGCGGCGGCGAGGGCTTCTTCACCCGCCAGGAGATCAAGCAGGCGTTGCTGGCGTTGCAGCGGGCGGCGGAGCGGGGCGCCGAGGGCCCGCTACCCGAGGTGGTGCGCGCCGTCCTCGAGCCGCTGGGCCTGACGGGCGAGGAGCCCGACGGCACCCGCGCGCGGGAGCGTTGGGAGGCGTTGTCCGCGCTGGCGGAGCTGGTCGACGTCGAGGTGGCGCAGCGTCCGCAGCTCGACCTGCCCGGGCTGCTCACCGAGTTGCGGCTGCGCGCCGACGCGCGTCACCCACCGGTGGTCCAGGGCGTCACGCTGGCGTCGCTGCACGCCGCGAAGGGGCTCGAGTGGGACGCGGTGTTCCTGGTCGGGCTGGCCGACGGCACGCTGCCCATCTCGCACGCGCTTTCGCACGGCCCGGAGAGCGAGGCGGTCGAGGAGGAGCGCCGCCTGCTCTACGTGGGGATCACCCGGGCGCGGGTGCATCTGTCGCTGAGCTGGGCGCTGTCGCGGACCCCGGGCGGGCGGCAGAGCCGCAAGCCGTCGCGGTTCCTCAACGGCATCGCCCCGCAGACCCGCGCCGACGCGATGCCCACCAAGGCGCGGCGCACCCGTGGGGCCGCGACCCGGTGCCGGATCTGCAACCGGGAGTTGAGCACGCCCGCGGCGGTCATGTTGCGGCGATGCGAGACCTGCGCCGGCGACGTCGACGAGGACCTGCTGTTGCGACTCAAGTCGTGGCGGACGGACGTCGCCAAGGAGCAGAAGGTGCCCGCCTACGTCGTCTTCACCGACAACACGCTGATCGCGATCGCCGAGCTGCGGCCCGGCGACGAGGAGGCGCTCATCGCGATCCCCGGCATCGGCGCGCGCAAGCTCGAGCAGTACGGGTCGGACGTGCTGAGCCTGGTGCGGGGGCGCTGAGGCCTGCGCCGCAGGTCAGAAAATCGTTTGTGGTTCGCGCGGCCGAGCGTTTACCCTCAGAATCGCAGTCCGGAGAAGGAAGGGAGGTGGCCACGATGCTCGTCGACGTATTCGGTGTAGGCGTGGTCGGCGCGGCGCTGTCCGCGGGTACCTCCCGTTCGGCCGCCCGAAAGGCCGCCGCCTGGGCGGCCGGTGCCAAGCATCGCGCCGCCGCGACCGACGCGTCCGTGGATCGGGGTCACCGCTAGACCCCCGTCTTCCCCCGAAATGGCCACGGACCCGAAAGTCAAGGATCCGTGGCCATCTTTGTCGGGACTGCATCCCCGCCCACACCTGGTCCGGATCACCACGAAGCCCCGATCAGGAAGCAGGTGAGCAGGACATGTCGGCATCGCCGGTCCCCAGACAGCCGTCGCTGGAATTGCCTTGTCACGCAGGCGATCCGGACCTTTGGTTCGCCGAGGCCCCCACGGACCTGGAGCGGGCCAAGACGCTGTGTGCGCGCTGCCCGGTGCGCCGGCAATGCCTGGCGGAGGCGCTGGACCGCGCCGAGCCGTGGGGGGTGTGGGGCGGTGAGATCTTCGAGCGCGGCGCCATCCTGAGCTACAAACGCCCCCGCGGGCGTCCCCGCAAGGACCGGGGCGCCGACGAGGTCGCCGCCTAGCTAGCGGCTGCCCGACTCCGTCGAGCTGGGCAGCGGCTCGGCGAAGCCGGGAATCAGCTCCTCGGAGAGCGCCCTGATCGGCACGTGCGCGTCGAGCTGGCACAGGATCGCGGCCACCGACATGATCACCCGCATCGGGATGGCCAGCTTGGGCGGCAAATCCATCTGCCGGGCGGTCCTGATCTGCGACACCGACCGGTCCACCTCGACGCTGGTCATCTTCTGCAACCACTTGCGGTTGTAGTGGAAGACGTCGACCTCGATGGGTTCAACGTAGGCGCGCAGCATCTCGTCGATGTCGCGCTCGGAGACCTGCCGCCCCTTCTGGATGAACCCGACCTTCTCCATCGTCGGCAGCAATACCGCGTAGTTCTTGTCGAGGGCCGACCGCATGATGACCCCGAGTTCGACGGGGAAGCCGTCGGGCAGCGGAGCCACGGCACCGAAGTCGATGACGCCGATCCGCTCGTCGGGCAGCAGCATGAAGTTTCCGGGGTGCGCGTCGCCGTGCATCATGCCCACCCGCCGCGGCGCGTCGAAGGTGAGTTCCAGCAGGCGGGTGCCGATGAGGTCGCGCTGTTCGGTGGTGCCGTGGCGGATGATCTCGGCCATCGGGATGCCCTGGATCCACTCCTGCACCACCACCTTGGGGGCGCTGGCGACGATGCGTGGCACCGCGAAGTGCGGGTGGTCGGCGTAGGCCTTGGCGAACGCGCGCTGATTGTCGGCCTCCAGCCGGTAGTCGAGCTCCATCTCGGTGCGCTGGATCAGCTCGTCGACCACCCCCTGGACGTCGGCGCCGGGGGAGAGCTGCTTGAGCACCCCGACCATGCGCTGCATGGTCTTGAGGTCGGCGCGCAGCGCCTCGTCGGCGCCCGGGTACTGGATCTTGACGGCCACCTCGCGGCCGTCGGACCACACCGCCTTGTGCACCTGCCCGATGCTCGCCGAGGCGACGGGCTTGTCGTCGAACGAACGAAACCGTTCCCGCCACTTGGTGCCCAGTTGCCCGTCGAGCACCCGGTGCACCTTGTTGGCGGGCAGCGGCGGGGCGTCCTTCTGCAGCTTGGTCAGCGCCTCGCGGTAGGGCTCGCCGTACTCCTCGGGGATGGCCGCTTCCATCACCGACAGCGCCTGGCCGACCTTCATCGCCCCGCCCTTGAGCTCGCCGAGGACGGTGAACAGCTGGTTGGCGGCCTTCTCCAGCAGCTCGGCCTGGACCTCGTCCCTGGACTTGCCGGTCAGCCGCTTGCCGAAGCCGAGCGCCGCCCGGCCGGCGAATCCGACCGGGATGCTGGCCAGCTTCGCGTTGCGCGCAGCGCGGCCACGCTTGATGTCTGCCACGTCTCCCATCATCCACGACGGTCGGGGGGCCGCGCTGTCGATCCGGTAACACCCGCTGGCGCCCACCTCGGCATCGGCGCTGCCCGTGTGCCGAACGGCACAGTCGGTGGGTGCCGGTGCGCCCGGCCAGGCTGGCGTCAGCACGCACACAGGGGATGCCGCGCCCAGTGCCGGGTGACGATTGTGCCGGCCGCCACGTCGAATTCCAGTGTGGCGTTGAGGGTCTGGGGCGGCTGCGGATCGGGGACGGCCTGTCGGCCGCGCACGGCCGCGATCACCCGGTTCACCTGGCCGAGCGCGAGCGCCGCCGTGGCCAGCACGGTGGCCCGGTCGGCCACCCCGACGGTCTCGCGCAGCTGGGCGCAGATCGCGGGCCATGCCTCGTCGCGGTCCTTGCGGTGCAAGTCGGCGCAGGTCAGGCAGCTGGTGACCCCCGGGATCACCAGCGGCCCCACCAGCCCGGTGCCGTCGCGCACCCGCACCGGCAGGTGCGCCACGCCCTGGCTGTGCAGGTCGCGGACCAGGCGGGGATCGGCGACCAGGTAGTCCGCCAGCACCACCAGGTCGGTGTCGGCGGCCGAGACGCCGGCGTGCGGTTGGCTGCTGTGCGCCAGGCGGGCGCCCGAGCGGCGCAGCGCCTCCACCAGCAGCTCGGACAGCGGCCCGCGGCCGTGCACCCGCACCGACGGCGCCCGCCCGGGCGTGGGCCCGCTTTCGGTGGCGACGCCCGCGCCGACGAGCTGGGCGACCAGCTGGGTCAGGCCGTCGGCGTCGCGCAGGCCGCGCTCGCGCGCCCGTCGCTGCAGTTCGCCCAACGGGGTGGGGGAGGACATGGAGCGCAGCAGGCCCGCCAGTTCGGCGGCGGCCAGGCCGGCGGGCGGCCGGACCAGCACCGCGCGGCGCGGGTCCCAGCCGACCTGGACGGCGCCGTCGGGGCGCAGCAGGACGGGCAGCGCGGGGTCCAGCGCGTAGGAGGCGACGGCCGAGGGCATCGCCGCAGGATGCCACGGCGACGGCGACCGGCACGTTCAGTTGTCCACAGGGTCGCGTCGTCGCAGGTCGTTCGGTGTCGCCCCGCGGGCACCGGCGCGGCGAGCGGGCCTAACCCGTCAGGGCTGGGCGGCCGGCGGGGGCGGCGGCGCGCCGAACGGTCCCGGTGCCGGCTCCTCTTGCGGGCTCGGCGGAACCATCGTCACCGTCTGGGGCAACGGCGACAGGGTCACCGTCTGCGGCGGCGGCGCTTTCGGCGGCGGCTCGGTGGTCGGGATGGTGACCGGCCGGCGCGGCGGTGGGGCCGCGGGCGGTGCACCCGCGCCGCCGGCGGGGGCGGCGCCGATCATCGACGCGACGATGGTGCCGTGCGCGTCGCAGTCCGACAGGCCGTCGCCACCCATGATGTAGTCGCCACCCGGAATCAGGTGCGGGAACCGCGGGTGCGGGCTCACACCGGTGTCGATGACCGCGACCTTCACCCCGGCGCCGCGGCCGAACTGCCACGCCTCCTGCAGGTTCAACATGTCCATGTACTTGGGCTGTACGTGGAAGTCCGAGCCCGGCAGCACGCCGACCTCGGTGCAGTAGGCGGTCTGCTTCATCGGGGCCGGTGGCCCCGGCGGGCCGTCGGGCGGCACCGCCCCGGCATCAATGGTCGGCGGCGAGACGGCGTACGCGGGCGGCATGCCGCCCAAGGCGCCGGACGCAAGTAAGACGGCGGCAAGGGCCGCGCCGGACGCGCGACCCCGCCACCTCTTGTCGTTAGCGGTAACGGATGGCTGCATAGACGTTCATCAACCACAATGCCAGCGGGAAGATCGGCATGAGGCAGAGGTATTCGATCCATTCCACGAACTTGCGGAACAGCGGGCTGTAGATCGAGTTCGGCACCACGGCCGCGGACGTGAGGCCCGCCGCGGGCAGCAGCACCAGGATCGCCGCGCTGATCGAAACCGCGAGGCCGGATTGCAGCACCAGCGCGTACCGCAACACCACCGCGGCGACGATCAGGACAGCGGTTCCGGCCAGGGTGATGGCCTGCCAGCGGTCGACGTAGGAGCGGCCGCGCAGCATCAGGAAGCCGGCGCTGAAACCGGCCAGCAACACGGGCAGCCAGCGCTGGCCGGTGTGCGGGTCCGACAGCGCGGTCAGCGAGACGATCATCAGCACGCCCAGCCCGGTCAGCAGCCCGGTCAGGAACGAGCGGGCACGCTCGGCCTGGGTCAGCACGTCGCGAACCGAGGCGGGCCCCTCCAGGACCGGCGGGCCACCGTCGGAACGCACCACCGTGGTGGGCAGGTCCGGACGCGCCTCGAACACCCAGCGGCTGGTGGCCGACGGGAACACGGGCAGCCGGATCCCGGCCAGACGGCGGGCGATCGAGGGGGCGCTCTGGTACACCAGCACGCTGACCAGCACGACCGTGGTCAGCAGCGTCACGGCGCTGGTCATGGCGACCATCCGGGCCAGGGCGGCGATCGCGGTCACCAGGCTCACGGTGACGATCGCGGTGTAGATGCCCAGCCGACGACCGGTGAACCGCAGGGCCAGCATCGCGCCGACGGTCAGCACGCCGAAGCCGAGCACGGCGTGCGGCGATCCCACCCCACCGGGCGGCGCCGACGCGGCGGACACCGAGATCGGCGCCAGGCTGCTCAGCAACATGATGTCGGCGACGCGACGGTCCTGTTGTGTGCGGGCGCGCATCAGCAGCATCAGCGCGACGCCCAGGGCCAGCAGGCCGATCACCCCGGCGTAGACCGTGGGCAACCACGAGTTGTGGTGCCACCGCCACCAGCCGAGCAGGCCGGCGGCGGTGGTGACGCCGATGCCCACCATCGAGGCACCGACCTGGACCGCGACGACGGGGTCGATCGCGGCGAAGCGCTTGCTCAGGTCCGCGGCGACCGCGGTCGAGATGTGCTCGATGACCTGCGAGCGGTGCTCGGTGTCCGGGATGAACCGGATCCAGAGCCGGTCGCCGTCGTAGACGTCCTGTTCGGCGAGGGAGGTGGTGGCCCGCAACGGCGACCCATCGACCAGGCACAGCGCCCAACGGCCGCGGCCCTTGGCCTCCAGCGGGCTCTCGCCCAGCTCCCGGAGCCGGCTGTTGACCACCTTCAACAGCGGCTCGGTCATCACCGAGACGGGGGCGTTGGCGTCCAGCAGGACACCGATCTGGACGCCGGCGCCGGCCATGACGCCGACGACTACCGCCTGAGGCTGTGAGATTCCCTCGACGTCAGGCTGTGGTGCTTCAACAACTACCGCAGTCATCGCCCTGCACTTTCTACCGTGATGATTGAGTAACCCCGTGCCGCCCGTCGCGCGGGAGTCTGTGCCGATGCACTCACCGAGGCGTTGCGACGCCGGTGACCGCGCGGCCCGACTGTTTCGGATTTCATCTGCCTCGCCTTGCGATTAAGAGTGTGGTGACACTGGCTAAAGGTTTGCTGCTGCTCTTTGCAAGAAGTATGCCGTGTCGGCATCTCAACCGCATGTTGAGTGCAAAGGCGTTGGTAAACTCTATGTTTCATCGAATGTCACACGCGACTGTGCGTTTTCCACTCGCCGTACGGAAGGGTGTCCAGCACAGTCTTGACGCCGACCTGCACGAGTTGCGGGGTCGCCGGGCAGATCGCCAGCCACGCCTCCCCCGAACCCGCCGTCCGGGCCTGCTGATAGAGCGCGATCCGGCCGCCCGACCCGTCCTTGAGGGACAGCACCGACGCGCTGGGGCCTTTGGCGTCGTCCCGGTACTGCCGGGCGTATACCGCGACCTCGGCTGCCGGGTCCGACAGCGCCTGCCCCAACGCCGCCACGGTGGCCGCGCTGATCCCCATGCGGCGCAGGTCGCCACCGGAGAAGACGTTGAAGCCGGACTCCTGCCACGACTTGGTCGCTTCGAGCATCTCTTCCAGCGGCACGTTGACCGCGTTGATGGCCGCCGGCTCCGCGTGGTGGATCGACTCCAGGGCGTCGATGACCAGCGACGCGATCGACGCGCTGTCGGCCACCGCGACATCGTCGACGGTGATGTCGCCGCCGACTCGCACCGCGGAGACCCAGTGCTGGCCGCGGCGCGCCAAGACCACCCGGAATTCGTTGTCGGGGATGTCGCGCGAACCGGGCGGCTGGTTCTCGTCGTCCACCACCCCGTAGAGCAGCTTGCCCCGGGACAGCAGGGCGACGACCTCGAGGTCGGGCGCGGCGAGCACTCTCATCCGGGCGGCAACGTGCTCGATCACCTCATCGTTTTCGACGATGCCCTGCTCGCGCATCACGGCCATGCCGGGATGCTCGTTGAGCCAGTCGCTCGAGTCGGTGGAGACATACGGGCGGCACCGCAGTTCCGGTGCCACATGCCGGATGTCGAGCAGTGCCTGAAGCATCCAGAAACCGTCGACGTTGACGGTGATGTCGGTGCGGGTGCTCTGTTGGTCCATCGATACCTCTGTCGGTCCCTAGCCGGTCCCCAAAACTTTCAGGGGCTCAAACTGCACGATAACCGCAGGACGCGGCAGCACACCACTTCCGGGTGTGCTGCCGCGCCTGAGGTTGCGGTTAGGCCCAGCTGGACCCGACGGCGCTGTCCGTGCTGGCCATGTTGCTGCCGGCACTTTGCACCTTCTGGCCGTGGGAG
>NZ_LZJC01000097.1 GCF_001666755.1 Mycobacterium sp. E1214 | reverse complement strand
CCGGTCTGCGGCGCCGCGACGTCGAACTGGACCGGATTCGCGACCAGCTCCAGTTGCCCGGCCTGCACGATGTACTCGTTCGCGCGGATCTGGGCGTCGGCGGCGGCCTGCAGGGTGTCCTGCACGGGCGCCCACGGGCCGGACAGCGTGGCGAAGCGTTCGGTCCACTCGGCGAGCGTGCGGGTGGCGATGGCCTTGGTCAACAACTCGACCGCCTCCGCGGTGTTGTCGGCGATGTCCTGCACCGTCGCGAAGCGGGGGTCGTCGGCCAGCTCCGGCAACTCGACGTGCCGGCACACGTCGGCCCAGAACTTGGTGGGCTGCATCATCACGAAGGAGATGTAGCGACCGTCCGCCGTGGTGTACAGCCCCACCAACGGGTTGTTCGGTGCGCCGTGCACGCCCGGCGGCGGCGCCTCCATCCGCTGCTGCAGATGGTTGGTGAGCGCGACGGTGTGACCCATGGACCACAGACCGCTGCCCAGCAGCGACACGTCCACGACGGACGGTTCACCGGTGCGTTCCCGTTTGAGCAGCGCCGCCGCGATACCGCCGGCGAGGTTGGTTCCGGAAATCGTGTCGCCGTAGGCGGGCCCGGGCGGGGCGATCATGCCCGGCATCCCCGCGGGGGTGATGGTGGCGGCGGTCCCGGCGCGGCACCAGAAGGCGGTCATGTCGTAGCCGCCCCTGGTCGACTCCTCGCCGCGCGGACCGAGCGCGCTGCCGCGCGCGTAGACGATGCCGGGGTTCACGGCGCGGATGTCGTCCACGTCGATGCCGAACCTGCGCCGATGCTCGGGCAGGAAGCTGGTCAAGAAGACGTCGGCGCGGCGCGCCAACTCGTAGAGCACCTCTTTGCCCTCGGGCACCGACATGTCCAGCCCGATGCTGCGCTTGCCGCGGTTGGCGTGTTCGATGTTGGGGTTCGGATCGCCCTCGACGCGCAGCATCCCGGTCTGCCGGAGCCCGCGCTGCGGGTCGCCGGTCACCGCGTGTTCGACCTTGACCACGTCGGCGCCCCACTCGGCGAGCACGGCGCCCGCCGACGGGACGAACCCGTACATCGCGACCTCCAGGACCCGGATACCTTCCAGCGGCCTCACGCGCGGGCCCCCGCCGGGACCGCGAAGGTCTTGCTCTCCAGGAACTCCTCGAGGCCGGCGACGCCCATCTCGCGGCCCACGCCGGACTGCTTGAAGCCACCGAACGGGCTGTCGGCGCCGAAGTAGTTGCCGCCGTTGACCGAGAACGACCCGGCCCGGATCCGGCGCGCCACCCCGAGCGCGCGGTCCTGGTCGCGACTGAACACGGCCCCGGCCAGCCCGTAGATCGAGTTGTTGGCGATGCGCACCGCCTCGTCATCGTCGTCGAACGCGATGACGACGAGCACCGGCCCGAAGATCTCCTCCTGGGCGATCTCGCTGTCCGGGTCGACGTTGGTCAGCAGCGTCGGAGCGTAGAAGAAGCCGGGGTCGAGCCGTTTGCCGCCGGTGACCAGCGTCGCGCCGGCGGCCACCGCCCGCTGCACCATCGCGTCGACCTTGTCGCGCTGCCGCTCGTTGATCAGCGGGCCCATGTAGGTCTTCGGTTCCGCCGGATCGCCGTGGCGCACGTGGGCGAAATTCCCGACGATCAGCTCGACGATCTCGTCGTGATGCGCCCTGGGCACCAACAGCCGCGAGGTGAGCGCGCAACCCTGCCCGGCGTGGGTGACCATGCTGAACGCGGCGAACATCGCTGCGCTCGCGAAGTCGGCGTCGTCGAGCATGATGACCGCCGACTTGCCACCCAGCTCGAGGAAGACCCGCTTGACGGTGTCGCTGGCCGCGGCCATGATCTTGCGGCCGACGGCGGTCGATCCGGTGAAGGTGACGACGTCGACGTCGGGACTGGTGGTCAGCGCCACCCCGGCGGCCGGGTCCGACGAACTGAGCACGTTGACCACCCCGGCGGGAATGTCGGTGTGGTTGGCGATCAACTCGCCGAGCGCCAGCGTGACCAGCGGCGTGTCCGGCGCGCCCTTGAGCACCACCGTGCAGCCCGCGGCCAGCGCGGGCGCCAGCTTGGCCAGGGCGAGCTGATTCGGATAGTTGTAGGCGATGATGGCGCCCACCACGCCGGCCGCTTCCTTTTCCACCCACCGGTGGTGCAGCATGCCGCGCGACTCCCGGGTGCCGAGATCCTGCGCGAACTCGTAGGTGCGCAGCAGGTCGGCGTAGAACCGGACGATGGCGATCGGATCGTCGAGCTGCGCACCCTGCGTCAAGGCTCGGGTGGCGCCCACCTCCGCGATGGTCAGCTCCCGCAGCTCCTCGGCGTGGTCGAGCAATGCCTGGTGCAGCTGATCGAGGCAGCGGATCCGCAGCTCGACGTCGGTGGCCCAGCCCGTGCTGTCGAAGGCGCGTCGAGCCGCGGCGATCGCGGCGTGGGCCTGCGCGACACCGGCGTCGGGCGCGTGCCCGATGACGGCGCCCGTGGCGGGGTTGATCGAGGGAAACGTCTTGTCCGTGGCGACCAGCCGGCCGTCGATCAGGAGGCGACGGTCGACGGACGACTCAGGCGCGAGGGCGCTCGCGGCGGCCTCGGCGGTGTCCTGAGCTGCCATTCCCTACCCCCTGCTGTGGTCCGTGTCACGATAACTTCATTCTCTTCCCCGGCGAATCTTACATTCGAGTCTCGATAATTCAAGAAAGCTGAGAAACGAGACCGACATGCTCGTGCCGCGCCGCGCGAGGCCTTAAGATCCCTTTCGCCGCAGGCTGACCGCGGTTTCGGCGGTCTGTTGCACGCCGCTTCGCCCGGAGAGTAAGGTTCTCATAATTGCAAGGGAGATTCTTTTGTGATCGAAATGGCCCCCGGTGAAGTGAAGGCGAAGCGATGAAGACTGCGGTGGTCACCGGCGGCGGCTCCGGTATCGGCCTGGCCGTGGCGAACCGCCTGCGCGCCGACGGCCTGGACGTCGCCACCATCGACCTCCGGCCGTCGGACCCCGACCGCGGATTCACCGCCGACGTGACGGACCGGGGTCAGGTGGACGCCGCGTTGTCGGCCATCCGCAGCCAGCTGGGTCCGGTGGCGGTCCTGGTCAATGCCGCGGGCCTGGACGGCTTCAAGCGATTCACCAACATCTCGTTCGAGGACTGGCAGCGGGTGATCGACGTCAACCTGCACGGCGTCTTCCACATGATCCAGGCGGTGCTCCCGGACATGGTCGAGGCCGGCTGGGGGCGGATCGTCAACATCTCCTCGTCGAGCACCCACTCCGGCGCGCCGTACATGAGCCACTACGTGGCCGCCAAGTCCGCCGTCAACGGGCTCACCAAGTCGCTGGCCCTCGAATACGGTCCCAGCGGCATCACGGTCAACGCCGTCCCGCCCGGCTTCATCGACACCCCGATGCTGCGCGCTGCCGAGAAGAACGGCTTCCTCGGTGACATCGACGAGACCATCGCCCGCACGCCGGTGCGCCGCATCGGCCGGCCCGAGGACATCGCGGCGGCCTGCGCGTTCCTGGTATCCGAGGAGGCCGGGTACATCACCGGGCAGATCCTCGGCGTCAACGGCGGCCGAAACACCTGAGCATTCGGGCGCTCCGCCCGGCAACCAATCGAGAAGGAGAAGCGGTGGCAGACGGCGCACGGGGTCGCGTTGCAGGCAAGGTCGCCTTCATCACCGGCGCGGCGCGCGGCCAGGGCCGCGCCCACGCGGTGCGGCTGGCCGAGGAGGGCGCCAACATCATCGCCGTCGACCTGTGTCGCGACATCGACACCATCGGTTATCCGCTGGCCTGCCTGGAGGACCTGGACGAGACGGCCCGGCTCGTCGAGAAGACCGGGCAGGCGATCGTGACCGCCCAGGCCGACGTCCGCGACGCCACCCAACTGCGCGCGGCGCTGGACGCCGGTCTCGCCGAGTTCGGTGAACTCGACATCGTGGTGGCGCAGGCCGGCGTCGCCGGCATGAAAGGTCAACCGCCGCTGCAGGCGTGGACCGACGTCATCAACACGAACATGATCGGCACCATCAACGCCATCCAGGTCGCGCTCCCGCACCTGCGCGCCGGGGCCTCGATCATCGCCACCGGCTCGACGGCGGCGTTGATGGACACCGCCAAGAAGGACGCCCCGGGCAACGACCCCGGCGGAATGGCCTACGTCCACTCCAAGCGCGCGATCGCGCGTTACGTCCACGATATGGCAACGGAACTGGCGCCGTTGGGGATTCGCGCCAACGTCGTGCATCCCACGAACACCAACACCCCGATGCTGCAGAGCGACCCGATGTACCGGTCGTTTCGGCCGGACCTCGAACACCCCACGCGCGCCGACGCCGAACCCGTGTTCGGCGTGCAGCAGGCGATGAAGATTGCGTTCGTCGAGCCCGAGGACATCAGCAACGCCGTGTTGTGGCTGGCCTCCGACGAGGCCCGATACGTGACTGGCATGCAGTTGCGTGTCGACGCCGGTGGCTATTTGAAGTGGTACGACTACCACCACTAGTGCCGACTCCGGACCGGCCGCGAACATCAGGTGAGAGGAGACAACCCGTGAAGGTATCGGTGGATTCGCAACGCTGCCAAGGACATACCCTGTGCGCGATGATCGCCCCGGATTCGTTCGAGCTCAGCGACATCGACGGCAGCGCGTCGGCGATCAACGAGGTGGTGCCCGCGGATCGCCAGGACCAGGTGCGCGAGGCCGCCCACTCGTGTCCGGAGCAGGCCATCACCATCACCGAGGACGCCTGAGACCCCACCCACCCGGGCAGCAACTCAACCAAAGATCCAGGGAGACAGAGCTTTGAGTGTCGATGACGTCGTGAGCGAGCGCGATCGCAAGAAGAACGAGTATCACTTCGATCGGCATTCCGCCGAGTACCGCTCCCGGTTCACGGCGATCACCAAGGAGATGCACGAGAAGTGCCCGATGGCCTGGACCGAAACCTACGGGGGTCATTGGGTGGCGGCGGGCAGCCATGAGGTCTTCGAGCTGGCCCGCTGCCCCGCGGTGTCCAACGATCACGACATAAACTCTGAACGCCGCGGCTACCAAGGCATTTCGATCCCGAAAGCCCGGCGCGCGAGTGTGGTGCGCGGCGGCATCCTGGAGATGGACGACCCCGAACACCGCACCTACCGCACCGTGCTCAACCCGTACCTGTCGCCGGCAGCGGTGAAGCGCTGGGAGCCGTTCATCGACGACGTGGTGCGCGCCTGCCTCGACGAGAAGATCGAGCAAGGCCACATCGACTTCGTCGACGACCTGGCCAACGTCGTACCCGCGGTGCTGACGCTGGCGATGCTGGGCATCCCGCTGAAGAAGTGGAACATGTACAGCGAGCCGGTCCACGCGGCGGTGTACACACCCGAACACTCCCCGGACATCGAGCGGGTCACCGAGATGCACCGGCAGATGGGCCTGGACATGGTCAACACCATGATCGAGATCAAGGAGAACCCGCGCCCCGGCATCGTCAACGCGTTGCTGCAGATGCGCATCGACGGCCAACCGGCGCCGGAGCTGGAGATCCTGGGCAACCTGGGCCTGGTGATCGGGGGCGGCTTCGATACCACCACCGCCCTCACCGCCCACTCGCTGGAGTGGCTGTCCGAACACCCCGACCAGCGGGATGTGCTGAGCCGGCAGCGCGACACCCTGCTCGACCCGGCGACCGAGGAGTTCTTGCGCTATTTCACCCCCGCCGCCGGGGATGGCCGGACCTTCGCCGAGGACGTCGAACTCGACGGGACGCAGTTCAAAGAGGGTGAACGCCTGTGGATTTCGTGGGCGATGGCCAACCGGGACCCCGCGGTGTTCCACGACCCCGACACCATCGTGTTGGACCGCAAGGGCAACCGGCACTTCAGTTTCGGGCTGGGCATTCACCGCTGCATCGGGTCCAACGTGGCGCGAACGGTGTTCAAGTCGATGCTGACGGCGGTGCTCGACCGGATGCCGGACTACCGTTGCGACCCGCAGCGCACCGTCCACTACGAGACGATCGGCGTCATCCAGGGCATGCGCAAGCTGCCGGCCGACTTCACGCCCGGCCCGCGGGTCGGTGCGGGACTGGACGAGACCCTGGAGAAGCTGCAGCGGATCTGTGACGAGCAGGAACTCGCCCGGCCGATCACCGAGCGCAAGGAAGCGGCCGTCATCGATTAGCCCCTCGGCACCCTCGAGGCGCGGCGGCAATTTGCGCGAGTAGGCCTGGTCAGCGTGACCGCGACCTATATTTTCTCCAGGCGGCTACGCGGAGATGGGAGACGCATCGGTGAGGACATTTGTTGCGGGCGCTGCGCTGGCCACGGTCGCGTTGACCGCCACGCCGACTGCCCGCGCGGACATGCTGCTCGGCAATTACCGGCTGGACACCAACCGCGATCCCGGCCACAGCTGGATCTGGTCGATCAACCCGTGCACACCCAAGGGCCCCGGCTGCGTGGCCGTCTACGCGACGCCACAACCCAACGGGCAGGCCGCGCCGTGGCGCGGCGAGGCGCATCTGGACAACGGCCGCTACACGCTGGCCGTCGACGTGCCCGACGGCGTGCGCTGCGTCGTCCAATTCTTTCCCTCGCACGACGTCTACTCCTGGGACGCGGTGACGCTTGCGGGCCAGGTCGATTCGACGTTCGACACCGGTTGCGGCGGCGGACCGGGGGGCGCCACTAGTTATCCCATCTCGCTCGTGCGATGGTAGCCGCGTGCGCGGAGTCGGTCGATCAGAGATAGGTAGTAACCGGGATGGCTGAGGCGAAGAAACCGCCGCGAGATTCGACTCCTTCGAAGGCCGAGACGATGGCGTTGATCGCCGAAGCCGAAGCGGAAGCCGCCGAAGCCGAAGCGCTGGCGGCCGCGGCCCGCGCCCGCGCCCGCGCGGCGCGCCTGCGGCGCGAGGCGCAGGCCGCCGACGACGCGGCGGCGCAAGGAGCGAAAGACACAGCCGCGGACGGCGCGACGGCCGACGACACCGGGCAAGCAACCGGGGCCGAGGACACGGCGGCCGAACAGCCCGCCCAGGCGGTCGCCGACACTCCCGACGCCGCCGCCCACACAGCCGACGCTGCCGACGTCGACGACGAGGTGCGCGAAGCCGCCGAGACGGACACCGCGGACGGCGCCGACGACGAGGCGGCGGCGGAGCCGGCCCCGGCGCGGCGCCGCCTGCGGGCGCCGTCGCTGGCCGTGCTGTGGAAGGCGGCCGCCGTCGTCCTGATCCTCGCGTTCGTCGCGGCCAGCGCGTACATGGTCTGGCAGCACACCGAGGACGGCAAGCGCAACGAGCGCGTCGCGAAGTTCCTCGCGGGGGCGCGACAGGGGGTCGTGAACATGACGTCACTGGACTTCAACCGCGCCAAGGAGGACGTCCAGCGGGTGCTCGACAGCTCGACCGGCCAGTTCAGGGACGACTTGGCCCAGCGCGCAAAGGATTTCACCACGGTCGTCGAACAGTCCAAGGTGGTAACCCAGGGAACCGTGAACGCGGCGGCGGTCCAGTCGATCAACGGCAATTCGGCGCTGGTGCTCGTGGCGGCCACCTCGCGGATCACCAACGCGGCCGGCGCCAACAATGAGCCGCGCAACTGGCGACTCAAGGTCACCGTCACCGACGACGGCGGCCAGTACAAGATGTCGAACGTGGAGTTCGTGCCGTGAACCCGCGCAAGGTCGCCCGCACCGATGACTCGTCGGAGCCGGCGCAATCGCGTCCCGCGCGCCGGGTGAAAGTCGTCCCCCTGCTCCTGATTTCGCTGTTGTTGGGCTCCGGCGGCACGGCGGCCTGGCTGTACTTCACGCAGTACCGGCCGGACAGGCAGACCGACGCCCGCGTCGCGACCACGGTCGTCAACGCGGCCTCGGACGGAACGGTCGCGATGTTGTCCTACTCGCCCGATTCGCTCGACCGGGATTTTGCTGCCGCGAAGTCGCACCTGTCCGGGGACTTTCTGTCCTACTACAACCAGTTCACCGAGCAGATCGTCGCGCCGGCGGCCAGACAGAAGGCGCTGAAAACCAACGCTCGCGTCCTGGGCGCCGCGGTGTCCGAACTGCACGCGGATTCCGCCGTCGTGCTGGTGCTGGTGGACCAGAGCACCACCAGCAAGGACAATCCCGACCCGGCGATGGCGTCCAGCAGCGTGCTGGTGACGCTGAACAGGGTCAACGGCACCTGGCTGATCACGAAGTTCGACCCGGTCTGACGGTCGCGCGGCACGTATTGCGGCGCAGAGGTGTTCGGTCGGCGCAACCGCTAGCCGCGGGGCAGGCCGAGCACTCGCTGGGCGATGATGTTGCGCTGAATCTCAGACGTGCCGCCGGCGATGGTCCCCGAGAAGCTGCGGGCGAAGCGGTCGAACCAGCTGCCGAAGTAGTGGTCAAGGTTCATCGGCGCGTACGGGCCGCTCTGACCGGGGTGCACCAGCCCGTCGGCACCAGCCGAAGACAGCGCGTGTTCGGTGCCGCGCAACTCCGCCTCCGACCCCAGCAGCTTGAGCACGGAGATCGCGGCCACGTCGTCCTCGCCGCGGGCGGCGCGGGCCAGCGCCACCGAACCCAGCAGGCGCAGCGCCTGTTTGTCCATGATGGTGGTGGCGTACTGGTCGCGCTCGAGCTCGGTGGCCGGGTGGAAATCGGCGATCACGTTGTCGAGCCGGTCGGCGAAGCCGAGCCACATCATGGTGCGCTCGTGGCCCAGCGATCCGTTGGCGACCCGCCAACCCTGGTCGAGCTCACCGACGAGATTCTCGGCGGGCACCCGCGCGTCGGTGAAGAACACCTCGTTGAAATCGAGGTCGTCCGCCCCGCAGATCGACGCGAAGGGACGCCGCACGACGCCCGGGGTGTCGGTGGGGATGAGCAACGCGCTGATGCCCTTGTGTTTCGGCGCCTCCGGGTTGGTCCGCACGAACGTCAGCAGCACGTCCGCGTCGTGGGCGCCCGACGTCCAAACCTTCTGCCCGTTGACCACGAAGTGGTCGCCCTGCGGATCAGACGAGAGCACCGCCCGGGTGCGCAGCGAAGCAAGATCGGAACCGGCGCTCGGCTCGCTCATACCCAGCGACGCGGTCATTTCGGCCCGCAGGATCGGGACCGCCCAACGCCGCTTCTGTTCGTCGGTGCCGAACGAAAGCAACGACGCGGCAACGATGTTGACGCCCTGGGGATTGAAGCTATGGTAGATCCGCCGGCGACACAACTCGTCGAGGTGGACGAACTGCTGCACCACCGAGGCGTTGCGCCCCCCGAACTCGGGCGGCTGACCCGGCAGCAGCCAGCCGTTGTCGAACAGCAGCCGCTGCCAGCGGCGAGCCCACTGCGGCATGTGCGACACGGATCGCGGACGTTCCAGCGTTTGCGTTGCGTCGGGCAGGTTTTCGTCGAGGAACGCCGCGAACTCCGTGCGGAACGCCTCGACGTCGGCGTCAAAAGTCAGCTGCACGGTATTCCTCCGCGATCCTGGCACGGTGTTCGGCCGCCCCGCCGAGCATGTGCTCACCCGCCTTGGCGCGCTTGAGCGCGAACTGCAGGTCGTTCTCCCACGTGAAGCCCATGGCGCCGTGCAGTTGCAGGCCGTGCCGGAACACCAGCGACTGGCATTCGCCCGCCGACGCCTTGGCCATCGCCGCGGCCAGCCGGCGCCGCGGATCGTCGGCGGCGATCGTCAACGCCGCGAAATACGCCAGCGCCCTGGCTCTTTGCACCGCGACGTGCATGTCGGCGGCCTTGTGCTGCACGGCCTGGAACGACCCGATGGGCACCCCGAATTGGTGGCGGCTGCTCACGTGTTCGAGCACCAGGTCGAGGATGCGCTGACAGGCGCCGACCATGGTGATCGCCATGCCCGCCAGCGCGACGTGCCGCGCGCGCTCGCCGTCCACCGTGCGCCGCGCGGTCTCGGGCACCCGGACCCCGTCGAACGACAGGTCGGCGACGTGCAGCACGGGATCGAACACCGCCGAACGGCGCGCCGACACCTGGTTCGCGTCGGCGAGGAACACTCCGGCGTCGGTCACCACGGCCAGCCGTTCGACCCGGTCCCCGTCGAGGACGTGCCGCGCCGTGCCGTCCAGGACCCAGCCCTGGGCGTCGCGGTGCGCCGCCACGCCGTGGTACACGGCGGTCCCCGATTCGTGCGGGTCGAACCGGTCCCCGGCCAACGGGGCGTATTGGCTCATGGTCGCCAGGAACGGGGTGGGGTCGGTCGCATGCCCGAGCTCTTCGAGGACGATGGCCAGTTCGACCGTGCTTTCCGGGTCGGCGAGCTCGGTCCAGCCCTGGTCGACGTAGGACTTCCACAGCGGACTCGGATCCACCCCCTGCTCGGCGACGCCGCGCACCAACGAGGGCGGGCATTGCTTGCCGACGGCGTCGCGCACCGTCTTCTGCCACAACCGCTGATCGGCATCGAATTCCAGCAGCATCCGCGCGACCTCCCGTCTTCACCGTCGCTGCGAGAATATCATTCTCGGTTCCGGAAAGGGATGATCTCAGATTCTGGCTACGCGGTCACACCGGGGCGCGGTCGACCAGCGCGCCGTCAGCGGCGCAATCCCACCGATCGACGTTGACGAACTCCGCCAGCGGGCGTCGGCGAAGCGGACCATGCCGGCCCCTGGGCCAGCCGACCACGATGTGGCCCGCGATCAGCCAACCCCCGGGTATCCCGACGGCCTCGCGCAGCAGAGGTTCCCCGCCGTAGGAGGCCCAGCCGGTCAGGCACGCGCCCAGGCCCTGCGCGCGGGCGGCCAGCAGGAAATTCTGCATGGCGGGAAAGATCGAGCCGCCCAGCAGCAGCTCCGATGCCGTCGGGTAGTGCTGTTGAACGAAGAGCACCGACGTGAACTCGCCGGCGCGGTCGTGCAATTCGTAGATTGCGCGATAGGTGCGCGCCCGACGGGTGCGGTCGTCGGCGGCGGGCCGGCTCATCCCGTAGACCGGCTCGATCACTTCCAGCGCGTGGGCGGCGGCCTCGGCCAGCACGGCGCGCAGCTCGGGCGAGCGCAGCACGATGAAGCGCCGGCCCTGGGCGTTGGCGCCGGACGGCGCCCACCGGGCCGCTTCCAGGCAGCGCCCCAGGACCGCGTCGGCCACGGGCTCGTCGGTGAACCGCCGGATCGTCCGCGCGGTCGACATGACTTCCCAGACGTCGGCACTTGCCCCGGCCATCAGCCCTCCTCCACCCCTGTTGCGTCACAGGGTATTTCACGGCGGCCGCGGCCGGGCCACCGTCGACCGGGGGCCGCGCGGCGTGCGGTCGCGCGCGGGTACGGGTTCATCGGCGTGGCCGACGACGCCTCTCGGACGCCAACCCGAGAATGGTATTATCCACATTCAAGAACGTTAATTACCCGCAAGCCCGCAAAACCGCCCCTACCAGCGCAATCAGTAATCGAAACGCTTACCGGAAATCGTTGATAGGCAGCTGACGAGAATGTTAGGTTACCTAGCTTATGACCGGCTCTGACGCACGATCGGCGGCCCGTCCGCACCAGCCGGGGCGGCCCCGGTGATCGAACACGCCGACGGAACGAGCACGCCGGTGATCGACGCCAGCGTGCACATCTTCTTTCCCTCGAACAAGGAACTGCGTAAGACCTTGCGCGAGCCGTTCAAGAGCCGCGGCTTTCCGGACTACGAGATGGACTGGTACGGCGCTCCCGGCGGCGAATACGCGCCCAACACCGAGGGGCCCGACCGTCGGTACCCGGGATCAGACCCGGATTTCGTTGCCAACGAGCTGTTTTCGAAGCGAGGCGTGGACGTCGCGGTCCTGCACCCGATGGCGCGGGGCATCATGCCCGACCGACACCTGGGCAGCGCGTTGCACGCCGCGCACAACGAGATGATGGTGTCACGCTGGTTGGACTCCGACGAGTTCGGCAGCCGGTTCCGGGGCACGATCCGAGTGAACCCCGACGACATCGCCGGCGCGCTGCGCGAAATCGACAAGTGGCGCACACACCCCCGGGTGGTGCAGATCGGGATACCGCTGCAATCCCGCGAGCTCTACGGCAAGCCACAGTTCTGGCCGCTGTGGGAGGCCGCGGTCGACGCCGCCCTGCCGGTCGCGGTGCACATCGAAGTCGGCTCGGGCGTCGCGTTCCCACCGACGCCGTCCGGCAACACCCGCACGTATGAGCAATACGTCAGCTTCATGGCGCTGAACTACCTGTACCACCTCATGAACATGATCGCCGAGGGCGTCTTCGAGCGCTTCGAGGGCCTGCGGTTCGTGTGGGCCGACGGGGCCGCGGACTTCGTGACGCCGTTCATCTGGCGGATGGACACCTTCGGGCGGCCGCACCTCGAGCAGACGCCCTGGGCGCCACGGATTCCCAGCGACTACCTGCCGGACCACGTGTACTTCGTGCAGGGCAGCCTCGACGGTCCCGGCGACGTCGAGTTCGCGGGCGAGTGGTTCGGCTTCACCGGCAAGGAGGACATGGTGATGTTCGGCTCCAGCTATCCGCACTGGCAGTGCGGCGACGTCAGAAAGCTGCCCGGCGCGCTCTCCGCCGAGCAGCGCGACAAGGTGTGCTGGCGCAACGCGGCCAGGCTCTACGGCATAGACATCCCCGCCGCGGTGGGCGCACAGTAGAGGCAAGTCAGGAGCGAGGAGATCGAGATGACCTTGACCCATTCCCACGAGCGGGTCCCCGCTGCCGAGCGCATCGCCGTCCGGTGTGTCGACTCCGATGTCCACCCGGCCCCCAAGCGCGGCGAGCTCCTCCCCTACATCCCGGAACCCTGGCGCAGCAAGTACTTCCTCACCCGCACCGTGGGCGAGCAGATTTACTACGACGCCCCCGACTACGCCCATTCCTACGCGATGCGCGTGGACTCCTTTCCCGCTAACGGCGAATTTCCCTGCAGCGACCCGGATTTGGCGTTTCGCCAGCTGATCATGGAGGCCGGCTCGGACATCGCTATCCTGGAACCCGCCGCCTACCCGGCGCGCCTGCCCGAGGCGCAACACGCGATGTCGTCGGCGCTCAACGACTGGCAGGCCAACCACTGGCTGGACGGCCACAACAACTGGCACCAGCGGTGGCGCGGCTCGATCTGCATCGCCATCGAAGAGCCCGACGCCTCCGTCGCCGAGATCGAGAAGTGGGCGGGCCACCCATACATGGCTCAGATCCTGATCAAGGCCGAGCCGCGGCCGTCGTGGGGCCACCCCAAATACGACCCGATCTGGGCGGCCGCCACCAAGCACGACATCACGGTGAGCTGCCACCTGTCGCGCAGTCAGTTCGACGAATTACCCACCCCACCCGTCGGGTTCCCCAGCTACAACCACGACTTCATGGTCACCTACTCGCTGCTGGCGGCCAACCAGGTGATGAGCCTGATCTTCGACGGGGTCTTCGACCGGTTCCCGACCCTGCGCATCGTGTTCGTCGAGCACGCATTCAGTTGGATCCTGCCGTTGATGTGGCGGATGGATTCGATCTACGAGGCCCGCAAGTCCTGGGTCGACATCAAGCGTAAGCCGTCGGAATACGTCAAGGACCACATCAAGTTCACCACCCAGCCGCTGGACTACCCGGAGGACAAGACCGAGTTGACCCGCGCCCTGGAGTGGATGGAATGCGAGAAGATCCTGCTGTTCTCGTCGGACTATCCGCACTGGACCTTCGACGACCCGCGCTGGCTGGTCAAGCACCTCCCCAAAGCGGCGCGCGACGCGGTGATGTACAAGAACGGCATCGCGACCTACCACCTCCCCGAGACGGTGCCGGTCCTCGAGGGCCAAGTCCGGGTGCTCTGAGTTGACGACCGACCGAGGGCCCGCGACCAGTCGGCCCCAACCCCGCCTCGCCCAGGGCCGCGAGCACGTCGTGGCCACGGTGGACGAGATCCCGCCGGGCACCCACAAATTGGTGCCGATCGGGCGGCACGGCGTCGGCGTGTACAACGTCAACGGCAGCTTCTACGCCATCGCGAATTACTGCCCACATCAGGGCGGTCCGCTGTGCTCCGGCCGCGCCCGGGGCCGCACGGTCGTCGACGAAACGGCGCCCGGGGACTCGGTGATGGTGCGCGACCTCGAGTACATCTACTGTCCCTGGCACCAATGGGGATTCGAGCTGGCGACCGGCACCACCGCGGTCAAGCCGGAGTGGAGCATCCGCACCTACCCGGTGCGGGTCGTCGGCAACGACGTTCTGGTGATGGCCTAACCACAGGAGAATCGGGTGCCAGCAATCGAAGTCAACGGGGGAGACGTCGTCTACGAAATCTTGGGCGGCGGTGGTGATCTCATCGTGTTGACGCCGGGCGGCCGGTTCAGCAAGGACATCGAGGGCCTGCGGCCGCTGGCGGAGGCGCTCGCGGCGGGGGGCTATCGGATCCTGCTGTGGGACCGACCCAACTGCGGCGCCTCCGACGTGCAGTTCTACGGCCAAAGCGAGTCACACATGCGCGCCGAAACGCTGCGCGGGCTGCTCGGCGAGCTCGGCGTCGACCGGTGCATCCTGGCCGGCGGGTCCGGCGGCGCAAGGGATTCCATGCTGATCACGATGCTCTACCCGGAACTCGTCGAGAAGTTGGTGGTGTGGAACATCGTCGGCGGGGTCTACGGCACCTTCGTCCTGGGGTCCTTCTACATCATTCCGAGCATCCTCGCGGTGCGCGGCACCGGGATGGAGGGCGTGGCGAAGGTCCAGGAGTGGCGGGATCGCATCGAGCAGAACCCGGCCAACAAGCAGCGGCTGCTCGATTTCGACCGCGACGAATTCCTCAAGGTGATGATGCGCTGGCTCAACGCCTTCGTCTCCAAGCCGGGGCAGACGATCCCCGGGGTCGAGGACGAGATGTTCGACCGAATCCGGGTGCCCACGTTGATTATTCGCGGCGGCGAGAACGACCTGGATCACCCCAAGCGGACCTCGCTCGAGGTCAGCTGCCTGATCAAGGGATCCACGCTCATCGACCCGCCGTGGCCGGAGGACGCCTGGGAGCGCGCCTCGGAGGACCGCGCCGCGGGGCGGGTCAAGCACTTCAACATGTTCGACACGTGGGTGCAGGCGGCGCCCGCCATCCTGGACTTTTTGGGCAAGTGATGGTGTCACACGGTGCGAATGTGGACCTCACAATTCAGCGACGCCTCCAGCGCCGTGTGCACCCGGCTCTCCGGGATGCGGTCGAGGTCCGCCTCGCGCAGCGTCACGTGCACGATGTCGAACCCGTCGTCGCCGGGGGTGCGCGCGATCTCGCCGGTGAGGCCGAACGCGGACAACACGCCGTGCGCGTCGTCGTCGGTCCCGCGGCTGATGAACGTGGTGACCCCCGGCACCGGGGAGGCGCCGAACACGTTCGCGCAGAGCGTGATTGCCGCGCGCCGCGCCTGTTCGCCGTCGTCGGAGGCGATCAGCAGTTCCACCTCGCGGCGGGTGACCGGCATGGCCACGAGGTCGCTGTCCACCACGTCGACGCCGGCCTCGGCCGCGCGTTGCAGGAGCGCCGTCATGCCGTCGCGTAGTTGCGCCGGGGACAGGCCGCCGCCCGGATCGACGTTGACGCGCACCACCGCAGTTCGCATGCGCGCAAGCCTAACCACGACGACGTCAGGCCAGCCGTGAACACCACCGAATCCGCGACCACCGCCACCGCCACGCTCCCGGGCTGCCCGCCGCGCTTGCTGACCGTCTCGGCGCGCGAGGATCTCGCCAACTACGGGCGGTCCGGCGGGTACCGGCCGCTCGCCGACGCCGAGGCCCTGCTGAGCGACGTCGCCGCCAGCGGTCTGCTCGGCCGGGGCGGGGCGGCCTTCCCGCTGGCGGTGAAGCTGCGTGCGGTACGCGACAACGGGCGGCTCGGCGCGGGCACCGTCGTGGTCGCCAACGGCGAAGAGGGAGAACCGGCGTCGATCAAGGACCGGTGGCTGCTGCGCAACCGGCCCCACCTCGTCCTGGACGGCCTGCGGTTGGCGGCGGCGATCGTCGGCGCCGACGAAGCCTACGTGTACGTCTCCGACCCGGAGGCCGCACACAGCGTCGAGACCGCGCTCGGCGAGCTCGATCGCGGCGCCCTCGGCGACGTGGCGGTGCGCCTGTCGACGGTGCCGTCCGGCTACGTCGCCGGCGAGGAGACCGCCGCGGTGCAGCTGATCAACGGGGGTCCGGCCAAGCCGACCGACAAGCCGCCCCGGCCGTTCGAGGCGGGGGTCGGGGAGCGCCCCACGCTGGTGAGCAACGTCGAGACCCTGGCCAACCTGCCCTACCTGCAGGCGCGGGGCGCGGCGGAGTTCCGGGCGCAGGGCACCGCGCTGTCCCCGGGGACCTTCCTGGCCACCATCACCGGGGCGGGCCGGCCGCCGGTGCTCTACGAGTTACCGCATGGCCTGGCGTTCACCGATTTGCTTGCGCTGCATGGGGTTGCGACTGAGCAGCTGCGCGGCGCGCTGATGGGTGGGTACTTCGCGGGGTTGTTGAACCGCTCGGTGCTCGATACGCGCCTGGACCACGAGACCATGCGCGGCATCGGCAGCGGGCTGGGGTGCGGCGCGATCTCCCTGATCACCCAAGACTGCCCCGTCGCGGTCGCCGCGGCGGTGCTGGCGTATTTCGACCGTGAAAACGCCGGGCAGTGCGGGTCGTGCTTCAACGGGACGGCCGCGATGGCCGCCGCCGCGGGCGCGCTGCGCGACGGCGCGGCGACGACCGCCGACGTCGACCGGTTGCGCCGCTGGTCGGTGACGCTGCGGGGGCGCGGGGCCTGCGCGACGCTGGACGCCGCCACCAACGTCGCCGCCAGCCTGCTCGACCAGTTCCCGGGCGAGGTCGCGGCGCATCTGGCCGGGGCGTGCCCGCAGTGCGCGCACGACGCACCGCGCACCGAGCGGCCCTACGAGGCGGAAGCCGGGAGGCACGCATGAGGATCCGGTTGGACCGCACGGTGTGCGACGGCTTCGGCATCTGCGCCAAGCACGCGCCCGGGTACTTTTCGCTGGACGACTGGGGTTACGCCGCGCTCGTCGGCGACGGCACCGTGGCCGAGGGGGACCGCGACGCGGTCCTGCGCGCGCTGCTGGACTGCCCGGTGCACGCCATCACCGAGCTCGGGGAGCGTCGCCGCGGCGCCGCGCATCCGCCACTGACCGACGCCGACGACCCGGCCGCGCGCGTCCGGACCGAGGACAACGAGGCGGAGTGGGGCTTCACCCGATAGCTCCGGGCCCGCGCCGGCGTTCTCGATCGCGGCGGGCGCGGGTGATAACGTGATTCTCGTATTCGAATAACGGTCCTCCGCGGCTTCGGGGGGCGACCCTCGGAGGTGACGTGTCAGCACCCGGACGTCCGCTGCCGTTGATCACGCAGGACAACGAGTTCTTCTGGACCTCCGGCGCGGACGGCACGTTGCGCCTGCAGGAATGCCGCGCCTGCGCGTCGCTCCTCCACCCGCCGGCCCCGGTGTGCCGCTACTGCCGCTCCCGCGACATCGGGGTGCGGGCGGTCTCGGGAAAGGCGACGCTCGCCGGCTTCACCGTCAATCACCGGTTCAGCCTGCCCGGCATGCCGGCGCCGTACGTGATCGCGCAGGTCGCGATCGCCGAGGACCCGCGGGTCCGGCTCACCACCAACATCGTCGAGGCCGATCCCGAACGATTGCAGCTGGGCCAGCCGGTAGAGGTCGTCTTCGAACACGCCGACGACGTGTGGTTGCCGCTGTTCAAGCCCAGCGCCGCTGCCGACGCCGGCGCACCGCCGGTCGACGAGATCGCGCCGGAACGCTTTGGTGACTACGTCCGGCCCATGGTGACCGCGGAGAAGTTCGAGGACAAGGTCGCCCTCACCGGGATCGGCATGTCTCCGATCGGGCGGCGGCTGATGCAGCCGCCGTTGTCGCTGACGGTGCAGGCGTGCGAGGCGGCGATCGCCGACGCCGGCCTGACCTTCGACGACATCGACGGCCTGTCGACCTACCCGGGCGCCGGTAACGTCGGGGGCTTCGGCGAGGGCGGCGTGACCGCCCTCGAGGCCGCCCTGGGAATCCGGCCCACCTGGCACAACGGCGGGATCGAGACGTTCGGACCGGGCGGGTCGGTGATCGCCGCGATGCTCGCGGTCGCCGGCGGCCTGGCCCGCCACGTGCTGTGCTTTCGCACCCTGTGGGAAGCGAGCCACAAGGAGCTGATGAAGCAGGGCAAGATCACCCCGTCGATGGGCCGGATGGCGGGTTGGCAGTTCCCGTTCGGGGCCACGTCGGCGGCCCACACCCTGGCCATGAACGCGCAGCGCCACTTTGATCGATACGGCACGACGCGCGAGACGCTGGGCTGGATCGCGCTCAACCAACGCGCCAACGCCGAGCTCAACCCGACCGCGGTGTACCGGTCCCCCCTGACGATGGAGGACTACCTGGGCGCGCGGCCCATCACGACGCCGTTCGGCCTTTACGACTGCGACGTGCCGTGCGACGGGGCGATCGCGGTCATCGTGTCGGCCGTGGACGCCGCCCGGGACCTGGCCAAGCCGCCCGTGCTGGTGGAGGCGGTGGGAACCCAGATCCTCGAGCGAATCGATTGGGACCAAAGCACATTGACGCACGAGCCGCAGGTGCTCGGCCAGGCGGCGCACCTATGGACCCGCACCTCGCTACGACCGACCGACGTCGACGTCGCCGAACTGTACGACGGGTTCACCATGAATTGCCTGTCGTGGATCGAGGCGCTGGGATTCTGCGGCATCGGCGAGGCCAAGGACTTCCTCGACGGCGGTAAGAACATCGCCCGCGACGGCCAGCTGCCGCTGAACACCCACGGCGGTCAGCTCTCCCACGGGCGCACCCACGGCATGGGCCTGATCCACGAGGCCGTCACCCAGCTGCGCGGGGAGGCCGGCGACCGGCAGGTCACCGACGCGCGCGTCGGCGTCGTGAGCAGCGGCGGGCTCACCCCCAGCGGAGTGCTGCTGTTGCGGTCCGACGCATGAGCCAGCCCGCGCCCCGGCCGAGGCTGGTCATCGTCGCCGGCGTGCCGATGTCGGCGCTCATCGCCGAGGCCGAGCAACCGGCCGCCGTCATCGTCGCCCTGCACGGCGGCGGCACCACCGCGCTCTACTTCGACTGTCCCGGTCATCCCTCGCTGTCCTTCGCGCGGGCCGGGGCCGCGGCCGGGTTCACGGTGATCGCGCTCGACCGGCCCGGCTACGGCAGCTCGGCCCCCTACCCCGAGGCGATGGCGCGCCCCGCGCAGCGGGTCGACCTGGCGTACGCGGCGGTCGATCGCATCCTGGGCGACCGGCCCCGCGGCGCCGGGATGTTCCTGGTGGGTCATTCCGGGGGCTGTGAGCTGGTCTTGAGGATGGCCGCCGACGAGCGCGGCGCCGACCTGCTGGGCATCGAACTGGCCGGCACCGGCCGGCACTATCACCCCGCGGCCCGCGAGATCCTGAAAGCGGCCACTCGCGAGCGCCGTCCGGCCGGCCTGCGGGAACTGCTCTGGCACCCGGAGGCGCTGTATCCCCCCGAGGTGCTCGGGGGCGCCACCGTGTCGCCGACGGCACCGGCCTACGAGGACCAGATGGTGTCGGATTGGGGCCGCCAGGACTTCCCCGCGCTGGCCTCCGCCGTCACCGTCCCCCTGCAATTCAGCGTCGCCGAGCACGAAAAGGTCTGGCAGCACGACACTTCCGCGGTCGCCGAGATCGAATCCCTGTTCTCGGGCGCGCCCCGGTTCACCAGCTACCGGCAACCCGACGCCGGCCACAACATGAGCCTGGGGTACACGGCGCCCGCGTATCACGCGCGGGTGCTGGCGTTCTTCGGCGAATGCCTGTCGGGGGCGACGCCGCCGGTGCCGACGGGGACGCCGCAATGAGAGTCGGCTTCATCGGCCTGGGCAGCCAGGGCGCCCCCATGGCGCGGCGCATCGCCGACGGCGGCTACCCGATCACGCTGTGGGCCCGGCGAGCCGAGACCCTCGAACCCTTCGCCGACACCGCCGCGAACATCGCGGGGTCCCCGGCCGAGCTCGGCGCGGCCAGCGACCTGGTGTGCCTGTGCGTGGTCGCCGACGGCGACGTCGACGAGCTCGCCGGCGGTGTGTTGTCGGCGATGCCGTCCGGCGGCGTGCTCGCTGTGCACAGCACCGTGCATCCCGACACCTGCCGCAGGCTGGCCGAAAGGGCTGCCGCACAGGGCGTCTCGGTGATCGATGCCCCGGTCAGCGGCGGCGGCCCGGCGGCCGAACAGGGCCGGCTGATGGTGATGGTCGGCGGAGCGGGCGACGTCGTCGAGCGCTGCCGACCCGTCTTCGAGACCTACGCCGACCCGGTCGTCCACCTGGGGGCATTGGGTTCGGGGCAGACCACCAAGCTGCTCAACAACTTGCTGTTCACCGCGAACCTGGCCACCGCGGCGACCACCCTGGCGTTGGCAGAGCAGCTCGGCGTCTCCCCCGAGCGCCTCACCGAGGTGGTGTCGCGGGGCAGCGCAAACAGCTTCGCGCTGAACGCCCTTGGCGGCATTGGGGGATTGGACCGCCTGGCGGGCGTCGCGGGTGGCCTGCTGCGCAAGGACGTCCGGCTGGTGGTCGACCTCGCCGAGGGCGCCGGCGCCCGCGCGGGTGCCGTCCTCGATGCGGCGGACGCCGCGCTGACGTTGCTGGGCCACCCGCGATGAGCGCCGCGCGCCCCGCGAGAGGACGTTCCGGGGCCCGGCGCCGTGCGATAGATGACACACCTCGCGGCAGCCAAGAGCGTCTGACGTGGCGGCGTTTTGGTGCTTTCCGGTTCGCCACGAAAGAGTTACCGTTACCGTTACAGTCAGCCACCCCGCTGTAAAGGATTCAGCCCGGCCTCGCCGCCTGAGGAGGATGTCCGTGACAAAGCCGACGGTTGTCTTCGATCCGTTTTCCGAGGACTACTTCAACAACCCCTTCGACATCTATCGGCGAATGCGCGAGGAAGCCCCGCTGTATTACGACGAGAAGGAAAACTTCTACGCGCTGACCCGGCACGAGGACGTGGCGGCCGCCTTCAAGGACTACGAGACGTATTCCTCGGCGCGCGGCTGCGATCTGTCGATGGTGCGCAAGGGCCTGCCCCCCGAGCAGAAGTCGATCATCTTCATGGACCCGCCGGAGCACCGGCACATGCGCAGCCTGCTCAATAAGGCCTTCACGCCGCGGGCCATCCAGTCCCAGCGCGACACCGTCGTCGAGGTCATCGACAAGTACCTCGGCGCCGTGCGCGGCGACCGCTTCGACGTCGTCCAGGACTTCTCCGGACCGTTCCCGGTCGAGGTCATCACCAGAATGGCGGGTGTGCCCGAGGAGTATCGCCAGCAGGTGCGGCACTGGATCGACGCCAGCTTGCACCGGGAGCCGGGCCAGATCGAGGTCAGCGAGGCCGGGATGCAGGCCAACATCGACACCGCGATGTACTACTTCACCCTGGTCCAGGAGCGGCGCGAAAACCCGCAGGACGACATGATCAGTCGACTGATCGCCGCCGAAATCCCCGGCGCGGACGGCCAATTGCGCAAGCTGGACGACATCGAGATCACCGGTTTCGCCACCCTGCTGGGCGGCGCCGGGGCCGAGACCGTCACCAAACTGCTGGGCAACGCGGCGGTGATCTTCGCGCGGCACCCCGAGCAGTGGCAGAAGCTGCAGGACGACCCGGACAAGATTCCCGGGGCCGTGGAGGAACTGTTGCGCTACGAGGGCCCGGTGCAATACAACGTCCGCTACACCCTCAAGGAGGCCCACGTCAGCGGCGGCGTGATCCCGCCGGGCAAGCCCGTCTTCCTGATCGGCGCCTCGGCCAACCGCGACTCGGACGCCTTCACCGACGGTGACACCTTCGACATCGAACGCGACCAGACCGAGGCGCAGCACGTGGGCCTCGGCTACGGGATCCACAGTTGCCTCGGTGCGGCCCTGGCCCGCATGGAGAGCCGCATCGCCTTGGAGCGGCTGGTCGAATTCATGCCCCGCTACGAGGTGGACTGGGACGGCCTGCAGCGCGTGCACATGCAAAACGTCGCCGGCTGGCAGAACGTCCCCGTCAAAATCCTTGCCTGAAGGCGGTATCGCGATGACGAAGAAGATCGACGTCGACTGGGGCCTGTGCGAAAGCAACGGCGTCTGCATGGGGATCAACCCCGACATCTTCGAACTCGGCGACGACGACATGCTGACCGTGCATCAGGAAGTCGTCACCCCGGAGATCGAATCGGACGTGCGCGAGGCGGTCCGTCAGTGCCCGCGGCAGGCCATCTCGATCGTGGAATGACCGGCCCTCAGAGTCCGCCGAGGATGACCGCGTTGCAGTCGGCAGCCGCCTGCCGCAGTTTCGCCGCCTGCTGGTAGCCCTCGGATTCGTACCAGGCGCGGGCGGCCTCGACCGACTCGAACTCCAGCAGCACGGTCTGATCGCCGTGCCAGGCGCCTTCGACGACCTCGGGCGCGGTGTCCACCGCGAGGACGGTCGCGCCGGTCATGGCGGACCCGGCCGCCCGGGCGTAGGCCTTCATGCCGTCGGGGTCCTTGATCGCCTCGGTCAGGATGACATAGCCTTTGCGCCCCTGCGCCATCACGAATCTCCCGGCGTTTGTGGTGGTTTCGTCATCGCTCGGCGATCGCCTGCTCGGGACAGCACTCGATGGCCTCCTGCGTCGCGGACTCGAATTCGGCCGGCACGTCGGCACCTATCGCCTCGGCGTAGCCGTCGTCGGTGAGGCTGAACACGTCCGGGCACAGCGTGAGACACATCCCGTGCCCGCGACAGCGCTGGTCGTCCACCCACACCTTCATGCCGGCGTGAACTCCAGGTGCAGTTCCGTCAGTCCCCGCAGGATGTAGGTCGGAACGTATTGATAGCGACGGTGATTCGCCGGGCCGTGGACGCCCTCGTCGATCCGGATCTCGCCGGTGCGGTCCAACAACCGCTCGATCGCCACCCGGGTTTCGGCGCGCGCCAGCGGAGCCCCCGGGCAGCTGTGGATGCCCCGGCCGAACGCGATGTGCTGGCGCGCGTTCTTGCGGGCCGGATCGAATGCGGCGGGATCGTCAAACCGGCGCGGATCCCGGTTCGCCGCGGCCTGCACGATCATCACGGTGGTGCCGGCGGGCAGGTCGACCCCGCCGACGCTGACCGGCCTGCGGTTCAGCCGGAAGTCACCCTTGACCGGGCTCTCGTGGCGCAGCGACTCCTCGATGAAGTTGGGGATCAAGCTGCGGTCCTTGCGCAGCTGCGCTTGAATGTCGGGCCGCTCACCGAGCGTCTGCAAGGCGGCGCCGAGCAGGCGCACGGTGGTCTCCTGCCCCGCGGAGAACACGTTGCTGGCGACGCGGGCCACGTCCTCGACCTCCGGGATGGACCCGTCGGGGTAGGTGGCCGTCGCCAGACCGGTCAGCACGTCGTCGCGCGGGTCGCGCCGGCGGTCGCGGACGTAGTCCGAGAACAGCCCGTAGAGGAACTCCAGCGGGCTGTGCGCCAGCGATTCCTTGCCGGTGCCGCCGACGCCGCCGCCCGAGTGCTCGCGGATGCCCTTGACGAACTTGTCCCGGTCCTCCAGCGGCACGCCGAGCAGGTCGGCGATGACCAGCAACGTGAACGGGCTCGCGAAGCCCTTGATGAAGTCGCCGCGGCCGGGCGCCAGGTAGGCGTCCAGGGCCTGGTCGGCGAGCGCCCACATGGCGTCCTCGTTCTCCTTGAGGCGCTTCGGCGTGATCAGCCGCATCAGCAGCGAGCGGTGATTGGTGTGGGTGGGCGGGTCGAGGGTGGGCAACTGGTCGCTGAACGGCAGCTTGTCGCGGTGCTCATTGATCAGGTCGGTGATGTCGCTGTCCCCCAGGCCCTCCAGCGACACCGGGAAACCGGGAAACGGGCCGGTCACCGAGTTGCACGACGACCACGTCTCCGGGTCGTTGAGCACCGCGCAGGCCTCGTCCCAGCCGGTCACCATGGTCACCCCGTGCCGGCCTTCACGCGTGACGGGGCAGGTGCTGCGCAGCGCCTCGTAGTACGGGTACGGGTCGTCGACCAGCTCGGTACCGCGGAAGAAGTCCAACTCGGAGAATTCGTTCGCCATCTTCCGCTCCTCGAATCTCAACTGGTGAGAATGTGCCTCTCGCAGATGAGTATTACATTTCCACACGGCCCGGTGGTCGTCAACGCGCCCCGGCCCGGGTGGTAGCGCGCGTCAGCCCGCGGGAACGAGGTCGGCGGCCACGGAGGGCCACGCCAGCAGGCCGCTGCGGAAGACCTCGACGGCACCGACCGGGACCTGCGGCAGGGCCGCGGCGGCCAGCGCCTGCGCCTTGAACGTCCGCGCGGCCATGCTCAGGCGGTGCTGCACCAGCCCGACGCTGTCGTCGAGTTCCGCCGGCCAGTTCTCCCCCCACAGCGTGACCTCGGTGACGCCGTGGTCGAGGGCCTGCAGCACACCTTGGCGCACGCGCGCGTCGCATCCGAACAGGTCCGCCGCCGCGGCCAGCGCCTGGGGGCGCGGGCGCGACTGCGCCGCGGCCAGCGCGTCCTCGAGATCTTGGACCTGCGCGCCGACGATCTGTAGCGGCCGGGCGTCGGGATGGTCCGCGACCAGCACGGTGACGTCCCACCCGGCCATCGACCGGTCGAAGAGCCAGCCGCCGGCGAACCGCACGACGTCGGTGACGGTGGCGGCGACCACGTCGAGCCGATACCTCATGGCGCCTCGCTCGGGCTCCGCGTCGGGGAGGGCGCGAAGTCCCGTGCCAGCGTCTCCGCGTACTGCTTGAACACCTCGGGCAGGGGTATTGAAGGATCGAGTAGCCATGTGGTTTCCATTCCGTGGACGAAGGCGAGGATCTCTACGGCCTTGACGGTGGGGTCTATGTCGGCGCGGTACCGCCCGTCGGACTGACCGCGGCGGATCAGCTCGGCGACGATGTCGGTCGCGGCCCGATGCCTGGCCAGCATCCGGTCGTGCAGGGGCGCGTCGGGCAGGATGTTTTCGACCAGCAGCACCGTGAACGTGCCCACCATCTCGGGCGCCCGGTGAAACCGGTCGGCGACCTGCGCGATCTGGGCGAACAGGTCGCCGGTGCGGTCGGCGTGGGTGTCGTCGTCGAGGTCGCGGGCGTCGAGCACCGCGTGCAGCAACTGGTCCTTCGACTCGAAGTGGTGCAGCAATCCCGCCGGCGTCACCCCCGCCTCCCCCGCGATTTGCGCCAGGGTCGTGCTGCGCCAGCCGTTGCGGGTCAGGAGCCGCTGCGCCACATCGAGGATCCGCTGCTTGCGGTCCTCGCCCTTGGCGAGAAGCGTGTCATAGCGCCGTGCAACGGCCACCGGACTCCTTTGTGCGGTTGGCGGGTGGTGCGGTTGGCGCGTCGCCGTGCCGAACCAACCTAGTGAACACACAGTAGGTTAGTTTGGCCGCTGTGACAAGGGTCACTCGGCCGTGTTGCGGGCCGGCGGGTGGCTAGCCCACCAACTCGACGAGGGTGGCGTTGGCCGTGCCTCCGCCCTCGCACATGGTCTGCAGGCCGTAGCGAATCCCGTTGTCGCGCATGTGGTGTGCCATCCGGCTCAACAACACCGCGCCGGAGGCCCCCAGCGGGTGGCCGAGGGCGATCGCGCCGCCGAGGGGATTGAGCAGCTCCGGGTCCGCGCCCGTCTCCGCCAGCCACGCCAGCGGCACCGGCGCGAAGGCCTCGTTCACCTCGAAGACGCCGACCTGTTCCAGCGACACCCCCGACTTCTTGAGCACCTTCTCGGTCGCCGGGATGGGGCCGGTCAGCATCAGCACCGGGTCCGCGCCCGTGACCGCCCCCGCGAGGTAGCGGACCAGGGGACGCAGCCCGAGTTCGACCGCCATCTCGGCCGTCATCACCAACAGCGCGGCGGCGCCGTCGGAGATCTGCGAGGAGTTGCCGGCGTGGATCACGCCGTCGTCGACGAACGCGGGCTTGAGCGCCGCGAGCTTCTCGACGGTGCTCCCGCGGCGCACGCCCTCGTCGGCGGTGACGACGGCGTCGGCCGTTGCGTCGGTGAAGACCGGCACGATCTGTTCGGCGAACGCGCCGGCGTCTTGCGCCGCCGCCGCCCGCTCGTGGGACTGCACCGAGTATTCGTCGAGCCGCGTGCGCGACAACCCCCACTTCGTGGCGATCAGCTCCGCCGAGTGGCCCTGGTTGAATGAGAAATCGCCATAGCGGGCAAGCACTTTCGGGCCATACGGCATGCCGCTGGCCCTGGCCGAGCCGAGCGGAACGCGGCTCATCACCTCGACGCCGCCGGCCACGACCACGTCCTGCTGACCCGACATGACCGCCTGCACGGCGAAGTCGAGTGCCTGCTGACTGGACCCGCAGGCGCGGTTGACCGTGGTGCCCGGGATGCTTTCGGGCCACCCCGCGGCGAGCACCGCGTACCGCCCGATGTTGCTGGACTGGTCGCCCACCTGGGAGACGCAGCCCCAGACCACGTCGTCGACGATGTCCGGGCCGACGCCGGCGCGGTCGAGCAGCTCGTTGAGCACGACGGCCGACAGGTCGGCGGCGTGCGTGCCCGACAGGCCGCCGTTGCGCTTGCCGACGGGCGTGCGCACGGCCTCGACGATGACGGTCTCGCGCATGTTCACCTCAGGGTCCTCGTCCGAATATCGTCACTGCCCAGTAAACGACGGGTCGCGCCGCGCGGTGCCGGCGCCCCTGCCTTCGGCGCGCCGGGCGCGCTCAGTAACTCCTCGGCAACTTCAAGACGTTGGCGCCCAGGAAGTTCAGGATCATCTCCTGGCTGACCGGCGCGATCTTCATCAGCCGGGCCTCGCGGAAGTAGCGCGTGATGTGGTACTCCTCGGCGTAACCCATGCCGCCGTGGGTCTGCAGCGCGCGGTCCGCGGCGGTGAATCCCGCGTCGGCGCACAGGTATTTCGCGGTGTTCGCCTCGCGGCCACAGGGTTTGCCGTTGTCGTAGAGCCAGGTGGCCTTGCGCAGCATCAGCTCGGCGGCGTCCAGGCGCGCCAGCGAGTCCGCCAGGGGGAACTGCAGGCCCTGGTTCATGCCGATGGGCCGGCCGAAGACCTCGCGCTCGTTGCCGTACTTCACCGCCTTCTCCAGGGCCACCCGGCCGATGCCCAGCGCCTCGGCGGCGATCAGCATGCGTTCGGGATTCAGGCCGTCCAGGATGTAGTGAAAACCCCTGCCCTCCTCGCCGACTCGGTCCTCGACCGGCACCTCGAGGTTGTCGATGAACAGCTCGTTGGAGCTGACGGCGTTGCGCCCCATCTTGCGGATCGGGCGGATGTCGACGCGGCTGCGATCCAGATCGGTGAGGAACAGCGTCATCCCGTCGGTCTTCTTGGTGACCTCGTCGTAGGACTGCGTGCGCGTCAGCAGCAGGATCTTGTCGGACTCCAGCGCCTTGGAGATCCAGACCTTGCGACCGTTGACGATGTAGCGGTCCCCGTCGCGCTTGGCGAAGGTGGTGCTGCGCGAGGTGTCCAGTCCCGCACCGGGTTCGGTGACCCCGAAGCAGACGTGCACGTCACCTGTCGCGACCCGGGGCAGCGTGCGCGCCTTGAGTTCGTCGGAGCCGTGCACCACCACCGGCTGCATTCCGAAGATGGTCAAATGGATCGCGCTGGCGGCGTTCATCGCGCCACCGGACTTGGCGACCTCCTCGAGCAGGATGGTGGCCTCGGTGATGCCCAGGCCGTGCCCGCCGTACTCGGTGGGGATGGTCATGCCCAGCCAACCGCCCCGGGCGATCGCGTCGTAGAACTCGGTCGGAAACTCGTGCGCCTGGTCTTTGTCCATCCAGTACTGGTCGTCGAATTTCGCGGCCAGCTCCGCCACCGAGCGGCGGATCAACTCCTGGTCTTCCGTCAGCTCAAAGTTCATTCCGGCGCCGGGCACTGCGGGTCTCCTTCGGGTTGCGTGCGGCGAGATTGCCGCCAGGGTCGTGAATCGCCGGCGATCGCGACCCTGGGCGCAATCTCGGCGCGGCCGATCTCAGTCTTTGTTGCCGGTCAGCTCTTTGGCGCTGGCGGCGAAGTCGGCGAACGACGAACCCGACCGCTCGTCCTTGTGGTGGGACAGCGCCCGGATCGACACGTCGTGCCCCTCGGCGGCCTTGCGCAACGCCCCCACCGTCGCCTGCTCCGGAGTGATGTGGGTGAAGGGGTCGAACGAATACCAGCGCATCGCGTTCTCGTGCGTCATCTTCTTGATCTCGTCGTCGGGAACGTTGTTGAGCGACAACACGTCCCACAGCTCCTCGGGCGCTCCGGGCCACATGGAGTCGCTGTGCGGGTAGTCGGCTTCCCAGCAGATGTTGTCGACGCCGATCATGTTGCGCAGCGCGACGCCGACCTTGTCGCTGATGAAGCACGTCAGGAAGTGATCGCGGAACACGTCGGACGGCAGCTTGTCCCCGAAGTTCTGGTGCGTCCACGTCGAGTGCATCTCGTACGTGCGGTCGGCGCGCTCCAGGAAGTACGGGATCCAGCCGGTTCCGCCCTCGGAGAGGGCGATCTTGAGGTCCGGGTATTCCTTGATCGGCCGCGACCAGAGCAGGTCGGCGGCGGCCTGGACGATGTTCATCGGCTGCAGTGTGATCATCACGTCCATGGGCGCGTCCGGTGCGGTGATGGCCAGCCGGCCCGACGACCCGATGTGCACGTTCATCACGGTGTTGGTGTCGCACAACGCTTTCCACAGCGGGTTCCAGTACTCGTTGTGAAAACTCGGGTAGCCCATCGCGGCGGGGTTCTCAGTGAAGGTCAGCGCGTGCACACCCTTCTTCGCGACGCGGCGCACCTCGGCGGCGCACGCCTCGGCGTCCCAGATCACCGGGATCGCCATCGGGATGAACCGCGCCGGGTAGGCGCCGCACCATTCGTCGATGTGCCAGTCGTTGTAGGCCTGCACCAGCGCGATCGAGAACTCCGCGTCCTCGGTGGCGAACAGGCGCCCGGCGAAGCCGGGGAACGACGGAAAGCAGATGGAGGCCAAGATGCCCCCGGCGTTCATGTCCTTGATGCGCTCGTCGACGTTGTAACAGCCCGGGCGGATCTCGTCGAGACCTTGCGGCTCCAGGCCGTACTCCTCCTTGGGGCGGCCGGCGACCGCGTTGAGCGCGACGTTGGGGATGACGGTGTCGCGGAACTTCCACATGTCCGAACCGTCGGAGTTGTGCACCAGCCGCGGCGCGTCGTCCTGATACTTCTTCGACAGGTGGTTCTTGAACATGTCCGGCGGCTCGACGGTGTGGTCGTCGACGCTGATGAGGATCATGTCTTCTTTGTTCATGGCCGTTCCTCTCCATCGAACCGGTCCGCCACACATCCCCCGCGCACCGCTGTCCCGTGCCAGATCGCTGCAATGAAAACTATCTTCTCGCGAATCGAGAATCAACATCTAGGGCACGCCGCGGGCGTCGCGACGCGCCCAAGGATTCCAGGTCAGTGGGCGCGCAACCGAACGTAGAATCCTCGCGACGGACCGGCCGGTTCAGCGCCCAGCGGGCGGCACAAATGTTTGGTTAATCCCGTGGTCCGGCGCGCGGCGCCGGACCACCGAACGCGGGTCGCCTCGCCGCCGGCCCGGGCGACCGCGGCATTGACCGGGCGGGCGAATCGTGCAAGTCTATTGGTTATAAATGAGAATACGATTCTCATTGGCCGAGAGGTGGCCGAGTCGAAGCCGAGAGGAGACCGCGGATGCGCTTGCGGCCGCTGCCCGCGCACGAGTGGGACGAGGCTACCCGGCAGGCGCTTTCGGCGATGAGCGGCGCGGAGACGAACAACGCGCTCTCCACGTTCGCCCACCACCCGACGCTGGCCAAGGCGTTCCTGCGCTTCAACGTTCACCTCCTGTACTCGACGACGCTGCCGGCACGGCTTCGCGAGCTGGCGATCCTGCGGGTCGCGCACCGCCGCGACTGCGCCTACGAGTGGTCGCACCACGTCAGGATGGCCAAGGAGGAGGGTGTCACCGACGAGCAGATCGCCGCGCTGCGCCGCGGCGAGGCGGCCGACGAGTTCGACCGCCTTATCCTGGTCGCGGTCGACGAGCTCGACGACAAGTCGCAGTTGTCCGATCAGACGTGGGCGGCGCTCGGCGAGCGCCTGGACGTCCAGCAGCGCATGGATCTCGTTTTCACGGTCGGCTGCTACACCACGCTGGCCATGGCTTTCAACACCTTCGGCATACAGCTCGAGCACGGATCTTAAGGAGCGAAACGTTGGCGCACTTCCCGAAGCCGGCCGCCGGCAGCTGGACCGAGAATTATCCCGAGTTGGGTACCGCGCCGGTCGATTACACCGACTCGATCGATCCGGCATTCTTCGAAGCCGAGCGCGCGGCCGTCTTCCGCAAGACGTGGCTCAACGTGGGCCGGGTCGAGCGGCTCCCCCGCACCGGCAGCTACTTCACCCGGGAACTGCCGTCGGCCGGCAAGGGCACGTCGGTCATCATCGTCAAGACCAAGGACGGCTCGGTCAAGGCCTACCACAACGTGTGCCGGCACCGCGGAAACAAGCTGGTGTGGAACGACTTTCCCAACGAGGAGACCTCGGGCACCTGCCGGCAGTTCACCTGCAAGTACCACGCCTGGCGCTACAGCCTGGACGGCGAGCTGACCTTCGTGCAGCAAGAGGAGGACTTCTTCAACCTCGACAAGGGCAATTACGGGCTCGCTGCCGTGCGCTGCGAGGTGTGGGAGGGCTTCATCTTCGTCAACTTCGACGACAACGCCGCGCCGCTGGTCGACTACCTCGGTCCGCTGGCCAAGAGCATCGAGGGCTACCCGTTCGGCGAGATGACCGAGACGTACTCCTATCGGGCCGAGGTCGGCAGCAACTGGAAGTTGTTCATCGACGCGTTCGTCGAGTTCTACCACGCGCCGATCCTGCACCAGGGGCAGTACACCAAAGAGGAGGCCGCCAAGATCCAGAAGTACGGCTACGAGGCGCTGCACTACGAACTGTCGGGGCCGCACAACCTGCAGTCGACCTGGGGCGGTCAGGCGCCGCCGCCAGACATGTCCATGGTGAAGCCGCTGGACCAGGTGCTGCGCAGCGGGCTGTTCGGTCCGTGGGACAAGCCGGAGATCATCCAAAACCTGGAATTGCCACCGGGTGTCAACGTCAAGCGGGCACCGCAATGGGGCATCGACTCCTGGCTGTTCTACCCCAACTTCATGCTGCTCATCTGGGAGCCGGGCTGGTATCTGACCTACCACTACTGGCCGACGGCCGTCGACAAGCACATCTTCGAGTCGTCGCTGTATTTCGTACCGCCCCGCAACGCGCGGGAACGCCTGGCGCAGGAGCTGGCCGCCGTGACATTCAAAGAGTATGCGCTGCAAGACGCCAACACCCTGGAAGCGACGCAGACCATGATCGGTACCCGCGCCGTGAAAGAATTCCTGCTCTGCGACCAGGAAGTGCTGATCCGTCATCTGCACAAGACGACCGGCGACTATGTCGCCAATTGGGCGAAGGAGTACCAGGCCAATGGCAAAGTTACCGTCTGAATTCGCGGCCCTGGAGCCATTTTTGGATTGGGACCTGGCCACCGAGCCCGAGCGCTACGCCAAACGCTTGGCCTCGACGATGCCCGAGATGCAGGCGTTCTACGACGTCGCGTTCCCCAAGTTGAACGACGCGATCGCCTACTGCGACAAGTTTCCGCTCGACGACCTCCCGGACGACGCGCGCAGCCTGATGCACATCATGCAGTCGCTGGTCATGGTGTCGTTCCCCGTCGAGGCCTGGAAACAGCCGCGGGTGCCCGACAGCGGCGCGGCGTGGGTCGAACTGGTGCGGGAACCGGTGATCTGAGAGGTGTTGACGCTCAGGGCCGCTGGACTGCTCGACGTCGACGCCGGCGAGATCGTCACGCCCGGCGTGCTTCGAATCGAGGGCGACCGGATCGTCGGCGTCGGCGGTGCGGTCGACGGCGAGCTCATCGATCTGGGCGACCAGGTCCTGTTGCCTGGCCTGATGGACATGGAGGTCAACCTGCTGATGGGTGGGCGCGGCGAGAAGCCCGGCCTGTCCCAGGTGCAGGACGATCCGCCGACGCGGGTGCTGCGCGCGGTCGGCAACGCCCGCCGCACGCTGCGCGCCGGGTTCACCACGGTGCGCAACCTCGGCCTGTTCGTCAAGACGGGGGGCTACCTGCTGGACGTGGCCCTGGGCAACGCGATCGAGGCGGGCTGGATCGAGGGGCCGCGGGTGATTCCCGCCGGGCACGCCATCACGCCCACGGGCGGACACCTGGATCCCACGATGTTCGCCGCGTTCGCCCCGCACGCGCTGGAGCTGACGGTCGAGGAGGGCATCGCCAACGGCGTCGACGAGATTCGCAAGGCGGTGCGCTACCAGATCAAGCACGGGGCGCAGCTGATCAAAGTGTGTTGTTCCGGCGGTGTCATGTCGCTGACGGGACCGCCTGGGGCACAACATTATTCAGACGAGGAGCTGCGCGCGATCGTCGACGAGGCGCACCGGCGCGGGCTGCGGGTCGCGGCGCACACCCATGGCGCCGACGCGGTCAAGCACGCCGTCGACGCGGGCATCGACTGCATCGAGCACGGCTTCCTCGTCGACGACGAGGCGATCGCGCTGATGGTCGAGCGCGGCACGTTCTTGGTCAGCACGCGACGCCTGGCCGAGGGCATGGACGTCTCGCACGCCCCACCCGCGTTGCAGGCCAAGGCCGCCGAGATGTTCCCCAAGTCGCGCACCTCCATCTTGGCCGCCTACGAGGCCGGCGTGAAGATCGCGGTCGGCACCGATGCGCCGGCGATCCCCCACGGCCGCAACGCCGACGAACTCGTCACGCTGGTGGAGTGGGGCCTGCCGCCGCTGGCGGTGTTGCGGGCGGCCACGGTCACCGCCGCGGAACTGATCAACTCGACCGAGCTCGGCCGGCTCGCGTCGGGTCAGCTCGCCGACGTCATCGCGGTGCCCGGAAATCCGTTGGACGACATCACCGTTACCCGCAACGTCGGCTTCGTCATGAAAGGCGGCAAGGTCTATGTCAACGCATCAGCCGAGCAGAACTGACGACCTGGTCGAGATCCAGCAGCTGCTCGCCCGCTACGCCGTCACGATCACCCAGGAGGACATCGACGGCCTGGTCGGCGTCTTCACCCCGGACGGCACCTACAGCGCCTTCGGTTCGACGTACAAGCTGGACCGATTCCCGGAACTGGTGGCCGCCGCGCCCAAGGGCTTGTTCCTCACCGGGACCGCGCTGATCGAGACGCTCGACGGCGATGCGGCGACCGGCACCCAGCCGCTGTGTTTCATCGACGGTGCCACGCATGACATGCGGATCGGCTACTACCGCGACACCTACGCCCGCACCGCGGACGGCTGGCGGCTCAAAACCCGCGCCATGACCTTCATCCGGCGCAGCGGCGTGCACGACTCGGGTCGCCCGCACGCCATCGGCCGTCCCACGCCGTGAACGTCGAGGAGTTCCGGGCGGGCTTGCGAACGTGGCTCGACGAGAACGACTTGACACCGGGCCCCGACCATTCCCTGCAGGGCCACATGCGGCAGTTCCTGCGGGTCAGCCGAGCGCTCTACGACGCCGACTGGATGCGCTACGGCTGGCCGCAGGAGGTCGGCGGCCTGGGCGGACCGGCGGTGCTGCGCGCCATCGTCGGCGAGGAGGTGGTGGGCCGGCGCCTGGCCGAGCCAGGCCCCTATTCGATGCTCGAAGTGCTGACCCCCACCATGATCGACTACGCCGCACCGCAACTCGCCGCCGAAATGGTGCCGCGGCTGTTGCGCGGGGAGGAGCAGTGGTGTCAGGGCTTCTCCGAGCCCGGATCGGGTAGCGACCTGGCGTCCCTGACCACCCGGGCGGTCCCCGACGGAGACACCTGGATTGTCAACGGGCAGAAGGTCTGGACCAGCTTCGCGCAATTCTGCAGCCGATGCATTCTGCTCACCCGCACGGCCCCGGGGCACGAGGGCATCACCGCCTTCTTCGTCGACCTGGACACGCCGGGCATCACCATCCGGCCGCTGCGGACGATGCACGGGGTCGACGAGTTCTGCGAGGTCTACTACGACGACGTGGTGGTCCCGTCGACCCGGATGCTCGGCAAGCCGGGCGACGGGTGGCGGCTGGCGATGGACCTGCTGCCCTACGAGCGCTCGACCTGCTTCTGGCAACGGATCGCCTATTTGTACTCGCGGTTCGACGAGCTCATCGCCGAAGCCCCGCGGCGCGCCGCACTCGACGCCCACGACGAATTCGAGCTCGGCTCAACCTATCTCGCGCTGCACACTCTGCGCTGCCGATCGCGCCTCACTCAGTACCGGCTGCGCGACGGCGCGCGGCTGGGCCCGGACACCTCGATCGACAAGGTGCTGTTGGCCACGGCCGAGCAGCGGCTCTACGACACCGCGCGCGACCTGCTGCCCGGCGCCGTGGAACTCGACGACCCCGCGTGGCGCTCGGAATACCTGTACTCGCGCGCGTCGACGATCTACGGCGGCACCGCCGAGATCCAGCGCAACATCATCGCCCGCCGGCTCCTCGATCTCGGCAAGGAGTGAGCCGTGAGCACCACCGACCCCGACGAGCTGCGGATGCTGAGCGACTCGCTGCGCACCGCGATGCTGTCGTGCGCCGGATCTGGCCAGAAGCTCGACGCGGCGCTGAGCGACCTCGGCTGGCGCGAGATGCTCGACGAATTACCGCGCCTGGCAATCCCTCTGGTGTTCCGCCTGCTGGGCGAGACCGGCGCGCACGCGCCGGTGCTCAACGACGTCGTGCTGCGCGCGATGGGCTTCGACGCCGGCGGCACCGTGGCACTGCCGTTCACCGCGGGGTGGGTCGTCTGGGAGCGCACCGACGGCCCCACCTCGGCCGTGGACGGCGAACTGCCCATCCACGTCGCGGCGCGCGGCGAGGCGCCGGCCCCCGCCGCGCTGGCGGCCGGGCGCCGCGCGCTGGGCTGGTGGCTGGTGGGCAGCGGTCGGGCGATGCTGGCGCTGGCGCGTCAGCACGCCGTCGACCGGGTGCAGTTCGGGCGGCGGATCAGCTCGTTCCAGGCGATTCGCCACCGCCTCGCCGAGACCCTGGTGGCGCTCGAGGGTGCCGAGGCGACGCTGCAGGCCGCCGACGGGGCCGATGCCCTGGCGTCCGCGCTGGCCAAGGCGGCGGCCGGGCAGGCCGCGCTGACCGCCGCCCGGCATTGCCAACAGGTCCTGGGGGGCGTCGGCTTCACCGCCGAGCACCAGCTGCACCGGCACATCAAGCGGTCACTCATCCTCGACGGCCTGCTCGGGAGTGCGCGGGACCTGACCCGCGAGGCGGGAAAGGCGCTGCTGGCGAACGGATCGGCGCCGCGGCTCATCCAGCTGTGACGCGGACCCGGCCGGGTGGCCGGTGAGCGCGTCGGGCCGGCGCTTGTTCCGGGATGCGGCGCGGGGCAGACTGGGCGCGATGACTCAGCCCGGCGCCCCTCGCAACCAGTTCGGCGTCGCTTCGTTGCTCCTCGGCGCGGTGGGGCTGGTGACCTGCTGGCTGCTCATCGGGGTGCCGCTGGGTATCGCGGCGGTGGTGACCGGTGACATCGCCCGTCGACGGGTTCAGCGCGGCGAGGCCACCAACCCCGGAATCGCGTTGACGGGCATGGTGTTAGGGGGCATCGCGATCGCGGCCGGCTTGGTCGCCATCGGGTATTACTCCTGGCTGGACGCCCAGGACCCGGACCGCCTGCAGCGCTGCCTGGACAACCCGGCCACCACCAACTGCTGAGGTCCGACCCGGGGTCAATGCCGCGGCAGCCCCAGCACGCGTTCGGCGATGATGTTGCGCTGGATCTCCGAGGTGCCGCCGGCGATGGTCGCGGCGAAGCTGCGCGCGTAGCGGTCGAACCAACTGCGGTAATGGCTGTCCAGATTCAGCGCGGCGAAGGGGGCGGTCATCGCGCGACCCACCAAGCCGTCGGCGCCCGCGGCGCTCAAGGCGTCCTCGGACGCCCGTTGCAGCGCCTCGGAACCGAGCAGCTTGAGCACCGATTGGGCGGGCACATCCTCTTCGCCGCGAGCGGCTTTCGACAGCGCCGCCGATCCCAGCAACCGCAGCGCGTAGGCGTCCATCACCAACGTGGCGTAGCGGTCGCGTTCGAGGGCCCCGCCGGGACGGAAGTCGACGCTCAGCTCGTGCAGCAGGTCGACGTAGCCCATCCAGAGCATGACGCGCTCGTGACCGAGGGAACCGGTGGCCACCTCCCACCCCTCGTTGAGGCCGCCCACCAAGTTCTCGGCGGGTACCCGGGCATCGGTGAAGAAGACCTCGTTGAAGTCGACCTCGTCGACGTCACACAGCGACGCGAACGGCCGCCGCACCACGCCCGGCGTGTCGGTCGGGATCAGCAGCACGCTGATGCCCTTGTGCTTGGCAGCGTTGGGATCGGTGCGAACGAACGTCAGCAACACGTCGGCGTCGTGGGCGCCCGACGTCCACACCTTCTGCCCGTTGACGACGAAGTGGTCGCCTTGCGCATCGGAGGACAGCACCGCGCGCGTTTTCAGCGACGCCAGATCCGATCCGGCGCCCGGCTCGCTCATCCCCAGCGACGCGGTCATCTCGGCCCGCAGGATCGGCACCGCCCACCGTCGCTGCTGTTCCGGCGTGCCGAACGTCAACAGCGACGCCGCGATGATCCCGACCCCCTGCGGGTTGAAGCTCTGGTAGATCCGCCGGCGCCCCAGCTCCTCCAGGTAGACGTATTGCTGCAGCAATGTGGCGTTGCGGCCGCCGAATTCGGGCGAGTTGCCCGGCAGCAACCAGCCGTTGTCGAAGAGGAGCCGCTGCCAGCGGCGCGCCCACTCCGGCACGTCCGAGCTGGACCGCGGCCGTTCGCTCGCCTGTGCGTCGGACGGCAGGTGGGCGTCGAGGAACGCGACGAACTCCGCCCGGAAGGCCTCGACGTCGGCGTCGAAGGTCAGTTGCACGTCTCTTCCCTCAATACCGTCGGGCGCCACCGTGTCGGCCCGCGGCGGCTGCGCCGGCGGAACGGTTCGCTCTTGCGATAACGCTTCCCAAACACGCGTCTAAGAGAATAGTATTCTCATGCGAAGCAAGTTACAATCTCCAACACGTGATCCGTGAGGGGGTCGAGCGCAGCGATGTCACGGCGTTCTCCGGTAGAGTCCAACCATGTTCTCCCCGCGCGGCAATCATCCGAGTCGGCCGTGACCACTCCCAGCGAAGAGCCGGCCTGGAAGCAGCGCGCCGTCGAGCGCTCCATCAAAACGGCGAAACTGCGTGCGGCGCAACGGGTTCAGCGCTTCCTCGATGCCGCGCAGGCGATCATCATCGAAAAGGGCAGCACCGACTTTACCGTGCAGGAGGTCGTGGACCGGTCCCGCCAGTCGCTGCGGAGCTTCTACCTGCAGTTCGACGGCAAGCACGAGTTGCTGCTCGCCCTGTTCGAAGACGCGCTGAGCCGCTCGGCCGACCAGATCCGCGCCGCGACGGAAAGCCACACCGACCCGCTAGAGCGGTTGCAGGTGGCGGTCGAGTTGCTCTACGAGGCGTCCCGCCCGGACCCGACGGCCAAGCGGCCACTGTTCACCGACTTCGCCCCCCGGCTGCTGGTGACCCACCCGGCCGAGGTCAAGGTCGCCCACGCACCCCTGCTGGCCCTGCTCACCGAGCTGATGGAGGCCGCCAGCGAGGCCGGCGCGCTGCGCTCCACGATCAACCCGAAGCGCATCGCCGCCATGACGATGCAGACGGTGATGTTCATCGCGCAATCCAGCGGCGGTTCCGACGACGCGACGGTGCACCCGATCACCGCCGAAGAGGTGTGGGACTTCTGCTCGCGCGGCTTCGTCGCGTAACCCCTCCCGCCGTGCCGCCCGGTCTGCGGGTATCGCGCGACCTGTGAGAATGCAATTCTCTTCCAAGAAGAGTTCAGATTAGCCAAAACGAATCTGCCATTGACACTCGGTGACCGGTGGTGACAGAGTTCAAGCGGCGGAGTCGAAAGGGTGTTCCGCGCCCGTCAGGCCAATCGAACTACTCGGGAGTTGAGGTAGCCCATGACTGGACGTGTTGAGGGCAAGGTCGCCTTCGTCACCGGGGCGGCACGTGGTCAGGGCCGCAGCCACGCGGTGCGGTTGGCCCAGGAAGGCGCCGACATCATCGCCGTGGACATCTGCAAGCCGATCCGCGACGGCGTGGTGGATACGGCCATCCCGGCCTCGACGCCGGAAGACCTCGCCGAGACCGCCGATCTGGTCAAGGGACACAACCGCAGGATCTTCACCGCCGAGGTGGACGTGCGCGACTACGACGCCCTCAAGGCGGCCGTGGACACCGGCGTGGAGCAGCTCGGCCGGCTCGACATCATCGTGGCGAACGCCGGAATCGGTAACGGCGGTGAGACTTTGGACAAGACCAGCGAAGAAGACTGGACCGAGATGATCGACATCAACCTGGCCGGCGTCTGGAAGACCGTGAAAGCCGGTGTGCCGCATCTGCTGGCCGGTGGCCGCGGCGGTTCGATCATCTTGACCAGTTCGGTCGGCGGCCTCAAGGCCTACCCGCACACCGGCCACTACGTCGCCGCCAAGCACGGCGTGGTGGGCCTGATGCGGGCGTTCGCGGTTGAGTTGGGGCAGCACATGATTCGCGTCAACACGGTGCACCCCACGCACGTCAAGACACCGATGCTGCACAACGACGGCACCTTCAAGATGTTCCGGCCGGACCTGGAGAATCCGGGTCCCGACGACATGGCGCCGATCTGCCACCTGTTCCACACGCTGCCGATCCCCTGGGTCGAGCCGGTGGACGTCAGCAACGGCGTCTTGTTCTTCGCGTCCGACGAATCGCGATACGTCACGGGCGTCACCCTGCCGATCGACGCGGGTGGCTGCCTGAAATAGAGTCCCGCCTCGTGGAGGGATTCCTGTCTGATTTCGAGGGGCGCGGCGCGGTGATCACCGGCGGCGCCAGCGGCATCGGCCTGGCCACTGCCGCCGAGTTCGGCCGCCGCGGCGCGCGGCTGGTGCTTTCCGACGTCGATCGGCCCGCGCTCGAACGGGCGGTGAATGGGCTGCGCGCAGCGGGATTCGACGCGCACGGCGTCGGGTGTGACGTCCGGGATCTCGACGAGATGCTGGGACTGGCCGACGAAGCCTTCCGGTTGCTCGGCCGCGTCGACGTCGTGTTCAGCAACGCCGGCATCTTCGTCGGCGGCCCCATCGCGCAGATGACGCACGACGACTGGCGCTGCATCATCGACATCGACCTGTGGGGTTCGATCCACGCCGTCGAGGCCTTCCTGCCGCGGTTGCTCGCGCAGGGCACGGGCGGGCACATCGCGTTCACCGCGTCGTTCGCCGGCCTGGTGCCCAACGCCGGGATGGGCACCTACGGCGTGGCGAAGTACGGCGTGGTCGGGCTGGCGGAGACGTTGGCGCGTGAGGTCAAGGCCGAGGGCATCGGGGTATCGGTGCTGTGCCCGATGGTGGTCGACACCCCGCTGCTGTCGAACTCCGAGCGAATCCGCGCCGCCGACGACGCCCCGGCCGCGGCCGGGGAGTTGCCAACGCAGGACGCGGCCGTCACCGCGGCCGACGTCGCCCGCCTGACGGCCGAGGCGATCCTGGCCAACCGCTTGTACGTCCTGCCGCACGCGGCCGCCCGCGCGTCGATCCGCCGCCGGTTCGAGCGCATCGACCGCGCCTTCGAGGAGCAGGCCGCCGAGGGCTGGCAGCACTAGCCGGGATCCGGTGAACCGCCGGGTGCCGCGCGCCGTGTCCAGAGGCGGCGGCGATCGGCGGACGCCCCGGAGAGGGCAAAGCATGTGCGCGGAATCGGCGACTGCCGAGGTGCTTTACCGGATCGCGGCGGGCACGGCCAGAGAGGCGTTCGAGGTGTTCGGGCCCAGCGTGGAGTTCGTCACGTGGTCCGATGAGGAACACGGCCAGTTCTGCGTGATGCGCGCCGTGGTGCCGCCCGGCGTCACGGTGCCGCTGCACAGCCACCCCGACGCCGAGGACTTCCTGATCCTCGCGGGCACCCATCAGGTGCTGATCGAGAGCGATCGCGGATTGCGGTGGCAGGACGCCCACGCCGGCGATTACGTGCGGATACCCGGCGGCGTGCTGCACGCGCACCGCAACGTCTCCGACGAACCGGCAGTGGACCTCATCGTCACCACCCTGCGGATGGGGAAATTCTTCACCGAGGTCGGCCTGCCGTCGACGGGCGAGCCCATTGCGGTGACGGCCGACCGGCTGCGGCATTTCGTCGCCATCACACAGAAGTACGGCTATACGCTGGCGAGCCCGGAGCAGAACGCGGCCGTCGGCATCGACCTGCCGGTATTCTCCGGCTGACGAGGCGTCATGCGGGTCCGAGGCGGTAGTCACCGGTGTGCGGATCCCGATACCAGCCACCCGCGGCATGGGTCCCGCCGTCGATGTGCAGCGTCTGCCCGGTCACGTAGGCCGACATCCTCGACGCTAAAAAGACCGCAGCGTTGGCGATTTCGTCGACATGGCCGGGACGCCCCAGGGGAACGACCTGGCCGATCCGGCTCGACGCCGCCTCGCCGCCGAGTTGGGCCAGCCCCTCGGTAAGCGTGATGTCGGGCGCTATCGCGTTGACCCGGATGCCGTGCGGCGCCAATTCCAGCGCGGCCGTCTTCGTGTAGTTGATGACCCCGGCCTTGGCCGCGGCGTATGCCGCGTATCCGGGCGCCGCGCGCACGCCCTCGATCGAGGTGAGCGAGATGATGCTGCCGCGCAGTTGGGCCGCGACCATCCGCCGCGCGACGCGCTGGCTGCACAGCAGGACGTGGCGCAGGTTGGCGCGGTACAGGGCGTCCCAGCCGTTCTCGCTGGTCTGCAACAGCGGCGACGAGAACACGCCGCCGGCGTTGTTGACCAGGACGGTCGGCGTGCCGAGCTCGTCGAGGGTGCGCTGCAGCGCGGCGTCGACCTGCGCGCCGTCCCGGACGTCGGTTGGGATACCAAGGGCGCCAATGCTTTTCGCCGCCAGCGCGCAGGACTGCGGGTCGCGTTCCCAGATGGCGACGCGGGCGCCGAATGCGGCGAGCCCGGCCGCGATTCCGCGGCCGATCCCGGCTCCCCCGCCGGTCACCACGGCCACCTGCCCCGTGAGCAGGATGTCGGCCGGGTCGATGGCCATCGGTGATCAGCCGCCCATCGCCGGCGCGCTGCCAATCACGCCGTCGGCCTCGAGCGCGGCGATCTGCGCATCGGACAGACCCAACTCGGCCAGCAGTAAACGGTTGTGCTGCCCGAGGAGCGGGGCAGGCTCGGTGTGAAACGTGTGCGGCCCGGCCGACGACCGCACCGGCAGCGTGGAAAGCCGTGCCGGGCCGTTGACCGGGTGGTCGACCGTTTCGAAGAACCCACGAAACGTCAGCTGCTCCAGCTCGGTCTGCCGGTGCGGCTGCAGCACTTTGGCCACCGGCACGCCGGCGTCCCACAGGGTGGCGACGATGGCGTCGCGGCCGCGCGGCGCGCACCACGCGGCGAGCCGCTCGTCGATGAGATCGTGATGCTCGCGCCGGCCGGCCGCCGTGGCGAGCTCCGGACCGGTCGCCCACGCGGGCGAGTCGAGCGCGGCGCAGAGGCTGTTCCACTGCTCGTCGGTCTCGACCGCGATGGCGACCCAACTGTCGAGCCGCCCGAATTCGTCGACATCGCCGCTCAGATAGAGGTTTTGCGGGGCGGCCGTGGGCCCGCGGTTGCCGGCGCGCTCCAGCAGCGCCCCGTACGCCGAATGCTCGATCACCTGCTCGGCGGCGATGCTCAGCGCGGCGTCGACCATCGTCGCCTCGATGAAAACCCCGTCCCCGGTGCGCCTTCGGTGCTCCAGGGCCAGCATGATGGCGTTGACGGCGTGCACACCGGCGCAGGCGTCACCGATCGAGTAGGGGTCATAGGGCGTGCGGTCCGGGTAACCGGTGAGCCAGCTCACCCCCGACGCGGCCTCGATGACGTAGGCGAACGCCGGGTTGTCGCGCCAGGGCCCCTCCAAACCGAAGCCGGGCATCCGCACCATGACGATGTCTCGCCGCAACGATTGCGCGGCGGCGAAGTCGAGGCCGATGTGGTCGAGCACCCGCGGCGTGAAGTTCTCGACGACGACGTCCGACGTGGCGATGAGGCCACGCAGCAGGTCCCGGCCGCGGGGGTCCTGCAGGTCCAGCGTCACCCCCTTCTTGTTGGTGTTCAAGGCCTCGAAGATGGGAGACCTTTCCCACCAGCGCTCCTCGGCGGTGGGGATGCCGGCGATCAGCCGGGTGCCGTCGGGCCGACGGGTGGATTCGACGTGGATGACCTCCGCGCCGAGCAGGGCCAGGAAGTGAGTGGCGCACGGACCGGCCCAGAACGTCGTCAGGTCGAGAACACGAGTCCCGCTGAACGGCAACGGCTTCCCGGGACCCGCGGGCGCCGGGCGGGGCGGCGGTTGCGCGGCGCGGTAGCGCTGCGTGTGCTCCCCCAGCCGCGGTGCCGGCCGCGGCCGGGGCAGCTGGACGGGCCGCAACCGATACGGGGGGTTCGGCTGGTCGAAGCCGTCGCGCGGGTTGCGCGCGAAGCAGCCGCGCTCGACGAACTGGTCGAACGACGTCAGGTTCGCGCCGTTGCCCACGGGCGCGTGCGGGATGCGAAACGCCGCGGCCAGCTCGCGGACTTCGTCGACCGGGGTGTCGGTGAGCCAGGCGAAGATGTCCTCCGCGTGGATGTTGGCCTGCTCGGTGATCGACAACGCCGAGTCTTCGTCGATCCACTCCGGGTGGCCGACCATCGCGCACAGGTCGAACCATTGCTGCGCGGTGCCGCAGCCGAGACTGACCAGGCCGTCCTTGGCTTGAGCCACCCCCGGGATCGTCGGCCGCCGCAGGTCCCGCCATGGCCTGCCCAGCACGTCGTGGTAGGTGACCGGGTAGTAGGTGAGGCACAGGATGTCCGTCTCCAGCATCGACAGATCCAGCAATTCGCCCGCGCCACCGGCGATTCGGCGCCATCGCGACGCCAGGGTCGCCGCGCTCGCGTAGGCGCCGGCCAGGTATTCCCCGACCTGGCCGCCGACGAAGACGGGCGCGCGTTGCTGCTCGCCGCGGCCGAGCCCGACGATACCGCCTGACCAGGCCTGCAACGTGAATTCGGTCGCCGGTTTGTCCCGCCAGGGGCCGTGCAGCCCGAACGGGGTGATGGAGGTGACGGTGAGGTGCGGGTGGCGCTCACCGATGGCCTCCGGCGCGAACACCGCCGCGTCGGCGACCCGCGAGCCCGCCGACCAGATCACCGCGTCGGCCGCGGCCAGTAGCCGATGCACCAGCTCGGCGTCGCCTGCGTTGGCGGGGTCGGCGACCACGCTGTGCTTCGCCCCCGCCAGGTAGGTGAACAGGGCACCGTCGCCGCCGGCCGGGACGGCGGCGCCGGAGGCCGACCACAGCCGCAGCGGATCACCCTCGGGGGCCTCGACTTTCACCACCTCGGCGCCACCGTCGGCGAGCAGCTTGGTGCAGTAGGCGCCGGCGATGCCGCTGGACAGGTCGACCACCGTGTAGCCGGTCAGTGGTGGCTGCGTCACCGTCGCTTCGCTCTGCCCTTCGTGGTGCCGGTCGTACGCGACTCGACCGCCGGTTGCGTGGGCACCGTCAGGGCCGCCAGAACGGGCTGCGGGTCAGGATGTCGGGACCGTCGGCGCCGATCAGCACCGCCTGGCGCCCGAACACCGCTCCGGCGCCCCGCTCCCACACGTACCCGGTCACCGAGAGCACCATTCCCGCCGCCAGTCGCTCGGTGGCGGCCGTCTGCGGCAGCCGGTGCGCGACGACGGGCGGGTCGAACCCCATGCCCAAGCCGCGCGCCACGGGTAACGGTGGCTCCGGCTCGCCCGCGGCGGGATACGCCGCGAGCAGGTCACTGGCCGGCGCACCCGCCCGGCACGCCTGGAACAGGTTGTCCCACAACCTGTCCCAGCGCCGATAAAGGTCGGCGGCGGTGCGGTGCTGACCGGCGGGCCAGGTTCGTCCCACCTCTCCGATGTACCCCCCCGCCAAGACGCCGGCCGAGAAGGCCACCAGGTCACCGTCTTTCACGCGGCCGTCCCCGTGGCCGCGCCGCCAGGGGTGCTCGCGCGACGTCACCCAGGCGACGTCCTGGTTGGACGGTGTGCTGACACCACCGGCCGCGACGGCTTCGAGCAGAACCCCGGCCAACTCCTGCTCGCCCACCCCCGGGCGCAACTCGGACACGGCGGCGGCGAGGCCGGACTCCGCGACCGCGATCGCCTCGCGCAGCGCGACGACTTCCTCGGCCGTTTTGATGCGTCTGGCCGCGCGCATCGCGAGCTCGCCGTCGACCAGGTCGGCGCGCGGAAAGGCGGTCGGCAGCAGGCGCGCGAACACAGGTGACAGCGCGTCGGTTCCGACGCGGCGTGCGGTGGCGGCACCCTCGATGCGCTGCAGGGCCGCCACGGTGTTCATCGGGTTCCACGAAATGCCGTAGAGGTTCTCGTGCGGGATGTCCTCCGGCACACCCTCGTCCCAGGTGCTAAGCAGATGGATCGCCCCGGTCGCGCGCACCAGGACACAGGTTGGGCCGAACGGCCTGGTGCCGGCGACCCATAGCTGCGGGGCGCCGGTGACGTAGCGGACGTTGGCCTGCCGCCCGAGCACCAGGACGTCGAGGCCGTGCTCGGCCATCTGCTCGAGCGCACGCCGCCGGCGGCCCGAGCGCAACACCCGCTCGTCGGGCAGGACTTCAGTTGCCATAGGGGTCATACGGGTAGTCGGTCAATCGGATCCAGCCCTCCTCGGTGATGACCAGGACCTCTTCGCTGCGGTAACCGCCGGTGCCGTCCTCCCACACCACCGGCTCCAAGACCAGCACCATGCCGGCTTGCAACACGAAGGTCTCGTCGAACTCGGTGCCGAGATCGGTGCCGATCATCGGCATTTCGGCGGCGTTCACCCCGATGCCGTGTCCCAGGTAGAAGTGCGGCAGCCAGGGCTTGGTGCCGCCGTTGGCGTCGATCGCGGCCCGGCCCAGGTCGGCCGCCGTGGCGCCGGCCCTGGCGACACCCAGGACCGCGCTCATGATCTCGAACCACCTGGCGAACTGCGCTTGCTGGCGCGGTGACGGGTCGCGACCGACGATCCAGGTACGCCCGAAATCGGAGCAGTACCCGTGATAGGTGATGCTGACGTCGGTCCACAGCACGTCGCCGTCGGCCAACTCCCGCTCGGTGGTGAGCAACGGCAGCGCCAAATCCCCGTGCGTGGTCCACACGCCGTCGGCCTTGCTGGGCGGCATCACCTGCCAGATGGGTTCCAGCATGCTTGCCGTGGCGCCCAGCTCGAAGGCGCGGCGCAGGAAGCGTGCGGACAGGTCGATCTGGCGGATTCCGGGGGCCAGCCCGCGTTGCACCTCGACCATCGCCTCGTCGGTGATGCGGATCGCCGTGCGGATGCAGGACAGTTCGTCGGGAGTCTTCACGGCCTTCGCGGCGCTGACCACGGCGGCGGCGTCCACGGGTGCCCCGTGCGGAAACAACCGCTTGGTGGCGCGTGACATGGCGCCGGTGAACTCGTCGACCGCGACCACCGCCGGTGCCGGGATCAGGTCGGCCAGCGCCCGCGCGAATTGCTCGACGCCCTCGTCGAATTCGAGATAGACCGGTCCGTGCAGGTGGTCGGCGGGCAGACCCGCCTCGAGCGCGGCGCCTTCTCGAAACGGCAAGAACAGGTGCGGCCATTCGTCATCGGCGAGCACCACGGCGACCGGCCGCTCGACGTAGGACAATCCCGCGTCGCCCAGCGGCCAGCTGGTCCCGGTGGCGTAGACCACCGCGTTGTTGCCCAACAGGACCAGCGCGTCGACGCCGCGTTCGGCCATGGCCGCGCGCAGCCGTCGGCCGGTCTCGCGGCGCAGCCGGGCCAGGTCGGGGGTTTCCGGGATGACCAGGGCGCCGGTCGCGGCGCCCGCGTGCGCGAATGTCGTCATCGAATCACCGGTGCAGGCCCAGGAACTCGGTGATGTTGCCGCTGACGATCTTCGCCGCGTCGGTGGGGCCAACGGCGTCGACGACGGCGGCCAGCGACTTTTCCGAATACCCGTAGGTGCTCTCGTTGTGTGGGTAGTCGCTGGACCACATCACCTTGTCCACGCCGATGCGGTCGATGAGTTGCAGGCCGAGCGGATCGACCATGAACGACGCGCTCATGTGGGCGTCCCAATAGTGCCGGACGTCATGCTGCAGCGGCCGGTTGAACATGTGCTGATAGGAGGCGACCAGGTGCTCGGCGTCTTGCAGCGCCCACGGCACCCAGGAGATGCCGCCCTCGAACCAGCCGATCCGCAGGCCGGGGTGGTCGTCGAGGATGCCGCCGAAGATGTACTTGGAGAACGTCTCCCGGAAGCCGTCGATGTTGATCATCATGCCGACGACCACGCTGTTGAATTCGGTCGGGCTCTTCGGCGGCGTCTCCCCGATGTGGTGGGTGACGGGCAGGCCGGCGGCCTCGATCTCGTCCCACACCGGCCGCATGGTGGTGCTGCAGTAGTCGATCGGGTTGCCGTCGTCGTCCTTGCCGGGGTTCAGTGGCATCAGGAAGGTCTTCAGCCCCAACGACTTCAGCTCGTCGAGCGTCCTGCGGGTGCCCTGCGGGTCCCACCAATTGATCAGCCCGGCGCCGTAGAAGTGGCCGCCCGAGCGCTCCTGCAGCTCGGCGATGTACTCGTTGTAGACGCGAAACGCCAGCTCCCGCAGTCGTTTGTCCGGGTAGTGGAACAGCGCCAGCACGGCGTTGGGAAACGCCAGCTCCTTGTCCACACCGTCGTCGTGCAGTTCCTGGATGCGGGCCTCGATGTTGGTGCTCGCGGCACCGGGCAGATCGTCGTATTGCATGAGCACGGCGCTGAAGTCGCCGGGCAAGAAGGACTGGCCCTTGCGCCCGACCTGGTAGGCGCCGTCCTCGTACCAGATCCGCGGCGCCTTATCCTTCAGGTCGTCCGGAAAGCGTTGGTAGAAGATGTCGTCCGCCAGCGAGATGTGGTTGTCGGCGGAGAACACCACGGTGCCCTCCGGCAGCCCGACGTCCGCGCCGGAGGCGTGGCCGCGGCGATCCTTCGGCGCGCCGAACCCCTCCGGCGGGTACAGCGACACGGGGCTTGCCTGAGTAGTCATCTTTGACCCTCCATTCGGATCGGATAGTCCTGACGTTGCGGCCTGGGGGCTACCAGGTCACCGGAAGTTCGTAGACGCCGTAGGCGAGACGGTCGTGCTTGAACGGCACGTCGTCGAGCGGGATGGCCAGCGACAGCGTGGGAATGCGCCGCACCAGGGTCTGGTAGACGATCTGCAGTTCGGCGCGGGCCAGCTGCTGACCCACGCACTGGTGCCGGCCGTACCCGAACGCGACGTTGCGGTCCGCGCCGGAGCGGTGCAGGTACAGCCGGTCGGGCTCGGTGAAGGCGTCGGCGTCCCAGTTCGCCGGGGCGAGGTCGATGATGATGCCGTCGCCGGCGCGGATCGTCTCCCCGGCAATGTGGATGTCCTCCAACGCCACCCGGCGCTGACCGTTCTGAATGATGCTGAGGTAGCGCAACAGTTCCTCCACGGCGTTGGCCACGATCTTCGGGTCTTCGGCCTCGCGCAGGACGGCGGCCTGGTCGGGGTTCTGCAGCAGGGCAAGCACCCCGAGCCCGATCATGTTCGCCGTGGTTTCGTGCCCGGCGATCAGCAGGCCGGTGCCCAGCTGGGCGGCCTCCTTGACGCTGAGTTCGCCGGCCTTGACCCGTTCGGCGAGATCGGAGACCGCGTCCTGGCCCGGGTGTTCCATCTTGGCCTCGACGAGCTCGCCGAGGTACTTGTGCAGGCTCATCGCGCCCTTGACGGTGTCCTCACCGGTGGCGTAGCGGGCCAGCCCGACGTTGGCGTGGTGCTGGAACATGTCGGCGTCCTCGTACGGGACGCCCAGCAGTTGGCTGATCACCAGCGAGGGGACCGGCAGCGCCAGCGCCGTGACCAGGTCGGCGGGCTGCGGGCCGGCCAGGATCGCGTCGATGTGATCGTCGGTGATCCGCGCGATGGTGGGGCGCAGCGCCTCGACGCGCTTGAACGTGAACGGCTTTGACAGCATGCGCCGAAACCGGGTGTGCTCCTCGCCGTCGGCGGTGAACACCGAGCGCGGCCGCTTGTGCACGGTGGACAGCATTCCGGCGTTCCAATGCGGGAAACCGGGCTGCCGGTCGTCGACGCTCACCCGGGAGTCCGAAAACAGTTCTCGCACTTGCTCGTAGCCCGTGATGAGCCACGGGGTGCTGCCGTCCCAGATGCGGACCCGGGACAGCGGCCGGGCCTGGGCGAGCGTCATGACGTCCGGTGGCGGGGCGAACGGGCAGCGCGGGTCCCGGGCCATCGGGTACTCCGGGACCTCGGCGGTGGTCTGGGTCGTGCCGCTGGTCAGGGTGTCCGGCATGGTTCTCATTCCTCGATGTGGATGGCCAGCGCGGGGCACGCCGCAGCCGCGCACCGTGCGCCCTCGGCCAGGTCGGCCCCGGGGGTTTCCTCGAGCAAAACGACGACGCCGTCGTCGTCGCGCTGATCGAACACCTCGGGCGCGTTCATGACGCAGTTTCCCGATGAGGCGCAAGCGTTTTGGTCGACCGTTACCTTCATCTTCCCCGGTCCCTCACTCGTGCGGTGTCACGGGTGCCAGCCACAGGCCCACGATCGCGTCGATCAAGCCGGACGCCGCCGCGCGCCAGGAGCGGTGCGGCGGTAACACGCCGGTGGCCAGCGCGCGCTCGCGGTCGGCGCAGGTGTGCATCAACAGGTTTCGGGCCATGATGTTGCGGTCGAAATGCACTTCGGCGGGCAGGTTGGGCAGGCACCGGTTGGTCTCCTCGACCACCTGGACCAGCGACGGCGAGCTGAGCGCGCCCTTGACGATGATGTTGTAGTACGCCGGATCGGTCATGGCCTGGGCGGCGAACCGCGCGTACCAGGTGGGGTTGCCCAGCTCCTCCAGGTGGTCGGTGAGCGGGCGGACCAGGCAGGCGACCCAGTCCCGCAGTTCACCCGACCCACCCGAGGCGAGCAGCTCGGCCACCATCCGCTCGCGGAGCCGCTCGACGGGCCCGCGGTGTTTGTGTTCGATGGCCCGCACCAGGTCGGCCTTGGTGCCGAAGTGGTAGCCGACCGCGGCGTTGTTCCCCTGGCCGGCGGCCTCGCTGACTTGCCGATTCGAGACGGCGAACATTCCGTGCTCGGCGTAGAGCCGCTCGGCGGCCACCAGGATCGCCTCCTGGGTGGAGCTGGCGCGGTCGGTGCGGACGGCCCGGCCGGCAGTGGTCATTGCGTTAGTCAACCGCGGCCGTGGGATTAAGTCAAGCGATTGATTTAAAGCGCCGGGGACGGTTCTGACCGCGACGGGTCAGCCCTCGCGTCTCCTGCTCTTGATGACCTTGCCCGCGACGGTGCCGCCGTCGACCGGCAGCACGATGCCGGTGACGTAGCGCGACCGGTCGGTGGCGAGGTACAGCGCCGCCTCGGCCACGTCGTCGGGCGTGCCCTCGCGCTTGAGTGGCCGATCGTCGCGCATGCCCTGGCGGATGCGCGCCTCGAACTGCTGCAACTGCTCGGCGTCCATGCCGGCCGCCGACTTGCCCAAGATGGGGGTGGGGATGCTGCCCGGGGCGATGGCGTTGACGCGAATGTCGTGCTGCGCCAACTCGATTGCGGCCGACTTGGTGAAGTGGATGACGGCCGCCTTGGACGCGCGATAGCTCATCACGCCGCCGCCGGCCTGGATGCCGCCGATCGACGTGATGTTGATGATCGATCCGCCACCGTGTTCGGCCATGTGCCGGGCGGCATCCCGGGTGCCGGCCATCACGCCCAACAGGTTGACCCCCAGCACCCGATGAAAGTCGGCGAGGTCGTCGTCGAGGAGCTTGCGCAGCGGGCTGGAGATCCCCGCGTTGTTGACCATGACGTGCAGGGCGCCGAACGCCTCGACGGCGGCGGCCACCAGCGCCCCGACCTCGTCGGGTTCGGAGACGTCGGTGCGGTGGAAGAGGGCGGCGCCGCCGAGCGCGGCCGCCACTTCCTCCCCGCGGTCGGCCGCCACGTCGGCGATCACCACCCGGGCGCCCTCGGCGACGAACCGTTGCGCGATATCGCGGCCGATCCCGGACGCGGCGCCGGTGACGATGGCGACCGTGCCCTCCAACTCGTTGACCACACGACGAGTTAATCGGCGGCCGCCGCGTTAAGTCAAGCAATTGATTTAGTGCGGGTCGCCCGGGACGGTGGGATCAGTAACCGATAGAGGCGAGGTACGCGCCCCGAGGTTCCCGGTAGTAGCCCACGGTCATCAGGTTCGCCACGTAGACCACTCGCAGCCCGTGGCCCAGGCACCAGCGCAGCAGGGCGGTGTTGCGCAGCGGCATCAGAAAGCCCGGCCCGGCGAAGTGTGGGGCCGCGGCGATCAGGGCGGTCAGGGCCTCGTCGGTCTCGGCGACGGAATACCCCGTGAAACCAATCCCGGTGCTGTAGGCGGTGATTCGCCCGTGCTGCGTCACGACGCTGGCCGCCCCGCGGTCTACGGCTTCCTGCAGTTCTCCCGACCGGTCGTGGCCGTGCACGCCCACGCACAGCGCGTCGCACGCCGGGACGTCCTCGCGCGTCGCGGGGCGGATATCGAAGCCGGGGCGGGCCCGGGCGATGGCTGGTCCCTGCAGCACCGCCAGCGGCTCGCGGACGTCGAAACCCAGTCGTGCGTAGAGGCTCAGCGAGCGGGTGTTGTAGGCGACCTGGACCAACCGCACCCCCCGCGCCTGGCGCCTCGCACTCTCGTCGAGCACCGCCGCCATCAATGCCCCGCCGATTCCGTGGTCTTGGACGTCGGGTTCGACCGTGACCGGGCCGACGCTGAAGATGCTGGCGCGTTGGTCCAGGAAGTTGCTGCCGACGACGGTTCCGTCGCGTTCGGCGACGACGGAGAAGAAGCGTGGGTTCGCGACGAGTTGCGAGATGAGGTCCATGGCCGCCCCGACCTCGGCGAAATCGCGGGGGAACGCGTGGCGCTCGGCCACGGCGCTGAAGGCCCGATAGCAGACCCGCCCGCAGTCCAGGACGTCTTGCGTTGTCGCGGAACGGAGTTGCAACGATGACGCCCCCAAAGCCCCCACCCTCCTCGGCCCCGAGGCCATGCCGCCGTTCGATCGGTTGTGGCGCGCGAACCGCCAATGCGCGATAGTAAGGACGCGCCCGCATCCGCAGGTATTCGCTTCGGGAGGCTCGACGATGAAGATTCTCATAATCGGGGGCAGCGGACTAATCGGATCGCAGGTCGTGTCGATCCTCGACGGGCTGGGCCACGAGGCAGTGCCGGCCTCGCCGCGCTCGGGGGTCGACGCGGTCACCGGCGAGGGGCTCGCCGACGCCGTCGCGGGGGTGCAGGCGGTGGTGGACGTCGCCAATTCGCCGTCCTGGGCGGACGACGACGTGCTGCACTTCTTCACCGCGTCCACCCGCAATCTGCTCGAGGCGGAGCGGGCCGCCGGCGTCGCCCACCACGTCGCCCTCTCAATCGTGGGTGCCGACCGGGCCCCGGACAGCGGTTACCTGCGCGCCAAGGTCGCGCAGGAGAGGCTGATCGCCGAATCGGGGCGTCCCTATTCGATCGTGCGGGCCACGCAGTTCTTCGAATTCGTTTCCGGCATTGCCGATTCGATGACCGACGGGGACACGGTCCGCGCGCCGCACGCGGCGTTTCAGCCCATCGCCGCCGCGGACGTCGCCACGGCCGTCGCCCGTGCGGCGGTCGGCGAGCCCCGCAATGGGATCGTCAACATCGCGGGTCCCGACAAGCAGGGCATGGACGACTTCATCCGCGCCCTGATCGCCGCGGACGCCGACGGGCGCACCGTAGTCACCGACGCCGACGCCCGGTACTACGGCGCGGTGCTCGACGAGCGCAGCATCGTTCCCGTGCCCGGTGAGGAGACCACCGTCTACCCCACCCGCTTTGACGCGTGGCTGGCCGCCCGGGCGCCGAGCGGCGCTTCCTAGCCTCATCGGGGCCTCGCCGAGCGCCTCACACGGCGTCGAGGAACTCCAACAGCAGGTCGTTGACCACCGACGGTTGTTCGATCTGCGGGCAGTGCCCGGCGTCGGCGACGACCGCGGACCGGGCGCCGGGGATCTGCGCGGCGATGTCGGCCGCCCAGCCCTCCGGTAGCAACTTGTCGTCGCCGCCCTCGACGACCAGCGTCGGCACCCGGATGCGCGCGTAGGGACGCGCGCTCGGTGGCGTCGAAGAGGGCGCGGCACCCGGGCGCCGAAACCGCGCCGCGGCAATGGCTTCCCACGCGCCGGGCGCGGTGCTGGACTCGTGGCGGCGCCGCACGTAGTCGCCGTCGGCGGCGTAGGCCGCGTCGTGGAACAACGCCGCAACGATCCGGCGCATCCCCGCCAAGGTGGCGTCGTACTGTTGCAGCGCTTCGAAATGCTGGTTCTGCTGGATGTCACCGCCCCCGCAGATGATCGCCAGACTGCGGGCCGGCAGGAGCGGCGCGTCGGACGTGGCGTCGACGAGCAGGTTGATCGCGCCCATCGAGTTGCCGACGAAGTGCGCCGCGCCGACGCCGAGCAGTTCGCAGAAGCGCGCGACGTGCCGGATCCGCATCCCACGGCCGTCGACGAAGTCGACGACCTTGGCGGACTCTCCGAAGCCCAGCTGATCGGGCGCCAGCACCCGGTACCGGGCGGCCAGCGCGGCGATGTTGCGTTCCCAGCCGAGTTCGGCGCCGGCGCCGAACTCGCCGCCGTGCAGGAGGACCACCGGGTCACCGTGACCCGCTTCCAGGTAGCTGGTCCGCAGCCCGTCGACCGACAGGGTGTGGCGGGAGAACCCCATCACTTGATCGCGATCGGATTCACCGGGGAGCCCACCGCGCCGGTGAACCTCAGCGGCGGCGCGATGAGCTGAAATTCGTAGACGCCGTCGGCGGCGCAATCGGCCCCCAAGGCGTTGAGGTCCCAGTACTCGCCGAGCATCAGGCCCATGTCGCGCAGGCACAGCATGTGCATCGGCATGAACGTGCCCTGCACGCCCGAGACCGGGTCTTCGACCATCAGGTTGTCGGCGGCCACCGCGGCGACGTCGTGGTCGTGGAACCACGACGCGCACAGCCAGTCCAGGCCGGAGCCGGGCTCGCCGCCGTCTCCGGTTTCGCAAAACCTTGCCCACCAACCGGTTCGGACCAAGACGATGTCGCCACTGCCGATCGTCACGCCCTGCGCGCGCGCCACGTCGTCCAACTCCCCGGCGGTGATCGGGTTACCGAGCTCGATGAAGGTGTCCACACCGCGGTGACGGGCGACGTCGAGAAGCACCCCACGGGAGGTGATGCCCTTGCCGTCGACCTTGTCGATCCCGCAGAGCTTCGCGCCGAAACTGGTGACGGAGTCGGCGGGAAACCCGTTGTACAGCTTGTCCTCGTAGTAGACGTGCGACAGCGCGTCCCACTGCGTCGCGCATTGCAGCGGCATGACGATCATGTCGTCGTTGAAGCGGAACAAGTCGTCCTGGAAGTACTTCCCCATGTCCTGAGCGCTCGGGTTGTCCACCCAGCCGGGGCCGAACCGCGGCAGCGAATGTGCGTCACCGCCGTCGACGGTCATCGTGTGAATGGGGTTGTGCCGAAACTTGAACGCCCCCTGCGGACCCGACGAACCGAAGTCGACGCCGAGGGGGAAGACCTTGCCGTGCCTGACCAGGCCGGCCGCTTGGGCAATCTTTTCGGGGGTGATGAAGTTGAGGGTGCCCAGCTCGTCGTCATCACCCCAGCGGCCCCAGTTGCGGACCTCTGCTGCGACCCGCCGGAAGTCGGTTACGCCGGCCACGGGGCCCCCTCTTCGAGCTCGCGGGCGATCGCCGCGCCCAGGTTGCCGCCGTCAACCCACAGCACCTGCCCCGAAATGTAGCTTGCGGCAGCGCTATTGAGGAACAGCAGGACCGCCGCCTGCTCGGCGGGGGAACTGACCCGGCCCAGGGGCTTGGGGATGTCGTCGAGGAAGGCCTGCCCGTAGGCGGTGCGCAGCTGATCGAGGATCGGCGTCTCGGTGACGCCGGGCCCGGTGCAGTTGATGCGGATCCCGCGCGCGCCGAGGGCCGCGGCGCTGCGCATGGTGTAGAGGATCAGCGCCTCCTTGGACAACTGGTAACCGCCGCCGGCCAGCGCGTCCGGGTGGGCTTGGCACCAGTCGACGCCCTCGCGCATCGTGGCGGTCGCGACCAGCGGGGCGATCGCCCGCAGGTGTTCGCGGTAGTCGCGCGCCGCCAGCGACGACACGCTCACGATGGCGGACCCGGCGGCCATGCGCGCGATCAGCGCCTCGGTGACGTGCCGCAGGCCGAGGAAGTTGACGGTGACCACCAGGGGCGGGTCACCGATCCCGGAGGAGACGCCGGCGACGTTGAACAGCGCGTCGACGCGCCCGTCGATGGAGGACACCGCCGCGTCGATCGACTCCTGGTCGGCCAGGTCGATCTCGTGGAACTCGGCGACGTCGATCGCGGGGCGGCGTTTGTCGAGCCCGACGACGTCGGCGCCGACCTCGGTGAGCTGGCGCACCACGTGTTCACCGATGCCCGACGCGCATCCGGTCACCACCGCCCGGCGACCGTCGTAGCGCCACAACTGGTCGATCTGTCCCAACGCCCGATGTCCCTCGGCTCAACCGTTTTCGGTGATTACTGCTGCTGCTCTTTCGCCCGCTGCGCGGCCTGCACCCGGCCCTCGTTGATCTCGGCCATCGCCTCGGGGATCTCGCTGGCGGTGAATTTACCGCCCCGCCCGGTGGGCAGGCCGCCGAACGAGTATTCCTCGTCGAACCGCGGCGCGGTCGGCTCGGGGCGGCGCTCCTCGATCTTTTCGATCACGGGCTCTAGGCGCTTGGCCTTCTCGGCCACCGCCTTGGCGTCACGCTCGATGAACTCGGGCAGGACCTCTTGGCCCATCAACTCGATGGATTCCATGGTGCCCTCGTGGCTACGGGGATTGAGCAGCAGGATGATCTCGTCGACGCCGCTTTCCTCGTAGCCGCGCAGGAATTCACGCACCATGGCCGGGGTGCCGATCGCCCCGCGCCCGGGACCATAGGCGAGGGTCGGGTCCTTCTCGACCTCGTCGAGGTAGCGCTCCCACACCCTGGTGCGGCCGGGGGTGTGCACGCCGGTCATGTAGTAGTGCATGATCCCGAAGGAGAAGAAGCCGCCGCCCTTCCCGAGGCGCTGCAAGGCCTGGTCTTCGGTCTTGGCGACCATCATCGACAGGTCGCCGCCGATGGCCAGGATGTTCGGGTTGATCGCCGGTGTGACCGGGACCCCGTTCTCCTCGAGCTCCTTGTAGTAGCCGTTGACCCTCTCCGTCAGCGGGCCGGGGCCCGTGTAGGCGAAACTCAGTGCGCCGATGGCCTTTTGGGCGGCCATCTGGACGCTGGCCGGGCGCGTGCAGGCGACCCACACCGGCGGGTGCGGCTTCTGCAGCGGCTTGGGAACCACGTTGCGGGCCGGCATCTCGATGTGCTGCCCCTTGAACCCGCTGAACGGCTCCTCGATCATGCAGCGGATCGAGACCTCCAGCGCCTCCTCCCACTGCGCCCGCTTGTCGGCGGGGTCGATGTTGAAGCCCCCGAGTTCGCCGACCGATGACGATTCGCCGGTGCCGAATTCGACGCGGCCGTTGGAGAGCAGATCGAGCGTGGCGATGCGCTCGGCGACCCGCGCGGGGTGGTTCACCACGGGCGGTAGGTGCATGATGCCGAACCCCAACCGGATGTTCTTGGTGCGCTGACTGGCGGCGGCGAGGAAGATCTCGGGGGCGGTGGAGTGACAGTACTCCTCGAGGAAGTGGTGCTCGGTCAGCCAGACGGTGGAAAAGCCGGCCTTGTCGGCCGCCGCCACCTCGTCGAGGCAGTCCTGCAGCATGGCGTGTTCGTCGTCGGGCGCCCAGGGCCGCGGCAGGGCGAACTCGTAGAACAGCGAAATCTTCATTGCTACCTCCTAGGCGAATTCAGGGCGTCGTCGGCGGGCTGTGCGGCAACGTGTTTCGCCGCGACATAGCCGAAGGTCATGGCGGGTCCGATGGTGGCGCCAGCACCGGCGTAGCTGCGGCCCATCACCGGCGCCGCGGTGTTACCCACCGCGTAGAGCCCGGGCACCACGGTGTCGTCGGCCCGCAGGACGCGGGCGTGCTCGTCGGTGCGCAGGCCGCCGGAGGTGCCGAGGTCACCGAGGACGATCCGGAAGGCGTAATACGGTGGGGCGCCGAGCGGGAACAGGTTGGGATTCGGCAACGTCGGGTCGCCGTAGTAGTTGTCGTAGACGCTGTCGCCGCGGTTGAAATCGTCGTCGTGGCCGCGACGCGCGAGTTCGTTGAAGCGGCGGGCGGTTTCGGCCAGGTTCTGCGCGGGCACGCCGATCCGGCCGGCCAACTCCTCCCACGACGAGGCGGCCTTGACGACGCCGGATTGCAGCCACGCCGACGGGACCTTGCGCCCGGTGGGCACCGGCGCCCCGGGAATCTTGGGGATGGGCAGGTGGCCCGCGACGACGTAGCGGTTCCACGACCGGTGGTCGGTGATCAGCCAGCAGGGTATGTGGGTGACGCCAGTCCGTTGGCCGGCGATCATGGCGTGACCGAAATCCATGTAGGGGGCCGCCTCGTTGATGAACCGCCGCCCGGCGCCGTTGACGATGAACTGGGCGGGCATCATCCGCTCGTTGAGCATGAACTGCATGCGGCCGTCCGGCCACTGGATCGCCGGAAACCACCAGGCCTCGTCGAGCAGGTCCGTTGCGGCCCCGACCTTTTCGCCCGCGCGGATGCCGTCACCCAGGGCCGCCGGGTTGCCGAAGCTCCAGTCCCGGTCCACCTCGGGCAGCAGCTCCTTGCGCCGGGCGAGGTCGTGCTCGAAGCCTCCGGAGGCCAGGATGACGCCGCGCCGCGCCCCGATGCGGTGCGCGCGCCCCTGCCGTTGCACCACCGCGCCGGTCACCGCGCCGTCGGGATCGGTCAGCAACTCGATCATCGGCGAATCCAGCCACAGCGGGATGCCCCGCTCGCGCAGCGCCAGGCGCAGCCGCGCGGCCAGCGACTGGCCGATCGCGGCCATCCGTTCGCCGAACACTCGGGCCCGCACCATCCGGGCGATCAGCTTGAGCAGCACCCCCTTGCCCGCCCACGACTGCCGGATCCGGTAGAACGTGCGAAGCTCCTTGGGCCCGAGCCAGATTCCCTTCGGCGCCAGCGCCAGCGGCTTGAGCAGCTGCTCCTCGTCGGGGCCGAGGGCGCGCAGGTCGATGGGCGGGACGTTGATGGTGCTGCCGAGTTCTGAGCCGCCGGGCAGCTCGGGATAGTAATCGGCGTATCCGGGCTTCCAGACGAATTCGCACCACCCCGAGGCGCCTTCCAGGAAGGCGAGCATCTTCGGGGCGGACTCCACGTATTGGCGGATCCGCGCCTCGCTCACCAGGCCGTCGGTGATCCGCAGCAGGTATTCGACGACGGCGTCCGGGGACGGCCGGTAGCCCTCCCGGCATTGCGCGGGCGCCCCGGGCACCCAGATGCCGCCGCCGGACAGGGCGGTGGAACCGCCGTAGCACGAGGACTTCTCGACGATCAGGGCGTCCAGGCCGGCGGCCTGCGCCGTCAGGGCGGCGGTCATGCCGCCGCCCCCCGACCCGATGATCAGCAGGTCGACGACGTGGTCGAAACCCTCGGCCACCGACGTCATTGCGGGACCGCCGTTCTGATGGCGAACCCGGCGATGAGCTCCGGGGCGGCCCGGTAGAAACGCTCGACGGTTCGGTACGGGCCCGCGGTGGCCAGCGCCGCGAACGCCGCGACCCAGGTCCTGATCTCCTGCGCGGAGCCACCGCCCTCGCGCGCGACGAACGCGTTCGACCACCCGTCGAGTTCGGCCAGCCGGCCGGTGTCGACGATGTCCAGGAACGCGTTGTCCCACAGGGGATTCAACGGCTGCAGCGGCGAGTTGCCGGTCGCGAAGCCGCGGGCCGCCTCGACGACCGCGGCCTGGCGGTCTTGGCGCTGCTGGGTCGTCATGGGGCGACCGTGCACGATGCGCTCGAGCACCGGCGGCGGCGCCGTGTCCAGCGTCGGCACCGGCGGGCTGTGCGAGAGGCCGCCGGAGCCCAGCAGCAGGACCCGCTTGTCCAGGCCGGCGAGATACCTGCCGACCGCCGCGCCGAGCGCTCGGCAGCGGCGTAACGGCCCCAGCGGCAGCGCGATCGCGTTGATGAAGATCGGGAGCACCGGGCGCGCCGTCGCGTCACCGAACAGCTTCTCCAGCGGCTGCACGGTGCCGTGGTCGACGTCCATGCTGGTCGACACAGCGACGTCGACGCCGTCGTCCAACACGGCCTGCGCACAGTCCAACGCGAGCCGCTCGGCCACGGTCAACGGTCCCGCGTGGGTGCCGTAGTCGCCGACGCCCGCGGCGGCCGTGCCGATGCAGAAGGGCGGCATCGCCCGGTAGAAGAATCCGTTGTAGTGGTCCGGGGAGAAGGTGACGACGAGCTCGGGGTCGTAGTCGGTGACGAAGCGCCGCGCGGCGCCGATCGCCGATTCGATGTCGTCAAGCAGGTCCCGCGACGGCCCCGGAAGATTCAACAGCGGGCTGTGCGACATGCAGCACAGAGCCAGTGCCATTCGGCGATTCACCCCCTCGCGGTGCCAGGGGCGGCGTGAGGGCCAGCACCGAGAACAGCTCGGCGCTCAGATCCGGTGCCCGCTGGGCGATGCACGCGCCGGCGATGCACCGATCGGGCCGCAGGAACAGCACCGATTCCGGGTGGGAGTCGAACCAGGACTTCACGCCGCCGGACCGGTCGCCGACGACCACGACGTCGGGGTCGTCGTGACCCGTCCAGTGCAGCTGGGTCCGCGGCCGGAGCGCGACGAAGCGGGCGCCGAGCGCCTTCCAGTTGGCGAACGCCACGTCGCCGAGGATCCGGCGCGGGTGGTTGTTCCAGCACAGGACGGCGAACCAGTCGCCGAGGACGTCGTCGAGCAGCACGTCATGCTGTGTGCGGGTGTCGACGCGGGGTTGGATGAACAGCGTGCCGGCCGGCGAAACCGACTGCGGGCCAGCGGAATACGACGTGCCGTGCACCACGGCGCCGGTCTCGTAGCGCGGCATCGGCTTGAACCGCATCTCCAGCACGTAGCGCTTGAGGGTCGGGACGATCGACGCCGAGCGGATGAGAAGGTCGCGCGCGCCCGCCACCCGCCGGTTGGTCGGCGAGATGACGCGGCCCACCATGGTGGACAGGTCGATCATCGCCCGCGCGTGCTTGCGCCGCTCCACGTCGTAGGTGTCGAGCAGCGTGTCGTCGGCGCGGCCCGTCACCACCGCGGCCAATTTCCAGCCCAGGTTGGCCGCGTCGCGGATGCCGCTGTTGTAGCCCTGCCCCTGCCACACGGGCATCAGGTGCGCGGCGTCGCCGGCCAGCAACAGCCGGCCCTTGCGGAAGGCGCCGGCGATCCGCGAGTGGTGCGTGTACACGCGACGCCGGATCACATCCACCCGATCGGGGTGGGGCACCATCCGCGCCAGCATGCGCGTCAGGAACTCCGGGTCCTCGGCCTGCTCGTCGGTCTCGTCGGCGTGAATCATGAACTCGAAGCGGCGAATTCCGTGGGCGATCGAGATGGAGGCGTAGGGGCGTTCCGGGTCCGCACCGACCTCGCTGTTCGGGTGACCGAGCGGGTCGTTGGCGATGTCGACCACCAGCCATCGCGTCGCGGACGTCGTGCCGTCGAAGGACACGCCCATCACGCGGCGGGTCATGCTGCGGCCACCGTCGCAGCCGACGACGTAGCGCGCCCGCACCCGGCCTTGCCCGCCGCCGAGTTCGACGGTGACGCCCGTCGGGTCCTCCTCGCAGGCCGTCATCGGCCGGCCCCACCACAGCTCGACGTGGTCGAAACGGTCCAGGCCGGCCAGCAATTCGGCGTCGACGAGCGGCTGGACGAACCCGTTGCGCTTGGGCCAGCCGAATCGCGCGTCGGGTGGTGCCATCTCGGCGAGCACGCGGCGGTGCGCGTCCAGGAAACGCAGGATCTGGTTCGGCACCGTGTGCGGCAGGATCCGGTCGACCAACCCGATCGCCTGGAAGGTCCGCAACGCCTCGTCGTCGAGCCCGACCCCGCGCGGGTAATCGATCAGGGTGTCCCGCTCCTCGACGACCACCGTCTTAATGCCTTGCAGGCCAAGGATATTAGCCAGCGTCAAGCCGACGGGTCCGGCGCCGACGACGAGGACGTCGGTGTCGACCTCGGATGCGTCGGACATCAGCGGCCCAACAGGAAGTCGAGGTGCAGGCGGTTGAAGGTCTTGGCGTCCTCGTACTGCGGCCAGTGGCCGCAACCGGGCATCACCTCGAAACGCGCCCCCGGGATCATCGAGGCGATGCGGCGGCCCTCGGTCACGTCGGCGGTCGGGTCGTCGCTGGTCCACAGGACCAGCGTGGGCGCGGTGATCGACCCGTATTCGGCCGGCCCCAGGAGGTTTCGCGCACGGATCTGCGGGTCCTGCAGCGCCATGATGTCGCGCATGGCGTCGACGAATCCCGGCTGGCGGTAGACGCGCTGGCGGCTGGCGACCAGGTCGTCGTAGCCCTTGGATTTGTCGGCCATCAGCCACTTGATCCGCGCCTGCACGGTGTCCCAGGCCGGGTCCTCGGCCGCTGCCATCGACAAGGTGATGATCCGTTGCATCACGGCCGGATCGGCCTGGGAGCCGCCCGCGGTGTTGAGGACCAGCTTGTCGACGACGTCCGGGTGGTCGATGGCGGCGCGGGCGGCCACCCACCCGCCGAGCGACTCGCCGCTGATGCTGGCCCGGTCGACGCCGATGGCGCGCAGCACGGCCATCAGGTGTTCGACGTAGTGCCGGACCTCCAGCGGGTGCCCGGGCTTGCCGGTGTAGCCGTGCCCGAGCATGTCGATGGACCAGGTCCAAAAGTGCTCGGCGTGCGCGGCCAGGTTGCGGACGTAGGCCTCGGCGTGTCCGCCCGAGCCGTGCAACAGCACCAGCACCGGGTTGCCCGGCCTGCCCGCCCGTAGGTAGCGGGTGGGCACGCCCTGAGCCTCGAGGTAACCCTGCTCGAAGGCGACACCCTGCAGGTCGCTCCAGATGCTTTCGAACTCCGCCACGATTCCTCTCACGCCTCGCCCGTGGGAAAACGCCGTTCTCGTTTTCGACTAACTTTGTGTGCTAATATCGCACACTAATGTGCGTTATATTTAGAGCTTCGCTCTCGCGCGGTGGTCTGTCAAGCCTGTGACAGGACCGGGACCGGGCTCGCAGACGCTGGCCAGGGGACTCACCGCGCTGCAATTGGTGGCCGACTCCCCCGGCGGGCTGACCGCGCAACAGCTGGCCGAACGGGTCGGTGTGCATCGCACGATCGCCTACCGCCTGCTGACGACGCTGGCCCAATTCCACCTGGTGGCCAAGGGCGAGGACGGCCGCTATCGGCCGGCGGCGGGGCTCGCCGTGCTGGGTGCGTCGTTCGACCGCAACGTGCGGCAGGTCAGCCTCCCGACGCTGCGCACGCTGGCCGACGAGCTGGGCACCACCGTGTCGTTGCTCATCGCCGAGGGCGAGCAGCAGGTGGCGATCGCGGTGATCGTCCCCAGCCACGTCGCCTACCAACTCTCGTTCCACGAGGGCAGCCGCTACCCGTTGGAGCGTGGGGCCGCGGGCATCGCGCTGCTCGCGAGCATGCCGCCGCGCCCGGGCGAGCGGGACCTGGTCGCCCGGGCGCGAGAGCGGGGCTGGGTGAGCACCTACGGGGAGATCGAACCCAACACCTTCGGGTTGGCGGTCCCGGTACGGCGACCGGCGCCCTCCCCGCCGACCTGCATCAACCTGATCTCGCACCGGGAAGACGTGGTGCTGCGCGGCAAGGACGCGGTCCTGGCGGCCGCCCACCAGCTGTCGGCGCTGCTGAGCTGAAAGGACACCGTTCATGCCCTGGGACACCCAAGTCGACGTCGTCGTGCTCGGCACGGGAGGTGCGGGCCTCACCGCCGCGCTCACCGCGGCCGCCGCGGGCGCCACGGTGGAAGTCTTCGAGAAGGCACCGACGGTGGGTGGGACCACCGCCGTGTCCGGCGGCATCGTGTGGATACCGGCGCACAACCGTTCTCCCGACGGCGAATTGACGCCCGACGACGCGTTGCGCTACCTGCGCGCCCAGTCGCTGGGATCGATGGACGACGACCTGGTGGAGACGTTCGTGCACACCGGACCCGCGATGCTCGACTTCATCGAGGCGCACAGCGGGCTGCGCTTCGAGATCGCGACCGGCTTCCCCGACTACCAGCCCGAACTGCCGGGCGGGCAGCCGTCCGGGGGCCGGTCGCTGTCCGCGGCCCCGTTCGACCTGGCGCAGCTGGGCGAATGGGCAACGCGCATCACGTCGTTCCCGGCCGACTGGTCCAACGTGGGATTCGACGCCGAGACCCGCGCCAGGCTGCACGCGGCGATCGACGAGCGAACCAGCCACCTGTGTGTCGCCGGCACCGCGCTGATCGCCGGGCTGCTCAAGGGCCTGTTGGACGTCGGTGTGGTTCCGCACGTCAACGCCCGCGCCGAGCAGCTCGTCGCCGAGGCCGGGGAGATCACCGGGGTGCGGGTCGCGCTGGCGGGGCAAACCCTGACCGTGCGCGCCCGCCACGGTGTCATCCTGGGCACCGGCGGCTTCGAGTGGGATCCCGTTCTGGCGCAGGCCTTTCTGCGCGGCCCCATGCACGGTGCGGTCTCACCGCCCAACAACACCGGCGACGGGCTGCGGCTGGCGATGGCGCACGGCGCCGACCTGGCCAACATGGGCGAGGCCTGGTGGGTGCCCATCGTGCAGATCCCTGGCGACACGATCGACGGCAGGCAACGCAGCCGCAGCGTGCGCCTGGAACGCACCCGGCCGCGCAGCATCATCGTCAATGCGGCCGGGCGCCGCTTCGTCAACGAGGCGTGCGATTACAACTCGATGGCCGGAGCGTTCCACTACCTCGACCCGCGCGGCGGTTACGTCAACGACCGGGGGTGGATGGTGTTCGACTCCGTGCACCTGCAGCGCTACGGATTCCTCGGAATCGAACCGGGCCAACGGGTTCCGGAATGGTTCTGCGAATCCGCGGATCTCGCCGAGTTGGCCGCGAAGACCGGCATCGACGCCGACGGCCTGGCCCACACCGTCGCACGGTGGAACCGGCACGTGGCCGCCGGCGCCGACCCCGACTTCGGGCGCGGCTCCAGCGCCTACGACGGTTACTGGGGAGACGACAATGCGACCACGCTGGCCGGAAAGACCCTCGGCCCCATCGACACCGCACCGTTTTACGCCGTGCCGGTGCGCATCGGGGCGATGGGCACCAAGGGCGGGCCGCGCACCGGCCGCGACGGTCGCGTGCTGCACGTCAGCGGCGAGCCGATACCCGGCCTGTACGCCGCCGGCAACGCGATGGGCGGCGTGACCGGACGGGCCTACGGCGGCGCCGGTGGAACCCTCGGTCCGGCAATGGTTTTCGGCTACCGCGCCGGTCACGCGGCCGCCACCGGAAAGTCCGTCGACTTGACCTAGCGGCGGCTCAGGCCCGGCCGGAGGTCAGGCATTCCTCCAGGGGCCAGCCCAACTGCTCCCACATCGACAGCTTGTTCCAGTCCTTGACGAACTCGACCAGCTTGCCGTCGCGCACCTGGAAAAGCGCCGCCGCCGACCACCGCGCGGTGCGGCCGGTGGGCTCGAGGTCGCCGTGCGGCCGGCCCCGGTGCGTCCCCTCGGCGCTGTAGCGCAGGCAGACGCGGTCGGCCTTGGCGAAGCAGACGTCGTAGCTCACGATGCGCAGGTCGTCGACCTGTTCCATGAGCCGGCCGTGGTCGTCGGCATAGCCCTCGAGGGTGTCGACGCCCGGGAACGTGGTCGGCGCGATGAAGCGATTGCCGGGGGCACACAGGTGCGCCACCGCTTCGGCGCTGGCCCTGCCGGGCGTGTAGGAGATCTCCATGTATTTGCGCACCAGGTTGATGTTGCGTTGCTCGTCGAGCGTGTAGTCGTGCGTCGCGGCTACGGGCGATGGTTGCGCCGTCGTCATTGCTGCCCTCCCGGCTGTGTGTCTGGACTGCTCCCCGAAGGCGTACCCAGAAGCCCGGCGATTACCCGCCCGTCCGCCGCTGGTCGCAAGAGCGTTGCGGGACCGGCAGTTCGACGCACGCGTGCGTTCCGATCGGCACGTCGAGAAAGACGAACGCCCCGCCGGCCGCCTCCACACGAGATCGATGCGCGGCGAGCCCGATGTGCCCCTCACCGAGCCGGCGCGCCACGGTCGTGAGGCTGAGGCCCACGCCGTCGTCGATGACGTGCAGCACGCAGCGACCGTCGGTGATCCCGAGCGTGACCGTCGCGGTGTGGGCCCGCGCATGCTGCACGACGTTGGACAGCAACTCCCGCGCGACCCCGAAGACGACGGGATCGATCTCGCTGCGCAGGGGGTAGTCGATGTCGGTCGCGATGTCGATGCCGGCGCGCTGGGCGGTGAAGGTGGCCAACTGCTGCACCGCGGCGCCCAGCCCCACCTGCTCGAGCACCGCCGGGTGCAATTCGAAGGTGGCCTGGCGCAACCGTTCCGAGGCCGACTTGAGGCCGGCCAAGGCCCGGTCGACCCGGCCGTCGCCCGCGAAGGCGACTTTGAGCTCGTCGAGTTCCTGGCGCACCGCGAGGATGTCCTGCAACGGCCCGTCGTGGATGAACTCGGAGATCCGGCGCTGCGATTCGTCCGCCGCGGTCATCGTCTGCGCGAGCAACTCCTCGCGCAGGGCGCTGAGCCCGGCCACCGACCGCGTATGCCGCTCCTCGATCCGGACCACCAGGAACGCCGCGCAACACAGGAACGCATAGAGCAAGAAGCGAAACCCGGCCTCGGGCAATCGAACCGCGCTCGACATCACCGGATCTTGCAGCACGGCGATCGCGAAGCCGAGCATGGAGAAGAGCAACACCACCGCCGCGCGGCGCGAGGAGACGTCCAGGCCCAGCAGGACCGGCAGCATCGCCATGATCAGCAGCGGATACACCCCGTTGGTGGACAACAGCTGGAACGCCGTCAGCGCGACGATGTCGACGACGGTGAACGCGAACGGCTCCAGCCGGCCGAGCGTGACCAGGCGGCCCCGGCCGATCCGGCGGCGCACCGGGGCGAACGCCAACGCCAGCGCGCCCAGCCCGACCGACGCGTAGAGCGCGATCAGCACGGTTTCCTGAGGCCACTCCGAGCGCTCGGTGCCGATGATCATGGCCGCGGCCATCAGACCCACGACGCCGAGCCGCAGCACGGCACCGATTCGGTAGGAACGCAATTGGTGAATGGTGCGGACGCGTTCCAGTTCCGCGTCGCCGGTGACCGCCACCCGCTCACCGTACTCATCGGCGGCCGGCGAGCCCAGGCAAACTGCGTGTCTACGCATCAGCGCCCGCCACGTCGACGGAGGTAGCGACCCGGCAAAACGTTAGACTCGTCGCCATGGTCAGCGCGGCGCCGGGCGAGAAGGTGCGGGTGGTGGTTGCCGATGATCACCCGCTGTTCCGGGAGGGCGTGGTGCGGGCGCTGTCGTCGAGCGGGTCGGTGGACGTGGTCGGTGAGGCCACCGACGGGACCGCCGCGTTGGAGCTGATCGCGTCGCAGCTGCCCGAGGTCGCGCTCCTCGACTACCGGATGCCCGGCATGGACGGGGCCGAGGTGGCGGCCGCGGTGCGCAATCGGGGGTTGCCGACCCGGGTGCTGCTCATCTCGGCGCACGACGAGCCGGCGATCGTGTACCAGGCGCTGCAGCACGGTGCCGCGGGTTTTGTGCTCAAGGACGCGACGCGCGCGGAGATCGTCACGGCCGTGCGGGATTGCGCCGCGGGCCGCGACGTGGTGGCGCCCACCCTGGTCGGCGGGTTGGCGGCGGAGATCCGGCACCGCGCCGAACCTCCCGCCCCCGTGCTCAGCGCGCGGGAGCGGGAGGTGCTCAATCGGATCGCTCGCGGTCAAAGCATCCCCGTCATCGCCGGTGAGTTGTTCGTGGCCCCGTCGACGGTCAAGACGCACGTGCAGCGCCTGTACGAGAAGCTGGGCGTCGGTGATCGCGCCGCCGCCGTCGCCGAGGCCATGCGGCAGGGCCTGCTCAGCTAGCGGCCGACCAGGGACCGGGCTGGCGCTTCGGTGCGGGCCCCTGCGCCAGCAGCGAGTTGGCGACGTACACCGCCTCGGCGACCAGCCGGCGGGCCCGGCGTTCGACCCCGCACAGCTCGGCGTCGTCCACGCCCGCCCAGCGAAGCTGCCGCTTGACCAGGATCAGCGGGTCACCCCCGCATGGATGATTCGTCCGATAGGTGACCGCCTCGACCACGCCGGGCCCGCCGCCGGCGCTTGCCCGCCGCACGGCGTCGGCCACCGAGTCCGCGACCGCCGCGACGTACCTGCCGTCGGCGGAGCGCAACGGCAGCCCGCGGCTCTCATGTGGGCCCCGACGCCCGCGAGCGCCCTCGACGATGTTCTCGACGACGAACACCAGGGGCAGCCGCCAGGACACCGCGATGCTTGCCGCCGCGGTGAACTCCGCCGTGTTAGCGTCTCGCCCGCCGATCGCGCACAGGGTGACGTTGCCGGAGCCGGCCAGTTTCTGCGCGTAAGCGTCGCCCAGGGCGAACGAGATCGACCGCGCCAAATCCGTTGAGCTGTCCAGCAATTGCTTCCAATCGGTGGCGTACGCCGTCTGGTTGGCAGCGGCGGCGGGGCGGGGGCAGCGCAGTTCGGCCAGGGCCGGGCCGAGGGGAAGGGCCCGGGCGACGTGCTCGGCGTTGCGGAAGTGCGGGATCGCGGTGTGCACCACATCGCCCGGCCGTAGCGCCGCGGTGGCGCCGACGGCCACCGCCTCCTGACCGAGCGCGGGCGGCAACGAGCCGTCGAAGGGACCGTCCACGCGCGGCTCGTCGAGGGCCATGTCGAGCAGTCGCAGTACCCACATCCGGCGGTACAGCTCCAGCCGGTCGTCCCGCGCCAGCGTTGCCGAAAGTTCGGTGGTGTAAGTCATTGCCGCGTCTCCTTGCTCACTGCGATCCGGTTGCGCGCCGGCCGAGCCCCGTAGTCGGGTGGCTGGGCCGGTCACCGCGTTGAACACAGTTCTGAAGGTAGGGCGCGGCCGCGGCGGGCGCCTCCGCCGATCGGCTCGCGAACGGGATGAATCTCGTGTCCCCCGATCGGGGGACACGGTGCGCGTGGGCGACGCGCGGCGTTGGCGGTTAGGGAGCGGGTACCTCGATCACCGTCGCCGAACCCATGCCGCCACCCGCGCACATCGCCGCGACGCCGATTCCCCCGCCGCGACGCCGCAATTCGTGGACCAGCGTGACGAGCATCCGGGCGCCGCTCGCGGCGACCGGGTGGCCCAGCGAGCAGCCGCTGCCGCTGACGTTCACCGTGTCGGGGTCGAGGTCGAGCAGCCTGACGGTGGCCACGCACATCGCCGCGAAGGCCTCGTTGATTTCGAACAGGTCCACGTCGGAGACCGAAAGGCCGGCGCGGGCAAGGGCTTTCGGGATGGCGTCCACCGGCGCCAGCCCGGTGATCGCGGGGTCGACGCCGACGGACGCCCAGGACTTGACGGTGGCCAGCGCGGGCAGGCCCAGCTCGTCGCTGGCGATCGTCAACACCGCGGCACCGTCATTGGCCCCGCAGGCGTTGCCGGCGGTGATGGAGAAGCCCTCGATCTCGGGGTGCAGCGGCTTGAGGGCGGCCAGCTTCTCCATGGTGGTGTCGCGGCGCGGGTGCTCGTCGACCGCGAACACCCCGTGCGGAGTCTCGATCGGAACGATCTCCTCCTTGAACCGCCCCTCGTCGATGGCGGCGATCGCGTTGCGGTGCGAGCGCAGCGCCCAGGCGTCCATCTCCTCGCGACTCACACCCGCCTTGACGGCGGCGTTCCACCCGACCGTGATCGACATGTCCAGGTTCGGCGCGTCGGGACGATCGGGGTGCGTCGGCGGGAACCAGTCGACCCACTCGCCGTCCACCTGCAGGCGCGATCGGGGCGAGGTCGACGCCGAGTTCACGCCGCCCGCGAGCACCAGCCGGTCCATGCCCGCGCGCACGCTCGCCGCGGCGCTCTGCACGGCGGCCTGGCCCGCGGCGCAGTGGCGGTTGTTGGCCAGGCCGGGCACCTGCGTCAGGCCGGCCGTGACGGCCGCATGCCGCGCGAGCACCCCGCCGCCGTAGAGCCCCTCGCCCAGGATGACGTCGTCGAACTGCGCCGGGTCCAGGTCCTTGGCCGCCTCGGTAACCACGTGATGCGCGAGGTCGAACGCGCTGGTGTCGCGCAACGTGCCCTTGCGGGCGGTGCCGATGGGGGTGCGCAGCGCGGACACGATGACGGCTTCGGGCACGGCCTTCTCCTGTGGTGGCGAGCGGACGCGGCGGCGCAGTCACGACGCCCCGCGGGTAGAGAACTTTATTCTCTCAATCGGAGAGCCTCAGTTGCAAGGCGACGCCGCGCCGGTTGCCGCCGGGCTGCCTACACTGCTGGGTCATGACAGAGGCGACGGCGGCGCCGGAGGGGTCGATCGACGTCCCGGGCGGGACGGTCTGGTTCACCCGGATCGGGGGCGGGCGGGGCCTGCCGCTGCTCGTGGTGCACGGCGGTCCCGGCCTCCCGCATGACTACCTGCGGTCGCTGGAACGGCTGGCCGACGAGCGCGAGGTCATCTTCTGGGATCAGCTCGGCTGCGGAAAGTCCCCCTGCGCACCGAATCCGGCGCTGTGGACGATGCAACGCTCGGTGGCCGAGACCCGGGCCGTGGTGGATGCGCTCGGCCTCGACCGCTTCCACCTGTTCGGCAACTCCTGGGGCGGCATGCTGGCCCAGCAGTTCGTGCTGGACGCGGGCCCCCGGCCGACCAGCCTGACCGTCTCGAACAGCATCGCCTCCATCCCGGCGTTCGGCACCATGGTCCAGCGGTTGAAGTCCGAGCTCGACCCCGCGACGCAGGCGGCCATCGAACGCCATGAAGCCGCCGGCACCACGCACGCCGCCGAATACCAGGCCGCGATCCGCACCTGGAACGAGACCTACCTCTGTCGCGCGCGGCCCTGGCCCCGCGAACTCGAGGAAGCCTTCCGCCACATGGGCTCCGAGATCTTCGAAACAATGTTCGGGCCCAGCGACTTTCACATCGTCGGCACCATCCGCGACTGGGACGTGATGGACCGGTTGGCCGAAATCACGGTGCCCGCCCTCATCCTCGCCGGCCGGTACGACGAGTGCGTGCCCGAGCACATGTGGGCCATGCATCAGCGCATCGCCGGCTCGCGCTTCGAGTTGTTCGAGGCGAGCTCCCACATGCCGTTCATCGAGGAGCCGGAGAAATTCGACGCCGTCATGCGCGAATTCCTGGCACAGCACGATGATTCGGCGGCGTAGCGCCGGGTTCAGTTCTTGCCGGCGGCCAGCTTCGTGACGATCGACCGGAAATCCTCGGTGAGGAACGACTGGCTCTCCGCGGACAGGGCGTAGTCCAGGCTCGCCAACACCGCCCGCTCGAGGTGGATGTTGAGCACCCGCTTGGTGCTCTCGACGGCCTGCTGCGGCAGCTCGAGAATCTTCTTCGCGCACGCGATCGCCTCGGCCACGGGATCGGCGACGACGTGGTTGGCCAGCCCCAACTCGACGGCGCGCTGCGCGTCGATCCTGGTGCCCGTCAACGCGAACTCCTTGGCCAGCAGCAGGCTGATGTGCAGCGGCCACGTCAACGGTCCGCCGTCGGCGGCCACCAGGCCGACCTGCACGTGCGGGTCGGCGAGATAAGCCTTTTCGGCGATGTAGACGATGTCGCTGAGCGCGACCAGGCTGCAACCGAGCCCGACGGCCGGCCCGTTGACCGCGGCCACGACCGGGATCCGGCACCGCGCCATCCCCAGCACGATCTCCCGCCCGTCCCGAATGGTCTTGGCGCGCAGGTCGGCGTCGGCCGAAAGCTCCTTGAGGTAGCTGAAGTCGCCACCGGCCGAAAACGCCCGCCCCGCCCCCGTGATCACCGCCGCCCGGGCGGTCGGGTCGTCGGTCAAGCGCTGCCACAGCCGTGCGAGGCCCACGTGCAGGTTGTCGTTCACCGAGTTGAGCGACTCCGGCCGGTTCAAGGTGATGAGCCGCAAGGGACCGTCGGCTTGGACGTCGATCTCGGTGGGCATGTCGTACACGTCAGACTCCTTCTTTTCTGGTCGTGACCCGCTTCACCCGGGCCCCCTTCGCGATCACTGCGGCAGTCCCAGGATGCGCGCAGCGATGATGTTCTTCTGTATCTGCGACGTCCCGCCCATCACGCTCTGGGCGCGGCTGTACAGATAGGCGCCGAGCAGGTCGGCGTCGCGGGTGCCGGCGACCGCCACCGCGGCGTGCCCGACGGATTGCTCGACCCAGGTCATCAGCAGCTTGTCGAGTGAACCCTCGGGCCCGTGCGAGATGCCGTCGAGTTGTTCGGACAGCCGCCGCCGCACGTGGTGCGTCAGCATCTCGGCCTGCACCGCCGCCCAGGCCAGCTCTTCCGGAACCTCACCCTCGTTGCGGCTCAACATTTTTCGGACCAGCTTGCCGTAGCGGGCCGCGTACCCCAGCGTCGAGGGTTCCCGCTCGTGACCGACGACGGTCATCGCCACCGCCCAGCCTTCGCCGGGGGCGCCGACCATCCGGTCCGCCGGTATCTTCGCACCGTCGAAGAACACCTGGCCGAACTCGTTGGTGACCCCGTTGATCATCCGCAGCGGACGTTGTTGCACGCCAGGCTGTTTCATTTCCAGGATGAAGGCCGATAGGCCGCGGTGACGCTTGGCGTCGGGCTCGGTGCGGGCCAGGAGTAGACACCAGTCGGCCACGTCGGAGTAACTCGTCCAGATCTTGTGGCCGTTCACCACATAGCTGTCGCCCTCACGGCGGGCGGTGGTGCTCAGCGACGCCAGGTCCGAGCCGGCGCCCGGTTCGCTGAAGCCCTGACACCACCGTTGGGTGCCGTCGATGATGCCGGGCAGGAAGCGCCGGCGCAGTTCGTCGTTGGCGTGGCGGCCGATGCCGTAGACCAGGTAGCCGACGCTGGGCCGCGGCGGGGCGCCCGCGCGCGCGAGTTCCTCGTCGACGATGACGTCGTAGACCGGGGGAAGTTCCTGCCCGCCGTACTCGCGCGGGAAGGACAGGCCGAAGAAGCCCTCCCGGTACAGCGCCTGGTGCCACCCGGCCTGCAGGGCCCAGTAGTCGTCGCCGGAGCCCACAAACTCTTTGGCGCGCAACGTGAGCCAGGCCCGCAGCCGCTCCCGGAACGCGGCCTCGTCGGCGGAGTCACGAAAGTCCAAGGTCGATCTCCTTCAACGTCACGGGCCACAATTCGGTCGAGGTCAGCGCGCGCCGGAGATACACGTGGACCAGGCACTCCCAGGTGTTGCCGATGCCGCCGTGCACCTGGATGGCCGTCTCGCAGACGGTTCGGGCCGCGCGGGCGCAGTAGACCTTCGCCACCTGCGCGGCCCTGATCGCCTCGGGCGCGGCCAGTTCGTCGACCGCCCAGGCGGCGTGCCGCAGGACGCTCACCGAACCCTCGATGAGTGCCAGGCTTTCGGCCAGCAGGTGTGCGACGGCCTGATATGAACCGATCGACTTGCCGTACTGCTCGCGGATTTTCGCGTAGTCACAGGCGAGCGCGTGCGCGCCGCGGGCGATGCCGACCAGGTCGGCCGTGGTGGTGACCAGCGCCAGGGCCCGCCATCGCGCGGCGGCGTCCTCCGATATCTCGCCCTGCGACACCGGCGCCCCGGCGACGTCGGCCTCGGCGCGGGTGAGGTCGGCGCAGGTGCTCGCGGCGCCCACATCCATGGCTAGCACCGAGGTTCCGGACAGGGTCAGGGCGCGCCGCGCACCCCGCGCATCGATCACGCGGCCGTCGACGGCCACCGTGGCGCCGTGCGCGTCGGCGCCGACGCGGCGGGCCAGGTCGTCGGCCAGGAGCGGGCCCAGGAACGGCGCATCGACGAGGCGGCGGCCGAACTCCTCGGCGACAACGGCCACCTCCACGCCCGACGCCTCGTCGGCGCGCAACGACCGCCAGCCGGTCGCGTCAATCTGCTTGTCCAGGCGGCGGATTCGGTCCTCGTCGTCAAGCTCCTGCACCGCGCCGGGGCCCAGGTCGTCGGCCAGCTTGGCGGCGGCGTCGCGCAGCTGCCGTTGTTCAGCGGTCAGACGTACATCCATAGCGCTCCTTCAGGATTCGGCGCAACACCTTGCCCGAGGGCAGGCGCGGAATGTCGGGCACGAACACGATCCGGGTCAGCTGCTTGTAGGAGGCGAGTCGCTCGCCCACCCGCGCCGACAGCTCCGCGGCCAGGGTGTCGGCGTCGGCCGATGCGTGCGCGGCGACCGCGGCGACGACCGCTTCCCCGTTGCTGCCGTCGGGCAGCCCGAAGACCGCGCAGTCCTTGACGTCCGGATGGCCGTGCAACACCGTCTCGATCTCGGCGGGGGCGACCTGAAAGCCGCGCACCTTGATCATCTCTTTGAGCCGGTCGGTGATCCGCAACCAGCCGGCGTCGTCGAGCCAGCCGACGTCCCCGGTGCGATACCAGCCGTCCCGGACGGCCTCGCCGGTGGCCTCCGCAGGCAGGTAACCGGCCATCAACGAGGCCGACCGGGCCTGGATCTCACCGACCTCACCCGGGCCGACCGGCTCTGAAGTCCCCAGCGACACCACGTGCACCTGCACCCCCGGCACCGGGCGACCGACCGCGTCCAGCCGGGCGCCGGTGACCGGGTTGCAGGCGATGACGGGCAGCTCGGTGGTCCCGTAGGCCGGCACCCAACCGACGCCGGTGCGCCGCGTCACCGTCTGGGCGACGTCGGCCGCGACGGGGGTGGCGCCCCACATGATGTAGCGCAGCGACGACAGGTCGTAGGACTCCAGATCGGGATGCGCCGCAATGGCCAGCGCGATCGGGGCGACGGCCATCTCGACGGTGATGCGGTCGGCGGCGATGTGGTGCAGCATGCGGTCGATGTCGAACCGCGGATGCAGCCGGACCCGGGCACCCGTCCGCAGCGCGGTGAGCAGATTCAGCAACCCCAGGATGTGCGACGGCGGCGTGACCACCTGGATCCGGTCGCGCGGCGTCAGCTGCAGCGCCGCGCGCCAGTGCGCCACGGCGGCGTCCAGTGACGCGTGGGTGTGCCGCACCGCCTTCGGCAGGCCCGTGGTGCCCGAACTGAACACCAGGACCGCATCGGACGGCGGGGCCGCGGCGCGAGGCGTCGAAGCGCCCGCCGGCACGGGCTCGTCCAGGTGCAGCATGGGCATCAGCCCGGCGAGGACCGGGTGGTCGCCGACGGCGTGGCCGGGGGCGGTGAGTGCGAGCGCGTGGTCGACCTCGGCGCGTCGCCACGCGGGGCTCAGCAGCACCGCGGTGGCGGCCACCCGCCAGATCGCGAGCACCGCCGCGACGAATTCCGGTCGGGTGGACGCCATGACGGCCACCCGCTGGCCCGCCCGCACACCGCCGCTTCTCAGGCGGGTCGCCCAGCCGCTGGAAAGCGCGTCGAGATCGGACAAGCTGAGGTGCCGTTCCCCGTACACGAGCGCGGGCGGCTCGGTCACGTCCCGTCCTCCCTGGCAGGCCGGGCTCGCCCCCGACGTGGCTTGAGAAGACCCTATCGGTCTGTGAGAATAGTATTCTCTACAGTGAAGAATGCAAATGTGTCGGGGGCGGTCGAGTGCCCGAATCATCGAGGAGACCCACCGGTGGCTGATCCCGAAGCGAACGGCTCCGTCGCCGGCAGCGTGACGATCCTGCTGGACCGCAAGAAGGTGACCGTACCGATCGTGGCCGGCGAGACCCTCTTGGAGACGGCGCGGCGCGCTGGCCTACAGCCCCCGTTCAGCTGCGAGGCCGGCAACTGCGGCACCTGCATGGCCCTGCTCGAAGAGGGCCACGCGACCATGCGGGTCAACGACGCGCTGGACGACGACGAGGTGGCCGAGGGTTACGTCCTGACCTGCCAGGGCGTGCCGGACACGGACACGGTCACGGTGCGTTACGAGTGAGTGAGAGGGGCGAGCGCATGGCCAAAGGCGTCATTCTCGTTGAGAGCCGGCCCAGTTCGCCGGAGCGGGAACGCGAATACAACATGTGGTACGACGAGGTGCACCTGCCCGAACTCGTCGCCCTGGACGGTTTCGTCTCGGCACGGCGGCTGCGGCCCGTCGACGGCAACGGCCCGTATGTCGCCATTTACGAGATCGAGGGCGACGACCTGCAGGCCATCCTCGACGGCATGATCGCCAACGCCGCTCAGCTGCACATGTCCGACGCCCTGCAGCTGGATCCACCGCCGATTCCCCGGCTGCTCGAGACCACCACCGAGTGCGACGGCTAGGCCACACGGCCACATAGCCCGTGCGCGAAAGGATTCGAATGAACGTCGACGACTTGATCCTGGTGAGCATCGACGACCACGTCGTCGAACCGCCGGACATGTTCTTGCGCCACGTGCCGGCGCGGTACAAGGACGAGGCCCCAATCGTCGTCACCGACGACAAGGGCGTCGATCAGTGGATGTATCAAGGCCGGCCGCAGGGCGTCAGCGGCCTCAACGCCGTGGTCTCGTGGCCGGCCGAGGAGTGGGGCCGCGACCCGGCCGGATTCGCCGAGATGCGCCCCGGCGTCTATGACGTCCACGAACGGGTCCGGGACATGAACCGCAACGGCATCCTGGCGTCGATGTGCTTCCCGACGTTCACCGGGTTCTCGGCCCGGCACCTCAACATGCACCGCGAAGAGGTCACGCTGGTCATGGTGTCGGCCTACAACGACTGGCACATCGACGACTGGGCGGGTTCCTACCCCGATCGCTTCATTCCCATCGCCGTGCTGCCGACCTGGAATCCGGGCGCCATGTGCGCCGAGATCCGCCGCGTCGCCGCCAAGGGTTGCCGGGCGGTGACGATGCCGGAACTGCCGCACCTGGAGGGGCTGCCGAGCTATCACGACGACGACTACTGGGGCCCGGTGTTTCGCGCGCTGTCCGAGGAGAACGTGGTGATGTGCCTGCACATCGGAACCGGCTTCGGCGCTATCAGCATGGCCCCGAACGCGCCCATCGACAACATGATCATCTTGGCCACCCAGGTCTCGGCGATGTGCGCGCAGGACCTGTTGTGGGGTCCGGCGATGCGTAACTACCCCGACCTGAGGTTTGCGTTCTCCGAGGGCGGAATCGGTTGGATCCCTTTCTATTTGGATCGTAGCGACCGCCACTACACGAATCAGAAGTGGCTACGCCGCGACTTCGGTTCGAAACTGCCCAGCGACGTGTTCCGCGAGCACTCGCTGGCCTGCTACGTCACCGACAAGACGTCGCTGAAACTGCGCCACGAGATCGGCATCGACAACATCGCGTGGGAGTGCGACTACCCGCACTCGGACTGCTTCTGGCCCGACGCTCCCGAGCAGGTGCTGGCCGAACTCAACGCCGCGGGCGCCGACGACGCCGACATCAACAAGATCACCTGGGCCAACGCCTGCCGATTCTTCGGCTGGGACCCATTCGCGCGCACCCCCCGGGAACGCGCCACCGTGACGGCGTTGCGCGCCAACGCCGTCGACGTGGACGTGTCGATCCGGCCGCGCGCGGAGTGGGCCCGCTTGTACGCCGAGAAGCAACTCGCGTAGCCACCTCGGGCGCGCGGCCCCCGCTCGCCTGGGACGAGCGTGAAGCTACCCGCACGCTCGGGGCCGAGCGTGAAGCTACCCGCACGTTCGAGCGGCGAGCGTCGGGCCCAGCTCTTCGAGTGCACGCACCCCGGTCGCGAAGTCGCCGCCCACGGGCGCCAGCAGCGCGACGTGGTCCGCACCGACACGCAGGTGCTCGCGCACCAGCGCGCCGATTTCTGAGTAATCGTGGTCTGCCGCAGACGAACCGGCGGCCAGGCTCACCCCGACCACCAGGAGCTTGCCCGGCCCCAACGCCGCGCGGGCCCGGGCGGTGAATTCCGGGGGCAGGCCGGCCGGAAAGGCGCCGTGCGCCTTTTCACCGGCCAGCGCCAGCATTTTCGGGCCGTTGGCGGCGACGATGCGCGGGTAGGGCGCGTCCGGTGCCGGCGGCCACGTGACGGCGTCCATCTGGTCCAGGTAGTCGCGCATGGTGGCCAAGGGGCTGCCGAATTCGCGGCCGACGCTGGTCGCCTGCTCCGGGTAGCCCACCCCCAACCCGAGGGCCAGCCTGCCGGGATACGCCTGCGCCAGTTGGGCGGCTGCCGCGTTCATGGTCTGCGCCGGGCGCGCCCAGATGTTGGCGATGCAGGTGCCCAGGACGATCCGTTCGGTGGCGGCCAGTAACACGGCCAGTTGGACCAGGGCGTCCTTGCCGAGGACCTCGTTCGTCCAGACCGCGCCGTAACCCGCGCGTTCGAGGCGGCGCGCGGCATCCCGTAACTGGTCGGCCGTCGGTGTGGCGGTGAAGGAGACCGGCAGGCATGCGCCCACCGGTCCCAACGCCTTTCGGGTCTCGTCGATCGGCGCCATGGCGTCACTCACCGAAGTAGTGGCCGGCCTCGAGGTCCTCGATGAGGCCCGCCCGCTGCGGATGCCAATCCACGATCTTTCGCGTCAGCTCGTTCGAGGTCGGGTTGTCCAGGGCCGCGAAGAGCGCGAGGAAACCGAAATGACCCGCCTCTTCGGCCGGGATGCTCACCGTAGGCACGTCGAGCTTGCGCCCGATGACGGCCGCGATGTCGGCGAACGGTATTCCCTTGTCGGCGACGCCGTGCAAACGCGTTCCGGCGGGCGCGGTTTCGAGCGCCAACCGGTACAGGTGCGCGGCGTCGAGCGTGTGCACCGCGGGCCAGCGGTTCGACCCGTCACCGAGGTAGCCCGACTTGCCGGTGGCGCGCGCGGTGTTTATCAGGTGGTGGGCGAAGCCGTGATGGTCGAGGTTGCTGTGCACCAGCGGCGACAGCCGGATCACCGAGGAGCGCACGCCCCGCTCGGCCAGCGCGATGACCGCATTCTCCGAGTCGACCCGAGGCCCGCCGGGCAGCACGTCGAGTTCGGTCCCGGTGCCACCCGCCCCGAGGAGCGACAGCAGCAGGGTCCCGGACGTGCTGACGAATGGCCGATCGGTTCCCACGAGCGCTTCCCCCAACGCCTCGACGGCGCGCAGGTCGGCCTCGGCCGCACCGGCGAAATCGTCGAAATCGTGCTTGAAAGCGAGGTGGATGACGCCGTCGGCCGCGGCGGCGCCCGACCGGAGGCTGTCGAGGTCGTCCAGGTCGCCCCGGTGTACCTGGGCGCCCCTGGCGGAGAGGGCGGCGGCGCCCTCGTCGGAGCGGGCCAGGCCGGTGACGCGGTGCCCGGCCGCGAGCAGTTCGTCGACGACGGCCGAGCCGATGTGTCCGGTCGCGCCGGTCACGAAGACGTGCATGGTGGTTCCCTTCAGGTTGGCGCCTTAGCGTGCTGTCCAGTCCGTGCTGTCCAGTCAAAGTCCGTCGCGCCACCACGTCCAAGACCCATTCCGGATGGCGTCATGCACAATCGGCATCACGCCAGCTCAGCGGGGCGCAGCGGCGTCGCGGCCGGCGAAGAGGGCCTTACACTCGAGGCATGACGGATTCGCCGGTGATCGATCTCGACCTGCGCCTGGTGGGTTATTTCGTCGTGGTCGCCGAACAGCGGCACTTCGGCCGTGCCGCCGCCGCCCTGCGGGTCGCGCAGCCCTCCTTGAGCCGCCAAATCCGGCGCCTGGAGCAGCAATTGGGCGTGCGATTACTGGACCGCACGCCGCAGGGCACCCGGGTCACAGCCGCCGGTGAGGTGTTCCTGCCGCGGGCCAAGGCGCTATTGCGCTCGGCCGCCCAGGCCGCCGCGCAGGCCCGCGCCGCCGCCCAACCGAGCCGGATCACCATCGGCTATACCACCGGCATGATCGTCACCCCGGCGGTGCGGGAATTGCGCCGCGAACATCCGGACGCGGACGTGCAGGTCGTACACCTGGATTTCGCGCGGGCGCGAATGGCGTTGCTGGACCACGTGGTTGACGCGGTGATGACGCGGTTGCCCTTCCCGACCGATCAGCTGCACGTGACGGTCCTCTACGACGAGCCCCGCGTCTTGGCGGTGCCCATCGATCATCGCCTCGCGGGCCGCGCGTCGGTGAGCCTCGACGACATCGCCGACGAGCCGATGCCGCGGGTGCGGCACTCCGATCCCGCGTGGAGCGCGTATTGGCGCATCGACCCTCGGCCCGACGGCCGCCGCGCGCCGGACGGCCCGTTCATCGACGCGCTCGAGGACAAATTCGAACTGATCGCCTCCGGGCAGGCGGTCGCGATCACCGCCGGCTTCCACGGCAACGCGTTGCGGCCCGACATCGTCACCATCCCGTTGGACAACGTCGAGCCCAGCCACGTCGTCTTGGCCACGCGCGCCGGCGATCGCGGCCGCCTGGTGGCCGCCTTCCGGAAACTGGCCGAGGCTCACCTCAACGGTCCGGGCGGCTAACGCAATTGCGTTGCGAGCTCGGCGATCATCTCGCGGGTCCGGCGCTTGGACGCGATCAACTCGTCGCGGTTGTCGCCGATGGGCAGCAGGCGCACCGACAGATCTGTCACGCCGGCGTCGGCGAAGCGGCGCAGGCGATTCAGGATCGCCGTCTCGTCCCCCGCGGCGCAGATGTCGCCGACATCGCGGGCGTCCCCGTAGCCGAGTAGCCGCTGATAGTTGGGGGACACTTCGGCCTCGCCCAGGATGCGGTTCGCACGCTCCCGCGCCGCATCCACTTCGTCTGCGGCACAAAGACATACGGGAACGCCGGCGACGATGCGCGGCGCGGGGCGCCCGGCATTGTCGGCGGCCTTGGTGATGCGCGGGACGACGTGCTCGCCGACTGCGCGCTCGTCGGCCATCCACAGAATGGTGCCGTCGGCGCGCTCGCCCGCGATCGTCAGCATCACCGGTCCGAGGGCGGCGACCAGCAGCGGCAGCGGCGCCACCGGCGCCAGGTCCAGGGGATTGTGCACCCGGAACGTGTCGTTTTCCACGTCGACGGGACCCGGGTTGGCGAACGCGGCGTGCAGCACGTCGAGGTAGTCGCGGGTGTAGCCGGCGGGCCGCTCGTAGGGGATGCCGAGCATGTCGTCGACGATCCAGTGGTGTGACGGTCCGACGCCCAGCGCCAGGCGCCCGGCCGTGGCCGCGTGCACCGAAAGCGCTTGGCGCGCCAGGGCGATGGGGTGCTGGGCCTGCAGCGGGACCACCGCCGTGCCCAGTTCGATGCGGGTGCTGCGGGTGCCCAGCAGGGTGGCGGCCACCAACGCGTCGAAGTCGTTCGGGATCTGCGGGATCCACGCGCTGTCCAGACCGGCGGTCTCGGCCCAGTCGATGTCGGCGAGCATGCGGGTGACCTTGCGCGCGGAATCCCCGCGCTCGGGTCCGATCATCACTCCGACACGCACGGTTCCTCCAACGCCGATCGCCCGCCCCGCGGGATGCGAGTCTGATTATGCACTGATGGATAACGTACTTGCCAAAAAAGAGAATGCCAATACCGCCGGGCGCGGCGACCGCGGCGCCTAGGCGCGGCAGAGAATCTCGCCGTGCGGGATGGCGATCATGCCGTCGGGGTCGGCGGCCCAGGCCCGCCACGCCGCGGCGATGTCCGCGAGTTCGGCGGTCGTCGCCACGTCGAGGCGCACCAGGTCGTGGGCGATCGTCGAGTTCACGATCCGGTCTGCCCACATCCCGCCCCACCAGTCGCGCGACTCCGGCGTCGCGTAGCACCACACGCTCGCGCTGGGGGTGATGTCGGTGAACCCCGCCCGCCGGGCCCACGACAACAACCGCCGCCCCGCATCCGGCTCGCCGCCGTTGGCGCGGGCGACCCGCTGGTAGAGGTCGCGCCACCGGTCGAGCTCCGGCAACTGCGGGAACCAGATGAAGCCCGAGTAGTCGGCGTCGCGGGCGGCCACGATGCCGCCCGGGACGCACACCCGCCTCATCTCGCGCAGCGCCGCCACCGGGTCGGTCACGTGTTGGAGCACCTGGTGGGCGTGCACGACGTCGAAGGTGTCGTCGGGAAAGTCGAGGCGATGGACGTCGGCGGTTGCGAACGCGACGTTGGTCAGCCGGTGCCGGTCGGCCTCGGCGCGCGCGACGTCGAGGACGTCGGCGACCTGGTCGACGGCCGTCACCACCCCGGGGGCGACGCGGGCGGCGAGCCCGGCGGTGATGCTGCCGGGCCCGCACCCGACGTCGAGCACGGACAGTCCGGGCCGCAACCAGGGGAGCAGGTATGCCGCGGAGTCGTCGACCGTGCGCCGCTGGTGTGCGCGCAGCACCGACTCGTGATGCCCGTGGGTATAGGTCGCCCCCTGCTCGTCGCCCATAGTTGCGCCCCTTCCGATCGTCGCGTCTGGGCACAGATTACCGGTGTCTGGTCACATTGTGACTTTGTTATCTCATATGTTGAGACGCTCAGTCGACGGGGACGTCGAGGATCGGGCGGTCGTCACCCGCCCCCGGGCCGTCGAAGTGCCACCACTCGCCCGCGTACACCTTCAGGCCGCCGTAGTTCATGGCGGTGCGCAACGCGGCGCGGTTCGCCTGCGCGTCAGCGCTGATCCCTTGAGTGGCGAATGCCGTTGCGCGAGCGGTGAAGTCGTCGAAATCGGTGCCCATGTCGGCCAGGCACAGCCCGTCGGCGCGCTGCTGGGCGGGGCACGGTTGCTGCCCGGCCGTGAACGTCACGTCGACCGAGCGCCCCGACTCGTGGCTGTGCGCGAACCGTCCAGGGCGGGCCACCCACGCCGGGTTGGGCACCAGGCTGAACATCTTCACCTGGACGTCGTGGGGGCGGTAGCAGTCCCAGAACACCAGCAGATGACCCTGGGCGCGCAGCGACGACGCCGCCGCGGCCAGGCCCGGGGCCATCGACTGGTGGACCAGGCACCTGGCGTCCGACGGGTACAGCTGCGTCCCGGTGAAGTTGTCGGCCGTCGCGTAGCGCAGGTCGATCACCGCGTCCGGGACAGCGCTGCGGACGTCGACGAAACCGGCCGCGCGGGCGGCCGCACCCAGCGGCGGCACGTCGGGGCCGGCCAGCGCCGGCGGCCCGGCGCCCAACCCGGCCAGCGCGGCCATCACCGGGGCCAGCCGGGCGACGCGGGCGAGTGGCATGCGGTCATTGTGATCACAATTGGCCGCAATTGGCCGGAATTGGCATTGACGGTTTCGGCGCACTAATTTGCCAGGGGTGACGTTCTCAGCTGCTCGTGCAGCCGCGCGATGGATCGCCCCCTTCCTGACGGTCGCTGCCGTCGTCGGCACGGGCCTCGTCGCCCACCCCGCGCCGACGCTCCGCCTGGCCGACGCGGCCGACCCGCTCGCCGGCGCGCCGTTCTACGTCAACCCCAACTCGGCCGCCATGCGCGCCGCGCAGCACGCCGACCCGCCGAGCCCCGAACTGACCGCCGTCGCCAACACCCCGCAGGCGTACTGGATCGTGCCGGGCGGCTCCGCGGCCACGGTGGGGCAATACGTGGGCGACGCGAACGCCGCCGGCGCCATCCCGGTGCTGTCGATCTACGGAATCCCGCACCGCGACTGCGGCAGTTTCGCCGCGGGCGGCATGGGATCGGGCGCCGACTACCGCAGCTGGATCGACGGCATCGCCGGGGGCGTGGGCGGGTCGCGGGTCGCCATCGTCCTCGAGCCCGACGCGCTGGCCATGGCCGACTGCTTGTCGGCCGACCAACGCCAGGAGCGCTACGACCTGATCCGCTACGCCGTCGACTCGCTCACCAAGGATCCGGCCGCGGCGGTCTACGTCGACGCCGGGCACCTGCGCTGGCACAGCCCGGAGGACATGGCGGCGCGGCTGAACCAGGCCGGCGTCGGCCATGCCCGCGGCTTCAGCGTCAACACCGCGAACTTCTACACCACCGAGGATGAAATCGGTTACGGCGAGGCCATTTCCGGGCTCACCAATGGGGCACACTACGTGGTCGACACCTCACGCAACGGCGCCGGCCCGGCACCGGATTCCCGGCTCAACTGGTGTAACCCCAGCGGTCGCGCGCTGGGCACCCCGCCGACCGCGGCCACCGCGGGCGCGCACGCCGACGCCTACCTGTGGATCAAACGCCCCGGGGAATCCGACGGCAGCTGCGACAACGGCGACCCGCCGGCGGGCACCTTCGTCAACCAGTACGCCATCGACCTGGCCCGCAACGCGGGGCACTAACGAACAACGCGCGCCGGCCTGTCGGCGTCGACCGAAAGCTACGACCGGGCGGCGTATTTCGAGAGTTGTTTCCGCAGCGGCGACGCTAGCGCCGCCGCTGCCGCGCCGGTCAGTGCCGCCGCCGACGGCTTCGGTGACCAGTGCAGCGCGGCCATGGCCCAGCCGAGCGGTTCGTCGAGCTGCGGGTCGGAGCCGTCGTGCTCGGTGGCCGCGGGCGGTCGCTGTTCGGACTCGGCAAAGATGTCCAGCATCGCGGGCAGAAACGCCTTCATGTCCTGCGGTCCCCGGCTGGTCACGAGGTTGCGGTCGCGCACGACCTCGCGATCGAGCCAATCGGCGCCGGCGTTGACCAGGTCGTCGCGGATTCCCGGCCACGAGGTCAGGGTGCGCCCGTTCAACAGGCCCGCCGACGCGAGCACCCACGGTCCGTGGCACAGCGTGACTATCGGCTTGCCGGCATGGTCGAAGGCGCGGACGAAGTCGCGGGCCGGCGCCGACTGCCGCAGCAGATCGGGGTTGATGAAGCCGCCCGGCAGCAGCAACCCGTCGTAAGCATCCGGGTCGGCGTCGGTGACGACCACGTCCACGCCGACGCGGGTCGCCGGCATGTGCAGGTTCACCCCGCGGATGCGGCCCTTGCGCAGGGACACGACATCGACCTTTGCACCGGCCAATTGCAATGCACGCAACGGAACGACCAGCTCCACCTTTTCGAAGCCGTCGGCCGCCAACGCTGCGATTCGTCGCCCCGCAAGGCGTCGAGTCTTTGACATCACGCTCTCCTGTCAGTTGTGGCGCGCGAGGGCGCCGGTTACCTTCTGCCCGGCCGGCTGGTTGCTCAACCGACCGCGAGCCGTGCGGGCGCACCCCTCAACGCGCCTGTCCCGCCAGGGCCGGACCGATCCGCGGGCGCCGCCACAGTTCCCAGGCCAATCGGCACACCCCGATGCCGGCGAGCAGGCCCAGCGCCGCCAGGGCGGGCAGGTGCGGCAACGCGGGCAGCGTCGCCGCGGCGAGCACCCCGGTGACGGCGCGGTCGACGGGGATCTGCCGATGGTCGCGCCACCGGTAGGCGACATCGGCGAAGTAGAACAACGCCATGCCGCAGGCCAGCGCGACCGCGGGTGCCAGCGGCAGCGGCGCGGTCGCGCGCTCGATGGTGGCGTGCGCGCCGACGGCGAACAGCATGATGCCGGCGACGAGCGGGAGATGCAGGTAGCTGTAGGCGTCGCGCGCAAGGTGGGCCCGTTCCGTGCCCGTGGCCTGCTCCAGCCGCTGCCGGGCTCCGGAGGTCAGGCCGAAGTAGGTCCACCAGAACGTGGCCATGACGGCCACGCCCAGCAGCAGAGCCGCAACCACCTGCCATCGGTCGAGATTCCTTGCGGCCCCGCCTAATTGCACGACCACCTCACCGAGCGCGATGATGATGATCGAGCCGTGGCGCGAGACGAAGTAGGACGGCGAGACGCGAAATCCGCCGAGCCCGAGCACGCCGGGCGCGCCGTAGTCGATCACCGCCGCGGCCACCCACAGCAGCTCGCGTCCGGGCGAATCGACGAAGGCGGCGGCCACGGTGCAGGCGGGTGCGGCGACGAACGCCGGCGCTATCCGACGGGTGCTTTGCCGCAAGGCGGCGTCCTCGTGCCCCGAGAGGGCGACAAATTTCACCACGTGGATCAGCCGAACCGTCAGCAGGGCGACGGCGAAGACCAGCGCGCCGGACCCGAACGCCGCCGGCAGTGCCGCCGCGGCCACCAGCATCGCGGCCATCGCGGCGATGACGATCGCTTCATGCCACACGTTGGCCGTGTCGAAGGTGTTGATCAGCCACGTGTAGCCCGCCCAGGCCCACCACACCGCGAGCAGCGCCAACGCTGCCCTGCCGTAGCCCGTCGGCGAGGGATCGCCGACCGCCAGCTGGGTGACCTGCGACATCGCGAAGGTGAACACCAGATCGAAGAAGAGCTCGAGGTTGCCCTCCGAGCGCGGGCCCGCGCGTTGCCCGGAGTCCTCGTCGTCCTCTGCCATGGCATGACTCTTCCGTCGTGGATGCACGCGCCGATCGCGTGACGAGGCGGCCAGTACCGTGCACAGACCGCTCGGCGCCATCAAGGGGAGTAACCCGCGCAACCGTGGTCAATCCATAAAGTTCGCGGCGGCCACGATTGGGTTGGGCCGCCGCGTCGTGCACCGGGGCAAGGGTTGACCTGTCAGGCCGAACCGGGCCGCCGCAATTGCACCCGCGGGACCGGTTCGCCGGCGCCGTCGACTCTGCAAACATGGTGAGCCAGCCGGTCCCGCGCCGAAACCGTTGCAGCGGAGCCGGCTTCCGTTGTCAGCCGGTCATCGTCGCGCCGGCCCGGCACACGATTTTTTGAGCGTCGGCGGCGCCGCGGCGCGGCCCGACGGTCGCGGGTGGCCGGCACCGGTAGCCATCGAGGCGCACCACGTCGTCATGGAACACCACTTTGCTAGCGGCACCGCGCTGACGAAACCGGCGTGCGCGGCGGGACGTGACGACGCAGCGCCGCACTGGCCACTTCCACCTCGGAAGGTTCACCGACCGCAACCGGCGATAGCCGCGAAACATGTACGCACGCTTGCGCATTCGCATTCCATTCACCGTGCCGGCCTGAGCCGCCGCGGCGAAATGCGTTCGTCTGCAGTCGAATTCAGATCCGGCACCAGACGTGCTAGCATGACCCAGGGTGCCTGTCGGCATCGGAATGAAATGAAAGAAGTGGGAAAAGTATGACACAGGGAACTGTGAAGTGGTTCAACAGCGAAAAAGGCTTCGGTTTTATCGCTCCCGACGGTGGTGCGGCGGACGTATTCGTGCACTACTCCGAGATTCAGGGGAGCGGTTACAAATCGCTCGATGAGAACCAGCGAGTGGAATTCAGCATCGAGCAGGGGAACAAGGGCCCGCAGGCAGTCGGTGTGACTGCACTCTGACGGAGCGCTTCGTCCGTGTGGGCTGGTGGGGTTTCCCACCAGCCCACAATGCTTTTCGGGGCTCCATGCGCGTCCAGTCCGGCGCTACAACGGCCGCCGGACGGCGCCAGCACCGGGCAGTGGCCCCCACCCGTGCGCAGGCCGCCCGATCGGCGGGCCCCGCGGGACCACCCCCCTCGCTGCGTGCGTGTAGGTTGGCTGGTGAGTCGTTCGCCCTTTTCCCCTCGTGCCGACGCGGCCGTCTTGCTCCTGACGCCAGATCGCAGTCCGACCGCTCCCGGCCCGACGGATTCTCGCCTGAGCGACCCAGCACCACGACAAAGGACCACGCATACATGGATTCGGCAGAGTTGTTTTCGCATCGCCACCAGCCCGAGATCGCCTCAGACGCCGGTCGCAGCTCGGAGGCCGTGCAACTTCCCGTCTTCTCTGACGGCCCCGACACCGCACCGCCAGCGACGAAGCGACCGTCGTAACCGGTTTCCCGCCGGGCCGCCAAGACACCGCGGGCGGACACTGCATGGTGGCCAGGGGCGGGATCGAACCGCCGACCTTCCGCTTTTCAGGTGGATGGAACGGCCGCTGGCCTGCGGTTTAATGACTCCCATACGTCAAATACGCCGCGCTGAGCGCGTCTGACGCAGGCTGCTCGTCCGGCGATCGGACACAGACCGGACACGGTGACAGCACTCCCGACAAGGGACCCTTCATCGCCCGTCACTCAGTGATGCGCGCTGGGGGCTCCCGGGGAGCAGGTACCCGATGCCCGGCATCACGAGGTCGAGCGCGCATTCAACGAGCTCGATTGCGGAGCGACTCACCCTTCGGCCGGACACAACCCGAACGGCCAGCCGGAACACGGACGGAGCGGCGGACGCCGGTAGACCGCGAGTGCCCGAGGCCGGCAAGGCCGCAGGGCGCGAGAGCGGTAGCGGTCGGTCGGACGGCGGGAGCGGCGTAGACCGTGTTCCGGCTGGGACCAACGGGCTTGTTATATGCGCCAAAAGTGTCCGCGACACCGTCGACGGCATTGTTGATG
>NZ_LZJC01000096.1 GCF_001666755.1 Mycobacterium sp. E1214 | reverse complement strand
GGCGATCGCCGAACAGGGTCACCGTCTGCGGCGGCCGCCCGCCCCGCCGCCGCCTCCGGCCAAGCCGAGCTCGGGCCCGGACGCCTTCAGCGGCATCGCCCCCGACGTCGACATCATCGCGATCCGGCAGTCCAGCCAGGCCTTCGGCCTCAAGGACGCCTACACCGGCGACGAGGACCCGCAGACGCAGTCCAAGATCGACAACGTCCAGACGATGGCGCGCGCGATCGTGCACGCCGCCAACCTCGGTGCCCAGGTCATCAACATCTCGGATGTGACCTGCATGAGCGCGCGCAACATCATCGACCAGCGCGCGCTGGGCGCGGCGGTGCGGTACGCGGCGGTCGACAAGAACGCCGTGATCGTGGCGGCCGCCGGCGACACCAGCAAGAAGGACTGCAAGCAGAACCCAGCGCAGGATCCGTTGCAGCCCAACGATCCGCGCAACTGGAAGGCCGTCACCACCGTGGTGACACCCTCGTGGTTCAGCGACTACGTGTTGACGGTCGGCGCCGTCGACCCGGACGGACACCCGCTGACCCAGGGCGGCCAGGGACAGGGCGCCACCAGCGTGTCCGGTCCGTGGGTCGGCATCGCCGCCCCCGGCAGCGACGTGGTGGGGCTGTCGCCCCGCGACGACGGGGTCATCAACGCGATCGACGGGCCGGACAACACGCTGCTGGTGCCGGCCGGCACCAGCTTCTCGGCCGCGATCGTGTCGGGGGTGGCGGCGCTGGTTCGCGCCAAGTATCCGCAGCTCTCGGCCTACCAGGTGATCAACCGGTTGACCCGCACCGCCCACGCCCCGGCGCGCGGCGTGGACAACCAGATCGGCCACGGTGTCGTGGACCCGGTCGCGGCGTTAACCTGGGATGTACCCGATGGTCCCGTGAAGCCGCCGCAACGGCTGTCGGCCCCGCTGGATATTCCGAAACCGGTCCCGCCGCGGGACATGGTGCCGATCTGGGTGGCGGCCGGGGGACTGGTGACCGCGCTGCTCGTCGGCGGTGGGGTGTTTGGCACGGCGATGCTGCTGAAGCGATCGCGGAAACAGCAATAAGGGTGGAGCAGCAACACACATGAAGGCTCAGCGCAAACTGGGGTTGTCCCTGACGTGGCCGCGGGTCACCGCGGTGTTGGTCGTCGACGTCGTGCTCTTGGTGGTGGCCAGCCACTGCCCGGAGTCCTGGCAGGGCAGCCACCGCATCGCCTTCTGGGTGGGCGTCGCGCTGGCGGTGCTGGTCGCACTGCTGTCGCTGGTCACCTACCACGGCCTGACCGTCGCGTCGGGCCTGGCCACCTGGTTGTGGGACTGGTCCGCCGACCCGGGCACCGCGCTGGCCGCCGGCTGCACGCCCGCGCTGGACCACCAGCGCCGGTTCGGCCGGGACAAGGTCGGCGTCCGCCAGTACGACGGCCACCTGGTCACCGTCATCGCCGTCAACGGCGGTGAGGACGACCCGGCGTCGCGGCACCGGCACCGGACGTCGCCGCCCACGCTGCCGATCCAGGCGGTGGCCGACGGGTTGCGCCAGTTCGACGTTCACCTCGACGACATCGACATCGTCTCGGTGAAGGTGCGCCGCGGCGGCCCGGAGTCCAGCGCCGCCGAGCTGTCGAAGCTCGAGGATTGGGGCCCCGAGGAGTGGGAGGTCGTCGGGGACCAGCCCACGTCCTTCGTGCGGCGTACCTGGCTGGTGCTTCGGATGAACCCGCAGCGCAACGTCGCCGCGGTCGCGGCCCGCGATTCGCTGGCCGCCACCCTGGTCGCCGCCACCGAGCGGCTCGCCCAGGACCTCGACGGCCCGACCTGCGCGGCGCGGCCGCTGACGGCCGAGGAGATCGCCGAAGTCGACCGTGCGGTGCTCGCCGACCTCGAGCCCACCTGGAGCCGGCCCGGCTGGCGCCACCTCAAGCACTTCAACGGTTTCGTCACCAGCCTGTGGCTGACGCCGTCCGACATCACCAGCGACACGCTGGACCAGGTGTGGGACACCGACGCGACCGCCACGGTATTGACCGTGCGGCTGACCTCGCGCCGGGGACGCGCCCAGGTGTCGGCGTGGGTGCGCTACCACACCGAGGGGCGGCTGCCCAGGGACTTGTCGGGGGGACTCAACAGGCTTACCGGGCGCCAATTGGCCGCGGTGCGCGCCAGCCTGCCCGCCCCGTCGACGCACCCGCTGCTGACCGTGCCGAGCCGCACCTTGCACGGCGACGACGAGCTTGTGCTGTCGGTCGACCAGTTGCGAGGGAGCCCGGCCGGCGTGCCCGCGGCGCAATGACCCGGCCCCAATCCACCGCCGAAGGCGCTCGCAACGCGATGGTCGCCGGCCTGCTGGCGTCCGGCGTCTCGGTGAATGGGCTGCAGCCCAGCCACAACCCGCAGGTGGCGGCGCAAATGTTCACCACCGCGACGAACCTGGACCCGTCGATGTGCGACGCCTGGCTGGCGCGGATGTTGGCGGGGGAGCAGAGCATCGAGGTGCTCTCCGGTGCCTGGTCGGCGCTGCGGACGTTCGGCTGGGAGACCCGCCGGCTGGGTGTGACCGAGCTGCAGTTCCGTCCCGAGGTGTCCGACGGCCTGTTCCTGCGCCTGGCCGTCACCAGCGGGGAGTCGCTGGCCTGCGCCTACGCTGCCGTACTCGCCGAGGCCAAGCGTTACGAGGAGGCCGCGGAGCTGCTCGACGGCGTCGAACCCCGCACGCCCATCGACGAGGAGCTGGTCGACTACGTGCGGGGCGTGCTCTACTTCCGCACCCAGCGCTGGCCGGACGTGCTGACCCAGTTCTCCGAGTCCAAGGTCTGGCGCCTGGCCGAACTCAAGGCCGCCGGCGCCGCGATGGCGACGACGGCCCTGGCCTCGCTTGGCGTCTTCGAGGAGGCCCTGCGGCGCGGACAGGACGCCATCGAGGGTGACCGGGTGCCCGGCGCCGCCAACATCGCGCTCTACACGCAGGGCATGTGCCAGCGGCATCTCGGCCGCGAGGAAGAGGCGGTCGAGCTGCTGCGCCGCGTGTACTCGCGCGACCCGAAGTTCACCCCCGCCCGCGAGGCGCTGGACAATCCGAACTTCCGGTTGGTGCTGACCGACCCGGAGACCATTGAGGCCCGCACCGACCCGTGGGATCCCGACAGCGCCCCCACGCGCGCCCAGGCCGAGGCCGCGCGCCACGCCGAGGAGGCCGCGAAGTACCTGGCCGAGGGCGACGAAGAGCTCAACGCGATGCTGGGCATGGAGCGGGCCAAGCGCGAGATCAAGCTGATCAAGGCCACCACCAAGGTCAACCTGGCGCGCGCCAAGATGGGCTTGCCGGTTCCCGTCACGTCACGCCACACGTTGCTGCTGGGGCCGCCGGGCACCGGTAAGACGTCGGTGGCGCGGGCGTTCGCCAAGCAACTGTGCGGCCTGACCGTGCTGCGCAAGCCGTTGGTGGTGGAGACCAGCCGCACCAAGCTGCTCGGCCGCTACATGGCCGACGCGGAAAAGAACACCGAGGAAATGCTCGAGGGCGCGCTGGGTGGGGCGGTCTTCTTCGACGAGATGCACACGCTGCACGAGAAGGGTTACCAGCAAGGTGACCCCTACGGCAACGCCATCATCAACACCTTGCTGCTCTACATGGAGAACCACCGCGACGAGCTGGTGGTGTTCGGCGCCGGCTACGCCAAGGCGATGGAAAAGATGCTCGACGTGAACCAGGGTCTGCGCCGCCGGTTCTCGACCGTCATCGAGTTCTTCAGCTACACCCCGCAGGAGCTGGTCGACCTGACCCGGCTGATGGGCCAGGAAAACGAGGACGTCATCACCGAGGAGGCGGCGCAGTCGCTGCTGCCGTCCTACACGCGGTTCTACCTCGACGAGAGCTATTCGGAGGACGGCGACCTGATTCGCGGCATCGACACGCTGGGTAACGCCGGCTTCGTGCGCAACGTGGTGGAGAAGGCCCGCGATCACCGCAGCTTCCGCCTGGACGACGAGGATCTGGACGCGGTGCTGTCCAGCGACGTCACGGAGTTCAGCGAGCGCCAGTTGTTGCGGTTCAAGGAGCTGACCGCCGAGGATCTCGCCGACGGCCTCAGCGCGGCGGTAGCGGAGAAAACCGACTAACGCTCTCCCGCGCTTATTCGGCGCGGGAAATGCACTGCCCAGCAAATTGCGTAATCCCTCCCTCGGCCCTCCGATTAGCGGGCGTCGACGCGGCCAGCGGGGGCATTAACGGGCCTTTTTCGCATCGAATTGCGGGCGGTCGCCGCCCACGCCGAGCGCCGTGCTGGGCGGCGAGCATCCGGTCCTGATATCAGCCGTTACATGGTGTTATCGCGCGAAACACGCTCTTCACATCGAGCGCGGACACGCGCCACTTGGCGTGCTTTAGTTGTTTCATCGATGTGTTTTGCTTGAGTCATTTACCAGGTCGCAATGCCTGCACGTGCGTTTGCCGATCCATGCGTCGGCTCAGGGATTGCCATGCCCGGCAAACCTTCGCAGCGCCGGTAGCGGGCTGAGTGTTTTCCGATAGGAGAGGTCCGATGTCTTCCGCTGTCACGCATCCGGAGCTGCCTGCCGCGCGTCGGGCACCGCGAGTGACGACGCCTCGCGATCGCCGGGTGCGTTGACATGGATTACGGAGCGCTACCGCCGGAAATCAACTCCGGGCGCCTTTACCTCGGACCGGGCTCCGCGCCGCTGCTGTCCGCGGCGGCGGCCTGGGACTCACTGGCCACCGAGCTGCACTCCACGGCCGCGCTGTACCAGTCGGTGATCGAGGGTCTGAGTAGCGAGGAATGGTTGGGGCCGGCGTCGGCGGCGATGGCTGCCGCCGTCGCGCCGTACCTGACCTGGATGGGATTGACCGGTGTGCAAGCGGAGAACGCCGGCGCGCAGGCTGCCGCCGCAGCGGGTGCCTACGACACCGCCTTCGCGATGACGGTGCCCCCGCCGGTGGTTGCCGCCAACCGGGCCCTGCTGGCGGCCCTGGTGGCGACGAACATCCTCGGGCAGAACACCCCGGCGATCGCGGTGACCGAAGAGGAGTACGGCGAGATGTGGGCGCAGGACGCCGCGGCTATGTACGGCTACGCGTCCAGTTCGGCGTCCGCGGCGGCGCTGACGCCGTTCCCGCCGCCGCCGCAGACCACGAACCCCAGCGGTCAGGCCGACCAGGCCACCGCCGTCACGCAGGCGACCAGCACGTCGGCGGCCTCCGGCGCCCAAGAGACGCTGACGCAGTTGACGTCGCAGATCCCGGGCGCTCTGCAATCGTTCGCCTCGCCCGTGTCGTCGTCGAGCTCATCGGCGCTGGCGTCCTCGTCGCTGACCACCGGCTCACTGTGGGACCTGCTGAATTCCAACTTCCTCAACGGCATCATCTCGGGTGGCTACATCAACCCCGCGATCGTCGAACCGGCCGTCACCGCGTCGATGGCCGACATCAACGCCGTGACGCTCGGCGGGTCGCCCAACACGCAAGCCATCCCGCCCATGGGGTCTGGCTCGGGAAATGCCGGCTGGACACCGGTGGGACAGCCGGGCGCCGTTGCGCCCGGTGCCACCGGAGTGCCGTTCGGTGACCCCCCGCTCGGCGCCACGGGCGTACCCGCGACGGATACCGGATGGGTCTCGGCCGGCACCAACCAGGCGGCGACGGTCGGCCGGTTGTCCGTGCCGCAGACGTGGACGGTGGCCGCCCAGGTGGAAAATCATGCGGGAGCGGCCCTTCCGGGCGGTGGCTGGAACAGCACGCCGCTGCCCCAGGGCACGCCGGCGGGAGCGCCGGGCATGCCCGGGGTCCCCGCGGTCAACGTGCCGGGCCGCAACTTCGGCAACGGGCCGCGCTACGGATTCCACGTCACCGTCATGCCGCGACCGCCCGCCGCGGGCTGAGCGTCGACCCGCCGGCCAGAAGGGGCACGCGTTTGACGCACCCGGGATCCGATGTCACCATGGCCGGTGAGCACCTCGTTAGGTGAGGCGTCCGCACGGACACAGGCCACTGACCTCGAACGTCGAGAGACGCCCAAGGTCAGGACAGCTCTTCCCGGCTTAAGGGTTGAGCCCAAGTGGCTTCCGGGAGATCGACCGGATACGTCGTGCGGTGCTGAAGCTTGGACGAGAGGGGTGCGGTGTCCGAGCGTTCGTCTCGGCCTCTTGCCCCGCGTGCACCGTGGCGCCCCCGCGCGCCCTGGCTGTGAGGAGGTGAGAGCGAAATGAAGTCCGGCGACAGTCCGTATCCCGAACCCGAGACCGTTTCGTCTCGATCCGGCCCCGGCCGCGTTCGCGCGTTCGTCATCGCCGCAACTCCTGCGCTTTAACCAGGCGTCATCCCTTCGCGGGTTTGTCGCAGCGGTGCGCGGAAAGTCGTTGCACGACGGGCTTTCCAACCGCCCCTGACTGCTGCGGAGAGGACCTGCGATGTCGATCGCTGTGACGATTCCGCGTGCCCGGGTAGCCGAGGTGTCGAGCTGCGCAGCTGAACACCGCGCTCTGCAATCGAATTCACATCTTCCGTGTCCGCTGATGCGTCGGCGGCCGCGCAGCGAACCCGACCGTCAGGTGCCGGGGGAGGAGGCTGATCATGACCGCACCACTGGACTTCGGCGCGCGTCCGCCCGAAATCAATTCCGCGCTCATGTATTCCGGCGCCGGATCCGGATCGATGCTGGCCGCCGCTGCGGCGTGGAATGCATTGGCCGCTGAATTGCGTTGCACCGCAAGCTCATACAGCTCGGTGCTGGCGTCCCTCACGGGCGAGGAGTGGCTCGGTCCTGCTTCGACCGCGATGGCCGCCGCGGCGATGCCGTACGCGGCCTGGCTGGGCGCGACGGCCGAGCTGGCCGAGCAGACCGCCGCGCAGGCCGAGGCCGCCGTCGCCGCCTACGAGGCCGCCTTCTCCGCGACCGTGCCGCCGCCGATCGTCGCGGCGAACCGCGCGCAGTTGGCGGCGCTGGTCGCCACGAATGTGCTGGGACAGAACACTGCGGCCATCGCGGCCACCGAGGCCCAGTACGCCGAGATGTGGTCGCAGGACGCCGCCGCGATGTACGGCTACGCCGGGTCGTCGGCCGCCGCCACCCGACTCGCGGGCTTCATCGGGCCGCAGCAGACCGCGGCGCCGGGCGCGCTGACGCGCCAGGCCGCGGCGGTCAGCCAGGCGGCCGGCACGTCGGCTGGAACTCAACAGGCCACGTTGTCGCGCCTGATGGCCACGCTGCCGTCGGCGTTGCAGAGTCTGGCCTCGCCGGCGGACGCGATGACGACAAGCTCCACCGGGACGGGGTTCTCCGACTTCCTGAACAGCAATTTCCTCAACACGCTGGCTTCGACCGGCGCGTTCAACCCCGTGCAGGTGGTGCAGGCGGTCACCAGCTCGACGTTGCTGGGGACCAGCGCCACGGGTGACGTCGCGGCACCCGCGGCGGAGGGCCTCGGTCAGGCGGTCGCCGTGCCCGTCAGCGGCGTCGGCGGCCTCGGCTCCGCGGTGTCGGCAAGCCTCGCCGAGTCCCACCTGGTCGGCCCGCTGTCGGTGCCACCCGGTTGGGCCGCCCCGGCCCCGCTGTCCAGCGCGCTGCCCTCGACGCTGGGCGGCACGCCGATGATCGCCCCGTCGGCCGCCGCATCGGCATCGTCACCGGCAGCGGCGGCGGGCATGCCCGGGATGCCCGGTGTGCCCCTCATGGGGCAGGCCCAACCGGGATATGGACGCGCGCTGCCCCAGTACGGCTTCCGCCCCCTCTTCGTGACGCACCCACCCGCCGCTGGCTGACGCGGCCACCCGGCCGTCGCGCCGCGCGCTCCAACGGCTTCACAGCAAACCTCGCGTCGTTGTGATGCCTCACATCATCGGGCCCTGACCTGTGAGCTAACCTCACAGCCGATATCCAGTAGCTAAGCAGCGGCTCCGCTGCCGCTTCGGCCTATCCTCGTGGTCGGTGGCGGGGAGCCGTGTCACCCGGGGCCGCCGGCTCGGGCCTTCATCGTCGAAGCCTGCCGGCACCGCGGACGTGTGACGCGCTGTCGCAAGCCCGCATTTATCGGAGCCCATTGTGTCGACAAATGGGTTTTACTGCCGAGGCTAACCCGTCGGCGCCGACAATGCAGTCGGCCATCCACATAAAGCCATAGGCGACGACCCGTTTCACCTGCGTTTTTCTCAATTCTATGAACGCATAAATATGTGTTCATAGCGAGCCGTTGCTGAAATGTCGCAATAATAATTCACTTCGCAATGTGCGTTTCACATACGGCGACATGAACCGTGGGATCCCCGCGTAATTTCCCCCCGACGTTCCGTCACCGCCTTCGATCGAAAGGAATGCTGTCGTGCGAAAGAAAGGCGCATTCGCGGTAGATATGGCTCTGAACGGGCTAAACAGCCACGTGTCACCAGCCGCATATTCGCACATCTCACAGCGTGAGCCTGTGCGAAGACATTGATCGTTAACGCGGTTTTACCTTCCCGGAACCGTGACTGAATTTTTTCCGATCACCATGGAGTTAATGTTCCGTACGCGCCTGCCGCCGGGCTATTGGTGGGGCGCGATCGCGGAAAGTGGGCGTTGTCACCGTTGCCGCGCGCACACGAAGGCGCGCCGGACGGCGATTACATGAATTCGAACTGAGCTGTGGACAGACTGCGGCAGACGCCGCTTTGTCGCATTTAGCATGGCCGCATCGGAGGGAGCGGGAGAAGAAATGCTGGATTTCGGGGCATTCCCGCCGGAGTTCAACTCGGGGCGGATGTACGTAGGTGCCGGATCGGGGCCGCTGCTGGCGGCCGCGGCGGCGTGGGATGAGTTGGCCGCAGAGTTGCAGGCGGCCGGAACGGCGTACGGGTCGGCCGTCGAGTCGCTGACCTCGGGCCCGTGGACGGGCCCGTCGTCGATCGCCATGGCGGCCGCCGCCGCGCCGTACGTGGCATGGATTCACGCCACCGGCGCCCAGGCCGAGGAGGCGAGCAGTCAGGCCAAACTCGCGGCGGGCGCCTACGAGGCGGCGTTCGCGGCCACGGTGCCACCGCCGGTGATCGCCACCAACCGGGCCCTGCTCGCGACCTTGATCGCCACCAACATCCTCGGGCAGAACACCCCGGCGATCGCCGCGACCGAAGCCGACTACATGCAGATGTGGGCACAGGATGCGGCCGCGATGTACGGCTACGCGGCGGCGTCGTCCGCGGCCGCGCAGATGACGCCGTTCACCGAACCGCCGCAAACCACGACCGACACGGCCGGGCAATCGCAGGGCAGTGCGGTCAGCCAGGCCGCCGCACAGTCCGGTTCGAACACCGCGTCGCAGCTCGGTTCGGCGATGCAACCGATGCTGCAGACGCTGGACGCCACCGGCAGCACGTCCGCGGCGGCTTCCGAACCGTCGCTGACGGTGCCGCCGGCCATCACGAACTGGAACACCATCTGGTCGGCGATCACCGGTGTCTACTCCCCGCAGTCGTGGACGAGCATTCCCGGTGGTCCCTTCCTGTCGTTCGGGCAGGCCTACTCCTGGGGACAGAACGGGCAGAGCGCCGCCGCCTACCTGGCCGGGCCGAAGGCCATCACCGGAGCGCTGGCGCCGCTGGCCGGTGGGACGGGTCTGGCCAAGCCGGCGCTGAGTTCCGCAGTCGGGGTGTCGGGGTCCATGGGCAAAGCGGCGCTGGTCGGCAGCATATCGGTGCCGCAGGGCTGGACCGAGGCCGCACCGGCCATCCGGACCATCGCGCAGGTGTTCCCCACCAACCTGGCGGCGGCCCCGGCCGCGCTCGCCGGCGAGGAGGGCGTCTTCAGCCAGATGGGGTTGTCCAGCCTGGCCGGGCGCGCGGTCGCCGCCAGCGCAGTCCGCTCCGCCGGGCCCGCGTCGGTGGCGGCCCTGGGCGGCGCCGTCACCGAGGCCGATCCCGCCGCCGCCACCATCATCGTCATTCCGTGCCTCGAGGAGTGAGCGCGATGACCATCCGATCGAGCACCGTGCGGCGACGCGCACGCCAGGGGACGAGGGGACAGCGATGATCTACGGAGCCTTTCCGCCGGAGTTCAATTCGGCCCGGATGTACAGCGGGCCCGGGGCCGAGTCGCTGGTGGCGGCGGCCGCGGCGTGGGAAAGCCTCGCCACCGAATTGCAGTCGACCGCAACGTCGTATCAGTCGGTGGTGTCGGGCCTGACGTCCGGCCCCTGGGTCGGGCCGTCGTCGGTCGCGATGGTGTCGGCGGCCGCGCCCTACGTCGCGTGGCTGCAGCAGACCGCCGCGCAGGCCGCCGAGACCGCCGCGCAGGCCACCCAGGCGGTGACCGCCTACGAGACGGCCTTCGCCGCCCATGTGCCGCCGCCGGTGATCGCGGAGAATCGCGTCCTGCTGGCGCAATTGGTGGCGACCAACCTGTTCGGGCAGAACACCGCGGCGATTGCGGCGAACGAGGCCGAATACGGCGGTTTTTGGGCCCAGGACGCCGAGGCGATGGACACCTACTTCGCCACCTCGGCGACTGCCACCAACAACCTGACGACCTTCAGCCCGGCCCCGCAGACCACCAACGACGCGGCCCAGCCGATGCAGGCCGCCGCCCTGACCCAGAGCACCAACGCGGCGGCCGGCAACGTGGCCGGCACCGTGGCTCAGGCGGCCACCACGCCAAGCGGGTTCACCGGGCCGCTGGCCTGGTTGGCGCAACTCGCGACGGATTACCAGACGTTTTGGACCAACCTGCTCAACACGGTCCCGGGCGGCGCCAACTTCTATACCGCCTTCTACAACGCGGTGAAGGTTCCACTGGGGTTGACGACGCAATTCAACGACATCGGGTTGTTGATCAACTTCCCGGTGTCCCAATGGCTGAAGTTCGCCCCGCCCCTCGCCTACGGCGCGCTGCCGAAGGACGCGCTGGGCGCGGGGTTGGGCGCGCTCGGTTTCACGCGCGGCACGCTGTTCGACGCCATCAGCCCGACGGCCGGGTTCGCGCGCGGCACCCTGGTGGGGAAGCTGACCGTGCCGCCGAGCTGGGCGTCGGCCACCCCGGCGATCCGTACCGTGGCCGCCGCGCTGTCGGCCGCCGGACCCGAGGCGGTGCCCGCCGCCGCGCTCGGCGAGGGCAGCCTGTTCAGCTCCATGGGGTTGGCGGGCATGTTGGGCAGCGCCCTGGGCGCCGGGGGCCCCACCGTGGTGGGCGCCGGGGTGCGCAGCCGCATGAAGCCGATCAACGAGGGCAAGCAGTCACCCGAGCAGCTCAAGCGCCTGGTCGCCCAGATCTCCGAGAAGCCGGAGTCCGTGCAACACCACAGCGTGGACCAGGAGGGGCTCGACGCGCTCCTCGAGCAGCTGGCGAAGAAGCCGGGGATCCATGCCGTGCACCTGAAGAAGGGCGACAAGTCCAAGGTGCTGCCCGCCGACGCGCAAATCGGCTGACGCCGAACGCGATTCGCTGTCTCAACAACGATCCGAGGGAGAGCCACAATGAAACGAGTGCTGGCGCTGGTGAGCGCGGCCGCCATGATCGGGCTCGCGGCCCCCGCGCAGGCCGCCCCGCCGCCCGAACCCGACGGCGACGACGGGGCTTTCATCGCCGCGCTGCAGCAGGCCGGTTTCACCTATTCCAGCCCCGGATCGGCCGTCGCCGCGGGCCGGGCGGTGTGTTCCTGCCTGAACAACGGCGAGTCCGGCCTGGAGCTGGTGCACGACGTGAAGACGCACAACCCCGGCATGGACATGGAGATGGCGTCGAACTTCGCCGTCATCTCCGCGCAGTACTACTGCCCGCACCACCTGTCGAAGGCCTGAGCCGCGGCGCGAATACCGTTGTGTCGCCGAAGGATTGGTGGGTGAACACAACGGACGAACCGGCGGCGTGCGACAATCGACCGCTATGAGACCGTGGCCGGCGCTGTGCTGCCTCGCAGTCGCCGCGGCGCTCGCGGCGCCCGCTCGCGGCGAACCGGATGCCGGCGACGCCGACCAGGCCGGTTTCCTTGCGTCGCTGAGCACCGCGGGTATCACGTACAAGACCCCGGACGCCGCCGTGCAATTCGCCAAGGCGGTGTGCCAGGCGATGGGCGGCGGCGAACGCGGTCCGCAGATGGTCGACGACCTGAAGAACCAGAACCCAGGCCTCACGACCGACCACGCCACCTCGTTCGTGGCGATCGCGGCGAAATACTATTGCCCGCAGCAACTCAACCATCAGTAGCCGGCCGGCCGCCGGCTGCGGCGCCTTGCAGGTTGCGGCCGCGTGGCCGTCCGGCGCCCGGTCTGTCTCCGGGTCATCTGCCGTTCACCTGGGCGTGGTTAGCTCCGCGCGAATTCGGGGGTTAGGAGGGGGCCGGTGGAGACGTTGAGCGTGCTCGACTTCGCGCTGCGGCTCGGCGTCGGCGTCGGTTGCGGCGCGCTCATCGGGCTGGAACGCCAATGGCGCGCGCGGCGGGCGGGCCTGCGCACCAACGCCCTCGTCGCCGCCGGGGCCACGCTGTTCGTGCTGTACGCCGCCGCGACCACCGACAGCAGCCCCACCCGCGTCGCGTCGTACGTGGTGTCGGGCATCGGCTTCCTCGGCGGTGGCGTCATCCTGCGCGAGGGCGTCAACGTACGGGGCCTGAACACCGCGGCCACCCTGTGGTGCTCGGCGGCGATCGGGGTGCTGGCGGCGTCCGGGCATCTCGTGTTCACGCTGATCGGCACCTGCACGGTCATCGGCATCCACGTCCTGGGCCGCCCCCTGGGCCGGTTGATCGATCGCGACGGCACCGCCGACGAGGACGAGAGCCTGCAGCCCTACCTGGTCCAGGTGATCTGCCGCCCCAAACACGAGAAGTACGCGCGCGCCCAGATCGTCCAGCACGCCGGCAGCAACGACATCACGCTGCGCGGCGTCCACACCGGCGAGCCGGCGAACGACGAGATCACCCTGACCGCGCATCTGCTGATGAGTGGCGACGTGCCGGCCCGACTGGAGCGGCTGGTCGCGGAGCTCTCGCTGCAACCCGGGGTGCGCGCGGTTCAGTGGTACGCCGGCAACCAGGCGCAGTCCGACGACCGGAGCTGACGTTGCGGGCGGAAGGCGACCGACCGCGCCCGCGGTGGTCGTAGTCTTAGCTGCGTGAGCGCCCTGACCGGTTTCCTCGCCGCGCTGCCCGCGCCGATGCGGGACCCGGTGTTGTTCGCCATCCCGTTCTTTTTGACGCTGTTGATCCTCGAGTGGATGGCGGCGCGCAAGCTGGAACGCCTGGTCGCCGAAGCAGACGACGCCGGCAGGCCGGCCGCCGGCGCGTACCTCACGCGAGACTCGCTCGCCAGCATCTCGATGGGGCTCGTCTCCGTCGCCACCACCGCCGCCTGGAAGACCCTGGCCCTGCTGGGCTACGCCGCGCTCTACGCGTACGTGGCGCCCTGGCACCTCTCGGCCACCCGCTGGTACACGTGGGTCGTCGCCCTCGTGGGCGTGGACCTGCTCTACTACGCGTATCACCGGATCGCCCACCGGGTCCGGCTGATCTGGGCGACCCACCAGGCGCACCACTCCAGCGAGTACTTCAACTTCGCCACCGCGCTGCGTCAGAAGTGGAACAACAGCGGCGAGATCCTGATGTGGACTCCGCTACCGCTGTTGGGGATCCCGCCGTGGCTGGTGTTCTTCAGCTTCTCGGTCAGCCTCATCTACCAGTTCTGGGTGCACACCGAACGGATCGGCAAGCTGCCGCGGCCCTTCGAGTTCATCTTCAACACGCCGTCGCACCATCGCGTCCACCACGGTAGAGACCAGCTCTACCTGGACAAGAACTACGGCGGCATCCTCATCGTGTGGGACCGCCTGTTCGGCAGCTTCCAGGCGGAGGTCTTCCGGCCGCACTACGGCCTGACCAAACCGGTGGACACCTTCAACGTCTGGAAGCTGCAGACCCACGAATACGCGGCTATCGGCCGCGATTGGCGCGCGGCGACCCGGCTGCGCGATCGGCTGGGCTACGTGTTCGGGCCGCCCGGCTGGTCGCCCCGCGGAGCCCGCCGCCTCGACGACGCCGCGGCGGCCGTGACCGTTCTGTAACATCGGCGCCGGCCGGTGCGAAAAGCTGAAGGTGGGGGCGTTACGCCAGGTTGAGTTACACAGCCTCGGCCCCCGTCGGTATCGGCTCGATGGATCGGAGTTGATGGTGCATCGCCTGGCAATGAGCGCATTCGCCGTATCGATAACGGTTGCCGCGCTGGCCCAATCCGTGTCGCCGGCCCCCGCCAAGGCCGACCCTGTCGCGGTCTATCCCGGTATGGAGATCCGGCAAGACAACCGCGTCTGCACCCTGGGCTACGTCGACCCCGGTCTGAAGATCGCCTTCACCGCGGGACACTGCCGCAGCGGCGGAGGCGTCGTCACCGACCGCGGCGGCGCGGTGATCGGCCGCCTGGCCGCTTTCCGGGACAACACTCCCAGCGGGACCACGGTCACCACCGACCAGAACATCGCCGACTACGAGGCCATCGTGTTGGACAACGGCGTGGCGGCCAACAACGTGCTGCCGGGCGGCCGTTCGCTGGTGTCGAGCCCGTCCGTGGCGCCGGCACCCGGGCAAGCGGTCTGCCATTTCGGCGTCAGCACCGGCGAGACCTGCGGCACGGTGGAAAGCGTCAACAACGGCTGGTTCACGATGTCGCACGGCGTGCAAAGCCACAACGGGGACTCCGGCGGGCCGGTATACCTCGCTGCCAGCGGCGGTCCGACGCAGATCGTGGGCATCTTCAACAGCGTCTGGGGCGACCTGCCCGCGGCGGTGTCGTGGCCGGCCACCTCCCAGGAGGTTCGGGAGGACATGGGCGTCGGCGGCCCGGCCTAGCCGGACGTGCCGGCCGGTGTCAGCGCGAACACCGGGATGGTGGGGGCGACGGCGCGCATCTGGTCGTCGCCGCTGTCGGGGGTCAGGCCGCCGACGTAATCCTTGACCTGCCAATACCACCGGCGCAGGTAACGCCGCAGGATCTCGGGTTTGCGGGCGTCCTCGACCTCGGTGACCCGCGCGGGCCGGCGCCGCCAGCGGGGGCCCAGTTCGACGACGCCCGCGGCCCTGACGTTGCGGGCCCACTGCGTGTTGCCGCGCGGGGATACCAGGTAGTCGACGCCGTCGACGGTCAACAGGTTGATCACCACGGACCGGGGCCGGCCGGACTTGCGGCCGCGGACCCGCAGCGCGCGGGTCCCGGCGACGCTGATTCCGGCTTCGGCGAGCCAGCGGATCACCGCGTTACCGGCGCGGGCGGCCCTATTCGGTTCGTCGTATCGGGTCGTCATGACATGCCTCCCGGGGGCTGGTGAGAGCGGTGCTCTCGTTAGCGGTAACGGTTCCACAAACGTTGCGGGGAAACAAGAGCGGTGATCTCGGTTGTGCGAGACTGGGCCGCGTGGGCAAGCGCCAGGAGACCCGGGACCAGATCGAGGCGCGCATCGTCGAGCTCGGTCGGCGCCAACTGGTGGAGCGCGGCGCGGCCGGGCTGTCGGTGCGCGCGATCGCCCGCGAGCTGGGCATGGTGTCCTCGGCGGTGTACCGCTACGTGTCGAGTCGCGACGAGCTGGTGACTTTGCTGCTCGTCGACGCCTACACCGACCTTGCCGACTCCGTGGACCGGGCCCGCGAATCCGTGGGCGACCTGTGGAGCGACGACGTCATCGCGATCGCGCGGGCGGCGCGGCGGTGGGCTGTCGCTCACCCCGCCCGCTGGGCGTTGCTCTACGGCAGCCCCGTGCCGGGGTACCACGCGCCGCCGGAACGCACGGTGGCCGTCGGCACGCGCGTCGTGGTGGCGCTGTTCGACGCGATGGCTGCCGGGATCGCCACCGGAGACATTCGGTTGACCAACGTCGTTGCACCGCAGCCGATGTCATCGGATTTCCAACGCCTCCGCCGGGAATTCGGGTTTCCCGGCGACGATCAGCTGGTCGCCAAGTGCTTCCTGCTGTGGGCGGGCGTGCTCGGCGCCATCAGCATGGAGGTCTTCGGCCAGTACGGCGCCAACACGCTGACGGACCCGGAGTCGGTGTTCGACGCGCAGCTGTCGATGTTGGTCGGTGTGCTCGGCCAGCACTAGTGGGCGTCGGGTCACACCGAATTAGAACGTGTTCATGCGACATCGCGCCGCCTCGCGCGGCTGGGTGCGGCAAAGTTTTCCCGGCCCCTTCTGGCATGGGAACGACTGGACTATCCTGCGAGACGATGACGCTTCCCGCTCAGTCTCCGACGCAGATCGCCTGGGTTACCGCAGACCTGGACGCCACCGAAAGGGCCCTCACCGGCCTATTAGGCGCTAAGAAGTGGGTCCGTATCCCCGAGGTCCACTTTGCTCCGGATTCGTGCAGCTACCGCGGACGCCCGGCGGACTTCGTTGCCAGCATCTCGCTGAGCTACCTCGGCGACATGCAGTTGGAGCTGATCCAACCGGTCAGCGGGGAGAACATCTATAGTGACTTCCTGGCTGCGTGCGGGCCGGGCTTACACCACATCTGCATGGAAGCCGAGAGTCCCGAGCAGTTCGAGGCGGCGTTGAGCGACGCCGCGGACCGAGGCGCTCCGGTAGTGCAACAGGGCGTCATGGCCGGCGGCATCCAGTTCGCCTACGTGGCGGCGCCCCAGGCCGGGGTTCCGTTCGTCGAGATCGCCTACATCGCGCCCGAAATGCGGGCGTTCTACGACTACATCAAACAGGAGCAGCGGTGAGCGATCGCGACACCGCAAACGCCGGCGAGGACAAGGAGTGGCACCGATGAGCACGGAGATACCCGCAACGATCCGCGCGAGCGACGTGACGTCGTGGTCCGAGGACGTCGACGTGGTGGTGATCGGCTTCGGGATCGCCGGCGGCTGCGCCGCCGTCAGCGCGGCCGCCGCCGGCGCGCGGGTGCTGGTGCTCGAGCGCGCGGCAGCGGCAGGGGGCACCACCTCGCTGGCGGGGGGCCACTTCTATCTGGGCGGGGGGACGGCCGTGCAGGAGGCGACCGGGCACCCCGACTCGGCGGAAGAGATGTACAAGTACCTGGTCGCCGCGTCCCGCGAGCCCGAGCTCGACAAGATCCGCACCTACTGCGAGGGCAGCGTCGAGCACTTCAACTGGTTGGAGGACTTGGGTTTTCAGTTCGAGCGCAGCTTCTACCCCGGCAAGGTGGTGGTGCCGCCGGGCACCGAGGGGCTGAGCTACACGGGCAACGAGAAGGTGTGGCCGTTCTGCGAGCTGGCCGTCCCCGCGCCGCGGGGGCATTCCGTTCCCGTTCCCGGGGAGTTGGGGGGCGCCGCCATGGTCATCGAGTTACTCGTCAAACGCGCCAACGACCTCGGGGTGCAGGTGCGCTACGAGACGGGTGCCACCAACCTCGTCGTCGAGGACGACGGCACGGTGGTCGGTGTCGCGTGGAAACACTTCACCGAGACGGGCGCGGTCAAAGCCAAGGCGGTCATCATCGCGGCCGGCGGGTTCGCGATGAACGACGAGATGGTCGCCGAGCACACGCCCGCGCTGGGCCAGCCGCGGCGCACCAAGCACCACGGCCTGGTCGCGCCCTACATCCTGGGCAATCCGAACGACGACGGGCTGGGCATTCGGCTGGGCGTCTCGGCCGGCGGGGCCACCCGGCACATGGATGAACTGTTCATCACCGCGGCGGCCTACCCGCCGGAAATCCTGTTGACCGGCGTGATCGTCAACAAGGACGGCAAGCGATTCGTCGCCGAGGATTCCTACCACTCCCGCACGTCGGCGTTCGTGCTGGAGCAGCCGGAGCAGACCGCGTACCTGATCGTCGACGAGGCGCACACCGAGATGCCCGCGATGCCGCTGATCCGCTTCCTCGACGGCTACGAGACGATCGCAGAACTCGAAGAGGCGCTGGGCATTCCGGCGGGCAACCTCGCCGCGACCCTGGAGCGCTACAACAAGCTCGCGGCCGCCGGTGAAGACCCGGACTTCCACAAGCAGCCGGAATACCTCGCGCCTCAAGACCACGGGCCGTGGGCGGTGTTCGACCTGTCGCTCGGGCGCGCCATGTACTCGGGGTTCACCATCGGCGGCCTGTCGGTCACCGTGGACGGCGAGGTGCAACGCGAGGACCGCAGCATCGTGCCCGGGCTTTACGCGGCGGGCGCGGGCGCGGCTAATCTCGCCCAGGACGGCAAGGGCTATGCCAGCGGCACGCAACTGGGGGAGGGCTCGTTCTTCGGTCGCCGCGCCGGAGCGCACGCGGCCCGCAGGGCCGGGTAAGCGGTAGGCGCGGATCCGATGTGGGCGCCGGAGCGCACGCGGCCCGCAGGGCCGGGTGAGCGCTATACCTTGGCGGGCTCCGAGCCGACCGGTCCGAGGCGCCACTGACCGCCGCCGAGCAGTTGCAGCTCTTGCGAGTGATGCTGCTCGATGGCCCGCCGGTGGCTGACGCTGACGACGACGCAGTCCGGCAACTCGCTGCGCAGCAGTTGGTACAAGGCGTATTCCAGGCCCTCGTCGAGCGCGGAGGTCGCCTCGTCGAGGAACACCGCCTTCGGCTTGGTCAGCAGGATGCGCCCGAAGGCGACGCGCTGCTGCTCGCCGGGGGAGAGCACCTTGGCCCAGTCGCGCTCTTCGTCGAGCCGGTCGATCAGGGGCGCCAGCGCCACCTTGGTCAGCGTCTCCCGTAACGCCTCGTCGGGGACGCCGTCGGGCGAATTCGGGTAGCAGACCACGGTGCGCAGGCTGCCGAGCGGCACGTACGGCAACTGCGACAGGAACATCGTGGCGTTCTCGCCGTCCGGGCGGCACAGGATTCCCGAGGCATAGGGCCACAACTCGGCCAGGCTGCGCAGCAACGTGGTCTTGCCGGTGCCGGAGCGCCCGGTGATCACCAGCGAGTCACCGGTGTCCAGCTGCACGTCGAGCGAGTCGATCAGCTGGTCGCCGTCCGGCGTGCGCACCTCCACGTGGGCCAGCTCGACGGCGGTGTCCTCGCTCGGCTTGACCAGCAACGCCGGCAGGGCGCGACCCTTGGCGTTGGCGTCGACCAGCCCGTGCAGACGGATGATGGCCGCTCGGAAGGCGGCGAAGGCGTCGTAGTTGTTCCGGAAGAACGACAGCGAGTCGCTGATGTTGCCGAACGCCGTCGAGGTCTGGCTGACGTCACCGAAGTCGATCTTGCCGGCGAACAGCCGGGGCGCCTGGATGATGTACGGCAACGGCACGATGGCCTGCGACACCGACCAGTTCCAGCCGTTGAAGATGATGCTCCGGCGGACGAACTTGCGGTAGTTGTCGATGATCGGGGTGAAGCGGCGCCACAGCTGCGCCCGCTCGACGCGCTCGCCGCGGTAGAACCCGACCGCTTCGGCGGCGTCGCGCAGGCGCACCAGGCCGTACCGGAAAGCGGCGTTGAGCTTTTCGTTGTTGAAGCTGAGCCAGATCAGCGGCCGCCCCAGCCACACCGCCACCAAGGTGGCGATCAGGACGTAGAACACCACCGTCCAGAACATGACGCGGGGGAATTGCACGCCGAAGATGGTGAGGCTGCCCGACAGGTTCCACAGGATCGCGGCGAAGGAGATGACCGACGCCACGGCGTTGACGGCCCCGAACAGCAGCGTACTTCCGGTGCCGTTGGACGGGATGTTGGGCGTGCCGCCGGCGTTGGCGGTGAAGATGTCGATGTCCTGCTGAATACGCTGGTCGGGGTTGTCAATCGTGTTGTCGATGAACAGGTCTCGGTAGTAGGCGCGGCCGCTGAGCCAATCGTCGGTCAGGTGGGCGGTCAGCCAGATGCGCCACGCGATGATGAACCGCTGCGTCAGGTAGATGTCGGCCATGAACCGCATGACGTACAGGGTCGCCAAGAGCACGAAGATGGCGATCGACACCCAGAAGCCGTGAATGCCAGAGTTTCTGACCTGCTCGTTGTCCGCGGCCGTCCCCTGAAACGCCTTCTGGACGGCGGTGAACAGGTCGTTGCCCTGGTAGCTGAGCAGCACGGTCAGGCGCACCGACATCAGGACCGACAGCAACAAGACGCCGAGCATGGCCCACACCTTGACGCTGGGTCGGCCGACGAAGTACCCGCCGGTGATCCGCCAGAACTGGCGGCCCCACGGGGTGAAGTAGCGGAGCGCGAACAGCACGACGACGAGGCTGATGGCGCCGATCGCCCACGCTATGGCGAGCCACCGCAACGAGTCCACGAGTGCCGCCGACCAGTCGATGGACGGCGTGAACGGCTTGGGGCCCAAGGTCGACCTCTCCTTCGAATGCTGGTAGCCAAAGGCTGGTGGCCGGAGTAGTCCGCATCAGTAATCCTCCGGCGAAGGTACCGGAAGCGGTGGATAGGCTGCGCAGATGAGCACCGACGCCGCCCCCACCCAGACCGTGCACGCCGGCCGACTGGTCGCGCGCCGGCTCAAGGCCAGCGGTCTGGACACCGTCTTCACGCTGTCCGGGGGCCACCTGTTCTCTATCTACGACGGCTGCCGCGACGAGGGTATCCGGCTCATCGACACCCGCCATGAGCAGACCGCGGCCTTCGCCGCCGAGGGCTGGTCGAAGGTGACCCGGGTGCCCGGGGTGGCCGCGTTGACCGCGGGCCCCGGCGTCACCAACGGCATGAGCGCCATGGCCGCCGCACAGCAGAACCAGTCACCCCTGGTGGTACTGGGCGGTCGCGCGCCCGCCGGGCGCTGGGGCATGGGCTCGCTGCAGGAGATCGACCACGTGCCGTTCGTGGCGCCGCTGACCCGGTTCGCGGCCACCGCGCAATCGGCGGACGCTGCCGGCCGGCTGGTCGACGACGCGCTGCGGGCGGCCGTCGGCGCGCCCTCGGGCGTCGGGTTCGTCGATTTCCCCATGGACCACGTGTTTTCGGCGTCCGACGACGACGGTCGGCCCGGAGCCCTGGCCGACCTGCCGGCCGGGCCGGTGCCCGACGGCGAAGCGCTGAGCCGGGCCGCGGCCCTGCTGTCCGCCGCCCGCCGACCCGTCATCATGGCGGGCACCAACGTCTGGTGGGGCCACGGTGAGGCGGCGCTGCTGCGCCTGGCCGAGGAACGGCAGATCCCGGTGCTGATGAACGGCATGGCCCGGGGCGCGGTGCCGGCCGACCATCCGCTGGCGTTCTCGCGGGTGCGCGGGAAGGCGTTGGGAGAGGCCGACGTTGCGCTCATCGTCGGTGTGCCGATGGATTTCCGCCTCGGATTCGGGGCGGTGTTCGGGTCGCAGACCAAGCTGATCGTTGCCGACCGGGCCGAACCCGAACGCAAGCATCCCCGGCCCGTCGAGGCCGAGCTGTACGGGGACCTGTTGTCGATCTTCGCGGGGCTGGCCCCGGGGCGGGGGTCCGACCACCGGGACTGGATCGACGAGCTGCGCGAGGCGGAGACCGCGGCACGCGGACGCGAGCAGGCGGAGCTGGGCGACGACCGGGCGCCGCTGCACCCGATGCGCGTCTACGCCGAGCTGGCCCCGATGCTCGACCGGAACGCCATCGTCGTCATCGACGCGGGCGACTTCGGCTCCTACGCCGGCCGCATGATCGACAGCTTCCAGCCGGGCTGCTGGCTGGACAGCGGGCCCTTCGGCTGCCTGGGCTCGGGCCCCGGCTACGCGCTGGCCGCCAAGCTGGCCCGGCCCGACCGGCAGGTGGTGTTGCTGCAAGGCGACGGCGCGTTCGGGTTCAGCGGCATGGAGTGGGACACCCTGGTGCGGCACAACGTGCCGGTGGTCTCGGTGATCGGCAACAACGGCATCTGGGGCCTGGAGAAGCACCCCATGGAAGCCCTCTACGGCTACTCGGTGGTGGCCGAGCTGCGCCCGCAGACCCGCTACGACGAGGTGGTTCGCGCGCTCGGCGGCCACGGCGAGCTGGTCGCGGCGCCGGGCGAGCTGCGACCCGCGCTGGAACGGGCGTTCGCCAGCGGCCTGCCGGCGGTGGTCAACGTGCTCACCGATCCGGCGGTCGCCTACCCGCGCCGATCCAACCTGGCCTGACGCGCGGCGCGACGAGCGGCCGGCTCGCCGGTCGACGGTGCCGCACCGCGTACCGTTGACCTGTGCCAAAGACGACCCGCGCCCAACCCGGCCGGCTGAGCAGCCGATTCTGGAAGCTGCTCGGCGCCAGCACCGAGAAGAACCGCAACCGCTCGCTGTCCCAGGTCACCGACGCCTCGGATTACGACAAGGAGGCGGCCGACCTCAACGATGAGCAGCTGCGCAAGGCCGCCGGGCTGCTCAACCTCGACGAGCTGGCGGAGTCCGAGGACATCCCGCAGTTCCTCGCCATTGCGCGGGAGGCCGCGGAGCGGGCCACCGGGTTGCGCCCCTTCGACGTGCAGCTGCTGGGGGCGCTGCGGATGCTGGCCGGCGACGTGATCGAGATGGCGACGGGTGAGGGCAAGACCCTGGCCGGGGCCATCGCCGCCGCGGGCTACGCCCTGGCCGGGCGGCACGTGCACGTCGTCACCATCAACGACTACCTGGCCCGCCGCGACGCGGAGTGGATGGCCCCGCTGATCGAGGCCATGGGGCTGACGGTCGGCTGGATCACCGCCGAATCCACGGGGGCGGAACGCAAGACCGCGTACGGCTGCGACGTCACCTACGCCTCGGTCAACGAGATCGGCTTCGACGTCCTGCGCGACCAGCTGGTGACCGACGTCGACGACCTGGTCTCGCCCAACCCCGACGTGGCCCTCATCGACGAGGCCGATTCCGTGCTGGTCGACGAGGCGCTGGTGCCGCTGGTACTGGCCGGCACCAGCCACCGGGAGACGCCGCGGCTGGAGGTCATCAAGCTGGTCGGGGAGCTGGTCAGCGACCCCGAAGCCGACAAGTACTTCGCCACCGACGCCGACAGCCGCAACGTGCACCTGACCGACGCCGGCGCGCGTCGGCTCGAAAAGGCGCTCGGCGGCATCGACCTGTACTCCGAGGAGCACGTGGTCACCACGCTGACCGAGGTCAACGTCGCCCTGCACGCGCACGTGCTGCTGCAGCGCGACGTCCACTACATCGTCCGCGACGGCGCGGTGCACCTGATCAACGCCTCCCGCGGGCGCATCGCGCAGTTGCAGCGCTGGCCCGACGGCCTGCAGGCGGCGGTGGAGGCCAAGGAAGGCATCGAGACCACCGAGACGGGCGAGGTGCTGGACACCATCACCGTGCAGGCGCTCATCAACCGGTACAAGACGGTGTGCGGCATGACCGGCACCGCGCTGGCCGCCGGCGAGCAGCTGCGCCAGTTCTATCGGCTCGGGGTGTCGCCGATCCCGCCGAATGAACCCAACATTCGCGAGGATGAATCCGACCGCGTCTACATCACGGCCGCCGCCAAGAACGACGCGATCGTCGCGCACATCGCCGAGGTGCACGAGACCGGACAGCCGGTGTTGGTGGGCACCCGGGACGTGGCCGAGTCCGAGGACCTGCACGAGCGGCTGCTGCGCCGCGACGTGCCCGCGGTGGTGCTCAACGCGAAGAACGACGCCGAGGAGGCGCAGGTCATCGCGGAGGCCGGCAAGTTCGGCGTGGTCACGGTCTCCACGCAGATGGCCGGGCGCGGCACCGACATCCGGCTGGGCGGCTCGGACGAGGCGGATCACGAGCGGGTCGCCGAGCTGGGCGGGTTGCACGTGGTGGGCACCGGGCGGCACCACACCGAGCGGCTGGACAACCAGCTGCGCGGTCGCGCCGGGCGCCAGGGTGACCCCGGCTCGTCGGTGTTCTTCTCCAGCTGGGAGGACGAGGTCGTCAGCGCCAACCTGGACCACAACAAGCTGCCGATGGAGACCGACGAGGACGGGCGGATTCTCAGTGCCAAGGCCGCCGGGCTGCTCGACCACGCGCAGCGCGTCGCCGAGGGCCGGATGCTGGACGTGCACGCCAACACCTGGCGCTACAACCAGCTGATCGCCCAGCAGCGCGCCATCATCGTCGATCGGCGCAACACGTTGCTGCGCACGCCCACCGCCCGCGAAGAGCTGGCCGAGCTGGCGCCCAAGCGCTACAAGGAGCTGGCGGAGGACGTCTCCGAGGACCGGCTGGAAACGATCTGCCGGTTGATCATGCTCTACCACCTCGACCGTGGCTGGGCCGACCACCTGGCCTACCTGGCCGACATCCGCGAGAGCATCCACCTGCGGGCGCTGGGCCGCCAGAACCCGCTGGACGAGTTTCACCGGCTGGCGGTCGACGCCTTCGCGTCGCTGGCCGCCGACGCCATCGAGGCCGCCCAGCAGACCTTCGAGACCGCGAACGTCCTGGAAGACGAGCCCGGGCTGGACCTGTCCAAGCTGGCGCGGCCGACCTCGACGTGGACCTACATGGTCAACGACAACCCGCTGTCCGACGACACGCTGTCCACGCTGAGCCTGCCCGGGGTGTTCCGCTAGGGGGGCCGACGTCACCCGGCGTCGGACTCGAGTGCCCGATTGCCCGCCTCCTCGGCGGTCCGCGCTGCGGACCGCGTCGTCGCCGGGCTAGTGTCTCGGCTCATGGAGCCGGTGCTTCCGCCCAACCGGGTGCTGACGGTCCCCAACGCGTTGAGCGTCATCCGCTTGGTGCTCATCCCGGTGTTCGCCTACGCGCTGCTGGTCGCACACGCCCACGGCTGGGCCGTGGCGATCCTGATGTTCAGCGGCGCCTCGGACTGGGCCGACGGCAAGATCGCTCGCCTGCTCGACCAGTCCTCGCGGCTGGGCATCCTGCTGGACCCGGCGGTCGACCGCCTCTACATGGTGGCCGTACCCGTCATCCTCGCTTGGGCGGGGATCGTGCCCTGGTGGTTCGTCATCGTCCTGCTGGCCCGCGACGGGCTGCTGGCCGCGACGCTGCCGGTGCTGTGGGGTCGCGGGCTGTCGGCGTTGCCGGTCACCTACATCGGTAAGGGCGCGACGTTCGCGCTGATGTCGGGGTTCCCGCTGGTGCTGCTCGGCACCTGGGACGCGTTGTGGAGCCGGGTGGTCGGCGCCTGCGGCTGGGCCTTCCTCGTCTGGGGCATGTACGCCTACCTGTGGGCGTTCGCCCAGTACGTGTTCCAGATGGTCCTGGTGGTGCGCCGCCTGCCCAAGGTGGACCGCGCCGCCCGCCGCCAGGCCATGTCGGAAGCGGTCGAGAATGGCTGACACCGACCGACTGCTCGGCGGTTACGACCCCAACGCGGGACGAAGCGCGCACCTCGCGGCGCGACCGCAGCTCATTCCCGTGCCCTCGCTGCTGCGCGCCCTGCTTTCCGAGCACCTCGATCCCGGTTACGCCGCGGCCGCCGCCAGGCGCGCCGACGCGCCGGCGCCCCGCGGTGCGCGCGGCCGCCTCGGCGCCTGGGGCTGGCAGGCGTTGGCGGCGGTGCTGATCGCCGCCGTGTTCGCCGCGGCGGTCGCGCAGGCCCGGTCGGTGGCGCCCGGTGTGCGCAGCGCCCAGCAGCTGCTGCTGGGCAACGTGCGGTCCAGCGAGGACACCGCGGCCAAACTGGCGCAGCGACGCGGCGAGTTGACCAGCCGGGTCGACGACGTGCAGCGGCACGCGCTGGCCGACAACGCCGAGGGGCAACGGCTGCTGGCCCGCCTCGACGCGCTGGGCCTCGCGGCGGCCAGCACCGCGGTCATCGGGCCCGGGCTCAAGGTGACCGTCACCGACCCCGGCGCCGGCCCGAACCTGTCCGACGTCTCCAAGCAGCGTGTCGGCGGCAGCCGCCAGATCATCCTCGACCGCGACCTGCAGCTGGTCGTCAACTCGCTGTGGGCCAGCGGCGCCGAAGCCATCTCGGTCGGCGGCGTGCGGGTGGGACCGAACGTGACCATCCGGCAGGCCGGGGGAGCGATCCTGGTGGACAACAACCCGACCGGCAGCCCGTACGCCATCCTGGCGGTCGGCCCGCCACGCGCGATGCGCGACGTCTTCGACCAGAGCCCCGGCCTGCAGCGGCTGCGGCTGCTGCAGATCTCCTACGGCGTGGTGGTCACGGTGGACACCGCCGACGGCCTGACGCTGCCCGCCGGTTCGGTGCGAGATGTCAAGTTCGCCAGGGAGATTGGGCCATCGTGAGCGGTTGGACAACGGGGGTGAGGATGCGCCGTGCAGGCGCGGCCGGGGATCCGCGGGCGGGGCGGCGGGCATGATCGGTGTCGCGGCGCTGGCGATCGGCATCGTGCTCGGTCTGGTCTTTCATCCCGCGGTGCCCGAGGTCGTCCAGCCGTATCTGCCGATCGCCGTGGTCGCGGCGCTGGACGCGGTGTTCGGGGGATTGCGGGCCTACCTGGAGCGCATCTTCGACCCCAAGGTCTTCGTGATCTCGTTCGTGTTCAACGTTTTCGTCGCGGCGCTGATCGTCTACGTCGGTGACCAACTGGGCGTGGGCACGCAGCTTTCGACGGCCATCATCGTCGTGTTGGGCATCCGGATCTTCGGCAACGCCGCCGCACTGCGGCGACGGTTGTTCGGGGCGTGACCCGCGATGCGCCGCGAAGCGACAAGGAGGTGAGCGCGAGGTGAGCCGCGACCCGTCGGACCCCGACGCCGGCGACACCGCCGAGGGCGCCGAATCCGTGGACGGCGCAACCCGACACGGCCGCCACGAGCTGCCCGCGAAGAGTCCCCGCCCGCAGATCGGGCCGCTACGCCGGACGGGCTTTTCGGGCGCGCTGCGCGGCGGCCGCTCCCGCCTGGGCTTCGGGGCGCTTGCCGTGCTGCTGTGCCTGCTGCTCGGCATCGCCATCGTCACGCAGGTGCGGCAGACCGAATCCGGCGACTCGCTGGAAACCGCCCGTCCCGCAGACCTATTGGTGTTGCTGGACTCCCTGCGCCAGCGTGAGGGCACCCTGAACACCGAAGTGGACGAGCTGCAGAACACGCTGAACGCGTTGCAGGCCTCCGGCAACAACGATCAGGCGGCCGTGGCGGCCGCGCGGGCGCGGCTGGCGGCGCTGTCCATCCTGGTGGGCGCGGTGGGGGCGACCGGCCCGGGCGCCACCGTCGCGATCGACGACCCGGGGCCGGGCGTTTCGCCCGAGACGATGCTCGACGTGATCAACGAGCTGCGCGCCGCGGGCGCCGAGGCGATCGAGGTCAACGACGCGCACCAGTCCGTGCGAGTCGGCGTCGACACCTGGGTGGTGGGCGCGCCCGGGTCGCTGATCATCGACACCAGGACGCTATCGCCGCCGTATTCCATTCTGGCGATTGGTGATCCGCCCACCCTGGCCGCGGCGATGAACATCCCGGGCGGCGCGGAGGACAGCGTCAAGCGCGTCGGTGCGCGGATGTCGGTCCAGCAGGCCGACCGGGTGGACATCACCACCTTGCGGCAACCAAAACCGCACCAATACGCTCAGCCGGTCAAGTGAGCACCATCGGAAGAACAGAACAGGATCACCCGTGAGCGAAATCCCGCCGGATCTGCACTACACCGTTGAGCACGAGTGGGTCCGCCGCAGCGCGGATGACACGGCGCGGGTGGGCATCACCGACTTCGCGCAGTCGGCGCTGGGCGACGTGGTCTACGTGCAGCTGCCCGACGTGGGTACCGAGCTGACCGCGGGGGAATCGTTCGGTGAGGTCGAGTCGACGAAGTCGGTCTCGGACCTCTACGCCCCGGTGTCGGGCACCGTGTCGGCGGTCAACGGCGACCTGGAGGGCAGCCCGCAGCTGGTCAACTCCGATCCCTACGGCGCGGGCTGGCTGCTCGAAGTGCAGGTGCCGGATGCCGCGGAATTGGAGTCGACCATTTCGTCGCTGCTGGATGCCGAGGCCTACCGCGGCACACTGACCGAGTGACGGTGCTAATGTCCCTGCCAGCCCGCACAGCGAACCCAGCGGTGCAGCCGGCCAACGGGGGGAATCGGACTTCGGATCGTCGGGTGGTGGGCGCATCGTCGAACGGTGCGCGGTACCGTCGACAGATCGGCATTCGAAAGCACGAGGACCCCCTGATCGGCATACCGGGCGAACGAACCGAATGGGAAGCCGGCCCCGAGCGGCCCGGTCAGACAACGCCACAGCGGCCAGTGAGGAGCAGCGCGTGACGGACATGGACAACGACCAGGATTCTGACGAAGTCACGGTGGAGACGACGTCCGTCTTCCGTGCCGACTTCCTGAACGAACTGGACGCTCCCGCCCAGAGCGGCGCCGAGAGCGCCGTCTCCGGAGTCGAGGGACTTCCGGCGGGGTCGGCGCTGCTGGTCGTCAAGCGCGGTCCGAACGCCGGATCGCGCTTCCTGCTCGACCAGCCCACCACGTCCGCCGGTCGGCACCCCGACAGCGACATCTTCCTCGACGACGTGACGGTCAGCCGCCGGCACGCCGAATTCAGGCTGGAAAACAACGAATTCAGCGTCGTCGACGTTGGTAGTCTGAACGGCACCTACGTCAACCGGGAGCCCGTGGATTCCGCGGTGCTGGCCAACGGCGACGAAGTGCAGATCGGCAAGTTCCGCTTGGTGTTTCTGACCGGGCCCAAGCAGGGTGAGGACGGAGGATCTTCAGGCTAGTGAGCGCACCCGATAGCTCGGCGCTTGCCGGGATGTCGATTGGGGCGGTCCTGGAACTGCTGAGGCCGGACTTCCCCGATGTCACCATCTCCAAGATTCGCTTCCTGGAGGCCGAGGGGTTGGTGACGCCGCAGCGCGCCGCGTCGGGCTATCGAAGGTTCACCGCATACGACTGCGCGCGGTTGCGGTTCATCCTCACCGCCCAACGCGATCACTACCTGCCGCTCAAGGTCATCCGGGCCCAGCTCGACGCCCAGCCCGACGGGGAGCTGCCCACCGTCGGTTCGCCCTCGCCGTACTCCGCCCCGCGCCTGGTGTCGGTCCCCGCCGGGGACGGCTCGGACGCCGCGGCGGTGGCCCCGCCCCGCGTGCGGCTCAGTCGCGAAGACCTGCTGGAACGTTCAGGGGTCGACGGGGAGCTGCTGACGGCGCTGCTCAAGGCCGGGGTGATCACCACCGGCCCCGGCGGTTTCTTCGACGAGCACGCGGTGGTCATCCTGCAGTGCGCGCGGGCGCTGTCGGACTACGGGGTCGAACCGCGCCATCTGCGCGCGTTTCGCTCGGCGGCCGACCGGCAGTCCGACCTCATCGCCCAGATCGCCGGGCCGTTGGTGAAAGCCGATAAGGCCGGCGCGCGGGACCGCGCCGACGACCTTGCTCGCGAGGTCGCGGCCCTCGCGATCACCCTGCACACTTCGCTGATCAAATCCGCCGTTCGCGACGTTCTGCATCGCTGAGGACTAGACTTTCGGTCGACAGCTTGGTTACGGCAGCATGGCGATTTCTTCGACACCGCCGTCGCTTTCGTTAACCGGATCCGACACGGCACCGTCAATGCGGAGGGCAGACACAAATGGGTGAAGTTCGTGTTGTCGGCATTCGCGTGGAGCAGCCGCAGAACCAGCCCGTGCTGTTGTTGCGGGAGACCACCGGTGACCGTTACCTGCCGATCTGGATCGGCCAGTCCGAGGCCGCGGCCATCGCGCTGGAGCAGCAGGGCGTCGAGCCGCCCCGCCCGCTCACCCACGATCTGATCAGGGATGTCATTGCTGCGCTTGGACATTCGCTCAAAGAGGTGCGGATCGTCGATCTGCAGGAGGGCACCTTCTACGCCGACCTGATCTTCGACCGCAACATCACCGTCTCGGCGCGCCCCTCGGACTCGGTGGCCATCGCGCTGCGCGTCGGTGTTCCGATCTACGTCGAGGAGGCCGTGCTCGCCCAGGCCGGCCTGCTGATCCCCGACGAGAGCGACGAGGAGGGCGGCACCGCGGTCCGCGAGGACGAGGTGGAGAAGTTCAAGGAGTTCCTCGACAGCGTGTCGCCGGACGACTTCAAGGCGACCTGACCCTGGCGATGCGGCCGTTGTGCCGAACCTCAGGCAGGTAACCGTTAGGCTGAAGGCAGACATCACGGATGCATCTCATCTGGCGCCCCGATGTCGACACGCTGACGGATAGCGCGCCCACTTGGCGCTGGGGCGGCCATACTTCAGTCACGACATCAGGCGCGGCGGCTATCGATAAGCGTAAGCTCTCTAGCACTCGGGCCTGAGCGAACGTGGCTGCGGTGCAGCCGGAGATGCAGCCAACGACCGAAGCACGATCGCGGAGAGGAACCACCGTGAGCGAGCAGCCACGCCAAGAGCAGCTGGAGCTAACCGAGCAGGGCAACAGCGCGGGCAGTGACCGCAGCGTCGCCGCGGTCAGCGAGCCCGTCCAGCCCGGATTGTTCCCCGACGACTCGGTCCCCGACGAGCTGGTCGGCTACCGCGGCCCCAGCGCCTGCCAGATCGCTGGCATCACCTACCGCCAGCTCGACTACTGGGCGCGCACCTCGCTGGTGGTGCCCTCGATCCGCGGCGCGGCCGGCTCGGGCAGCCAGCGGCTCTACTCGTTCAAGGACATCCTGGTCCTCAAGATCGTCAAGCGGCTCCTCGACACCGGCATCTCGCTGCACAACATCCGCGTGGCCGTCGACCACCTGCGCCAGCGCGGCGTCCAGGATCTGGCCAACATCACCCTGTTTTCCGACGGCACCACCGTGTACGAGTGCACCTCCGCCGAGGAGGTCGTCGACCTGCTGCAGGGCGGCCAGGGCGTGTTCGGGATCGCGGTGTCCGGCGCCATGCGCGAGCTGACCGGCGTCATCGCGGACTTCCCCGGCGAGCGCGCCGACGGCGGCGAATCCATCGCCGCGCCGGAGGACGAGCTGGCGTCGCGCCGCAAGGACCGCGCCCGCAAAATCGGCTGACCCGACGCGCCCGCACAGCGGACCGGGTCACGCCCCGAGGGGCCGAGTAAGCTGGACTGCGCATCGCTTTCGAGCGGGAGAGTTTCGTGGCCACCAGTCACGGACGCCGAAGGAGCAACACCTCTCCGTCAACCTCTCAGGCACCCGGACCGCGCGAATAACCGATGCCTCTGGAAAGCGGCGTGGGCCTTGCAACGGCCCCGCCCGCCGATGGGGAAAGGCGTTCTCGTTCCACGCGCCGAATCTCTCAGGCGCCCGGTGGTCGGGTGAAGACAGAGGGAGAGGGCCGATCGTCCTCTGCCTCAGCGCGCCGACCCCAGGAGTGTCCAGTGCCCGATCAAGCCACGTTCGCCGCCCGCCACATCGGCCCTGACGCCCAGGCCGTCGCGGCCATGCTTGGGGTCATCGGTGTCGACTCGTTAGACGCGCTGGCCGCCAAGGCGGTTCCCGCGGGCATCCTGGACCGGCTCACCGAGAGCGGCGCCGCGCCGGGTCTGGACGCCCTGCCGGCCCCCGTCAGCGAGGCCGAGGCCCTGGCCGAGTTGCGGGGCCTGGCCGACGCCAACACCGTGGCCGTGTCGATGATCGGGCAGGGGTACTACGACACGCTCACCCCGCCGGTATTGCTGCGCAACGTCTTGGAAAACCCCGCCTGGTACACCGCCTACACCCCGTACCAGCCGGAGATCAGCCAGGGCCGGCTGGAGGCGCTGCTGAACTTCCAGACCATGGTTGCCGACCTCACCGGCCTCGAAGTGGCGAACTCGTCGATGCTCGACGAGGGCACCGCCGCCGCCGAGGCCATGACGTTGATGCACCGGGCCGCGCGCGGCAAGGCCAACCGGCTGGCCGTCGACTCCGACCTCTTCCCCCAGACGGCCGCGATCCTGGCCACCCGGGCCGAGCCGCTGGGCATCGAAATCGTCACGGCCGACCTGCGCGACGGGCTGCCGGACGGGGACTTCTTCGGGGTCGTCGCGCAGCTGCCCGGCGCCAGCGGTCGCGTCACCGACTGGGCCGACCTGGTGGCGCAGGCCCATGACCGGGGCGCCCTGGTCGCACTCGGGGCCGACCTGCTGAGCCTGACCCTGCTCACCCCGCCGCGGGAGATCGGTGCCGACGCCGCGTTCGGCACCACCCAAAGATTCGGCGTGCCAATGGGATTCGGCGGCCCCCACGCCGGATACCTGGCGGTGCACGCCAACCACGCCCGCCAGCTGCCCGGCCGGCTGGTCGGGGTGTCGCTGGACGCCGACGGATCACCGGCCTATCGGTTGGCGCTGCAGACCCGCGAGCAGCACATCCGCCGCGACAAGGCCACCAGCAACATCTGTACCGCCCAGGTGCTGCTGGCCGTCATGGCCGCCATGTACGCCAGCTACCACGGCGCCGAGGGGCTCACCGCGATCGCGCGGCGCGTGCACCGGCACGCCGCGGCGATCGCCGCCGCGCTGGGCGAGGCCGTCGTGCACGACCGGTTCTTCGACACGGTGCTCGCGCGGGTGCCCGGGCGCGCCGACGAGATCGTCGCCGCGGCCAAGTCCCACGGCATCAACCTGTGGCGGGTCGACGGCGACCACGTGTCCGTGGCGTGCGACGAGGTGACCACCGACGCGCACGTCGCCGCGGTGCTCGAGGCCTTCGGCGCGCAACCCGCCGAGGCCGCCGGCGCGGACATCGGGACGCGCAGCTCGGACTTCCTGACGCACCCCGCCTTCACCCAGTACCGCACCGAGACCGCGATGATGCGCTACCTGCGCACCCTGGCCGACAGGGATATCGCATTGGACCGCAGCATGATTCCGCTCGGCTCGTGCACGATGAAGCTGAACGCCGCCGCGGAGATGGAGCCCATCACCTGGCCGGAATTCGCCCGCCAGCATCCGTTCGCGCCGCCGGCCGACAGCGCGGGGCTGCGGCGCCTGATCGCCGACGTGGAGAACTGGCTGGTCGCCATCACCGGCTACGACGCCGTCTCGCTGCAACCCAACGCCGGCTCGCAGGGCGAGTACGCCGGCCTGCTGGCGATCCACGACTACCACGTCAGCCGCGGGGAGCCGCACCGCAACATCTGCCTCATCCCGTCCAGTGCGCACGGCACCAACGCGGCGTCCGCGGCGCTGGCCGGCATGCGGGTGGTCGTGGTGGCCTGCCACGACAACGGCGACGTCGACCTGGACGACTTGCGCGCCAAGGTCGATCAGCACCGCGAGCAGCTGTCGGCCCTGATGGTGACCTACCCGTCGACGCACGGCGTCTACGAGCACGACATCGCCGACATCTGCGCCGCCGTGCACGACGCCGGCGGGCAGGTGTACGTCGACGGCGCGAACCTCAACGCGCTGGTCGGCCTGGCCCGGCCCGGCAAGTTCGGCGGCGACGTCAGCCACCTGAACCTGCACAAGACGTTCTGCATCCCGCACGGCGGCGGCGGTCCGGGGGTGGGGCCGGTCGCGGTGCGCGCACACCTGGCGCCGTTCCTGCCGGGGCACCCCTACGCCCCCGAACTTCCCCAGGGTCACCCGGTGTCCGCGGCGCCCTACGGGTCGGCCTCGATCCTGCCGATCAGCTGGGCCTACATCCGCATGATGGGGGCCGACGGCCTGCGCGCGGCGTCGCTGACGGCGATCGCCTCGGCCAACTACATCGCGCGACGTCTCGACGAATACTTCCCGGTCCTCTACACCGGCGAGAACGGCATGGTCGCGCATGAATGCATCCTGGACCTGCGCGGCATCACCAAGGCGACCGGGGTGACGGTCGACGATGTGGCAAAGCGATTGGCCGACTTCGGGTTTCACGCGCCGACCATGAGCTTCCCGGTGGCCGGCACGCTGATGGTCGAGCCCACCGAGAGTGAGACGCTCAACGAGGTGGACGCCTTCTGCGAGGCCATGATCGCCATTCGCCGCGAGATCGACCGGGTCGGCTCGGGGGAGTGGCCGGTGGACGACAACCCGCTGCGCGGCGCGCCGCACACCGCCGAGAGCCTGCTGGTCACCGATTGGGACCACCCGTACACCCGCGAGGAGGCCGCCTACCCGCTGGGTAAGAGCTTCCGGCCCAAGGTGTGGCCGCCGGTGCGCCGCATCGACGGCGCCTACGGGGACCGCAACCTGGTGTGCTCCTGCCCGCCCGTGGAGGCCTACGCCTAAGCGGCCCAGCGTCAGCTCAGGAAGGCGTTGACCGCCGTCGCGAGCTCGGGGCCGGCCGACGTGGCCAGGTTCTGGTAGCTGCCGCCGCTGAGCTGGGCGACCGCCTCCCACGTCGCCCGGTCCGGATCGGCGCCGAAGTCGATGACGTTGACCGCGATGGGCTTGGCCGGGTCCGCGCTCTTGCGCACGAAGTCCTGCAAGCCCGGGCCGTCGAGGGACTGGTCGGTGTGCGGCCCGGCCGTGATGAGCAGGATCGAATTGGTCTGCCCGGCATGGTAATTGGCCTGGATGTCCTGGTAGATCATGCGCAGCGTGGTGAACGACACCGCACCGCCGCCCGACGAGTACTGCTTTTCCAGCGCCGCGATCAGCGCCGCCGAGCGGGGCTGGCCGTTGACCGGGTCGGCGAGCGGTCCGCTGGTCACCTCGGAGCGGCCCTCGTGGCCGTCGAACGTCCACAGGCCCAGGACGGAAGTGGGCGGCAGGGCCTTGATCTTGTCCTCCAGGGCGGCGATCACGTTGGCCAGCCGCGTCTTTCCGCCCTCCTGGCCGGGCATTGACTGGTCGAGCATGATGGTGGCGGCCAGCCCGCTGGACGGCGTGGCCATGGCCTCGGCGAGCGTGGCGCGCATCGGGTCGTCACCGATCGACAGCGTCGACGGCAGCGCCGGGAAGGTCGTCACCGGGCTGCTCGGCGGCTTGTCGCCGTTGACCCGGAACCCGGCCTTGGCCAGCTTGGCCAGCTGGTCCGGCTTGTGCAGGAAACGCGCGAACTCGCTGGCGGCCGCGGTCTGTTCCTGGGTGAGCCACTTGCCGGTCAGCAGCACGGTGGGGTAGTCGGCCACGGCCGCCGGGCCGGGCGGCAGCCAGAACCCCAACGCCGCCTTGGCATCCGGCAGCGACTGGGCGCGCTGGAACAGCTGTTGCTCGGTGGTGACCACGGCGTGCACGGGTGCCGTCGCGACGTCGCCCGGCTTGAGCAGCGTGTTCAGGGCTTCGTTGAGCGAGGCGTCGGCGAGTTTGGGCTGGGCGCCGAGCACGCCGCGCACCGCGCCGAGGCCCTGCGTCGCGGGCGCGCCGGGGGGCGCCGACGCCGCCGCGATGGCCTCGCCGGCCAGGAAGGTCGCGTCGCCGTTGCCGGTCAGCGGCAGGGCCAACCGCAGCGAGCCCCACGCCGGCAGGTTCAGGGCCGCCAGTGAGTTCGGGTTGGTCTGCAGGCCCGGCAGCGCGCCCCAGTTCTGGTTGGCCAACGCCGGCTGCAGCTCGGGGCGCAGGGCCACCACCACGGGCGAGGTGACCAGCGAGTGACTTTCCGTGATGGTCTTCTGGGCCGTGGCGCCGGCGAGGCGCGCCGCGGAGATCGAGCTGCCCGGAATCCACAGCGCCGGCTGGCCGCCCAGGTCCGCGGGCCACTTGCCGATGAACCCGTTGAGCACGGCGTCGGAGCCGGCGGCCTTGACGCCGACCACCATGCAGTGGTCGCCGACCGGGCCGGCCGAGGAGTTGAAGCTCTCCGCGAAGTGCTGCAGCGCATCGGCGATCGACGGGTCGGCGACCACCGGGACCGTCTCGTTGCCGCCGGCGCAGCGGGCGGCAACCTTGTGCGAACGCTGCGACAGCGCGTCACCGAAGAAGCTCCACAGGATGATCGCCCCGACCACGACCACGACGGTGATCAGCGCGACGATGACGCCGATGCTGACCCCGCGCCGGCCGCCCTCGCTGCGGTGGCCGCCGCGCCACTCGCCGAGCCCGCGGTGCCCGCGGCGGAACAGAGAGGCCGGCGACGTCGACGGCTCCGCGTTCGCGGGGCCAGGCTGGCGGGGCGGGAACTCCGGGTAGTCGTCGGCGGCGCCGTCGAGGAAGTCGGCGTCGTCGTAACGGTCGTCGCGGGGCGAGAAGTCGTCGTAATCCGCCTCCGCCAGGTGGTCAGCCGCGGAGTCGCCGGGGTAAAAGCCTTCGTCGCCGTCGAACTCGGCGTCGTCGTCGAGAGCGCTCTGGGCGTCGCCGTGGTCGAACGGCTCGTCGGCGGAGTCCTCAGGGTCGGGCGCACTGTGCCTACCCATAGCGGTGTCCGTCGCCTTTCCGTCGATTCATCGGCCGAAATACTGCCAGTTCGGCGCCGATCTTAACCAACGGCGGCGCCACCACCCGTTCGCACCCGGTTACGGCGCGAGCTCAATTGGATTGCGCCGAGCGCGCCTTGGCCTCGCGCCGGCGACGGTGCAGGATCGGCTCGGTGTAGCCGTTCGGCTGCTGCGTCCCGGTCAGGATCAGGTCCTGAGCGGCCAGGAAAGCGATGCTGTCGTCGAAGTTGGGCGCCATCCGGCGGTACCGGCTGTCGCCGGCGTTCTGCTCGTCGACCAGCGGGGCCATCCGTTCCAGGCTGGCGCGCACGTCCTCCTCGGTGATCACGCCGTGGCGCAGCCAGTTCGCCAGCAATTGGCTCGAGATCCGCAAAGTGGCACGGTCTTCCATGAGCGCCACGTCGTGGATGTCGGGGACCTTGGAGCAGCCGACGCCCTCGTCGATCCAGCGGACCACGTAGCCCAGGATCGACTGGCAGTTGTTGTCGACCTCCTCGCGGATCTCCTCGGGCGCCCAGGCCAGTTCCTTGGCCAGCGGGATGGTGAGCAGCTCGTCGATCGTGGTCCGCTTCTTGCCCGCCAGCTCCTCCTGCACGGCGGCCACGTCCACGTAGTGGTAATGCATGGCGTGCAGGGTGGCCGCCGTCGGCGAGGGGACCCACGCCGTGGTGGCGCCGGCCTTGGGCTGGCCGATCTTCTGCTCGACCATGTCGGCCATCAGCTCGGTCATGGCCCACATGCCCTTGCCGATCTGGGCCCTGCCCTTGAACCCGGCGGCCAGGCCGATGTCGACGTTGGCGTCCTCGTAGGCCTTGATCCACGCGGTGCTCTTCATCGCGCCCTTGCGGATCATCGGGCCGGCTTCCATCGAGGTGTGGATTTCGTCGCCCGTGCGGTCGAGGAATCCGGTGTTGATGAACACGACGCGGTCGGCCGCGGCCTTGATGCAGGCCTTCAGGTTGACGGTGGTGCGGCGCTCCTCGTCCATGATGCCGACCTTCAGCGTGCCCTGCGGCAGGCCCAGCACGTCCTCGACGCGGCTGAACAGCTCGCAGGTGTAGGCAACCTCGTCGGGGCCGTGCATCTTGGGCTTGACGATGTAAATGGACCCGGTGCGGCTGTTGGCCAGCGGGCCGTTCGCCTCGCCGGTCTTGAGGCCGTGAATGGCGGTCAGGCCGGTGAACAGGGCGTCGAGGATGCCCTCGAACACCTCTTTTTCCTCGTCGCCTTCGGTCCACACGATCGCGTCGTTGGTCATCAGGTGACCGACGTTGCGGACGAACAGCAGGCTGCGGCCGGGCAGGGTCAACTCGCCCTCGCCGTCCGGGGTGCGGTAGGTGCGGTCCTGGTTGAGCACGCGGGTGAAGGTCTTGCCGTCCTTGGCGACCTCTTCGGACAGGTCACCCTTGTTGAGCCCCAGCCAGTTGCGGTAACCGAGCACCTTGTCGTCGGCGTCGACGGCGGCCACCGAGTCCTCGAAGTCCATGATCGTGGTGATGGCCGACTCGAGGACGACGTCCTTGATCCCGGCGGCGTCGGTCTTGCCGACCGGGGACTGCGGGTCGATCAGGATCTCGATGTGCAGGCCGTGGTTGGCCAGCAGCACCGACCACGACGGGGAGCCGAGCTCGCCCGTGTAGCCCGCGAACTTCTCGCGGCTGGCCAGGCCGACGGAGCCGTCGGCGGTCGCGACCTTGAGCTGGCCGTCCTCGACGCTCACGCCGGTCGCGTCGGACCACGACCCGGATTCCAGCGGGACGGCCTCGTCGAGGAACTTGCGCGCGTAGGCGATCACCTTGTCGCCGCGGACCTTGTTGTAGCTGGTGCCCTTCTCGGCGCCGTCGTCCTCGGGGATGACGTCCGTGCCGTACAGCGCGTCGTACAGCGAGCCCCACCGGGCGTTGGCGGCGTTGAGCGCGAAGCGGGCGTTGAGCACGGGCACCACCAGCTGGGGGCCGGCGGTGCTGGTGATCTCGTCGTCCACCCCGGAGGTGGTGATCGTGAAATCGGCGGGTTCGGGCAGCAGGTAACCGATTTCGGTGAGGAACTCGCGGTAGGCGTCGATGTCGAGGGGCTCGATGACGCGCTGGCGGTGCCACCTGTCGATCTGCGCCTGCAGCTCGTCGCGGCGGCGCAGCAGGTCCTGGTTTTTCGGCGTGAGGTCGGTGACGACCTTGTCGACGCCCGCCCAGAAGCTGTCCGGGTCGATGTCGGTGCCGGGCAACGCTTCGTTGTTCACGAAGTCGTAGAGCACTCGGGCAACCCGCAAGTTCCCTGCCGACACGCGATCAGTCATTTTTCTCCTCCGTCAAGTGCCGCACTGAGCCGGCAGCTGTCCAGCTCGGCGATGTGTTCAGCCTACCGAGCGCGGGCCGGTGGGCGTCAGCCGCCCGACCCGCAGGTAGCGGCCCTGCACGGCTGCACCGGCGGGCCCGGTGTCGGCGGGCGGCGACGCGGATCACGCGCGCCTGCAACCTCCGACGTGCCGGCGCGTTCTCGACCGGCAGCCGCGGAAGATTCTACGGGCTGCCCCACGCCCGGCCCGGCGCGCGGCCCCGCCCGGCAGGGTCACGCCTCGCGCATCGTCCCGACGAGGTCCTCCACCAGGTCTTCCATCGCCACCATGGCCACCACGACGCCGCCCTCGCTGGTCACCAGCGCCAGGTGGCTGTTGCTGCGCCGCATCCGCGACAACGCGTCGGCGAGCGGCAAGGCGCGGGGCAACCGCGGCAGGGGCCGCACCATCGCCAGGTCGATCACCGTGTCCGGGTCGTCACCGAGGGTCAGCACGTCTTTGATGTGCAGGTAGCCGATGAAGTCCCCGTTGACGCTGGCCACCGGGAAGCGGGAGTAACCGGTCTGGACCAGCGCCCGCTCCAGCGCGCCGACCGTCGGCCCGGAGCCCGACCCCACGACCGGCACCGCGTGCACGTCGGCCAGCGGCACGGCGACGTCGGCGACGACGCGGTTGCGGATCTGCAGCGCCCGGGTCAGGCGGGTGCGCTCCTCGCGATCGAGCAGCCCCTCGGACGCCGACTCCGCGATCAGCTCGCTCAGCTCGACGGGCGAGACGGCGATCTCGAGCTCCTCCCTGGGTTCGACACCCAGCGCGCGCACCACCACGTTGGCGCACCGGTTGTAGAACCCGATGAACGGCCGGGCGGCCCGGACGTAGGCCAGGTAGGCCGGGACCAGCAGCATGGCGGTGCGTTCCGGACCGGCCAGCGCGATGTTCTTCGGCACCATCTCGCCCAGCAGCACGTGCAGGGTGACCACGATCGCCAGCGCGATCGCGAAGGACACCGTGTGCAGCAACGCCGAGTGCAGGCCGCTGACGTCCAGGGCCGAGTCCAGCAGATTGGCGACGGCCGACTCGCCGATCCGCCCGAGCAGCAGCGACGCCGCCGTCACGCCGAGCTGGGCCCCGGCCAGCATGGCCGGCAGCTGCTCGCCGGCGCGAATCACCGTCACCGCGGCCGCCTTGCCCTGCTCGGCCAGCGCTTCGAGGCGGTCGCGCCGCGCCGAGATCAGGGAGAACTCCGCGCCGACGAAGAACGCGTTGACCGCGATCAGCGCGACCGCCAGCAGCACCCCCACCGGGTCGCTCATCGGACGCCCCCGACGGCCGGGGTGTCGCCGTGCCCGGTCAGCTCCGTCAACTCGAGCAGGTCGATCCGGCGGCCGTCCATCCGGATGACGCTGGCCTGCCAGCGCAGCGACGTGTCCGGCAGGCCGTCCTCGGTCAGCGCGGGCAGCTTGACCGTCTCACCCGCCGCGGGAATGTGGCCGATCTCGCGCAGCACCAGCCCGCCGATGGTCTCGTAGGGCCCCTCCGGCGCCCGGAATCCGGTCGCGGTCGCCACCTCGTCGATGCGCAGCAGGCCGGACACCCGCCAGCCCGAGCCGGCGGCGACGACGTCGGGGGTGGCGTCGTCGTGCTCGTCGCGGACGTCGCCGACGATCTCCTCGATCAGGTCCTCGACGGTCACCATGCCGGCGGTGCCGCCGTACTCGTCGACGACCAGCGCGGTCTGCAGCGGGTTGGCGCGGATCTCGGCCATCACGGCGTCGCCGTCCAGCGTGGAGGGCACCACCGGAACGGGCTGCGCGACGGTGGTCAGCAGGGTGCGCGCCCGGTCCGCCCGGGGGATGGAGAACACCTGCTTGACGTGCACGATGCCGACGGTCTCGTCGAGGTCGCCGTCGACGATGGGGAAGCGGGAGTACCCGGACTCGGCGGCCACCGCGACGAGGTCGGCGACCGTGTCGTCGGTCTGTAGCGCCACGATCTTGGAGCGCGGGGTCATCAGTTCCTCGGCGCTCAGCGTCCCGAATTGCAGGGAGCGGCGCACCAGCGACGCGGTGGCGGCGTCCAGCGAGCCGCTGCGCGCCGACGACCGCACCAGCGACAGCAGCTCCTGCGGCGACCGGGCCGACCGCAACTCCTCGGCCGGTTCGATGCCCAGCCGGCGCACGATCCAGTTCGCCGCCCCGTTGGTCAGCCGGATCGCGGGGGTGAACAACAGCGAGAACAGCAGCTGCGCGCCCACGACGCTGCGGGCCGCGGCGAGCGGCCGCGCCACCGCCAGGTATTTCGGCACCAGCTCGCCGAACACCATCGAGACCGACGTCACGATGGCCAGCACCAGCGCGGCCATGATCGCGTCGCCCACCCGGTCGGGCACGCCGAGCGCGTCCAGCCAGGGGTGCGGCAGGTCCTCGACCATCGGGTCGGTGAGGTAGCCGGCGGCCAGCGTGGTCGCGGAGATCCCCAGCTGGGCGCCCGACAGCTGGAAGGACAGCTTGTGGTGCGCCCGGCGAATCCAGCGGTCGCGACGCCCACCGCCGCGGGCGTTGGCCTCGACGGCGCTGCGATCGAGGGTCGTCAGCGAGAACTCGGCGGCGACGAACACGGCGTTGCCGAAGATCAGCACCGCGATGGCCAACACGCTGAGCGCGGTGACGGTGACGTTCATGGCCTAGACCGCATCGGCGTCCGCGGGCAGGGGCGGGGAGGGGGGCTCGGAGTCGGCCGGCTCGTCTGACGGCCTGTGCGCCCGGAAGCCGGAGGCCTGCGGGGGTGCCTGAGGCACGTCGATCCTTTCGCTGCCGAAGCGGGTTGTCGTTGCTGCCTTATGGTAACCGGGGCCCGGCGGCGGGGGCGCGGACGGCGACCGGCGCAGCGGCCCGGCCCGGTCGTGGCCGGGCGGCCCTAGTATGGTTTGGCTAACCTTACTCGGGTAGGCTGTGGCGCACTATGGCCGAGGCTCCACCGAAGAACCCGCCCACACCCGTTCTGCCCCGCGAGCGCTTCGACATTCCCGACGAGGTGCTCCGCATCGGCCGGCCGCCGACCCCGTCGCTGGCGCCGCCCTTCGAACTGCGCGTCGCGCAGCGCGCCGACGCGGCGCAGGTGGCCGAGTGGATGAACCGCCCGCACCTGGCGTCGGCGTGGGAGTACGACTGGCCGGTTCCGCGCTGGGAGCGGCACCTGGGCGCCCAGCTGGATGGCGCGTACTCGCTGCCCCTGATCGGCGCCTGGCGCGGCGTCGACCGGGCCTACCTCGAATTGTATTGGGGCGCAAAGGATGTGATCTCCCGGTACTACGACGCCGACCCGTACGACCTGGGCTTGCACGCGGCCATCGCCGACCTGACCCTGGTGAACCGCGGCTTGGGGCCGATGCTGTTGCCCCGCATCGTGGCCAGCGCCTTCGCGGTCGAACCGCGTTGCCGGCGGATCATGTTCGACCCCGACCACCGCAACAGCAGCGCGCGGCGGCTGTGTGAGTACGTCGGGTGCACGTTCCTGGGGGAGTACGACACGGGGAACCGGCGAATGGCGCTCTACGCCTGGGAATCTCCGAGCACCGACGCGTAGCCGTCGTGGTCGGCCGTCATCCCGGCTGCCACCAGTTCCCAGAGCACCTCGTCGGTGCCGCCGCCGACGCGGGCGAGTTTCATGTCGCGCCACCACCGGCCCAGCGGCGTCTCATCGACAAGATAGCCGGCGCCGCCGAAGATGTGCATGCATTCGGAGATCACCTCTTCGCCGAGGCGGGCGGCTGTCACCTTGACGCCCGCGGCCGCGCGCAGGTCCAGCCTGCCCTGGGCCGCGATGCCGTGCAGCCCGTGGCGCAGCAGGTCGACGCGCGCCTGCAGGTCGGCCATCCGCAACCGCAGCGCCTGGTGCTCGAACAGCGTGGCCCCGAACTGTCGCCGAGTCATCATGCGCGCCAACGTGATTCCGATGGCGCGTTGGCACGACGCCGCGATCTGCCCGGCGATGGACATCCGTTCGTGGGCCAAGCCCCAGCTGATGGCCGCCAGGCCGGTGCCGGCCCGCGCGACCAGCGCTTCGGCGGGCACCCAGGTGTCGATGTGCACGGCGGCGGTGTCCAGCGGCCCGGCGCCGACCTTGGCGTACGGCGCCTGCACGCGCACCTGCGCGGCCGGAACGGCGATGACGGCCACGTTGCCGTGCCGGCTGGACGGGTCATGGTCGACGCTGCGCGCCACCACCATGATGTGGTCGGCGATCGGCGCCAGCGACACGAATTTCTTGATCCCGCGGACGTCGAAACCACCGTCGCGAGAACGCATTTCGGTGTGCACGATCTGCAGATCGGAGCCCCCCGACTCCTCGGAGGCGCCGATGCACAACACGGCCTGGCCGCGGATCGCCCGCTCGCCGACGTCCTTCAAGTACGGGGACTTGCCGAAGCGGCGCAGGATGGCGATCGCCGAATCGTGCAGGCTGACCCCCACGCCGATGCCCGCCGACGACAGCCGGCCCAGGGCGAAGGCGAGTTCGATCAGTTTGCCGACGTCGGGCAGCGCGCCGTCGGCCCACTTCTCGCTGAACACCCCGGCCGCGCCCAGATGCTCGATCACCTCGCGCGGGAATCGTTGCCGCGCCTCGGCGTCAGCGGTCCAGGAGACGACGCGCTGATCGAAGGCGTCGGCGAGCAGGGCGCGGTAGTCGGCGAGCCCGACGCCGGCCGCATCGGTGAGCGTCATGTCAGTCCACCGCCTCCAGCGAACGCCGCACCTCAAGGCGGCGCAGTTTGCCCGATGAGGTGCGGGGCAGCGACCCCGGCGCCAGGAACACCACGTCGGACGGCACCACCCCGCACACCGAGGCGACGCGCTGAATGACCTCGGCGCGGGCGCCCTCCTGATCGGGTCCGCGGAATTCGGCGGCGACCACCAGCCCCGGCCGCGCCGTCCGCGCGCCGGTGCCCAGCGCCACCACCGCGCCCTCGCGCACCCCGCGGACCCGCGCGGCGACCGACTCGATCTCGGTGGGGAAGACGTTGCGCCCCGCGATGGAGATGATCTCCTTGGCCCGGCCGCAAACCACCACGCCGTGGTCGCCGACAAAGCCGAGATCGCCCGTGGGAAACCAGGCCGCGGGGTCGAGCGCGTCGTGGCCGAGGTAGCCGTCCATCAGCGAGGCGCCGCGGATCTCGATCTCGCCGATCCCGTCCTCGCTCGGCGCGATGCGGATCTCGGTGCCGGGGATCGTTTCGCCCAGAGCCGCGCGCCGGTGCGTCCCGGTGGCGTCGGTGACGACGTCGACGCGCAACCCGGTGCCGGGCGCCGGGACGGCCACCGCGCAGGTCGACTCGGCGAGCCCGTAGGAGGGGGTCGCCGCCCCCGCGTCGAAGCCGAACGGCGCCATGGTGTCGGCGAAGCGCTGAAAGCCCTCGCAGTCGATGGGTTCGCCGCCGTTGATGGCCACCCGCACCGCGCCCAGGTCGACGTCGGAGACGCGCCGGGCGTACTTGCCGACGATGTTGTAGGCGAAGTTGGGCGCCGCGGTGATCGTGGCGCCGCTCTGGGCGAGCCAGCCCAGCCACCGAAACGGCGAGGCGGTGAACGCCGCGGTGGGCGCCAGCCACAGCGACATCTGGCCCAACGCCGACGCCAGCAGGAACGACAGGCCCATGTCGTGGTACAGCGGCAACCACGAGCAGCCGACGTCCGCCGCGGTCACCGACAACCGCCGGTTGAGGCCGCGCAGGTTGGCCAGCACGGCGCCGGGCGACAGGGCCGCGGTCTTGGGTGTGCCGGTCGAGCCGGCCGTGCCCTGCAGGATCGCCGGATTCGACGTCGGCGCGGGGGCGCCGGGCGAGCGACCACCCCGCGTCGCGGCGGCGAGATCCTCGACCACCACGTCGCCCAGGCCGTCGGGGTGCAGCGCCTGCAACCCGTCCAGGTAACCGCCGTGGCTCAGCACCGTGCGCACGCCGACGCCGACGAACCGGGTCAAGGTCGCCTCTGCCCAGCGCCGAGCCTCGGCGCCGCGCACCGGCCCGGGCAGGATCGCCACGCTCGCGCCCGCGAGCCACGCACCCTGCAGGGCGGCGACGAATTCGACGGTGGGCTCGCCGACCAGCCCGACGGCGGGCGGCTGGTCGCGGTCCTGCAGCCAGGCGGCCACGGCCTCGGCCAGGCCGTGCACCTCGGGCCAGGGGTGGCGGCGCCACGTCGACGATTCGCGGTCCAGCACCACGAGGTCGGTGGGCGCCGTGCGCATCGCCGCGCTCAGCGCGGCGGCGAGCTTACTCATCGCGATACCTGGACGCGACCGCGGCCTGCAAGTCGCCCACGGTGTCGCAGTTCAGGAGTTCCTCCTCGGTCAGGGACACGCCCAGCCGCTCCTCGATGGCCACCATGCCGACGGCGAACGCCACGGAGTCGAGGCCGACGTCGTCGACCAACCGCGCGTCGCGGGTGACACGGCTCATGTCGACGTTGAGTTCATCACGCAGGATGCTCAGCACCGCGTCGTGGACGGCGGTCGAGGGCGAGGAGGTCATGGCGCAGTACGTTAACAGCTCCCGTTAGGCAAGGCTAGCCTTACTACCCGGGCGGCGCGAAGTTACCAGCCCTGCGGCAGCGGGTGGCCTTCGGCGAAACCGGCGGCCGACTGCACGCCGATGATGGCCAGGTCGTGCAGCTCGGCCAGGTTTGCGGCGCCGACGTAGGTGCAGGTGCTGCGCACGCCCGAGGTGATGTGGTCGATCAGGTCCTCGACGCCCCCGCGGGCCGGGTTCAGGCCCATCCGGGACGTCGAGATGCCCTCCTCGAACAGGGCCTTGCGGGCGCGGTCGAAGGCGGTGTCGGCGCCGCTGCGCGCCACCACCGCCCGCTTGGACGCCATGCCGTAGCTCTCCTTGTAGGGCTGGTCGTCGCGGTCGCGCAGCAAGTCCCCGGGTGACTCGTAGGTGCCGGCGAACCAGGACCCGATCATGACGTTGGAGGCCCCGGCGGCCAGCGCCAGCGCCACGTCGCGCGGATGCCGGATGCCGCCGTCGGCCCACACGTGCCCGCCCTCTTCCCTTGCCGCTGCGGCACATTCGACGACGGCGGAGAACTGCGGGCGCCCGACGCCGGTCATCATCCGGGTGGTGCACATGGCGCCGGGGCCCACGCCGACCTTGACGATGCTGGCCCCGGCGTTCAGCAGGTCGCGGGTGCCCTCGGCGGAGACCACGTTGCCCGCGACCAGCGGCACGCCCAGCTCCAGCGAGGCCACGGTCCGGATGGCCTCGAGCGTCTTGGCCTGGTGGCCGTGCGCGGTGTCGATGACCACCACGTCGACACCCGCCTCGACCAGCGACCGGGCCTTGGCGCCGACGTCACCGTTGATGCCCACCGCCGCGCCCACCCGCAGCCGGCCCCGGGCGTCGGTGGCGGGGGTGTAGAGCCCGGTGCGGATGGCGCCGGTGCGCGTCAGCACGCCGGCCAGCGTGCCGTCGCCGTGGGTCACCACCGCGACGCCCGTCGGTGCGTGCTCGAGCAGGTCGAAGATCTTGCGCGGCTCGGTTCCCAGTGGCGCGGTGACGAAGTCGGTGATGGCGACGTCGCGCACCCGGGTGAAGCGGTCCACGCCCAGGCACGACGATTCGCTGACCAGCCCGATGGGGCGGCCCTCGAAGGCGACGACGGCCACGCCGTGGGCGCGCTTGTGGATCAGGGCGGTGGCGTCGGACACCGAGTCATCGGGCTCCAGGACCACCGGGGTGTCCAGGACCAGGTCGCGGCTCTTGACGAAGTGCACCGTCTGCTGCACGGCGGTGCTCGGCAGATCCTGCGGCAGGATGACGATGCCGCCTCGACGCGCGACCGTCTCGGCCATCCGCCGCCCGGCCACCGCGGTCATGTTGGCGACGACGACGGGAATCGTGGTCCCCGACCCGTCCTCGGTGGACAGGTCCACGTCGAAGCGCGACGCCACGTCCGAGCGGTTCGGCATCACGAAGACGTCGTTGTAGGTCAAGTCGTAGCCGGGTGCCTGCCCGTTGAGAAACTTCATCGCCGTCGCCCCGCCTACTCCCCGTCCCCGTTGCGTCCTGTCGTGCTACCCGCTAGGCGGGCACTTCGCTGCGGTCGCCGCTCCACAGCGTGTGGAAACGCTTGTCGGGCTCGGCGTCGATGCGGCCGTAGGTGTGCGCGCCGAAGAAGTCGCGCAGGCCCTGCGTCAGCGCCGCCGGCAGCCGCTCGGTGCGCAGCGCGTCGTAGTAGGACAGCGCCGAGGAGAATCCCGGGATCGGGATGCCCAGCTCGGTGGCCGTGACGACGACGCGGCGCCAGCTGTCGATGGAGTCCTCGATAGCGCTGCGGAAATAGGGCGCCACGATCAAACTCGGCAGGTCGGGGTTCTCGTCGAACGCCTCCTTGATCCGATTGAGGAACTTGGCCCTGATGATGCAGCCGCCCCGCCAGATGGTGGCCATGTCGCCCGGGGTGATGCCCCAGTCGTATTCGGCGCTGCCGGCCTGGATCTGGTTGAAGCCCTGGGCGTAGGCGATGATCTTCGACGCGTACAGCGCCTTGCTCACGTCGTCAATGAATTGCGCTGCGTCGCTGGGCTTTTCGCCGAGCTTGCCCGAAGCCAGGCCGGTGGTCGCCTTGCGCTGGGCCACCGAGCCGGACAGTGCGCGGGCGAACACCGCCTCGGCGATGCCGGTCACCGGCACCCCGAGGTCGAGCGCCGACTTCACGGTCCAGCGGCCGGTGCCCTTCTGCTCGGCCTCGTCGAGGATGACGTCGACGAGCGGCTTGCCGGTCTTCGCGTCGGTCTGGCGCAGCACCTGCGCGGTGATCTCGATCAGGAAGCTGTCCAGGTCGCCGTTGTTCCATTCGGCGAACACGTCGGCGATCTCGGGCGCGGTCTTGCCCAGGCCGTCGCGCAGCAGCTGGTAGGCCTCGCCGATCAGCTGCATGTCGGAGTACTCGATGCCGTTGTGCACCATCTTGACGAAGTGCCCGGCCCCGTCCGGGCCGATGTGGGTGCAGCACGGCACGCCGTCGACGTGGGCGGAGATCTCCTCGAGCAGCGGGCCCAGCGACTTGTAGGACTCGGCGGGTCCGCCGGGCATGATCGACGGCCCGTTCAGCGCCCCCTCCTCGCCACCGGAGATGCCGGCGCCGACGAAGTGCAGGCCGCGCTCGCGGATCGCCTTCTCGCGGCGGATGGTGTCGGTGTAGAGCGCGTTGCCGCCGTCGATGATGATGTCACCGTCTTCCATGGCGTCGGCGAGCTCGTTGATGACGGCGTCGGTGGGGTCACCGGCCTTGACCATGATGATCACCCGGCGCGGCTTCTCCAGCGCGTCCAGGAATTCCTCGATGGTCTCGGAGCGGACGAAGTTGCCGTCGTCGCCGTGCTCTTTGAGCAGCGCGTCGGTCTTGGCGACCGAGCGGTTGTGCAGCGCAACGGTGTACCCGTGCCGGGCGAAGTTGCGGGCGAGGTTCGAGCCCATCACGGCCAGGCCGGTGACGCCGATCTGCGCGGTGCCGGTCGTGGAACCAGGTTGTGCATCGGACGAACTCATGTCTTCGCCTCTCGGTCGGCGGGGAGTGCTGCGACAAGCTTGCCGACACACTCTGACACAGGGCGGCGGTGGTCCGCCAAAGTGTTTGTCCGCCGCTGGCCTACAGGTTGAACAGCCGCCGCAGCTCGGTGAGCCACGGCACGGCCAGGGCGATGGTGGGCACCACGAAAACCGCCACCGCGGCCACGTAGGCGGCCGCCGCGAGCGGCAGGCTGTTGCCCTGTCCCGACAGCCGCCGGACGCGCAGCACGGTGCTCGGGCCGCCGACGGCCAGCGCGCCCGACGGCGCGCGCCCCGTCGCGCAGGCGACGAGCGCCCGGGCCAGGGGAGCGCGACCAGCGGCGCGCACCGCGGCGTCGTCGGCGAGCAGCTCGACCAGCAACTGCACCGCGCCCAGCGCGTTGGCGCTGCGCACCAGCCGGGGGAAGGCGGCGTGCACGGCGGTGAACGCCTCGAGCACCAGGTCGTGGCGCGCCCGCAGGTGGGCCCGCTCGTGGGTGAGGATGGCGTCGACCTCGGCGTCGGCCAGGGTGCTCAACGCGCCCTCGCTGACCACGACGCGGCTGCGCACCCCGGGCAGGCAGTAGGCCAGCGGCTGCGCGACATCCAGCACCCGCAGGGCGCGGGTCTTGGCGCACGGTTGCCGCGCCGTGCCGTGGTCCACCCCGACGAGGTCGACCACCATGCGGTGGTGCGCCCGGCGGCGCCGGTTGGCGATGGCGACGCGCACGATGGCGACCATGAGCCGGGCGCCGACCACCACGGTTAGCGCGAACACGGTGATGTAGGCCGCCCACAGCGGCCAGCCGAGCCGGCCGGCGGCGCCGACGACGCTGGCGGTGGGGCGGCCGTCGGGTCCGGGCATCAGCAGGCGGGTGGCGATCGCGATGCCGGCGCTGAACGCGGAGAGGACCGCGGCCAGCGCGATGGCCTGCCACAGGACGAGAGCGGCCCGCGGTGCCCGCATCGGCCACCGGCTGCGTGCCAACACCGCCGGCGCCGGGCCGGCTAGCAGCCCCGCAAGAATGGTGAAGGCCAGCGCGGACACACCGTCATTCTCCCTCAGCCCTCCGGCGCCGCGCCAGCAGACGGGGTGTTCTTGCGCTGATTGGCCTCCAACTCAGAGAGCGCGCGGCGCAGGGCCGCCGCCTCGTCGGCGCCGACCCGTTCGACGAAGTGCACCAGCGCGGCCTGCCGGCTGCCGGAGTCCTCGGCCTGGGCCAGGGCGTCGACCATCAGGCCGGCCACCAATTCGTCGCGCCCGTGCACCGCCGCGTAGCGGTGCGCGCGGTCGTCGCGGATCTGCGACACGAGGTTCTTCTTGGCCAAGCGCTGCAGGACCGTCATGACCGTCGTGTACGCGAGCTCGCGCTGCGCCGCCAACGCCTCGTGGACCTGGCGGACGGTCTGCGGCTCCGCCGCGGACCACAGGTGGTCCATCACGGCCCGTTCGAGGTCTCCCAGCCGAGTCAGTTTGGCCATAGTTCGTTCATCTCCTGAGCGTCGGAACCAGCGTACTCCGGCTTACTACCGACGGTCGTACCGAAAATCGGCCAACGACGCCGCCGGCCGACCGCTCGGCGCCGACGAGAACGGCGCGAGCAAGCCGCGAGTAAGCAATGTGAACAATACGCTTGCAAAGTTAGGGCAGCCTTGCCTATATTGAACGGGTCGAGCGATACGGACCGCGTGAGTGTCCAGAGGGCTGCTGAGACCCCCGGTCCACTCGATCGGCGAGCCCCGTGCCTTCGTGGCACGGGGCTCAGCCGTTTCTCGGGGGCTGACAGGCCTTTTCGCCGATGCCCGGGGCCGTCGGCGCCGCCCGATGGTGTAGACACAGGAACGTGTCAGTGCCCCCGCAATCCAGCATCCCCCCGGATTTCAGCGCGCCGTTCGACGACGAGATCGGGCTGCGCTACACCGAACTCGGTCCCGACGGCGTGCGCGCCGAACTCGAGGTGTCACCCAAGCTGCTGCAGCCGATGGGTTTGGTGCACGGTGGCGTTTATTGCTCGATGGTGGAGAGCCTGGCCAGCGTCGCCGCGCACCTCTGGCTCGCCGAACACGGCGGCGGCGACGTGGTGGGCGTCAACAACAACACCGATTTCCTGCGGTCCATCGGCTCCGGGAAGGTGTTCGGTGCGGCCGAGCCCATCCATCGCGGGCGCCGCCAGCAGCTGTGGTCGGTGACCATCACCGACAGCGACGACCGGGTGATCGCCCGGGGCCAGGTGCGCCTGCAAAACCTCGAGCCCAGGGGCTGAGCACAGAGGGCGGCCGTCACAGCGCCGCACGCCCCGGCATGGCAGGATTTCGGGATATGCGCCTGACGCCGCACGAGCAGGAGCGGTTGCTGCTGTCCTACGCCGCCGAGCTGGCTCGCCGCCGCCGGGCCCGCGGGCTCCGGCTCAACCACCCGGAAGCGGTGGCCCTCATCACCGATCACATCCTCGAAGGCGCGCGCGACGGGCGCAGCGTCGCCGAGCTGATGGCCAGCGGCTGCGATGTGCTCGGCCGCGACGACGTCATGGACGGGGTGCCGGAGATGCTCGACGACGTGCAGGTGGAGGCGACGTTCCCGGACGGCACCAAGTTGGTCACCGTGCACCACCCGATCGCATGATTCCCGGCGAAATCCTCTACGGCCGCGGCGATGTCGAGATCAATGCGGGCGCCGAGCGCATCGAGGTCGACGTCCTCAACACCGGTGACCGGCCGGTGCAGGTCGGTAGCCACGTGCACCTCCCGCAGGCAAACGCGGCGCTGTCCTTCGACCGCGCGGCCGCCCATGGGTACCGCCTCGACGTCCCGGCGGCCACCGCCGTGCGCTTCGAACCCGGTGTGTCCCTGCGGGTGCGCCTGGTACCGCTGCGCGGCCGCCGCGAGGTGCATGGCCTGAGCCTGGCTCCGCCCGGACGGCTCGACGCCCGATGACCCAGCTGTCGCGGGCGCGCTACGCGGCGCTGTTCGGGCCTACCACCGGGGACCGGATCCGGTTGGCGGACACCGACTTGCTGATCGAGATCACCGAAGACCGCAGCGGCGGCCCGGGATTGGCCGGTGACGAGGCGGTGTTCGGCGGCGGCAAGGTGCTGCGCGAGTCGATGGGCCAGGGCCGGGCCTCGCGGGCCGACGGCGCGCCCGACACCGTGATCACCGGCGCGGTGATCGTCGACCACTGGGGAATCATCAAGGCCGACATCGGTATTCGCGATGGCCGCATCGTGGCCATCGGCAAAGCCGGTAACCCGGACACCATGGACGGCGTGCACCCGGACCTGGTGGTGGGCCCGTCCACCGAGGTGATCGGTGGCAACGGCCGGATCCTGACCGCCGGCGCCGTCGACTGTCACGTGCACCTGATCTGCCCGCAGCTCATGCACGAGGCGCTCGGCGCCGGGATCACCACGATCATCGGCGGCGGCACCGGACCCGCCGAGGGCAGCAAGGCCACCACGGTCACCCCGGGCGCGTGGCACCTCGCCCGGATGCTGGAAGCGCTCGACGGATGGCCGGTGAACTTCGCGCTGCTAGGCAAGGGCAACACCGTCAACGGTGAGGCGCTGTGGGAGCAATTACGCGGCGGCGCCTCGGGTTTCAAGCTGCACGAGGACTGGGGATCGACCCCGGCGGCCATCGACGCGTGCCTCACCGTGGCGGCCGCCGCCGGGGTGCAGGTGGCGCTGCACACCGACACGCTCAACGAGACCGGCTTCGTCGAGGACACGCTGGCAGCGATCGCGGGCCGGTCGATTCACACCTACCACACCGAGGGGGCCGGTGGCGGGCACGCCCCCGACATCATCAGGGTCGCGGGCCAGCCCAACGTGTTGCCCAGTTCGACGAATCCGACGCGTCCGCACACCGTCAACACCCTCGACGAGCACCTGGACATGCTGATGGTCTGCCACCACCTCAACCCCAGGGTGCCCGAGGATCTGGCCTTCGCCGAGAGCCGGATCCGGCCCTCGACCATGGCGGCCGAGGATCTATTGCACGACATCGGCGCCATCTCGATGATCGGCAGCGACTCGCAGGCGATGGGTCGGATCGGCGAGGTGGTGTTGCGCACCTGGCAGACCGCGCACGTCATGAAACGCCGCCGGGGCGCACTGCCCGGCGACGGCGCCGCAGACAACGCCCGGGTGCGCCGTTACGTCGCGAAATACACCATCTGCCCGGCGATCTCGCATGGCCTGGACGGCGAGATCGGCTCGGTGGAGGTGGGCAAGCTGGCCGACCTGGTGCTGTGGGAACCGGCGTTCTTCGGGGTCCGGCCGCACGCGGTGCTCAAGGGCGGCATGATCGCCTGGGCCGCGATGGGTGACGCCAACGCCTCCATCCCCACCCCGCAGCCGGTTCTGCCGCGGCCGATGTTCGGTGCGGCGCCGGCAGCGGCGGCGGCCACCTCGGTGCACTTTGTCGCCCCGCACGCGATCGAGGCCGGGCTGGCCGAACGGCTCGCCGTCAACCGTCGCCTGGCGCCGGTGCGCGACACCAGCGGGCTCGGCAAGGCGGCGCTGCCGCTCAACGACGCGCTGCCCGACATCCAGGTGGACCCGGACACGTTCACCGTGCGGGTCGACGGCGAGGTGTGGCAGGAGCAGCCGGCGTCGGAACTGCCCATGGCGCAACGTTATTTCCTGTTCTGAGGACGCATGACCGCCCTGGCGACGCTGCTTACCCTGGCCGACTCGCGGCTGCCCGCCGGGGGGCACGTGCACTCCGGCGGCGTCGAGGAGGCCGTCACCGGCGGGCTGGTCACGGACCTGCCGACGCTGGACGCCTTCCTGCGCCGCAGGATTGGCAGTCACGGCCTGGTGACCGCGTCGATCGCGGCCGCGGTGCACCGCGGCGAGTTGTCGGTGGGCGACGCCGACCGCGAGACCGACGCCCGCACACCGGCGCCCGCCGCGCGGCACGCGTCGCGCAGCCAGGGCCGCGGGTTGGCCCGGCTGGCGCGGCGGGTGTGGGCGCAGGAGCCGTGGCAGGCCCTCGGCCCGCACCCGCACCTCGCCGTCGCGGCGGGGCGCGTCGGCGCGGTCAGCGGCCTGGCGCCGCACCAGGGCGCCCTGGCCGTCGTCTACACCACGATGACCGGGTCGGCGACCGCCGCCCAACGGCTGCTGGCGCTGGACCCGGCCGACGTGGCGGCCCTGACCTTCAGGCTCGCCGATCTGTGCGAGCGCACCGCCGCCGAGGCGACGCTCGGTCTGGCCGACCTGTCCGACCCGTTGCTCGATACGCTGGCGCAGCGCCATGCGGAACGCGAGCGGCCCTTGTTCGTCTCCTGAAAGGTTCACGATGACAACGCAATTGCCGCACACCCACAGCCACCCGCACACCCATGCCGACCGACCCAGGCGGGTCCGGCAGCCCGGTGAGCCGCTGCGCATCGGGGTCGGCGGCCCGGTCGGCTCGGGGAAGACGGCGCTGGTCGCCGCGCTGTGCCGGCAATTGCGCGACGAGCTGTCCGTCGCGGTGCTGACCAACGACATCTACACCACCGAGGACGCCGACTTCCTGCGCCGCCACGCGGTGCTCCCGGACGACCGGATCACCGCCGTGCAGACCGGCGGCTGCCCGCACACCGCCATCCGCGACGACATCACCGCGAACCTGGACGCGATCGACGATCTCATCGCCGCGCACGACCAGCTCGACCTGATCTTGGTCGAATCCGGCGGCGACAACCTCACCGCGACGTTCTCGTCGGGCCTGGTGGACGCGCAGATCTTCGTCATCGATGTGGCCGGCGGCGACAAGGTGCCGCGCAAGGGCGGCCCGGGCGTGACGTTCTCGGATCTGTTGGTGGTCAACAAGACCGACCTGGCGCCGCTGGTCGGTGCCGACCTGCGGGTGATGGCCGACGACGCCGCCGCGGTGCGCGATGGACGCCCGACGGTGCTGCAGTCGCTGGCCGAAGACCCGGCCGCCAGCGAGGTGTTGAGCTGGGTGCGCGCCCAACTTCGGGCGGCCGGGTGATGCGGTCGCGAGTGGAGGTGGTCGCGTCGCGCGATCGGCTGCCCCGCATCCGTTGCACCGGCGGCGTCGCCGCCCGCTACACCGGTTTGGACACGGTGCACCTGGTGTCGGCGGCCGCCACGCCGCTGGGCGGCGACACCATCGACATCCGCGTGATCGTCGAACCGGGCGCCGGCCTGGCGCTGCGCAGCGCCGCGGCCACGGTCGCGCTGCCCGGCCCCGACACCCCGACGTCGCGAATGCTGTGGGCGATCGAGAACGCCGGCAGCCTCGATATCGACCTGGAACCGACCGTGGTGGCCGCGGACGCGCGGCACTTGTCCTGCGCCACCGTGTCGTTGGGTGACCAGGCCCGGCTGCGGTTTCGCGAGCGGGTGCAGATCGGAAGATGCGGTGAGCGCCAAGGGTTTTGGTCGGGATCGATGACCGCCGACTGCGCTCGGCGCCCGGTGCTGCGGCACCGGCTGGAGCTGGGGCCCGGATCCCTGGCCGACGACGCCCTCGGGGCTCCGCGCGCCACGATCAGCGAGTTTCGTTACCCCGCAACCGCTTTCGACGCGTCGCCGCTGCTCGACGGGGCCACCACGCTGTGCCTCGCCGGCGGTGGGCTGCTCAGCACGTGGCAGGCCGAGCGCCTGGCGGGCTGACTGGCCCCCGATGGGGCCCCTTAACTGGCGACGCGTTCGGTTCCCGTGGAACCGCGGGCCTCGGCCGCTAGCTCGGCGAGCTGCTCGATCCGGGTTCGCGCGAACGCCTGCTGCTCGGTGATCGTCAGCTGCCCGCGGCGGGTGCTCAGGAACGTCACGGTCCACGACAGCAGCGTGCTGATCTTCGTCTTGAAACCGACGAGGTAGACCAGGTGCAGCACCAGCCACATCAACCAGGCGATGAACCCGCTGAACTCCAGCGGCCCGATCTTGGCCACCGCGGAGAACCGCGACACCGTGGCCATCGACCCCTTGTCGAAGTACTGGAACGGCTCGCGCTGGCCCGGGTCCGCCCCGCCCACCTCGGCTTTGATCATGCCGGCGACGTACTTGGCGCCCTGGATCGCACCCTGCGCCACACCGGGAACGCCCTCGACGGCGGCCATGTCGCCGATGACGAACACGTTCGGGTGACCGGGAATCGACAGGTCGGGCAGCACCTTGACGCGGCCGGCCCGGTCCAACTCGACGGCGGACTGCTCGGCCAGGTCCCGGCCCAGACCGCTGGCCTGCACGCCGGCCGACCACACCTTGCAGGCCGATTCGATGCGGCGCAGCTTGCCGTCGGGGTCCTTGACCGTCAAGCCGTTACGGTCCACATCGGTGACCATGGCGCCCAGCTGAATCTCGACGCCGAGCTTCTCCAACCGCGCCCGCGCGCGCTGACCCAGCTTGTCACCGAACGGTGGCAGCACGGCGGGGGCGGCGTCGAGCAGGATCACCCGGGCCTTGGTGGAGTCGATGCCGCGGAACGAGCCCTTCAGCGTATAGGTGGCCAATTCGGCTATCTGCCCGGCCATTTCGACGCCGGTGGGGCCGGCGCCGATGACGGTGAACGTCAGCAGCTTGGCCCGTCGCTCCGGGTCGCTAGACCGCTCCGCCTGCTCGAAGGCGCTCAGGATCCGGCCGCGCAGCTCCAGCGCGTCGTCGATCGACTTCATGCCGGGGGCGAACTCGGCGAACTGGTCGTTGCCAAAGTAGGACTGCCCGGCGCCCGCGGCGACAATCAAGCTGTCGTAAGGGGTTTCGTAGGTGTGGCCCAGCAGCTCGGAGACCACCGCCCGTCGCGTCAGGTCGATGTGCGTCACGTTGCCCAGCAGCACCTGGACGTTGCGCTGGTGCCGCAGCACCACCCGGGTGGCGGGGGCGATCTCGCCCTCGGAGATGATCCCGGTGGCCACTTGGTAGAGCAGCGGCTGGAACAGGTGATGGGTCGTGCGGGCGATCAGCTTGATGTCGACGTTGGCGTGCTTGAGTTTCTTCGCCGCGTTGAGACCACCGAATCCCGATCCGATGATGACGACCTGGTGGCGACGCTCCGGTCCAGCTGTTTCTTCTGGATGGGGGCTCATGTTTCCGCTGCTCCTGACGGGGGCTTTTGGACGCGCGACTGCAGTTACAAACCACGCTAGTCACGCGAGTACCCCGATACCTAGCTGGTAAGCGTGTGTAATCAACCACACCCGCTGCATCACACCTGTTCGGGCAGGGTGATTTTCGTCATGCCGCCCACGTCGGGGGCTACAGGCCGACCAGCGGGCGCAGCGCCTGGCCGGCGGCGTCGACGGCACCCGGTGTGTAGAACGGCATGTTGATGATCAGGCTGTCGATGCCGGCGTCAATCACCTTGGTCTTGAGTTGATCGGCGACCGAGTCGGCGTTGCCGACCGCCATGCGCTGCGTCATCTCCGCCGGAACCTGGTCGGCTTGCGCGTTCTCGTCGAGCAGCACCGTGACCAGGACGCTGGTCTCCAGCGTGGTCGGGTCGCGCCCGATCTTCTCGCACTGTTCGCGGATCACCTGCACCTTGCGCGGCAGCTCGTCGAACCCGGCGATCACGTTGAGGTGGTCGAAGTGGCGGACGGCCAGCGGGATCGTCTTCTTCTCACCGCTGCCGCCGATCATCAACGGAATGTGGTCGCGGAAGCGGGGATTGGCGACCGCCTCGGTGGTGTGATACCAGGTGCCGGAGAAGGTGGGCCGCTCACCCTCAAGCATGGGCAAGATGATCTGCAGGGCCTCGTCGAGGCGGTTGAACCGGTCGGTGAAAGTGCCGAATTCGTAACCCAATTGGTCGTGTTCGAGCTCGAACCAACCGGTGCCGATACCCAGGATGGCCCGCCCTTGGCTCACCACGTCGAGCGTCGTGATGACCTTGGCCAGCAGGGTGGGATTGCGGTAGGTGTTGCCGGTGACCAGCGTGCCCAGCTGCACGCGTTCGGTGGCGGTGGCCAGCGCGCCGAGCGCGGTGTAGGCCTCCAGCATCGGCTGATCGGGCGAGCCCAGCATGGGCAGTTGGTAGAAGTGGTCCATCACGAAAACCGAATCAAATCCAGCCGATTCGGCCTCACGGGCCTGGGCGATGACGGTGGGGAAGAGTTCCTCGACCCCAGTGCCGTAGGAGAAGTTGGGAATCTGCAAACCGAGTCGAATAGCCACGGTAGTTACCGTAGCGATCCTCCGGCGGGCGAAGAAGGGCGCGAGAAACGCTCTAAGCGAAACGCGCCAGCGCGCCGTGGCTCACGTGCAGCGTCTGCCCGGTGATGTGGCGGGCCGCCGACGTGGTCAGGAACAGCGCCAAGCGCGCCACCTCCGACGCGACCGGCGGGCTGGTCCGCGAGAGGCCGTCGTAGCCGGCCTCGGCGCTGCGACCGCTCGCCACCGCGTTGACGGTGATGCCGCGAGTGCCAAAGATGGTGGCCTGCCCGGCAACCCAGCTCGACAGGGCCGCCTTGGCGGCGGAGTCCGCGCTGCCCGGCGCCGGGTTCTCGGCCACCACGCTGATGATGGAGCCGCCGGAGCGCAGGTGGTCGCCGACGTTCTGCACCGTCAGGACGGCGGACAGCACCGTCGCGTCCAGCGCCTGGCGCCACGCCGCCGCCGTGTCGGCGATCGAGTGGGTGCGGGGGTCGCCGGCGTCGAACGTCGGGGCGGGCACGTGCACGATGGTGTCGAGGTGATGCGGGAACTGCGGCCGCGCCTCCGCGAGGCTGGCCGCGTCGGTCGTGTCGCAGACGATCGCCTCGGCCTCGAGCTCTTTGGCGGCGATCTCCAGGTCGCTCTTGCCCGCGCCCACCAGAGTCACGCTGTGGCCGTCGTTGCGGAAGCCCTCGGCTACCGTGCGGCCCAACTCGGTGTCACCACCGGTAACCAGCACCTCCACTGCCATGACCTCCTCGTGTTCCGCGCCGAACCCATCCCCGCAACGCCGGCCTGCCCCGCGCGCAATGGCAACGATCCCGGTCGATGTTACTGGACAGTAGCTAGGCGGGGAAATTTCCTCGGGCTGCGACGCGCGGGCCATTTCGGTAACGATTTCCTCCCGTCCTGGCCCGCGGACGTCCGCGACCGGCCCGCGGCGATCCCGTCGGCGAGCGGGCCGGTCGCCGCGGGCGATAGGGTCCAGCCATGCCTCGGATCGGGATCGCGGCGGGTGTCTTGTCGGCGCTGCTCGTGACGAGCCTGGTGGGGTGCGGTTCGCGGTCACCCGCCGCGCGACCCGCCCAGTCGCCGCCGGCGTCGGGCAAGGTGGTGGTCTTCGCCGCGGCCTCGCTCAAGGCCACCTTCACCGCCCTCGGCCACCAGTTCACGACGGCCAACCCGGGCAGCGGCGTCGACTTCGACTTCGCCGGCTCCTCGGAACTGGCGACCCAGCTGCGCCAGGGCGCTACGGCCGACGTCTTCGCCTCCGCGGACACCGCGCAGATGGACACCGTCGCCAAGGCCGGCCTGCTGGCCGGCAACGCCATCAACTTCGCGTCCAACACGCTGGTGATCGTCACCGCGCCCGGCAACCCGAAGAACATCGGGTCGTTCGCCGACCTCGCGAAGCCCGGGCTGAGTGTCGTGGTCTGCCAACAGCCCGTGCCGTGCGGCTCGGCGACGCAGCGCATCGAGGACAGCACCGGCACCCACCTGCACCCGGTCAGCGAGGAGCTCAGCGTGACCGACGTCCTCAACAAGGTCACCAGCGGGCAGGCCGACGCCGCGCTCGTCTACGTCACCGACGCGACGGGCGCGGGGAACAAGGTCACCACGGTGCCGTTTCCGGAGGCGGCCGGCGCGGCGAACGTCTATCCGATCGCGGTCCTCAAGGGGGCGCCGCTGCCGGCGTTGGCGCAGAAATTCGTGGCCCTCGTGACGTCCGCCGACGGCCAGCGGGTGTTGGCCCAGGCCGGATTCGCCAAGCCCTGACGGCCTGGCATGAGCCGTCGCACGCCGCTGCCGCGCTGGGTGTACCTACCCGCGGTGGCGGGGACGCTGTTCGTGCTGCTGCCGCTGTTGGCGATCGCGGTCAAGGTCGACTGGCCGAACTTTTGGTCGCTGATCACCAGCTCGTCGTCGAGGACGGCGCTGCTGCTGAGCCTGAAGACCGCCGCGGCGAGCACCGCGCTGTGCGTGCTGCTGGGCGTGCCCATGGCCCTGGTCCTGGCCCGCGGAGCGGGACCGACCGCACGGTTCCTGCGACCGTTGATCCTGCTGCCGCTGGTCCTGCCCCCGGTGGTCGGTGGGATCGCGCTGCTCTACGCCTTCGGGCGGTTCGGCCTGCTCGGCCGGTACCTGGAGGCGGCCGGGCTGCACATCGCGTTCAGCACCACCGCCGTCGTGCTGGCCCAGACCTTCGTTTCGCTGCCATTCCTGGTGATCTCCCTGGAGGGCGCCGCGCGCACCGCGGGCGGCGACTTCGAGATCGTGGCGGCCACGCTGGGCGCACGCCCCAGCGCGGTGTGGTGGCGGGTGACGCTGCCGCTGCTGCTGCCGGGCCTGGTGTCGGGGGCGGTGCTGGCGTTCGCCCGCTCGCTCGGCGAGTTCGGTGCCACGTTGACGTTCGCGGGCTCCCGGCAGGGCGTGACCCGCACGCTGCCGCTGGAGATCTACGTGCAGCGGGTGAGCGACGCCGACGCCGCCGTCGCGCTGTCGGTGCTGCTGATAGCGGTCGCGGCGGTGGTGGTGTTGGGCCTGGGCGCCGCGCGGCTGACGGGAACCGAGACCCGGTGAGCGGCCTACAGGTGCGCGCGGTCGTCGCCGACCGCCTGGACGCCGCGTTCTCGGTGTCGGCCGGCGAGGTGCTCGCGGTGCTGGGCCCCAACGGCGCGGGCAAGTCGACGGCCCTGCACGTCGTCGCGGGGTTGATCCGGCCTGACCGTGGGCTGGTGCGGCTGGGGGATCGGGTGTTGACCGACACCAACGCCGGCGTCCACGTGGCGACCCATGACCGCCGGGTGGGCCTGCTGCTGCAGGACCCGCTGCTGTTCCCGCACCTGAGCGTGGCGGCCAACGTGGCGTTCGGCCCGCGCAGCCGGCGCGGTTGGTTCCGTCGCGCCCGCGCCTCGTCTCAGGCGTCGCTGCGCTGGTTGAAAGAGGTCGACGCCGAGCAGTTCGCCGGTCGCCGGCCGCGGCAGCTCTCGGGCGGTCAGGCCCAGCGGGTGGCGATCGCGCGCGCGCTGGCCGCCGAACCGGACGTGCTGCTGCTCGACGAACCGCTGGCCGGGCTCGACGTGGCCGCCGCGGCGGGAATCCGGGCGGTGCTGCGCCGCGTCGTCGCCCACACCGGCTGCGCGGTCATCCTCGTCACCCACGACCTCCTCGACGTGTTGACGCTGGCCGACCGGGTGTTGATCCTCGAGTCCGGGTCCATCGCCGAGATCGGCCCGGTCGCCGACGTCCTGAGCGCCCCGCGCAGTCCGTTCGGCGCGCGCATCGCCGGCGTCAACCTGGTGCAGGGCACCCTCGGCGACGACGGCGCGCTACACACCTCGACCGGCGAGCGCTGGCACGCGGCCGCTCCGGGCCCGGTGACCCCGGGGCAGCGCACCGTCGCGGTCTTCGCGCCGACGGCGGTGTCCGTCTACCGCGACCAGCCGCACGGCAGCCCCCGCAACACCGTCGCGACCACCGTCGCCGAGCTCAACGTCCGCGGCGCCGCGATGCTGGTGCGCGGCGAGCAGCAACCCGACGGCGCGCCGGGGCTGGCCGCGGAAATCACCGTCGACGCGGCGGCGG